>JAQGJP010000105.1 GCA_028290545.1 Rhizobium sp. | reverse complement strand
GGCCGCTGCCATCGCCGAAATCAGCGCCGCCGCTCGGCATCAAGGCCGACTCGAAGCCCAGTTTGGATGCCTCGCGCAGCCGGGCCGACGCGACGGAGACAGGGCGAATCGCCCCCGAGAGAGCGATTTCGCCGAAATAAACCGCCTCAGGTGGCAGGATCGCACCGCTCATCGAGGAGACCAGGGCGGCCGCGACGGCAAGGTCGGCGGCAGGTTCGTTGACGCGCAGGCCACCTGCGACATTGAGATAGACGTCGTGCTGGCCGAGCCTGAGGCCGCCATGCGTTTCAAGCACGGCCAGAACCATGGCGAGGCGGCTCGTATCCCAGCCGACGACGGCGCGGCGCGGCGTGCCCAGCGAGGTGGGAGCCACGAGCGCCTGCACCTCGACCAGTACCGGCCGCGTGCCTTCGATGCCGGCGAACACCGCCGCACCCGGCGCCTTGGCATTGCGTTCGCCGAGGAAAAGCTCGGATGGGTTGGAGACCTCGCGCAAGCCCTTGTCGGACATTTCGAACACGCCGATCTCGTCCGTCGGTCCAAAACGGTTCTTGACGGTGCGCATGATGCGATAGTGGTGGCCGCGATCGCCTTCGAAATACAGCACGGCGTCGACCATATGCTCGACGACGCGCGGACCGGCGATCTGGCCATCCTTGGTGACATGGCCGACGAGCACGACCGTAGCACCCGTCTGCTTGGCGAAGCGGATCATCGCCTGCACGCCGACGCGCACCTGCGTCACAGTACCCGGTGCGGCCTCGGCCACATCGCTCCACAAAGTCTGGATCGAATCGATGATCACCAGATCGGGCCTTGGGCCCTCGGCGAGCGTTGCGAGGATATCCTCGACATTGGTCTCGGCCGCGAGCAGCACACCGGTGTCGGCAGCGTCCAGGCGCTGGGCACGAAGCCGCACCTGCGCCACCGCCTCTTCGCCCGAAACGTAGATGACGCGATTTCCGCGACGGGCAAGCGCGGCGGCGGCCTGCATCAGCAGCGTCGACTTGCCGATGCCGGGATCACCACCGACCAGTATCGCCGAGCCACGAACGAAACCGCCTCCGGTCACGCGGTCGAGTTCGGAAATGCCGCTTTCGATGCGCGGCGCCTCTTCGATCTCGCCCGAAAGCAAGGTCAGCGCCACCGCCCGGCCCTTCTTCGGCGCCTTGGCAGGCCCGCCGCCGATACCGCCGTTGGGGTCTTCCTCGATAATGGTGTTCCAGGCGCCGCAGCCGTCGCATTTACCGGCCCAGCGAGAATGAACAGCACCGCAATTCTGGCAGATGAACTGGATTTTATTTTTGGCCATTATTCCTCGTCATTCGAAGCAAAAAGCTCCGAGCTGCTTCCATGCAGAATTCGTATTATCCGCATCTCATGATTCTGGACCCGGAAATAGATACATCGATCGCGATAGGAAACGCTCGTAATCCTGGCGCGAGCCATTCGGGTGACACGCCGACATTGCCCGTTCTTGCCAGCGATATCACTTTGTTTTCCAAAAGTGCTACGAGGCGTCTGGCTGCCGATGGATTGTCTTGGAGAATGTAGTTATAAATTCCTGCGATATCGCGCAAAGCACGCTTGGAATAGCTGAAGCGGTGCTTGCGCATCACTTCAGTGCTTCGGCATTATCAACAATATATCGCGTGAGTTCACCGGGTTCATCAAATGTCATGTAGTCGCCGCGCTCGAAATCATCGTCGCCCTCGGCGATCAGGGCGCGCAGAATCTCGATCTTCTGGCGCTTCTCCAGAAGCGCAAGCGCAGCATCCAACACCTCGGCCTCATCGGCATAGTCGCCCGATGCAATCCGTTCGGCGATGAATTCGCGCTTTTCGTCGGATAGCGGTACCGAAATCCTGTCTTCGCTCATGGCTATACCCGCCTGTTATAGAACCTGACCCGACCCTAGCAAAACCTGAACAAAACGGCAACAGCGTTATTCCGCTGCCGGCGCCCGGCGCACCACGATACCGAGATCGTCTGTCTCGCGCACCTTCTTGAGCTGTTCCTCGGCCTGCGTCGCTTCGAGCTGGCGGCTCCACATCTGCGCATAGAGGCCGTCATGCGCCATCAGTTCGTGATGCTTGCCGCGCTCGGCGATGCCGCCATCCTTGAGCACGATGATCTCGTCGGCCGCCACGACGGTGGAGAGCCGGTGAGCGATCACCAGCGTGGTGCGGTTCTTGGAAACTTCGTCGAGTGCAGCCTGGATTTCCTGCTCTGTACCGGTGTCGAGCGCCGAGGTCGCCTCGTCGAGGATCAGGATCGGCGGCGATTTCAGGATCGTGCGGGCAATCGCCACGCGTTGCTTCTCGCCGCCCGAGAGCTTGAGGCCACGTTCGCCAACCATCGCCTTATAGCCTTCCGGCAGGGATTTGATGAACCGCCCTACCTGGGCGATGTCGGCGGCCTGCTCAACCTCTTCCTGGCTCGCAGACGGGCGGCCATAACGGATATTGTAGGCGATCGTGTCGTTGAACAGAACGGTGTCCTGGGGCACCATGCCGATGGCGGCGCGCAGGCTTTTCTGGGTGACGCCGCGCACGTCCTGCCCGTCGATGCTGATCGTGCCGTCCTGGATGTCGTAGAACCGATAGAGCAGCCTTGAGATCGTCGATTTGCCCGCGCCAGACGGCCCGACCACGGCCACCGTGTGTCCGGCCGGCACATCGAAGGAAATACCCTTGAGGATCGGACGCGCGGGATCATAGGCGAAATGCACGTTCCTGAAGGAGATGGCACCGGAATCGATCTTCAATTCCCTTGCATCGGGTGAATCCTGGATTTCGGCATCGACCTCGAGCAGGTCGAACATCTGCTCGATATCGGTCAGGCCTTGGCGGATTTCGCGATAGACGAAGCCGATGAAGTTCAAAGGCACAGAAAGCTGCATGAGCATGACGTTGATGAAGACGAAGTCGCCGAGCGTCTGCGTGCCGTTCTGGACGGCGATCGCCGACATGATCATCATCGCCAGCGTCCCGAGACCGAAGATCACGCCCTGGCCGAAATTCAGCCAGCCGAGCGAGGTCCAGACCTGCGTCGCCGATTTTTCATAACGCTCCATCGACTGATCGAAGCGGCGCGCCTCCATATCCTCGTTGCCGAAATACTTGACGGTTTCGAAATTGAGCAGCGAGTCGATCGCCTTGGTATTGGCCTCAGTATCGGAGTCGTTCATGTCCTTGCGGATATTGATCCGCCAGTCGCTCGCCCGGATCGTGAACCAGATGTAGATCCAGACCGTGAACGCCGTCACTGCCAGATAGGAAAATCCGTAGCCCCACCAGAAGATCGCGGCCGTCAGCAGGAATTCGATTACCGTGGGGACAGTGTTGAGAATGGTGAACCGGACGATGGTCTCGATGCCCTTGGTGCCACGCTCGATGACGCGCGACAGGCCGCCCGTCCTCCGTTCGAGATGGAAGCGCAGCGAAAGCCTGTGCAAATGCACGAAGGTCTTGAAGGCGAGCTGGCGGACGGCATACTGACCGACGCTGGCAAACATCGCATCGCGGAGCTGGTTCAAACCCCACTGCACCAAACGGGCGATATTGTAGGCGGCAACCAGCGTCAGAGCGCCGAGCATGATCGTCGGCAGCAGTTCCGGCGCATGCAACTTGCCGTTCAGCGCATCGGTCGACCATTTGAAGAAATAGGGGACAAGCAGCAGGATGGCCTTGGCCGCCAGAAGGATGACGGTGGCCCAGACGACCCGCATCTTGAGGTCCGGACGGTCGGACGGCCACATGTAAGGCCAGAGGTTGACGATGGTCTGCATTGTCTTGCCGGATTCACCGGAAACCGTCTTGTCCTTGCCCGCCATGCCCAACTACCAATCCATTCGAATGACAATAGCGGCAGCCCTGCCCAGGCCGCCGCTTTGACAGTGAGATAGGTTTGGAATGAAGATTCTACAACGGCATAAATCTATTTTATTTAGATCGGTTCATGTTTGAGACGCTTGCGGTGCAGCTCTTCGGAATTGGGTAGCGGCTGGACCGGTACGCCGAAGATCTGCCCCGGCAGGATCTTGTCGGGGTTGTTGATCTGATCCTCGTTGGCGATGTAGATCGTCGTATAGCGGACGCCGCGGCCATAGACCCGACGCGAGATCTGCCAGAGCGTATCGCCGCGACGGATGATCACCGAGGCCTCGCTCGGCTTCAGCGGCGCCTGTTCGATCACCTTGGGCTGGTCGTCCGCCGATGCGATCTCCGTGCTGTCATCCGCTGGCTGGTCGGCTTTCGCGATATCCGCCCGAGCCGAATCCTGGTTCTCCACGTCCGACTGGGACGAACTCTCCGTCGCATCGTTGTCTTCAACCAGGGCAGGCTTATTGGCTGCCGACTGGTCCGACGAGACCTTGGCATCGGCCTGTTCCTTTTCGCTTGCTGTCGCCTTGGTGGCGGCCGCAGTGTTGATCGCCGGGGCGACAGCCGAGGTCACGGCATCGTCGATCGCGTTGAGCGCGGTTTTGACGGCGCCTGCATCCTGCGGCAGCGACTTCAGCAATGCCAGGGCCTTGGCTGCCTCGCCCGCGGTCTTGTCCGCCATCTGCTTGGCGGTGGGATCGACATTATCGGCGATCTTTATCTGCGAAAGGGTCTTGAGCGCGATCTCGGTGGCCGAGCGGGCCGCGGCCAGCTCTTCGATGGTCGGCGTCCGGCCGGCGTCATAAAGTTGCTTCAGCAACGCAATCGCCTTGCCCGCCTCCTCGCGCGCATTGTCATAGGCGCCATCGGCAAGCGGCTGCATCTTGTTGGGCGAGATGGTGTCACCGGCAACCGCAGCGAGTTGCTGGCCTTCCGGACGGAAGAACGGCACGGACGCACGGAACTCCACCTTTTGACCATTGCGGCTCAGAACATCGGCGCGGATCGTATGATCGCCAATCGCCAGCGGCATCTTGCTGTCGGCCACGAAGCGACCGTTCTCATCGGTCCTGACTTCGGCCACCAGCTTGTCGTCCGCATAGACGCGAACAACCGATTTCGGCCGGGCGCTGCCGGCAACGAAGATTTTGTCGCCTTCGATCTCAACGGCGCTGACGCGCACTTCAGGCGCTGTCACGGCCGTCTCGACAGGCTTTGCTGCCTGGGTGGTGTCGTTCCCGGCGATTTCCACCGTATTCGCCGGCTTCACCGTATCGGAAGCCTGTGCGGTATCCTGGGCGGCTTCCTGCCTCACAATGGGGGCCGAATTGGCAAGATCGGTTGCGTCTGCTGGCAATTCCGGCGTCGCAATGGCCTTGTTGTCCGCTTTGGCCAGATCCACCGGCTTCACCTCGGTCTTGGCGGCAGCATCCGCAGGCTTGATTTGCGCGACCACCGTCTCCTTGCCTTCCGGCATGGTCATGATGCGGGAGGCTTCGCCCGGCTTGGTGACCATGGCCAACAGTTGACCCGACTTGTCGGAGGGAACCGAAACGGTAGCGACCTCAACGGAGACGACAGTCTTGCCGTCCTTGCCGGTCGCCTTCAGAACAAGCTGATGATCACCGGCGGCCAGCGGATTGTCGAGAACCGCGACGAAATCGCCACTGTCGCCGGCAACGGCCGAGGCGATCACCTTGTCGCCATCCATGATATCGATTGTCGCGCCAGGCGCCGCCCGGCCGGCAATGACGGTCGAGCCATCCCGCTCGACGCGGAGCACGTCGAAGGCCGGCAATATTGCCTGAGCGGGGTCCACCGGCCCTTCGTCGGCGGCATCAGCAGGTTTCGTCTCGGAACTGTCGGCGGGCTTGACCGCGACGGCGTTGTCGGCCGGCTTGACGTCCCCGGCTTTGGCGACGTCCTCACTTGCCGCTTCCGGCACGGTCTTCGGCGCATCCTTAGCGGTCAGCGTCGCCATCATCATGGCTTTCATGCCATCGAATGTCGTCTTCGCACCCGCAACATCCCTGGGCATTGCGCCCAATGTCGCAAGCGCCTTTTTCGCACCTTCCGATGTTTTTGAGATCAGGGCCGCGGTCGCTGCATCGACCCCTTCGGGGACCACGATTTCGCTCGCGCTTTTCAGTGTCGCTTCGAGCCTGGCGCGGGCCGCATCCACCTGCTCGACCGTCGGCAACTTGCTGTTGGCGAACAGCGCTTCGAACTCCACCGTTGCCGCCTCGCCATCCCCCTTCACGCGCGCCATCTTCGCAAGAATACCCGCCTTCTGATCAGCGCTCGCCTGATCGGCAGTCTTCTGTGCCGTGATCTTGGGCTGCTCGACCGTCTCCTCAGCCTGCCGGGCAAGCTGGTTCGCGGTTTTATCGCCACGCGTTTGCGGCAGAACCACGAAAAACATCAGCAGTGCTGCAGCTGCGAGAACAATCAGAGCCACCCAAATGGCGCGGTTTTTCTTCATCTTTATCTCCGGGCGGTGAGAATCCGCCATTCCCCTCGAAAAATTGCTACCGCCTTCCCATTATATTCTCAAGCTTTTCCGGGTGTTGCGGCTTGTCAATCATCACATTTCCGTCATTTTTCTTGACTGTGCATGCGCAGCATTGTCATTTCGACCTCATGCAAGCGAAAAATGTCCCGATTCGATCCATCTGCGTCTATTGCGGCTCCCAGCCGGGGCGTGACCCCTCTTACCTCGAGGCCGGCCGTGCGCTGGGCAAATCGATTGCCGAGCATGGGCTCAGGCTCGTTTATGGCGGCGGCACCCGCGGTATCATGGGCGCGGTGTCTTCCGGCGTCATGTCGAATGGCGGCAAGGTCCTCGGTATCATACCCGAATTCCTGATGGACAAGGAAGCATCGAAACATTCGCTCTCGGCGCTGACCGAGGTCATCGTCACCCAGGACATGCACCAGCGCAAGCACCGCATGTTCGAGGAGTCCGATGCCTTCGTCACCCTGCCCGGCGGCATCGGCACGCTTGAGGAGATCGTCGAGATCATGACCTGGGGCCAGCTTGGCCGTCACCGCAAGCCGATGGTCTTTGCCAATATCAACAATTTCTGGGACCCGATGCTCGAACTGCTGAACCACATGTCGAGCGAAGGGTTCATTCACACGGCTCATCTCGTCAAACCGATGATAATCGACAAAATTGACGAAATCGTGCCGGCCGTCATCAAGGCCGGCATCATCGACGACGGCAACCCATCCGTGCTCGAAAAAATGTAGGGCTACTTCGCCCTGCTGCCCCGGAACATCGAGGCCGTGTAGACGATGAGTGCAGCCCAAATGAAGCCGAAGGCGACAAGCTTGGTGGTTCCAAAGGGTTCATGGAACAGGAAGACAGCCATCAGAAAGACGATGGTCGGGGCGATGTACTGCATGATGGCGATGGTGGACAGCCTGAGCAGCTTGGCACCGTTGGCATAGATCATCAGCGGTGCGGCGGTCGCCACGCCGCTGAACATCAGCAGCCAGACATCGTTCATCCCGCTACCATGAACGAAATGTCCGCCTCCCCTGGATTCGAGAAAAATCAGATAACCGAGTGCCGGCACCGACAGGATCAGCACTTCCAGGAAAAAACCCTGGTTTGGACCGAGCGGCAGGCTCTTCTTGAAAAAGGCGTAAAAGCCCCAGCTGAATGCCAGCACAAGGGAGATCCATGGCAGGCCGCCTGCATCCCAGGCGAGAATGGCCACAGCGATCGCGGCAAGGGCAACGGCAACGAGTTGCACGCCCTTGATTTTCTCACCGAGAAAGATCGCCGCAATGATGATTGAAATCAAAGGGTTGATATAATAGCCCAGTGCCGATTCCAGCGCATGGTTGGAGCCGATGGCATAGACATAGGTCAGCCAGTTGATAGTGACGAAGCCGGCGGTGATCAGCGCCATTGCTATTTTCTTCGGCTGCCTGAGCAGGGCCGCCACTTCCCGGACCCGTCCGCCGATGATCAGCACCAGAGCGGCGATCGGCAGCGACCAGAGCGCCCGGTGCGCCACGACTTCCAGCGGCGGGATATGCGCCACCATCTTGAGATAGATCGGCAGGCCACCCCAGAGCAGATAGGCCGTCAGCGCGTAGAAGAAGCCGGCGAGTGTATCGTCATTGGCCATAGCCGGCTTTGCTGCCGTGTCCGCGGTTGCCATTTGTACAGTCTCCTGCCTTTAGCCGGCATGTAGGAGATCGGAGGCGGATCGACCAATTCATTCCGTTGATGGCAGGATCAATTTTTCGAAACCTGGGACTTACCGTCGGCTGACCCGGCCCTGCAACCGCCGGGCTTGCGCTCACTCCGCAGCGATCTGACCCGCCTGGTCCCGGTTCTTCATCAGCTTGTAGACGATGCTGTCCATCAGCGCCTGGAACGACGCATCGATGATGTTGTCGGAAACGCCGACCGTCCACCAGCGCGCGCCGGTGCCATCGGAGGATTCGATCAGCACGCGGGTGATCGCCTCCGTGCCGCCATTGAGGATACGGACCTTGTAGTCCGCGAGTTCGAGATCTTCGATCTCGGCCTGGTATTTGCCGAGATCCTTGCGCAGCGCGATATCGAGCGCGTTGACCGGGCCGTGGCCTTCGGCGACCGACATCGTTTCAGAGCCATCCACAGTCACCTTGACTACAGCTTCCGACACCGTCTTGAGATTGCCGTTGGCGTCGAAACGGCGCTCGACCATGACCCGGAAACTGTCGACCTTGAAGAAGTCCGGCACCGAGCCGAGAATGCGGCGCGCCAGCATCTCGAAGCTCGCGTCCGCGCCCTCATAGGCATAGCCGGAAGCCTCGCGCTCCTTGACCACGCCGATCAACTGGTCGAGCCTCGGATCGTCCTTGGACACCACGATGCCGCGCCGCTTCAACGCGTTGATGAAATTGGCCTTGCCGCCCTGGTCCGAGACCATGACCTTGCGCAGATTGCCGACCGTTTCGGGCGGCACGTGTTCATAGGTGCGCGGGTCCTTGAGCAGCGCCGAGGCATGGATGCCGGCCTTGGTGGCAAAGGCGGAGGCGCCGACATAGGGCGACTGGTGATCCGGTGAACGGTTCAGCATCTCGTCGAAGGCATGGCTGAGGCCGGTCAGCCCCTGCAGCTTCTCGGCGTCGATACCGGTCTCGAAACGGGTATTGTAGGCCGGTTTCAGCACCAAGGTCGGGATCAGCGTCACCAGATTGGTGTTGCCGCATCGCTCGCCGATGCCGTTCAGCGTGCCCTGCACCTGCCGCACGCCGGCCTCGACCGCGGCCAGCGCATTGGCGACCGCCTGCCCCGTGTCATTGTGCGGATGGATGCCGAGATGATCGCAGGGAACGCCAGAGGCAATCACGGAGGCGACGATGTCGCGGATTTCGGACGGCTGTGTGCCGCCATTGGTATCGCAGAGCACCACCCAGCGGGCGCCGGCATCATAGGCGGTTCTGGCGCAGGCGAGCGCGTAATCGGGATTGGCCTTGAAACCGTCGAAAAAATGCTCGCAATCGATCATCGCCTCCTTGCCGGCCTCGACCGTGGCCTTGACCGATTGCTCGATGCCTTCGAGATTTTCCTCATTGGTGCAGCCGAGCGCGACACGCACATGATAGTCCCAGCTTTTCGCGACAAAACAGATGGCATCCGATTTCGCCTGTAAAAGCAGCGACATGCCGGGATCGTTCGAGACGGAGATTCCGGCCCGTTTGGTCATTCCGAAGGCGACGAAGGACGCTGCGGTCGTGCGCTTTTTCTCAAAGAACTTGGTGTCCGTGGGGTTGGCGCCGGGATAGCCGCCCTCGACATAATCGATGCCGAAATTGTCCAGCATGGTGGCAATGGCGATCTTGTCCTCGACCGAGAAATCGATGCCGGGCGTTTGTTGCCCGTCTCGCAGGGTGGTGTCGAAGAGATAGATGCGTTCCTTGGACATGTCGTTTTCCGTCGTTTCTGTTGGGCTTTAGCCCTTATCGTTTGCCAGCATATTGGTCCGTCGCCGTCATCAGAGCGTCGAGAATGCCGGGCTCGGAATAGGCGTGCCCGGCACCCTCGATCAGCTTGAATTCCGCCTTTGACCAGGCCTTGTGAAGCTGCCAGGCATATTTCGCCGGGCATGGCATATCGTAGCGGCCATGCACGATCGTGCCGGGAATATCCTTGATCTTGCCGGCATCGCGCAGCAGTTGCCCCTCGTCCATCCAGCCCGCATGGACGAAATAGTGGTTCTCGATGCGGGCGAAAGCGAGCGCGAAATCGTCCTCGCCGAACTTATCCGACGTGTCAGGCTCGGGAAGCAGGGTGATCGTCTGGCCTTCCCACAGGCTCCAGGCGCGGGCCGCCTCGATCTGCTTGTCGCGATCGGTGCCGGTCAACCGCTTGCGGTAGGCGGCCATCATCTCGTGGCGCTCATTTTCAGGGATCGGCGCGAGGAACCGCTCCCACTTGTCCGGAAACATTTCGGAGACACCGAACTGATAATACCAGTCGAGTTCGCCCTTCGTCAGCGTATAGATGCCGCGCACCACCAGTTCGGTCACCCGTTCGGGATACTTTTCCGCATAGGCCAGCGCCAGTGTCGAACCCCACGAGCCGCCGAACACCAGCCATTTATCGACGCCCATCAATTCGCGCAGACGCTCGATATCGGCGACCAGGTGCCAGGTCGTGTTGTTGTCGAGCGAGGCATTCGGCGTGGATTTACCGCAGCCGCGCTGGTCGAACAGCATCACGTCATAGAGCTTCGGGTCGAACAACCGACGGTGACTTGGCGAAATGCCGCCGCCAGGCCCGCCATGCAGGAAAACCGCCGGCTTGGCGCCCTTTGTGCCCGAACGTTCGTAATAGACGGAATGGCCATCGCCGGTGTCGAGAAAGCCCGATTCATAGGCTTCAATTTCTGGATAAAGTGTTCTCAGGGTCATACGCCCTCCTCCTTCGGTCGCCAGTGGTCCGTCTCGGTCTGCCGTCTGGCCGCCCACTCGCCGGTATCGTGGTCCGGATGCTGGTAGCTGACGATGTCGGTCAGGAAAGGTGCTGCCTCGAGATCGTCCATCGTGTCGCGCTCCGGCAATTCATGCAGGTGATCGACATAGCCGATCTTACCCTCGACGCCGAACTGCACGATCGGCTTCAGGCGTTGCGGCTCGTCGAAGGCGCCGATTGCCAGCCCGACGCCATCCGGCCCCTCATAGCTAAGCGGCGTGCCGCAATTCTCGCAGAAGCCGCGCTTGACGTAATTGGAGGACTGGAAGTATTTCGGCGCGCCGCGGGTCCACGAGAACGCGGTGCCGGTGACCGAGACCAGCGGCGCGTAATAGTTTCCGAACGCCTTCTGGCACATGCGGCAGTGACAGATCGACGGATCCTTGAGTGCACCCTCGATCCTGAAACGAACGTCGCCGCACTGGCAGCCGCCGGTGTAGACCTCGTCGATCATTTCTCCTCCTCCGGCCATTGCGCCGTATCGTGATCGGGATGCTGCCGGCTCTCGATCGAATCGAAGAACGACTGGTAGGGCTCGCCTTCGACCACCGGCTTTTCGAACAGCCTGTCGATCCACGGCAGCCGCTGGCTATGATTGACCTGCACCTGTGGCTCCAGTTTTTCGGGATGGTCGAAGGCGCCGATCGCCAGTTCCAGCCCGCCCGAATGGCGATAGGCGAGCGGCGTGCCGCATCTCTGGCAGAAACCGCGATGCACCTTGTTGGAGGATTTGAACCAGTTTGGCGCGCCGCGCGTCCATTGCAGATGCGCTTGATCGGCGCTCACGAACGGCCCGAAAAAGCCGCCGAAGGCTTTCTGGCACATGCGGCAATGACAGATGCTGGGCCGGCCGAGCTTGCCGGCCGTAAAGCGGATCGCGCCGCATTGGCAGCCGCCGGACATGGGGTCATTCGACATCGGCATTCTCCGGTTCGAGCCAGTTTTCCACGTTCAGGCCAGGCACCCGGGAAAATTCGCGGACGTTGTTGGTGATCAGCGTCAGATCGAGTGATCTGGCATGCGCGGCAATGAAGAAATCACCCCAACCGATCGGCTGGCCGCGCCGTTCCAGCTCGGCGCGGATTTCTCCGAAATGGCGGGACGCCTTGTCATCATAGGGCAAAACCTCGATCCGATTCAGGATGGCCTCGACCCGCTCGATCAGCCGCGCCGAGCCTTTCTTGCCGGCGCCATACCGCATCTCCGAGGCGACGATCGCACTGGTCGAGATCAGACCATCATCGAAACGGGCAACGTGATCCTTCAGGCGGCCGAACGGATTGCGCAAGGCTTCCGAGATGATGTTGGTGTCGAGCATGTAAACCGGCCCCGTCAAAGGCTGAACTCGCGGGGATATGGCCCCTTTTCATCGAAATCGAAGTCTTCGTCTATCGGCTCCTGCAACTGCAGCCACTCGAGCAGATTGACTTGTTTCTTGACCGGCTCGATGATGATTTTACTGCCTTCCTTGGTAATCGTCACGTCATCCCCGGGGAAGTCAAACTCCACGGGAATGCGAACGGCACGATTGCGACCGTTCCTGAAGACCTTCGCATGTTTCACCATATCCATGTTCGCCTCCTGCCCTCGATTGGCATATGCTCAAGCATATGCCAATCGAGGGCGCAATACAATCAACGCTTCACTTCCCATGTGGTGACGCGCTCGCCGGTCGCCGGGTCCTTGCCATCCTTGAGCTGGATGCCCTTGGCAAGCAGCTCATCGCGGATCTTGTCGGCCTCGGTGAAGTTTTTGGATTTGAAAAGCGAAAGACGTTCACTGATCGCCAGCAAGATCTCGGCTTCCTCAACAAGTGACTCGGCAACAAGCCCCTCAAGCGTGAAGCCAAGAAAGGCAGCGCCATTGAGCAAGCGAAACGCTGAATCCACATCGCCTCGCGTCGCATCATTTGCTGCTCGCTGGAGAAATGAAATTACACCAGCTGTATTCAATTCGTCTTCGAGCGCTTCAACCAACTCCACATCCGGACGTGGCTCAACCATACGGTTTGCCACGGCAGTCCAATCGTGGTCCGACGCAATTTTCTTTGCATCCGCCCAGGTTTGGAGCATGCCCTCTGCCTCCTCCAAACGCTTGATGCTGAAATCGATCGGCTGGCGATAATGCGTCATCAGCATCGCCAACCGCAGCACTTCGCCCGGCCATTTGCGGCCGCCGAACTTGTCGGTGTGCAGAAGTTCATAAATCGTGACGAAATTGCCGTCCGATTTCGACATCTTCTTGCCTTCGACCTGCAGGAAGCCGTTGTGCATCCAGACATTGGCCATGACATTGGTGCCATGGGCGCAGCGGGACTGGGCGATCTCGTTTTCATGATGCGGGAAGATCAGGTCGAGCCCGCCGCCATGGATATCGAAGGTCTCTCCCAGGAAAGCCTCCGACATTGCCGAGCATTCGATATGCCAGCCGGGACGGCCGAAGATCGAAGTTGCGACACCATCGACCGTGAATTCCGCCGGCCAGCCCGGCTGGTCGGCGGCCGACTCCTTCCAGAGCACGAAATCGGCGGGATTCTTCTTGTGCGCCTCGATCGCCACGCGGGCGCCGGCCTGCTGGTCTTCCAGTTTGCGCCTGGAAAGCTGGCCGTAATCGGACATCGAGCCGGTGGCAAACAGCACCTCCCGGCCCTCGCCGCCGCTTGCGAAATAGGCGTGGCCCCGATCGATGAGTTGCTGGATGATCCGCACCATGCCGGCGATATGCTCGGTGGCGCGCGGCTGCTCCGTCGGCTCAAGGCAGCCGAGCGCCTTGACGTCGTCCTGATATTGTCTGTCGGTTTTCTCGGTCACCAGCCGGATGGCAGCATTCAGCTCCATGCCCGGATAGTCACGCAAAGCGCGGGCGTTGATCTTGTCATCGACATCGGTGATGTTGCGGACATAGGTGACCCTGGTTTCACCCTTTCCGTCATCCCAAACGCCTTGCTTTGCGAGATGTTTCAGCAGCCGGAACATCACGTCGAAGACGATGGCCGGACGGGCATTGCCGATATGGGCGAAATCATAGACGGTGGGGCCGCAGACATACATGCGGACATTGCCGGGGTCGATCGGCGCAAACGCCACCTTTTCCCGCGTCAGCGTATTATAAAGCTTCAATGTCGGCGTATCGGCCATCCGTGTCTCCCAGGTGCATGCAAATGCAGTTAGCCCGCTGGCCGGGGGCGTTTTGAGCTCTTGGGATGTCAGGAGACGAAAACGGCCGGGCCAGCGCGCGCTAGCGAATAATGATCCGGCAAATGCAAATTATCGTTTTCATGGCGCTCTATATCGCGCGTTCTTCATCCCCGGTCAAGACCGGTTTTTTTCCGCTCAACCCCAGTGAAGTGTGTTACTTTGGTGACAGATTTCCACAAGATCGCCGCTATGATGGAGTATCAGAGTTGGAGTTCGCAAATCGCCATGCTTTCGTCCAAATCCAGTAGGCATAAAGCGATCACGGAATTCTTTATAAACAAGGTTAGGAACAGCTATGCAAACGCTTGATAAGGGTAAACAAAACATTAACGAGCTTTTGAGCCATTATGGCCCTGTCGGCCCGCGCCACCTGCTTGCGGCAGCGCTTTTGATGCGTCCGCGTGAAGAGCACGAGACGGAAGAACAGAAGGCTGAAAGAGCCAGGCTGGGCGACAAGGTTGCAGCCTGATCTGACGCTAAAGCAAGCTGACAACAAGGCTGATGGCGAGAGCCGCCATCACGACGCCGATGATGACGTCGAGTACCCGCCAGGCGGCGGGTCTGGCAAACACCGGCTGCAGCAGGCGGGCGCCATAACCGAGCCCGAAAAACCAGACGAAGGACGCAAGCGCCGCACCGGCGCCGTAGGCTACCCGCGCTGACCCTTCGAACGCCGCCGACAGGCTGCCGAGCAGCACGACCGTATCCAGATAGACATGCGGATTGAGGAAGGTGAAAGCCAGGCATGCCGCAACCGCCGCACCCAGGCTTGTCGCGTTGCCCTCCGCCGCCCTCATCGCCTCCGGATGCATCGCTCGCCGCAAGGCGATCACCGAATATCCCGCAAGAAACAGCGCGCCGAAAATCGTCACGACCGTGATCAGCACCGGCGCCTGGGCGATCAGGGTTCCCAACCCGCCGACCCCGAGCGCGATCAACGTGGCGTCCGAGGCCGCGCAGATCAGGCAGAGAATGAAGACGTGCCGGCGCAGCAACCCCTGCCTGAGGATAAAGGCATTCTGCGCGCCGATGGCGATGATGAGGGACGCTCCGAGCAGAAAGCCGGAGAGGGCGGCATGGATGACGGGGGGCATGGAATTATGTTTTCGTGTGCTTCGGCCAATCGTCGGGCCGTCTTCTGCCATGCACAACTGTCACGACAAAGAGGCCATAGTCGGCCGGCTCGCAAACGATAACATATTGTCCCTCAATCAATATTCTGGCCTTCGGGCCAAGTTTCGGCCTGGGCGATCTCTGCATCGGAAAGTCGAGGGCAGACGTAATTTTCTTATGGATATTCTCAATCAGAACATCTGCCGCCCGCTCGCTCAGCGGTGAAAGATAGTCCCAGATATTTTGGAGATCGTTGATGGCTTTGGGAGAAAGTCGATATTCAGTCTCGGGCATGCTGGGCGGCTTTGAAAGTGGTCAACAAATCGCGAATATTGACCGCCACAGGTTCACCGCTTGCCAAGCCAGCTTCATATTCCTGCCTGAGATAATCGTCGTCGATTGACTCCAGCGTGTTGCGCTGTTCCCAAAGCTTCAGCGCATCCATGACGACGTCCAACTTGGAGGCATATTCGCCGGATTGCACGGCCTCTTCCAACCGCTCCATTTGATCGGCGGGAAGGGTTATGACGAGGGAATGCGGATCAGCGTGATTCATGATGTCAATCTAGCATCTCGGCATGCTTGTTTCAACAAACAGGACCTACCCCATTCCTCCATATTCCTTCACCAACTTCACCATCTCGGGCGCATCACCCTCACCTTCCAGTCCCTTCGCCACGCCAACACGATCCTCCACCGGACGGTTCTGGCTGACCTTCCATTTGCCGTCGATCGAGGTGATCTCGATATCGATGCCGACAATGCCCTTGAGCTGGGAATCAATGAAGGCTTCCGGCGCGTCGTCGACCGCCCACGGCGCGGAGCGTTTTTCCTCATGCGTTCGGGTCAATTGCCGCACCTGTTCGCCCAGCCATTCGCGGTTCTCATGGACGGTGACATTGCCCCGCACCTGCACCATGGCATAGTTCCAGGTTGGCACGACCTTGCCGGTGTCGATTTTCGTCTGGTACCACGACGGCGTCACATAGCTGTCCGGTCCCTGGAAGACGACCAGGACACGGCCGTTCCCGGCGAGCATTTTCCATTGTGCGTTTGCACGCGCGAAATGGCCCTTCAGAAAGCCCTTGTCGCCGCGTGTCTCGTCGAACAACAGCGGGATGACATTGGCCTCTGCCTCGCCGTCTGGGCCGACAGAGATCACCGTACCCAGCGGATGCGCCCGGATCAGGGCGTGCAGGACATCGATGCGTTCTTCACGGAAATGCGGTGGCTGGTACATGGTATCTCCTCAAAACAAACTCATCTGTCCGCTGTCGGGCGCCACCTTCTTTTTTGGCGGCGCAGCAGCTACCGCCGCCACCTCTGCCCGATCCTGGATTTCCGGGCCGACATTGGCGACCTTGTTGACGAGATCCGACACCGGGATTGCCTCGAAAAGATCCTCGCCCGGTGTTTTCATCAGATCGATCACCTCGCGCGGCTCCTGCGTCTTGCAATCCAGCCAGCGCTCGAAATCCTCGGGCGCGATCACCACCGGCATGCGGTCATGGATCGGCATGAACCTGCCGTTCGACTGCGCCGTCAGGATGGCGCCGGTATCGACCTCCGAACCATCGGCCGACGCCCATGTCTCCATCAGGCCAGCGAAGGCGACGATGCCGCCATTCCTCGGCCTTACCCAGTAGGCCTGGGGCTTCTCCCCGCTTTCCTTGGGCGGACGGTGCCATTCGTAAAAGCCCGATGCCGGAATCAGGATGCGCCGGTGCCGCATCGCCGCTTTGAACGAGGCCTTGCCGATCGCGGTTTCCGAGCGGGCATTGATCAGCAGCGGGAAATCGCGGGGATCCTTCACCCAGGCCGGCGTCAGACCCCAGCGGACCAGCATGGCCTTGCGTGCCGGCAGGTTGGAGCCCGGGAGGCCACGTTCACCTTCGATGACGACAAGGATCGGCTGGGTCGGGGCAATATTGTAGCGGGCCGGAAAATCCTCGATCTCCAGCAGGGCGAGCAGTTCCCTCGCCTGTTCAGCCGTCGCGGTCAGTGCAAAACGTCCACACATGGAAATGATTTGGCATTCCAGCAGTCATAGGTCAATGTCCGGGCACTTTGATTCAGGACGTTGCCATGCTTGTCGAACCCGCCTCCTCAGGCATTCTCATCCGTGATGGTCGCCTTTTGCTGATTCGCCGGAAAAACCCGCCCTCCTACGACATGTTCGCCTTTCCCGGCGGCCGCGCCGAACCCGGCGAATCACCGGACGAGACGGCCCTGCGGGAATTCGAGGAGGAGACCGGCATCCGCGCCCATGGTCCACGGCTGTTTGCGACCTATGACCTGATCTCGGAAAATCCCGGCCGGCATTTCTTCCTGAGCGTCTTTCTGGTGCAGGCAAGCGCTACCGAAATTGCCGAGGCCCGCGACGATGCGGCCGACGCCGGCTGGTATAGGCCTGCCGAGATTCGGCTGCTCAACACGCCGCCCAGCGTCATCGAATGCGCCGACCGAATCGAGCGCGAATTGCTCAATGACGAAATTGCCTGAAATGCGCGCCTCTGCTAGAGCCTTTGCCATGAACAGTCGTCCTGCTTTCCTTGTTTCGGTCACACTTGTGGCGGCCCTGCTTTCTGCGCTTCCGTCGCATGCGCAGAAGAAATCGACGAAGACCGAGGACAAGCCGGCCGAGCCTCCCGTGATCGTGGAGAAGCCCGCGCCCTATGACGACCGCCTGCTGCGCATGGCGGAAATCCTTGGTTCCGTTCACTATTTGCGCAATCTCTGTAGCGGGCGCGAAACCCAATGGCGGCAATTGATGACGGCGCTGCTGGCCGACGAGACCCGAAACGAGCCCAAACGCGCCGCGAAACTGACCGCTGGCTTCAACCGGGGATATAGGGCGTTCGCCGCCACCTATACGAAATGCACGCCGCAGGCGATTGCCGCGGAAGAGAAGTACCGTGCCGAAGGTGCAACACTCGCCACAGAAATTACCGCCAGATTCGGAAATTAGCGGTTTATTAACCTCTTTTCATTGCGCCCCGTGTCGTTTTGGGAAATCCTTGCTATGACTATTAACGGACCGGTAATGAATGGCCGATCCGGGAAGGAAAAATGCGATGGAAGCGAGCCTCAAAGAAATAGACGAGATGATCGTCCACGAAAAAATGCAGGCCGCCTGGGAAAGTCAGACGGAAGCCTGGGCAGAGGGTCGCGCCGATGGCATCGAGCCAGAAATCATCGCGGAAGCCGCGATCTGCTTTGCCATGCAGGAAACCATTCGGCTGCTTGGTGAACAAGGCGCCGAAGCGCTGATCGAATCGCTGCGCGAACGCATTCTCTCCGGCGAGTTTTCTCCAAACCGGACTATTCAGTAAGGAATTTTTGCAATGCCCGGCAAGAGGTTCACGTCCTCGTCACGCCACCCGACCTTGGCCGCTGTCTCGACTGTTGTCATGGCTTTGATGCTGGCAAATGCCGGACCGGTCCACGCGCTGACGGATTCCGAAAAGACACCAGCCCAGCAGACGATCGAGGACCGCGATAACGCGGTCGATCCACTGAAGGATCAGGAATCCGGCGACGAAGAGCAGATGGATGACGCAAAGCCCGGCCTGCCAATGCCGGATTCGCTGCTCGGCAAGCCAGGCGACAAGGCCGACGATGCCGGCCAGGACGACAAGGTGGATGATACCATCGTGCCGGCAGAGATCGTCCTCGACCTGAACCGGTTGCCCGAGCCGGTGAAAAGGATGCGCGTCGCCATCGTCGAGGCTGCTGCGTCCGGCGATATCGAACGGCTTCGCCCGCTTTTGCAAAGCGGCGCGGATGCCACGCAGGTCTCGATAGGGGACGCACCGGAAGACCCTATTGCGGCGCTGAAAAGCCTGTCCGGCGACAAGGAAGGCCGCGAAGTGCTGGGCATCCTGCTGGATATCATTTCGACAAGTGCCGCCCATGTGGACAAGGGAACGCCGAACGAGCTTTATGTCTGGCCTTATTTTGCCGAAAAGCCGCTGGATTCGCTGACGCCGCCTGAAATCGTCGAACTCTACCGAATCGTGACTGCCGCGGATGTTGCCGACATGAAGGAATTCGGCAGCTACAATTTCTATCGCATCGGCATTTCGCCGGATGGCAAGTGGAAATTCTTCGTCGCTGGCGATTGATGCCTTGTTCTGCATCGGACGAGCGATTACCTGTTGGCCAAACAACCGGACTCATCGCCATGCCCGCTGTTACATCAGACGATCGCAGTTTCATTTCCGTTTCCGGCGAGGATGCCGAGGCCCTGCTTCAAGGCATCATTACCACGGACCTGGACCTGGTTGCCGCAGACGAAGCCTGGCCGGGCGCCCTGTTGACGCCGCAAGGCAAGATCCTGTTCGAATTCCTGATCGGCCGCACCGATAGCGGCTTCCTCCTCGAAACGGCAGCCGCCGATGCGGACGGATTTATCAAGCGTCTGACGCTTTACAGGCTTCGCGCCAGCGTGACGTTTGAAAAGCAGGAGACCAGCCAGGTTTCGCTTATCTGGGACGAGACGCTGCCGGAGGGCGGTTTGCGCGATCAGCGCTTTGCCCGTGCTGGCATCGCGCTGACCCGCATGCGCGGCCATGGTGGCAGTGATGCCATCTCCCTTTATCGCGGCCTGCGCTTTGCCAATGGTATTTCCGGCGGCGGCGAGGACGGCCATCTTGGGGATTATTTTCCCCATGACCTGATGATGGACAGGAATGGCGGCCTTTCCTTCAAGAAGGGGTGCTATATCGGCCAGGAAGTCGTGTCGCGCATGCAGCACCGCTCGACGGCGCGGCGGCGGCTGGTCAGCATGACGGCCGACTATGCGTTGGGTGACGCGGGTGCCCCGGTGCTCGCCGGTGGCAAGGAGATCGGCACCATGATCGCCGCCGAAGGCAACAAGGGGCTGGCCGTCGTCCGGATCGACAAGGCCGGCGCCGCACTCGCAGGCGGTATGCCGATGATGCTCGGCGAGCAGACTGTCGCCCTGACGCTGCCGGCCTGGAGCGGGTTGGATTTCCCGGCGGAAGCGGACGAAGCCGCTTCATGAGTACCCATGCCACCACTTCCGCCCGTGCCTGGCAGCGCATGCTTTCCGGAAGGCGGCTCGATCTCCTTGACCCCTCGCCCATGGATGTCGAACTTTCCGACATCGCCCAGGGCCTGGCCCGTGTTGCGCGCTGGAATGGCCAGACGCATGGCGACCATGCCTTCTCCGTTGCCCAACATTGCCTGATCGTCGAGACCATCTTCCGCCAGCAGCATCCCGATGCGACAGCCGACGGATGTCAGATGACGCTGCTGCACGACGCGCCCGAATATGTGATCGGCGATATGATCTCGCCTTTCAAGGCTGTGGTCGGCGGCGACTACAAGGCCGTCGAAAAACGCCTGGAGGCCGCCATTCACCTGCGCTTCGGACTGCCGCCGCATCCGTCTGCTCCGCTCAAATCCGCGATCAAGAAGGCCGACCAGATCGCGGCCTATTTCGAGGCGACCGAGCTTGCCGGCTTCACGCCGGCGGAAGCACGCAAATTCTTCGGCAAGCCGCAGGGCGTCACGGTCGATATGCTGGAAATTTCCCCGATGCCGGCGATCGAGGCCGAGGCAAAATTTTCGGCGCGATTTCACGAGATCGAGGGTATGCGGGGAAAATGAGCGAATTCGCAGTCCAAGAGAAGTGCCCTCCCCAACCGCTCCCCGCAAGTGGGAGGGGTTTACTTGGTTGCGCCTTCTTCACAAGGCAACGGAACCTGCAACCTGTTGAACGCTTGGGACCGCGAGAGATCGTGTCGCGGGCTAGCCCCTCCCCCTTGCGGGGAGGCGTTAGGGAGGGGTTTTTCTAGGCCATGCCCCGCATCATCGTCTCTCCACTGAAATCCATTGGCGAAATGGCCGGCCGCCACCAGGCGCGCGAAATGATCAGCCTGATCGCGGAAAACCACGCCTTTCACCGGCCGGGGATCATCGATCCCGCCCGCCATCTGACGATCGCGGTCAACGACATCTCATTCGCAGGCAGGGACGGGCTGGTCGCGCCGCAGGAAGCGCATGTCAATGCAATCATCGATTTCGCACAGGGTTGGCAGCAGGATGTGCCGCTGTTGATCCACTGCTGGATGGGCGTGTCGCGCTCGCCGGCGGCCGCGTTGATTGCCGCCTTGTCGATTGCGCCTGAGCTTGATGAAAAGGCTCTGGCCGATCTCCTGCGCGCCGCATCGCCACAGGCGACGCCCAACGCCCGGTTGATCGAGATTGGCGACCATCTTTTGATGCGGCAGGGCCGGCTGGTCGCCGCCGTCAAGGCCATCGGCCGGGGCGCCGATTATGCCGGGGATGCGCCATTCGTGATTGCCTGGTGACCCGTCAGGTTACCCGCAGTGTAAATCTGTTGCAGTGACCGGCCATGCGCCAGCACCAGTGTGTGTATTTGCGACTGGACGAGTTCGAAAACCGTCTCGCGGTTCAGCACGGTGTTCCTGTCGATGTCCTGGAAATCGCAGGCGGAAATCTCAATCAACCGTCGCTTTTCCTCGGGAATGGCATCGATCTGCCTCATGGTTGCGAGGCGAATGAAATCGTACACGAACTTGTCCCGGAAAGCGCTGTCGCCCTTGTACAGTCCATAGCAATAATAGTCCCAGGCACTGATCTTGCGCTCGTAGACATTGAACATCAATTTGGAAAATTTCTTGCGCGTGCTCTTGAACACTTTCTGTGCGACGATTTTGACGGCGCGCTGGGCATAGTCATCGACCAAGCCTCTGTAGACGCAAGCAACAAACTCTCCATCTCTCAGGAGTAACGCCGACAAATCCACCCTCGCATTCAATGCTATCGAATCTCAATGTGATAATGTGACAGTTTTTTGACGGTCCCGCCAGTATCAGAAATGACCGGTGTACAATTGGTGATCCTGCAACCCCCGCGCAGGCTACGTTTGACGAAAAACAAACTGCACCCGGCCTCCGGCGGTCGGAACCATTGCCCTTGCGCCGGGGTTTCATGTCCGAACCTGATGGAGAAGAAAATGAGCAATATCGAAAGAGCCAGGACCGATCCGACCGCACAGCTCTGGGATGAGATCGACGGCGTTCATATGGTGATGCTTGGCAGCCCCGACCATTCGAAGCACATGCAGCCGATGGCGCCGCAGAGTGCGCGCGAGGAAAAGAGGATCTGGTTCTATACCAAAGTGAACACGGACATCGCCAAGGCGGCCCAGAATGGCGGACACGTCCATATGTGCCTTGTCACCGACGACTATCAGGCCTGCCTCGATGGCGACCTTCGCACCATTCATTCGCGCGAGCATATCGAAAGATACTGGTCGTCCATGGTGGAAGCCTGGTTTCCGGACGGCAAGGATGATCCGCAGCTGACCATGATGTGCCTGACACCGCAAACCGCCGCGATCTGGGTCAGCACCGGCTCCAAGCTCGTCTTCGGCTGGGAAATAGCCAAGGCGATCACCACAGGCGAGGAACCGGATGTCGGCTATGCCACGCATGTGAGCTTCTAAGCCTAACACACTGACATTTTCTGGCAGGGACGTATTTTATGAATATGCATCCCGCACCACTCGAAAGGAAATGTCATGCCAACGATTCTCGCGCTTCTGACACCGGATTATGCTGACTGGGAATTCGCCATGGTGGCAGCCGCCGCGCGCGGCTATTGTGGCGTAAATGTCATTACCGCCTCCCCGGAGGGGGAACCGGTGACGTCCATGGGCGGCCTCAGGGCCGTTCCGGACACGGCTTTCAACGATATCGATCTCGGCAAGGTCAGCGCGCTGCTGGTGATCGGCGGCACTGCTTGGGAAAGCCCCGATGCGCCCGATATCGGCGAACTCCTGCGCGCCGCCAACTGGGACCAGAGGCTGATCGCCGCGATCTGCGGCGGTACGCGGGCGCTCGCCGCCTCCGGCCTGCTCGACCGTGTCCAGCACACCAGCAATGCCAAGAGCTATATTGCCGACGTGACCGGCTATCGCGGCGCCGATTTCTATCGCGATGTGCCGACCGCGCTCCGCGCCGGAAATATCATCACCGCGCCCGGCACGGCACCGGTCAGCTTCATGAAAACGGTGATCGAAGCGCTCCGCAAGGGCAGTGCCGAACTCGATTTCTATGCCGGAATGTTCGGGGCGGAGCATGAAGCCAACAGGCGGGCAGCCTGACTGCTAGCGCGTGCCAAGTCTTCCGAACTGACCGGACTGCCTCTTGGTCACAACCGGCTGAAGCGGTGCTCGTCCAGCCGGCGACTCGGTTCGCGCGCCTTCGCCGGGAATGAAGGCAAGCACGAACAGCGCTGTGTAGAAGAAGAGGCTGATGCCGTGGATTGCAAGATCCGGAAGTGGGACGTGAACGAATTTCGGCAGAAAAACCGGAGTGAGCAGGATCCAAAGGACGACTTGCGGCCAGCCGATGTCCCTCGGCCGGCTCGACACCATCCACAGCAGCCCGACGACCGTTATTCCAGTCATGAAAATGACTGCGATCGGATACAGCATGGCAAGGTAGGAACGCGTGTCGGCCAGACGTTGCACTTCGGGATCGACGGGACGATTGCCCTCAAAGGTCAGAATTGATTTTTGCGTGGCGGCACCCAACCTCGCCTCGATCTCTACCCGGCTCAGTTTCACCCCCGAATCAACAATTGACCGGATGGCATCTTCCTGTTCCTTGAGCATGAACGGCATGGTCTTGCCGTTGATCTTTCCCGCATTCTGCTGATCGTCGTTTTTCACGATGTGTGGTGCCATCAGTTCGTTCGCGGCTTTGTCATGCATTACCATGATGTAGCGTTCGATGGGTCCCTTGGCGAAATCGAAGGCAAACATCAGGATCAGAACGATTGCGTAGCTGATGCGGCCAAGCCGCGAGTCGCCGAAGATTGTCATCGCATTGTGCTCACGTAAGTCTGCAAGACGAGCCCTGCTTTGCGCGTTAAAGTTGAATATAGTGTTAAGAAGATATGTGGCTTTTGCTGTCACCCGGCACAGACCCCCAAATTCCGGGTTCGCTTGGGGCCGCTTTGAGCCGATATGTTCTCTAATTGGTCAAATACGATAGCGCAGTTTTGAGCGATATTGACGCCTGCCACGATCTGATCCTGGACCCTGGTAGGCCGTTCTCAGGACTTTCCTGCAGTATTTTCCATCATGGTGGCGGGTTTTCCCCACCGATCCAGCCTTGGGCAGGTTTGGAATTTTAACTGTTCATTAACCATTTCCGGAATAAATCTCGTCAACGAAACATTAACGTGAATGACCAAAGTGCTAACAGACGCTCGTTCCATCCGCCTAAAGGGCCGTTCGTTCCTGGCGGTAGTGTTATCTCCGGATCTCCCCGTCGACCAATGGCTGGTGCGGTTGGACGATCTCGCTGCGCGTTCGGCCGGCTTCTTCCTGGAAAAGCCTATTGTGCTGGACGTGACCGATCTTCCGATCGAGCGCGCGCAGCTCAAGCACCTGATCGGCGAACTTGCTGAACGCAATGTTCGTATCATGGGAATCGAGGGAGGACGACCCTCTCTCTTTGAGCCGGGGATGCCACCAGCAATGAAAGGCGGCCGGCCCGCCTCCGACTTCGAAGTCGCGGCGAAGGAGCCTGCTGCTGAAGAGCTTAAGACGAGCCCCGAAAGTACCGCAACGCTGGAACCGCGCCCCGAAAGCATCGTAGCGCCCGAACCACCACGTCCTGTATTGCAGTCCATCGTCATCCGGGAACCCGTGCGTTCGGGTCAGTCGGTAATCTTTCCTGAAGGCGATGTGACCGTCATCGGGTCGGTGGCTTCCGGTGCTGAAATCATCGCCGGAGGCTCTGTGCATGTGTACGGGGCTCTGCGCGGGCGAGCATTGGCGGGCTCGCTGGGCAACGGCGCCGCCCGCATCTTTTGCCGCAAGCTGGAAGCAGAGCTGCTCGCCATCGACGGCATCTACACAACGGCGGATGAACTGTCGCCCGACCTTCACGGTCAGGCCGTTCAACTTTGGCTCGATGGCGACGCCATCAAAGCACAGAAACTTATCTGAGATGCAACAGATCACATCAGGAGAGACCAAAATGGGGAAAGTGATCGTAGTCACATCGGGAAAGGGTGGCGTCGGCAAGACAACGTCGACGGCCGCGCTCGGTGCGGCGCTGGCGCAGAGGAATGAGAAAACCGTCGTGGTCGACTTTGACGTCGGCTTGCGCAATCTCGATCTGGTCATGGGTGCGGAGCGAAGGGTCGTTTACGATCTTGTCAATGTCATCCAGGGCGACGCCAAGCTGCCGCAGGCGCTGATCCGCGACAAACGGCTGGAGACGCTGTTTCTCCTGCCGGCATCGCAGACAAGGGACAAGGACAATCTTACGCCGGAAGGCGTCGAATGGGTCATCAACGAACTCAAGCGATATTTCGATTGGGTCATCTGTGACAGTCCTGCGGGAATCGAGCGCGGCGCAACGCTTGCAATGCGCCACGCGGATATGGCGGTCGTGGTGACCAACCCGGAAGTATCATCGGTACGCGATTCGGATCGCATCATCGGACTGCTCGATTCCAAGACGCTCAAGGCAGAGCGTGGCGAGCGTATGGAAAAGCATTTGCTGCTGACGCGGTATGATGCAAACCGCGCAGAACGGGGCGACATGCTCAAGGTCGATGACGTGCTCGAAATCCTTTCCATACCGCTGCTCGGCATCATTCCTGAAAGCATGGATGTTCTGCGTGCTTCCAACATTGGCTCTCCAGTAACCCTGGCTGACAGCCGGAGTGCGCCGGCGATCGCGTATTTCGAGGCTGCGCGTCGACTGGCGGGCGAGGACATACCTGTCACCATTCCAGGGGACAAACGGAGTATCTTCGGCAAAATATTCGGACGGAGGGCCGCATGAATATCTTCTGGTTTTTCCGCAAACACAGTTCCGCACCGATGGCGCGCGAGCGCTTGCAGATCCTTCTTTCCCACGAGCGCTCATGGGCAGGTCAATCGGACCTTGTTTCTCTTCTTAGAGAAGAGATCCTCGCGGCGATATCCAAGCACATCCAGGTCGACAACGACAAAGTGCACGTCAAGATGGATCGCGATGTACATTTCTCAAAACTCGAGATCGAGGTGGAAATTCCTTTGGACTCGATGGCTAACGCGGCTTGAGATCGCAGTTTGCTCGCTTACTCGCGGGCGCGCTCTACATCTGATCCACCGTGGGAAGAGATCATGTCCCATAGCGTGGTCTAGCTTTTGACCTCCACGGTGCTTCCGGATCTGGCCGGATGGGCTGTCAGCGGGCCACGGCAGGCAGGTTGACGAGGGGATCACGCTGATCGGCCGCCTGTCTCCGGCGTTATGTAGCGGACGTGTTGCACGGCCCATTCATCGCTCGACGCGAGCAGGATCGCGCCGACGAGGCGGATGATGGCGTCGTTGGTGATGATGCCTGGCGCGAATGCCGACGTTCCTCTGCCGTCCGTCTGTGGAATTCCGCCCTCACCCTTCCATTTTCTACTGATCTGACTATGGTCCGCCCGAACCAAATCAGACGAGACCACGCCCATGCCAGCCGATATGAACCGCCTTGCCGCAACCATCGCCGCCGAGATCAATGCGCGGCGCGAACAGGTGATCGCCGCCGTCGGCCTGATCGACGAAGGCTCGACCATCCCGTTCATCGCCCGATACCGCAAGGAAGTCACCGGCGGTCTTGACGACACGCAGCTCCGCAATCTCGGCGAACGTCTGATCTATCTGCGCGAGATGGAAGGCCGGCGCGACACGATCCTCGACTCGATCAATTCGCAGGGCAAGATGACCGACGAGCTCAGGACGAAGATCCTGCAAGCGGATACCAAGTCGGTGCTTGAGGACATCTACCTGCCCTACAAGCCCAAGCGCCGCACCCGCGCCCAGATCGCCCGCGAGCGCGGCCTGCAGGGGCTGGTCGAGGCGATCCTTGCCAATCGCCAGGCTGTGCCGGCAACACTTGCCGAGGGCTTCGTCAAGGACGAGGTGACGGATACCAAGATGGCCCTCGAAGGCGCGCGCGACATCATCGCCGAGGAACTATCCGAAAATGCCACGCTGATCGGCCGCTTGCGCAACCATATGCAGCAGAAGGCCGTGTTGGTCTCCAAGGTCGCCGACGCGAAGAAAGAGACGGCGCCAAAATTCTCCGACTATTTCGACCACCGCGAAACCTGGTCGAAAGTCCCGAGCCACCGGGCGCTCGCCATGCTGCGCGGCTGGAACGAGGAAGTGCTGACCGTCACCATCGAGGTCGATGCCGACGACACCTCACCCGTCAAACCTGCCGAGACCATCGTCGCCGCAGCGCTCGAAACCCGGACGTCCGGCGCCGGCGATCTTTGGCTGAAGGATGTAGCCGGCTGGGCGTGGCGTGTGAAGCTGTCGTCGTCGCTGTCGCTCGAACTGATCCGCGACATGAAGGAACGCTCCGAGGAAGAAGCGATCCGGGTTTTCGCCCGCAACTTGAAAGATCTGCTGCTTGCCGCACCGGCGGGATCAAAGACGGCGATCGGCCTCGATCCCGGCATCCGCACCGGCGTCAAGGTGGCTGTCGTCGACCAGACCGGCAAGCTCTTGGACACCACGACTGTCTACCCCTTCCAGCCGCGCAACGATGCGATCGGTGCGCAGGCGGAGATCGCCGCGCTGATCCGCAAGCACAAGGTCGATCTGATCG
>JAQGJP010000098.1 GCA_028290545.1 Rhizobium sp. | reverse complement strand
GGACCGGGAACGACCGTCCGGGCAGGAGCACACCGGAGAGCGTAACCTTGGTTACGGTCGAGGATTGCGACGCATCCGGCGGCCGAATCCCGGCCCACCCGAAGGGCCGGGCGCTTTTGGCTTCCGGCATTGTCGAAAATCCTCGATGGAGGAGCAGCTCCATCTGCGGTTTTCTCCTCGCCGGAAAGCCAGGATCGCTCCGGCGCGATAGGTTGTCATCATCGAGACTTGGGATAAGTGGCTGACATTGCGCTAGATCAATGACCAGGCATCAGAAATCGATAGAAATGATCTCGACAACGCAGATCAAGTCTAGGTCGTTCTCAGGCACGGTTTACTGGTGAAAGCCAGGGCGGCTAAACCGAAGTGCCGGGTACGGACAGAAAGTAAAGATCGATGATGTCGGGCGCAGTCCGTTGGCGGAACGGGGTGTGCCCACCCCTGTAGCAGTGCATGACGGCAGCCGGTCCACGCGAATGTGGGCCGGCCGTTTGTTTTTCACCTTCTCGCTCGACGGTCAGAACAGGAAGTCGCCGGTCGAAAGGTCGGCTTTGTGGATGCTTTCGAGCGTCAGGCGGTCGTGGCCGTCGAACGTGATGGTGACATCATCGCCCGATTGATCGATCTTTGCACGCAGGTCGGCAAAACTGTCGATGCCTTGATAGCCGGAAAGATCCATCCGGTCCTTGCCATCGGTGAAATCGGTGACGATATCCTGGCGGGCGCCCGTCCCGAACACGAAGACGTCCTTGCCGCCAAGTCCTGTCAGATGGTTGTTGCCGGCATTGCCGGTGATGCGGTTCGCGAGACTGTTGCCCGTCGCATCCATCGTTCCCTTGCCGAGCAGTTCGAGATTTTCGATATTGGCACCAAGCGCATAGGTGAACCTCGACTGGACAGTGTCGATGCCCTCGCCCGCCGTCTCGCTGATCGCCAAGGGAATGCCGACGACATAGACGTCGTTTCCCTTGCCGCCATGCACAGCACCGGTGACCTCCCCCTTCAGCGACGAGAACCAGTCATTGCCGGCGCCCAGTTTCACATCGCCATAGAGCGAGCCGGTATTGAGGATGCTTTCCACGCCTTTGCCGGCCTCGATCACCACGCCCGATGCGGCGCCGATGGCGCCGCGATTGGTGACGGCAGTCGATCCTGTCGAGGTGATCTCGATGGTGGCTGCGGTTCTTGAAAGACCGGCAATCTCGTTTTCGATGGTGACGACGGCGTCATTGCCGGAAATCGCAATCGCCGTATTGGCCGTCACATGCGATTTGGTCGTCAGGATCGCGTCATCGCCGGCGATGCGAATACCGGTACCGGTCGCGTTCACATCGCCGAAATTGGTGATCGTCACATGGTCGCCGGTCGAGATGATACCGAAGGTCTTGCCCGACAGCAGGGTCGAACTGGTGATGACGGCGTCGTCGCCGGTCGAGCGGATCGCCGCACCGCTCCTGCTGGTGATGGTTGCGGTGTTGACAATGGTGACGTCGGCGCCGGCTGAGAAAATGCCATCAAGACGGCTGGTGATCTCCGCCTGGTTGGTCAGCCTGTCGTCATCACCCATGGATAGGATCCCGTGGCCGTTGCCGGACGTGAGGGTGCCGTCGCCGGCAATGGTGATCGTTGTCCTGTCACCGGCGGAAACGATTGCATCCCGTTCAGCGCTGATCATGCTGACACTATAGATCGTGTCCCTTTTGCCTGACACGACGATCGCCGCCCCAGACGTGGAGATGATCTGAGCCATGCCATTGTTGGTGATCGATACATGATCTCCGGTGGAGACGATGGCATCTCGCCTGGCGGTGATCGTCGCCGAACCGGTGTTTTCGATCCTGTCGCTCTTGCCGGCGCTCACCAACGCCGACCCAGACGTGGAGATGATCTGAGCCATGCTATTGTTGGTGATCGACACATGATCTCCGGTGGAGACGATGGCATCGCGCCTGGCAGTGATCGTCGCCGAACCGGTGTTTTCGATCCTGTCGCTATCGCCAGCGCTCACCAACGCCGACCCGTTCGTCGATGAAAGCTGCCCCGGGCCATCTTTACTGCTGACATTCTTGAAGGTGTTGTTGTCGCCCTTGAACTGCACGGCGGTCGAAACCGCGCTGAACATGCCGACATTCTCGAATGTCACGCCGCCGCTGGCCGCCACCAGCCCCTTGCCGCCACTGGTGAACGTGCCGACATCGCCGATTTTCACGTAGCTCTGGCTATCGGCAAGCGAAGCGCTGCCGAGCAGGATTGCGGTGCCGCTGCCGGCGCTCAATATGCCGTTGACGATAAAGGACCGCCCCGTGACCGCCGCCGACGCATCGATCGCCATACCCGGTGTCTTGAGTTCGACATTGACCACATATTGTTCGCCGGCCTTGTCGGCGACGAATTTGGTCGTCTGATTGATCTCAGTCATGACGGCTCCATTTGGGCGACAGCCTATGCCAATGCGGATAACGGCCGGGTAACGATTGGGAAAGGCTCACAGCAAAGCCTATTCCGGACTGTGGGAATCGAAGAAGCTTTCCAAATCGCGATGTCTCTCGAGAATGTTGACGACTTCAAATCGATCATCGATATATCGGAAGAAGACAACATAGTTTCCAAATGCGAAGCTGCGGATATCGGGGTAGATTTCCGGCCTCGGCCGACCCATCATCCCCGGAAGGCTGGCTAAATGCCGGCGTTTGTCCCGTATGCTGGCAATAAAGGCCTTGCCGACTGTAACATTCCCACTCTCGCGGGCGATGTATTTCAGTATTTCACGAAAATCCGTGTCTACGCTGGCGAGATACCGAAGTCGTGGCAAATCATTGCCCTTCTCTCAGCAATTGTTCCGCGTAACGATCCATCGACGCCTCGATGTCCTCGTCGCTCAAATCGCCCCCAGCCTTGATCGACATGCCGATTGTCCGGCGCAACGCCGCAAGCTTGGCCTCGCGTTCCTCGACCAAACGCAGCCCTTCTCGGACGACCTCGCTCGCTGATCCATAGCGCCCCTCGGTGACGACGGTCTCGACAAATTTTTCCCATTTCGGCCCAATTGAAAGATTCATGACGACCTCCTTAAGCTGAGACACTATCGGGATAACAAAATATGCGCCATCTATGCGCATCTTTCAAGCGACGCCGAGCAGGTCGCCGATCTCATCGACTTCCAGTTCGACCACCCAGAGATCCGGATCGAACTTCGCCTCGCGGGCGATGATATCGCCAACGGCGTCGGGCTCCACCTTCTGCAGGCGGGTTTCAAAGCGGCGATCGTCGGGCCTGCTTTCGTCGAACACGCTTTGCGGAGCCGGCGCGTAGAGAGTCTCGAGCCCGTCGCGGAATCTTTGCCGGATGAAGATGGTGCCGGCCTCGGTCGCACCCCTGCGTTCCACGGCAGCAAAACCGCCGGATGAAAACACCCGGCGGATCAAGGCTGCAACGAAAAAATCCGTAGTGACACGCATCCACCCGGTTTAGAGGCGGACGCCGGAAGTGTCAAAGCATCCCGCGCCGGCAAGCCGGCCCGACCCTCATCCGAACAGGAAGTCGGCGGCCGTGAAATCCGAAACATCGGCGTTCTTGAAAATCAGTTTGTCACCGGCGTTGACGGGGTTGAAGTCGATCACCACGTCGTTGCCTTTTTGCTCGATCAGGCCGTTGAGATCCGAAAATTTGGTGAGATCAATGCCGTTGGCATGTATTTCGAGCCTGATCTTGTCGGTTTTATCCTGGAAGTCGGTGATCGTGTCCTTGTCGTTGCCATCGACAAAAATGAAAACGTCCTTGCCGCCGCCGCCGGTCAGAGCGTCGTTGCCCGCCCAGCCGTTGAGGTGGTTGGCAGCAGCGTTTCCGATGAACTTGTCGTTGAAATCGCCGCCCTCGACATTCTCGATGCTGACGAAGGCATGATCCGCAGCTGCCCCGGTACCCTTGCCCGTCGCAAGATTGATCGTGGCGCCTGACGCGACATCAATGTAGAGAACCGTATCCGACCCTGCGCCGCCGTTGTAGAGTTCCTTGCCTTCGCCGGTCTCCAGGCTGTCGTTTCCGGCGCGGCCAAACAGCCTGTTGTTGCCGGTGTTGCCGGTCAGGTAATTATCCCCGGAATTTCCGCTGCCACTGAGATCGGCGCTGCCCATCAAGGTCAAATCCTCGAAATTCTCGTTCAACGCGTAGGAAACCGATGCGTAAACTGTGTCATATCCTTCATTGGTGTATTCTCTGATGTTCAGACCCGCGTCATCGATATAAAAGTTGTCGCTGCCCGTACCGCCGGAGATGTAATAATTTCCGTCAAACGTTGCACTCTTGCTCACGAATTTGTCGTCACCGTCGCCAAGATCGACGGCGCCGGTGACGATGCCGTTCAGATTGTGGAATTCGTCATTGTCGTCCCCCATTTGGACCGAGCCAAACAGCAGGCCGGTATTGCGCACGATGTCAGCCCCCTCGCTCTGGATCGCACCATCACCCGTCGTTTTGGCGATGATGTTTCCTCCATTGATCAACACGGAGTTGGTTCCACCCAGCAGAACTCCCTTCGTCACGCCGCTAATGGTACCGAAGTTCTGAATTTCCGCGTATGCGCCCTGCGAATTTATCCCGATGCCGTCATAGGAAACTATCGTCCCCTGATTGAGCACGACATTGAGAGCGCCGGACATATACAGACCGGCCGTGGAACCGCTGAGACTGCCATTGTTGAGCAGGTTCAGGTCACCGCCATGCGCGACAATGCCATAGGCCTCACCCAGGATGGAGCCGCTGTCGCCGATCTGGACGGTGGAGGACCCGCCATTCGTCGCGTCCTGGCCGATGAACATGCCCGACCCGCCGCCTTCGCCAAACACATGGCCGTCGATCTGGAATTTGCGGTTGGCGACCGCGGCGGTGCCGCTGATTGCGGTGCCCTGGACCAGAAGATGGATGCCCTCTTTAAGGACATAGGTGTCGCCCGCCGTATTGGTAACCCATTGGGTGGCGGAATCGGAACTCTGAAAATTGACTGCCATGAGAATTCTCCCTTGAAGGATTGAGTGATGGAATGAGTCTCAGAACGACCGGTTCGCACCGCCGGAACCGGCGTTGAACTCGACATTATCCTTGGTCAGCTCTCCGGGCTTGATGCCTTCCAGGACAAGGCTGTCGCCTTTGCCGAAATGGATAGTCGTGTCGCCATTTTTGACGGATTTCAGGTCGAGCACAACCGCGAGGTCCGTCGCCCCCAGCACCCAGATCTCGCCGCCTGTGAATATGTTGAATGTCGATGTCTGGTCCTGGCCGATAATATTCTTTGCCATTTGAGCCTCTCCTTGGTCGAAAGCGTTGCTCTGCTGGAATAACGGAGAGAATACGTTATTTATTCGGTATATATTGTAATTAATAGAATATATTGCGGATTACAATGACTATAACCGCTTATTGAATGGGAGTTTCCGTATAATCCACGGAAACAATATCGAACTGTCTCGGGATTCCCGTAACTTCTACGGAAACGTCGCTGAAATCAGCGCAAAGAATTTTTGAAAATGAAATCCACATCGCAGGCTTCAAGCCGCCCACGCGAAATAGCGAAAGCGCCCGGCATCCGGATGGGATGCGGGCGTCCAGGGGACGGACGATATTGCAGGGTTCAGATTGCGCCGATCGACTTCAGTTTCCTGATCACGCGCTCGGAAGGTTCGCCGGTCACCGGCAGATTATAGTTCTTCTCGAAGGCGCGGATCGCCGCACGCGTCGCCTCGCCTGCCACGCCATCGACCTTGACCTTGGCATAGGCGAACCTGGACAGCGCTTTCTGGATCTTCATCACCTTCTCGGGCGATATGGGCTTGTCGGTGGCGCTTGCCACATCGGCGTTGATGGATCTCGTCCTGACGGCCGGTTCCGCATCGGCCTCGCGGATCAGGTCGGCAATATCGTCGCTCGTCTTCGTACGGGTTTTGGTGCTCGCCGTGACATCCGGCGACGGACGCTCGTCGGGGATCACGGCAACAGCCGTGTCGCGCGCCTTGATCCTTGACAGCAGACCGACGCTTGCATCGCCTGTCTGCTCGAGCCCTTCGGTCTCCTGGAAGAACAGGATCGCCGACGTCGTCCGCGGCCCTGTCAGGCCATCGGCCGGGCCATCATAGAGACCGCGCCGGGCCAGCGCCTGCTGCACCTCCCTGATCAACGGCGAGGCAACCTGGATCGATGCATCGACCGGCACTTCCTCAAGATGACTGTCATCATTCTGGCGTTCGATGCGAAATGTCGTCACGCCGGGTTCGGCTGTCGCTTCCTCCACCGCCTGCGTCCGGGTTTTCACCGTATTGTGCGTATCGCTCTCGAACATCCGGGTCGCCAGCAAGGGCGCGGGATGATGCTTGGGCTGATACCAGAGCGCATTGGCGGCAACGACGGAAAAGACGACACCAAACGTTGCCATGCCGCCTAGCAATCTCGGATGCCGCGCAATCGACGCGACGGTCGACGCAAGCATGCGAGAGGCGATGGATGGGCCCTTCTTCCTTGCCGCCATTTTGCCGGACGGCTTCCTGTCAGGCGATTTTCGCTTCGGCTGCGCCATGGCGGTCCTCTCCTGTGGTGATTTCGATTGTCGTTTCTCTGAGGCGCGGCGGAAATTCGAACGTCTCGGCGCCGGCGCCCCCTTCGCCGTTCATCGGCACGGTGATGGTGATAACGGTACCGACGCCTTGCTCGCTCTCGATCGCGAAGGCGCCGCCATGCAGTGCCACGAGGCCGGTCACCAGCGCCAGGCCAAGGCCTGTGCCTTCATAGTGACGGGCATAGTCATTCTGCACCTGCATGAAGGGTTTGCCGACCAGTGCCAGCTTGTCGGCCGGAATACCGATGCCGGTATCGCTGACCGTGATGGTCAGGTTGCGGCCGTCGCAGGTCGCATCGATCGCCACAACGCCTCCCTCGCAGGTGAATTTGATCGCGTTGCCGGCAAGATTGATCAGGATCTGCTGCATGGCGCGGCGGTCGGCGACCACGTCATCCATGCCGCGCGCGACACGCGTCGTCAGTACAACGCCCTTGGTCGTTGCCTGCAGGGCCAGCATCTCGTCGACCGTGCGAACCGCGTCGGCGATATTGAACGGCTCCTTGAGCAACTCGTAGCGGCCGGCCTCGATCTTCGACATGTCGAGCATGGTATTGACCACAGCCAGAAGGTGATGTCCCGACTGGTTGATCAGCGCGACATATTCCCTCTGCCGGTCGTTTTCGAACTTGCCGAAATATTCGCCTGTCAGGATATCGGAGAAGCCCAGGATGGCATTGAGCGGCGTGCGCAGCTCGTGGCTGACGGCGGCCAGGAAGCGCGTCTTGGCATCGTTGGCGGAACTCGCCTCGGATTTCCATGCCTGAACGTCGTTTTTCAGCGCCATTTCATCGGAGATATCTGTCGTATGGGCCACGAAGCCGGAGAACTGTCCGGCAATCGCCGGCTCGGCGATCAGGTTGGCGCGGACGGGCCGATAGCCGGATTCGGTCGAGCTGCAGGCAAACAGGAACGAGGCCTCGGCGCGCGCTGTCCCCTGCCGGAGTTCATCGACGGCCCTCAGGAAGGCAATGCGGCCGCCGACATGCACGGCGTCGAGATAGGCCGACGCATCCGGGCGTTCCGCAGCAAAGCCGAACGCCTTGCGATCGGCCCCGCAGGCGGAAAGCAGATGGCCGGCGGCATCGTGACGGGTCACCAGTCCCGGGATCAGGGCGTAGGTGGTGGGGCGCACGGACGGATTTTCGCAGATCTTCGGCGGCTGCGCCTTTTCGGGACGACGTGGCCGCAGTTCGCGCCAGACGAGGCAGGCGGTCAGTGTCGCCGCGAACACCGCCGCAGTCGCCGGCAGCGCCGAGGACATTGCCAGACCCGACAGAACCATAAGGGGAAAGGAGAGACCCGAGACGGCGGAAGCGGATGCCAGGTGCAATGGCATCACCTTCGCCTGGCCGTGAGCATGCGCGCCGCCGGCGCCCGCCCATGCCTCCGCCTTTCCCAGCAGGGATAGCGTTTTTTCAGCGATGTCACTCCATGTTGTCAACTGGCTCGGCCTTCATTCCGAAACTTGCATATATCACCCTCGGAAAATCGCACCCCCGGCTTAAGGAATGGATAAAATACCCCGGCTGGGAATGCCGATCCGAACCCAAAAATCCAGAAAAGGCACAGGTTGGCCGATCTTTGGATATTGTGGTTAACAGGGTGTAATTGCTTGAAAATTCGACACTTGGCAACGCGCGTTAATGATTGTGGCGATGGTCGCACCGTGCAGGCCAAGGACTCTTCGGGGCGACGCGCCATCTTCCTTAACGGCGGCCCGTCCCATTTGAATAAAAACCACCTCCAATTGAATTCAAATGCCGAAAATTCAAACTTTCGGCGAATTCGATGTGAATCCTAGCGATTGCCGGAAGGGCATGTTGGCCGGCGAGGCCTATTGTGCGTGGCAATCGAACCGGCAATGACCGGCAGACAAAACCGGGCGGAACGACCCGGGACGCGAAACGGGCAAGGAAAAAGGACAATGTGGTTTCTGATCCGCACTGCATTCTGGTTTTCAATGGTGCTTGTGATGTTGCCGATCTTCGATGATGAGGCGACGACACGGCTGAAGGACGAAAAAGGCGTGGAATTGACTGATGCATTGGGCGCTGCCGCCGGAGCCATCTCCTATGTGGGATCGCTCTGCAGCGAAAAGCCCGATGTCTGCGTCAAGGGTGCGGAGACTTTCACGGCGCTCGGCAGCCGGGCCCGCAAAGGCGCCCGCGTCGCCTACGGCTATCTCGACACGCAATTTGCCGATGAAACGCAAACCAAAGCCGCCGACACGGTGCTGACGGGCACCATCACATCCAATGACGCGGCTCTGACCGATACGATCAGCCGAATTCCCATACCGCTACCGCGCCCGAAGAATATCTGAGCGGATAGAGTTCTACGATTTATGCCTGGACTGCCCTGCCCTTGCCTCGTCAGTTTTTGACACGCCGCGAAGCCTGCTTCGCGGCGGTTCTTTTTGTGGACGATGCTTCCAAATCGGCCGCATTGCACATATATGCCGGTTAACGACAAAAGGACCGCTCCATGGCATCGATCAACCAGATCCTTGAGGATTTCGAATATCTCGAAGAGTGGGAGGACCGCTACCGCTATGTGATCGAGCTGGGCAAGGCGCTGCCCGACCTGCCCGAGAGCGACAAGACCGCCGACAACAAGGTGCGCGGCTGCGCCAGCCAGGTGTGGCTGGTGACCCAGCCCGACGGTAGCCCCGATCCGGTGCTCAATCTGCGCGGCGACAGCGATGCCCATATCGTCCGCGGGCTGGTCGCCATCGTGCTCGCCATCTATTCGGGAAAACGCGCCTCGGAAATCGTCAAGCTCGACGCGCTCGGCGTCTTCCGCAGCATCGGGATGATCGAGCATTTGTCAGCCCAGCGGGCGAACGGCTTGCGTTCGATGGTCAACCGCATCCAGGCGGAAGCGGCTTCGAGGGTTGCCGCCTAACGAAAGTCCGCCCGCTGTAAATACGGTGCGCCGGAGTTGCGATACGCTCGGCTCTGATCCGCGTTCAGCGTGTCACAATGCATTTTAACGGCGCTTAAGAATGCAGGCAAAGCAAACGTTCACACCACCATTTCCGGTCTGAACCCCTCGTCGCCCCAGGCGTGGCTGCGGCGCGTCGGACGCGGCGCGGGGTGATAATGCCGGTGGAGCTGCAGCAGCGCGGTTTTCAGCATGAGTTTGGCGGAACGCGCCGGCCACTGGCGCTCCCGTTCCACGATCTCCAGCCCCTTCTCGAAACAACAGATATCGAGCGCCACGCCCGAGAGTTCCGGACCCATCGCCTCGACTGCACCTGACACTCTGAGACGGGCGGCAACGACGCTATCCTTCATCTCCACGCCGGCGCCGGGCGTCGAACCCCTGGGGCTTCCGATCCGCGGCTCATAGGACGGCGTGATGCGCGGCTGCAGCGATGCAAACTGGAAATCGCGCGCCAGCCGCTCGCCGGCCGAAAGCGCATTGCCCGGAAACCACGGCTTGCCCGCCTTGTCCTTCAGCCGAGACAGCAGGCCCAATGGCGATTCGGCAGCATTGACGCGAACATGGGTGACGCCATCGGCCTCGACAATCTCGGCAATCTCGATCATCCGATGCTGGTCGAGAAAGGCCTCTTCGCGCGCCGCAAGATAGCGGCGGATGAAGGCGCGCGCCTCCATCGTTCCATACAGCTTGCCATCGCGCCGCAACACCAGGCCGCGCGACGCCGCCGCCTCGACGATATCCAGGCCAAAGGACTGCGCGCCGCCCCCGGGGTGCGACAGCCGGCAGGCACTCTCTCTGCCGGCCTCCGGCGAGACGGTAATGCGGCAGCCGGAATTGCCGAGAAAACGCAGCATGCGAACGATGTCTTTCATGATGTCCTCCTTTCGGCCGGGATTACGACCGCGCCGTGCCGGTCGGGCCGAAAATGCTGTTGACGATGCGTTCGACCGCGCTGATCAGCGCATCATAGGCGCCGTCGTCGCGCCGGTCCTCGACGCGCGCGCAGGCGTGCCCGACCGTCGTCCGGTCCTTGCCGAAGGCGGCGGCGATATCGGTCATCGTCAGTTGCAACACGACATGGCAGACATACATGGCAATCTGCTGGATATGGCTCATGGCGAAGCGGCGATTGCGGCCTGTCGGCACGCGACCGCCAGTGAGGAACACCATTTCGCCGGAGATCATCCGTACGACGCCACAGACAGAACGGATGGCAAGCGCGCGACGACGCCCCGGCAACCCGGCCTTGCACCGGATCTTGCCGACATTGGCAGGCGGCGGCAACTCGACCGGCGCCTGCCCCTGCCACGGCAGGGCGCGGGCGGCGAGCCGATTGCGGATGGCCTCGGTAATCACCGCGTCAATGCCGGCGGGCGCTTCAACGGGGGGCAAAATGGATGTAGACTTCATCATCAATCGGCTCCTCAATAGCATAGGTTTATATTCCTATATCTATCCCAGGCGCATGCTTTTGAAAAGTGTTTTGTTGCAATCTCTTGTTGAGATAACCAAGTCACCCGTTAAGGCGCTGATTCAAACTAGGAATTTTTTCCTCTAGCTGAACAAAAAGAAAGGCAGCCGCCGGCTGCCCCACTGTGTAATATCGAAGATGGATCAGGCCGCGCGCTTCTTGCGGCCCTGGCCGAGGCCCATTTCCTTGGCGAGGCGCGAACGCGCTTCAGCATAGGCAGGCGCAACCATTGGGTAATCTGCAGGCAGTTCCCATTTCTCGCGGTATTCTTCCGGAGTCATGCCGTAATGAGTCATGAGATGGCGCTTCAACGACTTGAACTTCATGCCGTCTTCGAGGCAGATGATATAGTCGTTGTGCACCGATTTCTTGACCGGGACTGGCGGCTTCGGCTTTTCGACAACCGGAACCGGTGCCTCCTGGTTGGAAGTATTGGATAGCGCTGAATGCACATCCGAGATAAGTGAAGCCAAGTCATTGGCCGGCACGACATGGTTGCCGACATAGGCGGCAACGATCTCAGCCGTCAATTCAACAAGTAGCTCCTTGTTGCCTGTGGCGATGGTATCGTTCATTTTCTTCTCCTGAATGATCAACTTGCCCTGCTTCGACCAGGTAACCCGGTATCGAAGCGATCACACCGCAAAGCCGACTGCAGGAAAGACTTCAAGCACTGCCGCGAGACTACCCCTAGCTCCACATCAGCGATCTTCCCGGCATATAACATGACGTTTTTGGAGCATGCATACTCTCTTACGCTTTTCTGACCTACCAATTTCGCAGGACAGGCAAAGGCCGATTCTTGTATACAGTCCAAAAATGAATCAACATTAAGGCTCTACTTGGTTGGAATTAACACTTTTCCGATCATTGTCCAATATATTTTTTCGATCTTTTCACAGCAACAGAATTTATCCGCGAGCTAATCAGGTCGGACTCCAGCAACGCCGTTAACAAAATATTGATGAGCGAGACAGAATTCATGCCGCTCGGCCGCCCCTTATACCAGTAGATGCGGAAATACCCCCAGATTTTTAGGGGTTTTCTGCTTCCAACGCCAAGTCGTTGCTCTGACAACTCAGGCAAGCATGGGTAAATACACACACCAACAGAATTGTCATATTCGCTTCTGCCGATCGAAATGACGGGATTTCGCCCCGCTGCGGAGGGCCGCCTTGGCCAGGAGATGCGCCGAAAGCGGCGCAGTCAGGGCAAAAAATACAACCGCCGCCAAGCATTTTATCCAAATTGCGACTTCACCTGAATGCACGGCGACTGCAACCAGGGAGAGCCCTGATCCGGCGAAACCAGCCTTGGATGCGGCGTGCATTCGCGTGAACAGGTCGGGAAATCTCAAGATTCCGATCGCAGAGATCAGAGAAATCAGCGCACCCATGACGATCAGCAGGGCTGTCACCAGAGAAATGACATTGCTCAATTCTGCTCTCCTCCACTTTCACCCGCAGAATGGCTCTCTTCGACAGCGGCTTTGCCGGCAAAGTAGATATAGCGCGCGAAGGCTGCTGTCGCGAGAAATCCGACCAGGCCCAGTGCCAGCGCGATATCGACAAAAAGCGCGTAACCGGTTTTGATCGCGATCACGGCAATGAATCCAATGGCGATTACCACAAGTTGATCGAGCGCCAGTACCCGGTCTGCCAGGGTCGGCCCCTTGATGACGCGCAGCGATGTCAGCACCATGGCCAGCATGAGAAGACCCAGGGCAGCATAGATCGCGACGCTGAGAACAAATTCCGAACTCATTGAAAAGCCTCCCGGATCAGGCGCTCGAAGCCATCGGCGATATCCCTGCGGGCGACATCGGGGTCGGGGCAATCGATCGCATGCACGAGCAGGGACTTGCGGTCCTCGCTGACGTCGACCGTCAGCGTTCCGGGTGTGAGCGTGATCAGATTGGCAAGCAGGGTGATTTCGAAATCGCGCGTCAGCGCCAGCGGAAAGACGAAAATGCCGGGCTGGATGTCGATGCGCGGCGCGAGCACCAGGCGGGCGACACGCAGGACCGACAGCGTGAATTCCCTGAGGAAGACGACGAAGAGTTTCGATATCCGGAAAGCGCGGCGAACGATGTTCATGGGTACGGCTCCGCAAACACCGAGCGGATGTAGGTCTCGGGATCCATCAGGCCATAGGCGGCATTCGTTGCAACCCGGGCGATCGGCTCCGGCCACAACCCGGCGAGAAGGCTCGCGGCAGCCAGGCAGCTGACGATTGCAATCTGAGAGAGCGTAGCTTCCGACTTACCCTCGACTCCGGGCATCGGCCGCCAGATTCCCAGTAGGAAGATTCGGCCTGCTGCAAAAGTGATCAGCAAGCCCGACATGAGGATCGCCGCCGCCACCCACCAGCTTTCGCGATCCAGGGCGGCGCGCACCAGCATTGCCTTCGGCCAGAAGCCGGAGAAAGGCGGCAGGCCGGAAACCGAAAGCAGCAGCATCAGCGCCAGCCCGGATAACAACGGCGTGCTTTGATAGAGGCCGCCGAGTTCGGCAATATTGAAGCTGCCCGTCTTTTTCGCGATCAGCCCGGCGGTGAAATAGAGCCCGGCCATCACCACCATCGAATGCAGCATGTAGAACACCGACCCTCCGAGCGCCTGCGGCCCCCCGAGTGCCAGGCCCGCCAGCATGACGCCAACGCCGGCGATCACCCAATGGCCCAATACCTTGCGGATGTCCGAGGAGGCGATCGCGCCAACCGCCCCGAGGATCATGCCGAGGATCGCAATCAGCGAAACCAGCGGCCGCAGCGTTTCCCCCTCACCCGGCATCAGCATGACCAGAACGCGGAACATCGCATAGACGCCAACCTTGGTGAGCAGGGCTGCAAACAGCGCGGCGACCGTGATCCTCGGCGTGTGATAGGAGGCAGGCAGCCAGAAATTCACCGGAAAGGCCGCCGCCTTGATGCCGAAGGCCGTGAGATAGAGCGTCGCCAGCGTCATCAGCGGCAGGTTCCCGTCGGCCCTCGCCACCTTGGATGCGATGTCCGCCATGTTGAGCGTGCCGAAGATCGCATAGAGATAGCCGGTGGCGATCAGGAACAAGGTCGTGCCGACGAGATTGAGCAGGCCATATTTGGTGGCCCCGTCGATCTGTGAGCGTTCGCCGCCCAGCACCAGCAGGCCGAAGGACGAAATCAGCAGCACCTCGAACCAGACATAGAGGTTGAAGATATCACCGGTGAGGAAGGCGCCGCTGACGCCGGCCATCAGGAACATCAGAAACGGATAGAAGCCGTAGCGCCGGTGATTGGTGTCGATGTCGGCAAGCGCATGGATGCCGGCGGCCAAAGCAACCAGCGCCGCCGTAAAGGACAACAGCGCGCCCGCGACGTCGACGGTGAAGGCAATGCCGAACGGCGGCAGCCAGCGGCCCATCACCATGGTCAGCGGACCATCCATCGCGACCCGAAAGAGCAGGACGGCATCGAGGATCGCCAGTGCGACCAACGCGGAGATGGCGATCGGCGCGTGCAGGTCGAGCCTCCGGCGGATCGTGGCAAGCAGCGCACCTGATATGATCATCAGCACGACAGGCAGGATCGCCAGCCAGGATGAGGCGGCGATGGCAGGGACAAAGATTTTGGCGAGATCGATATCGGTTGAGGTCATGGTGACCCGTCCGGATTTTCATTGGGCCGAGGGTGTTCACGGGGTATCCAAGGGTGAAGAGCCACCATCAATACTCCACCGGCGGCATCGGTTCGCCCACCGGCTCTGCCACGCGCATGGCGTCGGTATCGTCCGTCCCGAGCGCCTGGCGAGCGCGATAGGCGAGCACCATCAGGAAGGCGAAGAACGAGAAGGAAATGACGATCGCCGTCAGGATCAGCGCCTGCGGCAGCGGATTGGCGGCACTCGCCGGCAGGACATCGCCGCCGACGATGACCGGCGGGATCTCGCGGGTGATCCGGCCTGCGGTGAACAGCAGCAGATTGACGGCATTGCCGAGCAGTGCCACGCCCAGCATGATGCGGATGATGTTTCGCGACAGCATGAGGTAGACGCTTGCCGCAAAGAACAGGCCGGAAAGGATGGCGAAGGGCACTTCCATCAGTCGCCTTGCCTTTCCTCGAGCGCCAGCAATATGCTCGAAAACGCTCCGAGTACGACCATATAGACGCCGATATCGAAGGAGATCACGGTGGCGAGATCGAGGCCGGCGACATGGAACCAGATGCCGGTCATATAGGGGACTCCATAGGGTATCGACACCAGACCCGAAGCCGCAGACAGGATGAGGCCGATGCCGGCGATCGTCATCGGATGCAGCCTGAGGATACGCCGTGTCGCTTCGACCCCGAAAGCCAGCGCATAGAGCGCCAGCCCGGAGGCCGCCAGCAGCCCGCCGATGAAGCCGCCGCCGGGCGCATTGTGGCCGCGCAGCGTTATGAACAGCGAGAACAGCAGCATCAGCCCGGTCAGCACCGGCGCCATGGTGCGCAGGATAAGGGAATTCATGCCGCCTGCCCTTCCTCGGCATCCGGATCGTTGAATGTGCTGCCGGGTTTGTCGGCCCGCAGGCGGATCAGCGCCAGGATCGCCAGTCCGGTGATCACCACGACGGCGATTTCACCCAGCGTGTCCGTGCCGCGGAAATCGACGATGATGACGTTGACGACATTGGCGCCGTGCGCGACGGTTTTCGAATACTGGCTGAAGAACGTGGTCAGTTCGGTGTTGAACGGCACTTCCACCGCCCGCAGCAGGAACAGCGTGAAACCCAGTCCGCAGGCGACGGCAATCGTTGCATCCATCGCGATTTGCCGCGGCGAACGGCGATCGACGATATCGAGCCTCAGCCGCGTCATGATAAGCGCCAGGATGATCACCGACAGCGTCTCGACCATGAACTGGGTGAACGACAGGTCCGGTGCCCCGAACAGCAGATAGAGGATTGCGACCGCAAAGCCCTGGATGCCGAGCGAGACGATCGCCGTCAGCCGGCTTCGGGCGACCAGCACCGATACGAGGCCGATCGCCGCGATCAGCATGAAGCCGCCCTCATGCAATTGCACGGATGGCCAGGCGGGCAATGCCGGCAGTTCATCATAGGAAAACATCGGCCAGAGCAGGCTTGCGGCGATAACGATGAAGGTGACGGTGAGATAGATATCGAGCCGGCCGGGCTGCAATATCCGGCTGAGGCGATGGCTGCAGCGGATCAGGCCGGAGACCGCCTGGTCGAAGCCGCGATCCGGCCCCCAGCCGATGAAGATGAGCATGCGATCGATCGCATTCCGTGCCTTGCCGAGGCCGATCAATATGCCGGTGCCGAGCAGGATGGTCAGCAGCGAAAGCGCGAAGGGCAGGTTGAGATGCGGGACCGCCGATATGCCGATATCGACCGGACGTCCCGAAATCGCCGAAGCCATCGGCGAGGTGATCGCCCTATGGAAAATCGTCGCCAGCAGCGCAGCGCCCAGCCCCGCCAGCGCCAGCAGCAGAGGCCCGGCCATTAGCAGCACCGGCCCGTCATGGGCATGTTTGGGCGTTTCGACGTTCGCGCCGAGAAATGGTTTGAGGGCAATGGCAAAGCCGATCGCCAACATCATCGCATTGCCGGCAATGGCCGCAGCCAGCATGACGAACATCCAGGCGTCACCGTCCGTCAGCGCCGCATAGATTTCCTCCTTGGCCATGAAACCGGCGAAGAACGGCAATCCGCCCATCGACAGCGCCGCAAGGCAGGCAGCGGCGAAGGTCAGCGGCATGGCATTGCGCAGGCCGCCGAGCCGGGTGATGTCGCGGATGCCGGTCTCGTGGTCGATGACGCCGGCGATCATGAACAGCGAACCCTTGAACAGCGCGTGCGCGACGAGATAAAGCACCGCCGCCTCGATCGCCTTTTGCGAGCCGATGCCGGTCAGCATCACCAGCAGCCCCAGCGAGGCGACCGTCGTATAGGCCAGCATCAGCTTGAGATCGGTCTGACGCAGCGCAAGCACGGCGCCGACCAGCAATGTCACGCCGCCGAAAACCGGCAGCACCGTCTGCCAGAGCGCGGTCTCGCCAAAAACCGGATAGAGCCGCATCAGCAGATAGACGCCGGCCTTGACCATGGTAGCCGAATGCAGGAAAGCCGACACCGGCGTTGGCGCCTCCATGGCGTTCGGCAGCCAGAAATGAAAGGGAAACTGCGCCGATTTGGTGAACGCGCCGACCAGCACCAGAACCAGCGCCGCGCCCATCAGATGATGATCGCGAACCAGACCGCCCTTGGCAAGCAGGCCCGTCATGTCCGCGACGCCGGCGAACTGGCTGAGCATCAACAGGCCCGCCAGCAGGAACAGCCCTCCCCCGCCGGTCACCATCAGCGCCTGGAATGCCGCACGGCGCGAGGCCTGCCGTGCATGGTCGAAACCGATCAGCAGGAAGGAAGTGATCGAGGTCAGTTCCCAATAGACGAACAGCATCAGAAGGTTGTCCGACAGCACCACCCCCAGCATGGCGGCCGAGAACATCAGCATGAACGAGAAGAAGCGTCCCTGCTGCGGATGCCCCTTGAGATAGCCGCCCGAGTAAAGAACGATCAGCGTGCCGATGCCGGAGATCAACAGCGCAAATGTCAGCGACAGACCGTCGAGCCGCCAGGCGAAATCGAGCCCGAGGCTCGGCGCCCAGGCAAAGCCGCCCTTCTCGACGCCGCTATCGGCTATGGCTTGCAGCCCGCCGGCGTAAATCAGAAACGGCAGAAGCAGGAAAAGCGACAGCGGCCAGGCGGCATTGTGTTTCAGCAGACGCGTCAGCAACGGGGCCAGGGCGGCTCCGACCAGCGGCAGGAACAGACTGGCTGTCGTCAGCACGTTACCAGCCTCGCCCAATCCGTCATCCCTTCGTTACTGTCCTTGATTCAAGGAGTAGATGCGGTGGGGCGGATAAGCCAGCCGAAAATAAGGTTCTGCAGCGGAAAGTGTCGTCCAAAGCGGCAGCAGACCGGTCTCACATCGATGCGCCGACCACGCATGTCAGCACTGCGGCGTAGTGCACGCCGGCCGCGGCCACCACGAAACCATGCCAGATGGCATTCTGAAAGCGCAGCTTTTCCCAGACATGGAAGATCACGCCCAGCGAATAGATGATCCCGCCGATCAGGATGAGAACCAGGGTGGCCAGCGACAACACGTCATGGAGCCGCGACCACAAGAGCACGCCGCTCCAGCCCATGGCCAGATAGAGCATGATCGTCAGCTTGTCGAACCGGCCCGGCCACACGCATTTGAGAAACACGCCGAACAGCGCCACACTCCAGATGCCGATCAGGTTGGCCAGCACCATGGGATCGGGCAGCCCGGCTTGAAGGAAGGGTGTATAGGTCGCGGCGATGAGAATGAAAATCGCCGAGTGATCGAGCCGGCGCAGAGCCCATTTGACCGGCGAAACCGGCCAGACGTTGTAGGCGAAGGATATGCCGAGCGAAGCAACAAGACCGACGCCATAGATCCAGGCGGACACCAGCGAACCGCCGGTGCCCCAGACGGTCGCGTAGAAGATCAGCACCGTGACGGCAATCAGCGCGGCCACCACGCCGATACCATGGACAATGCCGTCCGCGATGATCTCGCGGCGATCGTAGCGCCAGGAAATGCCCCTGAATACAGTCATTCGAGCTCATCTCGCATCAATATCACATTAGAAACATGGGATTGTAACGCGATCAAGGCAAGAGTGGCGGCTGGCTTGCTTCACTTTGTCCCGAGGGAGAATAACGCGACAGCGTCAGCGAAAGATCGCGACGGATGTCAGCGAAAATTCGCGACGGATGTCAGCGAAAGATCGCGACGGATGTCAGCGACAAATCGCGACGGATGTCAACGAAAGATCGCGACGGATGTCAGCGACAAATCGCGACGGATGTCAGCGGTCGACCAGCACGGAACAATTGGCGTGGCGAACGACGCGATCGGCGGTGCTGCCCAGCAGATAGTTGGCAAGATTCGGCCGGTGCGACGCGATAATCACCAGATCGGCGGCCAGTTCGTCGGCGACGGCGATGATTTCGCGTGCCGGCGCGCCAACCTTTACCACGATTTCGGCATTCGCACCCAGGGCATCATTCAATGTCTTGAGCCGGTCAGCCGCATCGCTGACGCCGCGATCGGTGAAATCCGCCGGCAGGTCGATCGTCAGATAGCCTGGAATATTCTCGGTGACGTTGAGAAGAATGATCTTGCCGCCCTCATCCAGCAGCGCCATTGCCTTCCTCAGGATCTTTTCGCCCTTTTCGAGCTGGCCCATTTCCACCGGGACAATAATTTTCCTGTACATGACGAACCTCCAGAATTGAGCGGTTCCATCCCCACCGCGATCGGGGAAATCATGACGGCTGCGGCATGCGCCCGCTCTGATTGAGATCAAGCCCTGAGAAGTCTACTCCGTATGAAGATCAACGCCAAGCGCGCGAATTTTAATCAGGTCCGCCTGGTATTTCTGCTCATAGGCGGCGAGAAGTGCTGCATCGGTGATCTCGAGCCTTAAATTGGGCTCGTCGAACGGAAAGGTGCGCATCAACCGGCTCAAGCGCTTCAGTTCGATCTCCGAAAGGTGATCTTTTACCTGAGTGATGACTTTCAGGCCCTTCAGCGTCAGCGATGGCAGCACGTCGCGGCGAAGCTCTTCGTCCGGCACAGCAAAGCTGACGCCCGGCGCCAGCAGCTCGAACACGCGGGCCGGGTCGTCGCTGAACCAGTCATAGGTCCAGACCGTCAGCCGCTCAGGCCCGCAGGCCCTTGCGATATCGCCCACCACTTCGGCCCAGCCATGCTTGTCCGGTCCGAACCTGGCGCGATATTTTTCGAAAGGCGGCGCCTTGCCACGGGAAGCGAGCTGCAGCCAGGACGATGTCAGGTAGTCGGGATAGCGGCGGAGGGAAATGAAATACCGGACGTCATGTCCCTTGAGCAGATCATCGAGCATCCGCACACGCAGGCCGGCGCGCGGATAGAGCCGCCCCAACCAGTAGTTTGCCGATATCAGCCCCAGAAGATTCTCGTCCGAAAGGATGAAGGTCTCGGCCTTCTTGTGGTTGGCAAGAATAGCCTGGAGTTTCCTTGCCAGGCGGGGGCGCGTCACGCGGCGCCATATCGGCTCCAGCCATGACAGCCGGTCGAATGCATTGGTGAATTGCCGGCGCACTGCCCAGATTCCGGCAAAGCCGATCTGCCCGCCCGCAAGCAGCGCTCGATTGTCGTGCAACTGGCTCTGGATGAAGGTCGTTGCAGTTTTGTGAACACCGAGGTGCACATGGATTTTCATATTGGAAGCATTCCGGCTGGCGGGGCGCGCATGTCATAGCAGTTTTTATCCGCTCCACAACAAAGACCGGCCATCGAGGCCGGTCTTTTTAAGCGACAAACGAGAGATGACCTGTTTTCCTAACCGACGGCACCGTGCCACAAGTGAGTGCGGCAACGTCGCGTCGCTCGACTCGATCGCCGAGGCATCACGCTCGACGCATCAGGTCGCAGGCTTGTCGGCCTTGGCTTCCTTGGTCGCCTTGGCGGCCTGCAACTTGGTTTTCAACTGAGCCCGCTCCGCCTTCAAGCTGGTCAGCTTTTCCTTGGCAGAGGTGATCTCAGTTTTGATTTCCTTCATTCTTTTTCTAGCTCCGCCAGCTTCAGCCACGGTCGAAGTCTCCTTTCAATAACATGAATGATCAGTGCAATCGGGGAAAACACGCTCCCATATTGCTTTCTCGCGTCAGCATCGCTAAACGCTCATTCGAACCATAGTCCAGTGCGCGCAGTGACACAAGCCTGCTGCATTGGCACAATTCTGCGGCAAAATGCTGGTTTTCGTTGATTTCCGTTGGTCACCGCGCCCGACAGTCGAAAAGCCGGTCATAAACAACGTGTGGCCGAATTTGGAGCGTAGCATGGGAATGAGAAAGCCTGTTTTCGTATTACCCAAGTATTATGACCGTTCACCCGGTCGTACCGGCGCGCAATCCGACGTGTCGTCGGCTCTCTCGAACTGACAGCAGCGACAGTTTACTCCCGGGATCTGCTGATGGCAAAAATCACCTTCATTATTCTTGCTCATGAAAATGCCAGGCACGTTGCCGAACTCGCTCGCCTGCTGACCGGCTGGAGCGAAGACGCTCATGCGGTCATCCACTACGATCTCAAGTCATCGGCGGCCGAATTCGCCAAGTTGAAATCGGAATTTTCGGGATCGAGCCGCGTGCATTTCGTCAACGACCGGATCAAATGCGGCTGGGGCGATTTCACTCTGATCGACGCCGTCGTCCGCTGCCTGCGATTGATCCGCAAGGAAAGGATTGATTGCGAACGCGTCATGCTGATGAGCGGCGCGTGCATGCCCATCCGACCGCTCAGGGAGTTCTCGGCCTATCTCGATGCTCACCCGCACACGGAATTCATCGAGTCGTTCGACAGCGACTGGATTGTCGGTGGCCTGCGGAAGGAACGGTATCAGTACTGGCACTTCTTCAATCACCAGACCCAACACACCCTGTTCAATTTCCATTACAAGATACAGCGGAAGATCTGGCCAAAGAGAAAATTCCCGAAGGGCCTCGAGCCGAGATTCGGCTCGCAATGGTGGTGCCTGAGCTGGGAACTTTGCGAGAAGATCCTCGATTACATCGCCAGCCGGCCACTGGTCTATTTCTTCTTCAGCACGACCTGGATTCCGGACGAGCTTTTTTTCCAGACGATGGCGTTCCATTTCACGCCGATCAACAATCTGGCACGGCGGACCCTGACGTTCTTCCATTTCAACGACTGGGGCAAGCCGCTGGTATTCCTGGACGATCACAGGGATCTGCTGAAGGAAGTGCCGTATTTCTTTGCTCGCAAGATCGGCAGCCGCGCCGACAAATTGCGCGAGGACCTGAAGGCAATTGCGCTGGGCCCAATACCGGAAAAGCCGGTGGAAATCGACCTCACGAGCCGCTACGTGTTTCCCTACAAGAAAATGCTCCGGGATTTGCCCAAGGCGGAACCATCCGCTTCGCCGGCTTTGTTCCAGCATAGACATAAATCCGGCTGGAGCGATGTGCTGGAGAAATGTTCAAAGAGCTTCGGCATTCTTTATGGCCCGCCGCAACTGACACGCCGGGCATTGGCGGTGTTGGCCAATGTGGAAGGCCTGACGGCATTCGGCCGGATTCTCAATCCGGAAACCGTCGATTTCGGATCGGGCGTGACGGCATTCAAGGGCCTGCAGAGCGACGACAATCGAATTCGGGACATGGATATCCCGTATTACTTCGGGCGCCTCCTGAGTCGGTGCGAGAAGTTGCCCGTCTTCGAACTCTGCCCGGGCGACGATCCCGCATCCGAAATCGCGCTGCTGCAAAGTGAAAATGCCATCGTCATGCCGATCACACCGGGCAACGATGCTGAAATCATGCAGCAACTGTACTGGATCCTGTGCAGCCGGCCGCAAATTGAAAGCACTGTCGTTGCCGATACGCCGATCGCGACCTTCCGATCGATGTTGAAGGGGGTCGACCGCAGCATATCCAAGGATTTTCGCGATCGCACCGAGACCTTCCTGGGAACAGCCCGAATGTCAAAGGCGACCACCCTCGCCCAATGGCGGTCCGGGCTGGAATTCAGGCATGGGAAGGCGGTCATTCCGCTGGCGAATGCCTTTGAAGATGCATTGGGCGCGGTCCGGGCGACCTCGATCGAGGATATCATGGTCGGAATGCCGGAAAAATGGCGGCAGACGATCTCGACGCTGGCGGACTACGATCCAAACTGGAAAATTCTGCGCCTCAACGTTCCGGTCGAGTTGCCGGAACTTTGGACAACGTCGATGCAATTGCAGGCACTTGCGCTTTCGAAACTCGGAAAGGGCAATGCGGCATGACGAACCTCCGCACGATCTTTTCGACACAGGTTTCCCGTTACCTGACGCTCAGACGCCATGGCGCGGAGTTGCGCTCGATCATCGATCGCACGAGGAGCATCCGCAAGAGCGATATTCTCCTCGTCATGTGCCTGAGGAATGAATTGGCCCGCCTGCCGTTCTTTTGCGATTATTACCGCAAGCTCGGCGTCAACCATTTCCTGATCGTCGACAACGATTCGAGCGATGGGCTTCACGACTGGGCGAGAGCCCAGGCTGACATCTCGCTCTGGCACACCAGGGCCAGTTACAAGCAATCCCAGTTCGGCATGGAATGGTGTAATTTCCTGCTGAACAAATATGGAATCGGCCATCTCTGCGTGACCGTCGATCCCGACGAATTCCTCGTCTATCCCTGGATGGAAACACGCGACCTGAGGGATCTCGGCGAATACATGCGGATGGAGAAGCGCGACGCGTTTCATGCCATCATGCTCGACGCCTATAGCGACAAGCCGCTGAACGAGACGGTCTATCATCCCGGCGACAATCCGTTCGACGCCTGCCCCTATTTCGACCGCGACGGCTACGTGCAGATATCGACGCCGATCATGCCGACATTCACGCGTGGCGGCCCGCGCATGCGGGTCCACAATCGGCTCGCGCCGGAGAAGTCGCCGGCGCTCAACAAGATACCGGTTGCCTGGTGGGACTGGAATTTCCGCTATGTCTCCTCCATGCATGATTTGAAGCCGATGCGGCTGATGCGCGTGCAGGATGCCTACAATCCGGCGATCACGGGGGCGCTCTTTCACTTCAAGTTTTTCGCGAGCCTGGCCGACAAGGCGCAGGAAGAAATGCACCGCAAGCAGCATTTCGCGGGCAGCGCCGAATATCAGCAATATGCCGCGGCCCGCGACCCGATACTCTACGAAGACGGAATAAGCGTCAGATATGAATCTGTCGAGCAACTGATCAGCCTCGGCCTTGTATGCCGTGGAAACTGGCTTTAGGGAGCTGGAATACCTGTAATGACGAAATTAATGCTTCATATCGGCATACACCGCACAGGAACCACGGGTCTGCAGCGGAATTTGGCAAACAATCGCGACCGGCTTTCTGCAATGGGTATCGCTTATCCGTTTCAGACCAACAACCACCAGGACATCGCATGGGGCCTGCATCGCGGCGACCTCACGGGTTCGGCGCTGTGCGAACGCCTGCAGCCGTTCAACGCCAGCAAACAGATCATTCTGAGCGGCGAGGATTTCTGCATCCACAAATCGCTCGGTTGGCTCGAGCCCCTGAAGCAGGTCTATGATGTCGAGGCTACAATCTATCTGCGACGGCAGGATCATTGGCTGATGTCCTGGTACAACCAGCACATCAAATGGCCTTTCTCCCGCAGGCATTCCACCATGACGCCACAAGCTTTCATGGACTGTCTCCCCGAATTCCACTGGATCGACTTCGACAATACAGTGCAGCTTTGGGAGAATGCCGTCGGCGCCAACAAGCTTACGGTGGGCGTCGTTGAAAAGGGCCAGATCGGCGACGCGGTGGCGGACTTCCTGAAGTTGATGGGCATCGGGCCCGCCGACATCGAGCATGACAATTCGACCCACAACGACAGCCTGCCGACTGAAACCCTGGAATTCGCGCGCAATGCGAACCTCATGGACATGAAGCAGGGGCGGCGCCTTGCGACAGTCAATTTCCTGCGCGAAGTGGGCAGGTCTTCGGCCCATACCGGCAAGACGCTTTTTACCGCCGAACAGCGGCAGGGCATATTGCAGCGTTTTGCCGCGAGCAACGAAGCGCTGGCGCGCCGCAGGTTCGGACGTGAGCAATTGTTTCTCGAACACGCGCCCGATGATCGTGATCTTTATGTCGAGGGGACGCTCGCTGCGAACTCATCGTATGAAGAGCTGATGATGAAGACCCTCGCCTATCTCGGACGCGAGCGTTGACCAAGAGAATCGTATAGAACGACCCCAATTTGCTACTGGAAAGGAATGGAATGTCACTCCCGGATTTCATCTGCATCGGCGCCCAGAAAGCCGGAACGACCTGGCTATATGAAATGCTCGCCCAGAATCCGTCGATCTGGCTGCCGCCCCTGAAGGAAGTGCATTTCTTCGATCACATGGATTCGGACGACGACGTCAAGAACAAGCGCCGCGCCCATATCGAAAAGATCGCCCGGCGCGCTGCCAAGGGCGGCAGGGCCAAAGGCTCGACCGGCGAAGGCAAGGCCGATTTCCTTTTCAGCCTGACCGGCGACAACCTTTTGACCGAAGAGTGGTACCGGAGCATTTTTTCGCATCCCGACAGTCAGGCGCGCATCAGCGGCGAGGTCACCCCCGCCTATCTGGCGCTGGAGGAAGACAAGCTCGCTTATGTCAAATCGCTGCTCCCCAACACCAGGTTTCTGCTGATCGTCCGCGAGCCGAAAGCGCGCAATCTATCCCAGATCAAGATGGCGGCGGCGAGATCGAGGAACGACGATCTCACGGACGCAGACTGGAAGGGCTTTCTGCGCAAGCTCAAAATCAACGATCGCGGCAATTATGCCCGCAGCATCCCGCTTTGGCAGAAATTTTTCGGGCCCGAGCAGTTGATGATCCTGCCCTTCTCGCTTGTCCGGACCGACCCGGCCGGTATGATCGCCACGATCGAGAAGCATATCGGCGCGACACCGTTCAATGGCTACAAGTCGCTCGACGAGCAGGTGCACAAGACAAAAGAAATCAAGCTTCCGGATTGGGTCGTCGAAGATGCCGCCAAGCGGGCAGAGCCGCAAAAAGAATACCTGATCAACGCATTCGGGGCGGACTTCTACGAAAAGACAAAATGAACTATGGCAGAGCGTTCTTCCGGCAGCATGGATCTTCGGGATTTCGACGCGCCCATGACGACATCCGCAAAACGATGCAAGGTGCAAGGGAAAGCGCTTCATGCATCCGATAAAAACGCAGGCCATGGCCCGGGCTCTATCGGGAGACCTGTCTCACTCGTCCCAGTGGATATAACATGATCTTTCTCTATCGCGCCAAACTCCTGATCCTCAGCCAGCCCAAGACGGGAACGACGGCGCTCGACAATGCGCTCGCCCATCGCGCCTCGATCGTGGTCAACAGCCCGCCGGAGATGAAGCATCTGGCCTACCGCAAGTTCATGAAATTCGTGGCACCGTGGATTCGCGCGCAAACCGGACTGACGCGCAAGCAGTACGAGGTCGTTTCGGTCATGCGCGAGCCGATCGACTGGCTGGGCAGCTGGTACCGCTATCGCACACGCGAGCGGCTCAACAATCCGGATGCCGATCGACCCGGAAACTACACCGGCAATGTGAGCTTCGACCAGTTCATCCTCGATGTCTGCAAGCCGAAGAGGGAACAGCCGAGCTATGCCCATATCAACAGCCCCTGCTCGGTGGCTCTCAATGGCGAGGACAGCGTCGGCATCGACCGTATCTTCCCCTACGAAGACATGTCCGGCCTCTATGAATTGATCGAGGAGCGCACAGGCAAGTCGGTCGATACCAAGCAGATGAATGTCTCGCCGGAAATGAAGCTCGAAATTTCGGACGAAGCGCGCGCCAGAATCAAGGAAAAGCTCGCTTTTGCCTTCGAGCTTCACGGTTCGCTCAGAAAAGATGGCTTCGTTGATTCGCGTTTCCGCCTGAAGGGCAACAATGACGAGGGCGACGCCGAAGACTGAGCGCCGCCGGAGCGCTATCATCGGCCAGGCGGGGAGCCACTTGCCGCGGTCCTTTATCCGCCGATGAACTCGATGGAAGGGAACTTCTCCCTTACCGCCTGAAGATCCTGCTTGTACTGAGCCTTGAGGCTGTCCGTCACCTCCTGGGTGAGCGGATTGAAAGCCTTGTGAACATCGCCTTTTGGCAATGCCCGCGAGATCGGGTTGATCAGGCCCTTCATCTCATGATGGCTGAGAACCGCGCTCAGTGCTTCATAGGAGCGCATGGCGGCATCCGAGAAGGATTCCCGGACCGGACCTTCCGGCGCCGTGAGGAATGCGGAATCCTGGCCAAGCATCAGCGAATACACCTCGTTTTCGATCGTCCGGAATTTGCTGAAATCCCAGAGTCTGACCCGAGCACCGGGCAGCGCCTCGACGATATCGCCGACGACCTTCACCCAGGAAAATCCGGACTTCTTGTAGATTTCAAAATAGTCGGCAAAGCTGATGAATTCGCGATGGCGTATATACTCGCAATACATCGAAACGATGAAGCCGGAATACTCGCGCAACGCCATGAATATCTCGGGTGTGGTGATGTCGAGCAGCGAGCCGACCAGCTTCAGCCGGTCCCTGGCATAGGCATAATAAACGCCGTTACGCACGAGATCGCCCGGCACGCCCGGCATGTTTTCCTCGGAGACGATGACGTGCTGGACCTTGATCCGTTCCCGCAGACGCGCGATGAAATCGGAATTGCCCTTGGCTGGATCCTGCAGCGTGTTGGTGAAATTCCTGCGCAGCACTTCCAGGGGATCGTAATGAATGCCACGCGCACTCAATTGATCCACATTGATGGCGAGCTTTTTCTGCATGTAAGTCGTCGCGGTCTTATGTGCACCGATATGCAATATTGTCCTGGCCATTGCGCCGTGTTTTCCCTGAACATGCTACTCGAAGACAAGTCTTATTGTCGGGGACAGGCTCTAGTACGGCATCATCTTATTATCAAGCACCATAGCGATGCCGGACCGTCAGAAGCCGGTGAGGCGCCGCTTCAGACGCACCAGCAGGCTCGATTTCTGTTTCCGCACCGGTCTCGGATGGAGTGTCCTGTCCAACAACGTCTCGCCGCCGAAGCTCGCAAAGATCGCCGATGTCAGCGGCTGCGGCTGATCGATCTTGCCATCGTCGATCGCCATCAACCCTTCAATGATCAGCCGCCCCCAGGACCGGTAAAGCGCCCTGCCCTTCACGGAGCGGATCACCAGCGGCGTGATGGCGGCATCATATTCCGTCGTGCCCGCGCGCATGTGAACGACCCGGTAGCTCTCCGGCGACGCTGCCGGCCGGATGTGCAGCAAGGAAATAGCCGCCAGTGATGGTTCCGCCGCGAAATCACCCGCATCGCCCGCGACATCCGGCGCGATCAGGATCAAATCCGCGTCTGCCATATCCAGCAACCGGGCGAGCTTGTAGGCCGCCGGCAGAGACCTCGTTTGCACGAGGCGGTAATGACGGCAAAACGGCAGAAACTGGCGGATCAGCGACAGGTCCTTTGCCGTGCGATGGAAAATCAGCCAGCGCTCCTCGCGCCTGAGATCGCTGAGCGGCCCCGGCATTGTACCCCTGCGGTCGAAGCGCAGCATGATTTTCCTGAGATGGCGGAAATTCCTACGGGAGCGGAAATAGCCTTTTTCCTTGCGCCGGGGATGCCACAGATGCAGCAGATGGACGCCGCTGGCAAAAACCTCGAGGCCATAAAGTGCGAAGAGCGCCCGGAATCCCCAGTAATTGCGGACGCCATTGTCCTTGAAGTCGGTCAGGTATTCGTTCGGACGCGGCCCCTTCGGCGCGAGCGATGCCAGCCGGTGGAGAAGATCGTAATCCTCGGCGCCGTGGCCGGAAAACCCGGGGTCATGCCCGCCAAGCGCCAGATAGTGGTGGCGGTTGACCACCATGGCGGAACTGCCGAAAGCGGTGAACTGGATGTCGGATTCGGCGCGCTCCAGCCAGCCGACGTCGAATTCCCTGACAAATGCGCGCTTTTTTTCCACCGCGTCAAACCAGGCATTCGTGCCGGCTTCGGTGAGGAACAGCACCGGCACGCAGAAGAAGTCGAACATGTTGGCGGCGATATCCCGCCGGATCGCCTCCGCATGGATCTGCCGGTACATTTCGGGCGTGCCCAGAAAATCGATGTCGTTGAACAACACGACTTTCTGCCGGGCCATCTGGACACCGAAATCGCGGGCGTGACCGATCGAAAACAGCTTCCCCGGCGACGGATGGCTGACGACCTCGACCCCATCGGCCTGAAGTGTCCTGATCGGCCCCGCATCGGCATCCTCGGTGCCGTAGTCGGAGATCAGAATATCGAAAATATCGCGTGGAACCGTCGCGCAAAGCCGCCGCAGCCGCAATTCGCCTTCATGCGTGCCGGGCGTCAGGCGAAGTGGAATGATCAGCGATATCTTCTGCATCGAAACCGGAACTCTGTCCTTCATTCCATATGATCCCTGGCTCACTACACAAATTCTGAGTGCGCCGAAACAGGATATTTATAGCGCCACGCCACTCGCCTTCTGTTAAAGCCGAATGCGATAATGTGTTTGAAACCATATTGTTGGCACAATGGAAATATACTAGGCTAGAAATCACTGCGGGGACGGTGGTCTCATGGACGGCGGGTGGGCGCTCTTGCTCCATCCCACAGAGAGGGATCTGGATACGCAATCGACGAACCTGGCGTCCTTCAGGCGTTCGAGCACGCGTTCTGCCCCATTCGATCCAGCAGTTCCGGGAAATTGCGAGAGGCAACTGGAATAATGACAGTTTTGGAAACGACCGGTGCCAACGAAGGCAGCGCCAAGGAACCAATCAAGTTTCCCGGCACCAAGGAAGAGCGGCGCGAAGAGCGCATGCGCCGGCGTGGCGAGCGGAGCAAGGCTACCGAGGCCACCGAGAACAAAGGCCTCATCATTCCGGGGCTCGATCTCGACGAACTGTCGCGACCCGAATTCGTGGAACCTGTGGCGGACGAAAAGAAGCAACGCCGCACGCTGATCCGGCGCCGGCTGCAGCTTTCCTGGACCTTCGTGTCGTTCCTGCTGTTGGTGGCAATTCCCGGTGCCGCGACTGGTTTTTATTATGCTTTCATCGCCAGTCCGCAATATGTCGTCGAGACCCAGTTCTCGGTTCGCGGATCGAGCGGTGCCAGCATGGCGAGCTTCGGTCTCTCCAGCTTGTTCGGCAGTTCCGTCCAGTCAAGCGATTCCTATATCGTCTCGAGCTATATCGAATCCGTGCAGCTTCTTCGCGACGTCAAGGACCAGCTCGGCATCGACCTCAGACAGTATTACGCCAAGAACGACATCGATTTCTACTATCGCATCGACCCGACCATGCCGCTGGAGAAATTCACCGAGTACTGGAAAGATATGATCGAGGTGAGCTTCAACTCCACGACCGGAAACACAACGCTCTATATATACGGCTTTTCGGCCGACGATTCCAAGGCGATTGCCGATGCGGTGCTGAAAGTATCGGAAACTCTCGTCAACAATCTCTCGGAAAAGAATCGCCAGCAGATGACCGTGGTGGCATCCAAGCAGGTCGACCGTTCCGAGGACCGGCTCCGCAAGGTCCGCGAGGACCTGCGCAAGCTTCGTTCTGAAGAAAAGACCATTGATTTCAAGACACTGAGTGCAAGCGAAACGCAGTTGACACAGTCACTCGAAACGCAGTTGCAAGGCCTCAGAACCAAGCAACTGGCCCTTTTGGAAAGCGTATCTGCGGACGCACCGTCGGCTCGTTCGTTGCAGAAGACGATCCGGGCTCTGCAAAAGCAGCTTGATGAACAGCGCAACAGGATGACGTTGGACCCAAGCAGCGACAAGGCAAATTCGACCGGTGACGACCGCAATATCGGCGAGGCCCTGAACAAATTCGAGGAACTGACGGTCGAACAGGCTTTTGCGACACAGGCCTACACGACATCGCTGGCCGCGTTCGAAACCGCGATTGCCGAAGCCCAGAAGCAGGAACGTTACTTCGCCACCTTCGTGGCGCCGACCCGACCGGAAATCGCGCTCTATCCGTCGCGGCTGCTCGACACGCTGATCTCGGTGCTCGTTCTGCTGGCGATCTGGATGATCAGCCAGTTCCTGTACCGGTCATTCCGCGACCACGCGATCTGATACGGCCTGACAGACGATGGCAAAGTCCAACACTGGAATACTGTTTCCGGGAATGTCGAGCGCCCTGACAGGCCGGGATGCTCCCATGGCCGGAAGCGATGCCCTGCGGGGCGCGAGAATGAACCTGCGCGTCATCGTGGCGTTGATTTTTCGCGAAGCCGCCATTCGTTTCGGTTCGAGCCCTTTCTCCTATGTGTGGACCCTGGTCGAGCCGGGGATCCTGATCGCGATCCTGCTTTTTGCCCGCGTCTATATCAAGAACATCAATCCCGCCTTCGGCGACAGTTCGATGATCTTTCTGCTGACCGGCCTGATCGCGCTTCGCTCGGCGCGTACGGTCATCAACAAAGGCGGCCGGGCGATCTCCACCAACCGGGCGCTGTTCGCCTTCGGCGCGGTCAAGCCGCCGGATGCGGTGATCGCCAGGACCGTTCTGGAATTCACGATCTATCTGATCGTGCTGACGATTTTCTTCACGGCCGTGCGGGAAATCATGGGTCAGGAAATCATCACCAATTTCCAGGGCTTTGCTGTCGCGCTGCTGATGATCCTGTATTTCTGCATCTCCATGAGCCTGTTCAACGCCACGGTCGGCGCGCTGGTGCCAATCTGGCGAAGCATCTGGAAAATGATGTCGATGCCGCTGCTGATCACGTCCGGCGTTATTTTCGTTCCCGCGCAGATGCCGCCTGAAATTCTCAACATCATCATCTGGAACCCCTTCCTGCATTGCGTGGAGGCATTGCGCTCGAATTCCTACCTCGATTACTTGTCGGTCTACGATCCTCAATATCTTCTCGGCTTCACGACGACGGTCTTCCTGATTTCGCTTTCGATCGAACGGTTGTTCCGCAACGAGATCATTCGCTCGAAGGCCGATGATGACGACGAGGAAGACATTATATGATTTCCTTCGAGAATGCCGGAAAGGCCTATCGCAACCGCAAGGGTGTGACCAGCTGGGTGTTCCGCGATTTCAACGCCAGGTTTCCGGAAGGCCGGAGCATCGGCATCCTGACGCCGCGCGGCCAGGGCAAGACGACGTTGATCTCGCTCGCGGCCGGCAACGAGCCCACCAGCGAAGGGCGCATCTACCGACAGGGCCGGGTATCCTGGCCGTTCGGCTTCAGGAGCAACATTTCCAACCGCCTGACGGGCAAGCAGAACCTGCGCTTCATGACGGATGTCTACGGACGGAATTTCGGCGACGCCTACGACTTCGTGGCGGAGTTCTCCGAGCTCGGCCGCCATCTCGATGCGCCGATGCGGCAGTATAACAACGAAATGCGCGGTCGCTTCGCGATCAGTTCGCTGTTCGCCATGGATTTCAGCTTTATCCTCATCGATGATAGCATGGACGGCGGCGACAACGCCTTTCGCAGGCGATGCACCCAGTATCTCGAAGAAAACGCGGATCGCCTGACCTTTTTCATGGCAACCGGCAGTGTGCCGCTAGTGACGAAATACTGCCAGTCCGCAGGGGTGCTCAACGAAGGCAAGATGACGCTCTATGACAGCATTCCCGAGGCCGTCGAGGAATTCAACAAGGTCAACCAGGTCTTCGTCTGAGCGACCTCGCTTCTGGTTGAACCCGAGACCTCTGAAGAAAGACGCTTGGCCAATCTGCCGTCCACATACCCCGCAATGGTGAATTATTCCACTCTTTCATATATTTATGACATTGGCGCAAAGCGGCGTATTTTTTTTCCTCAAACGGCTTGTGGAATTGAAAATGCTGGTCTATAGAACCCGCGCTTGAGTTCGGAGTGTAGCGCAGCCTGGTAGCGCACCTCGTTCGGGACGAGGGGGTCGGATGTTCGAATCATCTCACTCCGACCAAGCTGATTTCCCGAGATTTACTGCGGTCTGCTGGTTTACATGATGGGCCTTTCGGGGCCTATTTCTATTTCGCGCCGACGGATACGCCGACAGAAACGATTTTATGGGCGTTCGATAGGGTGATCCTGCTTGTAGACCGGTGAAACGCCAATGCAGCCAGGGCGTGTGCACCCCTGCCCTATCATCGGCGACGTTATCGGCGTGATAACAGGCAGGATTTGAACCTGCATCCTCCACTCTCGGCGGGTCATTCGACCCTGGTTGCAACCAGGTGCTCTCTCCACTGGGCTGCCGACCGTCACACCAATCTCGCTGCCGGTCAGCTTGCGGAAACTGGACGCCGGCCGGAGGCACGCGGGCAAACCGAGAGGCTCATACGATCTCATTTGTCCGGCGAAGGCTACCAAATATCCTCGCGCAAATTTTCAAAGAGCCATTTTACGGCATCTGTTAAAAAACTGTCATATTTGACCTGGAGCGCCTCCCGTTTCACCCGCCTTTCCTAGGATTGAGCACGCCTCCAGACGCGGATCCCGAAACAGGCCGGCTGGTTAGGAGCAAACTTATCGAACAAGGGCTGGACCTGCGCAAAACCAGCGATCCCTGTTGATTTCCTGCGGATTCTGCTCCTGAAATTGCCAAAAAACGACGCGTTATCAACCAATTGGTCGTTACGTTCATACACAGATCGAAATTCTCGGAGTGGCTGGTGGCTTGCGCCGAATTGACATCTCTTCAACGACAATGCCGTTCCTGAGGCTATAAGTCGTTTTCAGGGCGGCCGCCGCCACTCCAGGCGAGCCCCGTAGCAGACTTGTTATAAAACTGTCACGCAACTGTAATATTAGAGTTCTACACGAACGGCGACGTACTGAACGTCTCTAAAAATCCGAACGGGAGAATTCCATGAAAAAGCTTTTGGGAAGTTGCGCTGTTGCTGCGCTCATCGTCGCATCGGCCACCACAGCTTATGCTCGCGATCAAATCAAGATCGTCGGTTCGTCTACAGTGTTTCCATATACGCAGGCAGTCTCCGAAGAATTTTCGAAGAAGTCCGGCAAGGCAGCTCCGGTTGTCGAGTCGACCGGCACTGGCGGCGGCTTCAAGGCATTCTGCGCTGGCGTCGGCGAAGATTTTCCTGATATCACCGGTGCTTCGCGCGCCATCAAGAAGTCCGAAATCGAACTTTGCGCCAAGAATGGCGTGACGGACATCACCGAAGCCCTGATCGGTTATGACGGCCTTTCCATTGCCGTTTCCCGCAAGAACACGCTGGATTGGGACCTGACCAAGGAACAGATCTTCAAGGCGCTCGCCGCCGAACTTCCGGATGGCAAGGGCGGCTTCATCGCCAACCCGAACAAGAAATGGTCGGATATCGACGCCAAGCTTCCGAACGAAAATATCACAGCATTCGGTCCTCCTCCGACATCCGGCACCCGCGACGCTTTCGTTGAACTCGTCATGGTCGAAGGCTGCAAAGACCTTCCGGGAATGGCCGACCTCAAGAAGTCCGACGAAAAGAAGTACACCGACGTCTGCTCGCGCATGCGTCAGGACGGCCCTTTCGTGGAAGCTGGCGAAAATGATAACCTTATCGTTCAGCGCCTCGAAGCCGATCCGATGTCAGTCGGTATCTTCGGCTATTCGTTCCTCTATGAAAACGAAGACAAGCTGAAAGACATCAAGATCAATGGTGTCGCTGCCAAGTTTGAGACGATCGCCGACGGTTCTTACCCGGTTTCGCGCCCGCTCTTCATCTACATCAAGAATGCTCATCGTGATGTCATTCCAGGCATCAAGGAATTCCTGACCGAATACATGTCGGAAGCTGCCCTCGGCCCTGACGGTTACCTCGCCGAGCGCGGCCTGACGCCGCTCAAGGACGATGTCCGCAAGAAGGTTGCCGAAGAAGTGCTGAGCGCCAAGAAGCTCACCAACTAAGCCGCCCAAGCAAGGCCGCCCGCCATGAAGGCGGGCGGCTTTTTAACTCCGGATGAGGCTGTCATGACTGGCACGTTAATCTTGGTAATAGTGGCGCTGTCGCTCGTCACGGCGTTTTTCGCAACCCGCAAGGCCAATTTTGCGGTCTCGGCTACGACCCTGAAGTCCCATTCCCGCCCAATTTATCATGGTCTGAATGCAGCGATTTGGACTGGCGCTCCGGCGCTGATCATCGTTTTGATCTGGCTCTTCGCGCAGGGGTCAGTGATCGATCGGCTTGTGCTTTCAGCGATCCCATCGGCCCAGACTGCGACCAGTTCCGAGCAGGCCCTGATGATAAGCCAGGTTCGTCAAGCCGCCTCCGGCCAGACTTTCCAGGAACCAACCCCTGAAATCAAGACGGCCGCAGAGGCCCTCAACGCGCTTCAAGCAACGGCTAACTGGGCAATCGCGGCCCTGGCTGCGGCGATTGCCGTCGCAGGTGCCGCGCTCGCGATCAAGTCAATTCAACCACGATATCGCGCCCGCCATTCGGTCGAGCGGGCGGTCACGATATTCATGTTGTTTTCATCGCTGGTGGCAATTGTCACGACAGCAGGCATCGTTGCTTCGCTTGTTTTCGAGGCCGGACATTTCTTCGCCAAGGTCCCGATCAACGAGTTCCTCTTCGGCTTGCGCTGGGAACCGCAGATCGCCATGCGTGCCGACCAGGTTGCTGGCCAGGGCGCTTTTGGTGTGATCCCCGTCATTTTCGGCACGATCGTCATCTCCCTGATCGCCATGATCGTTGCCGTGCCAATCGGTATTTATTCGGCGATTTATTTGACGGAATATTCTCCTCGCAGCTTTCGTGCCGTAGTGAAGCCGCTCCTTGAAATCCTCGCCGGGGTTCCCACGGTCGTGTATGGCTTCTTCGCGGTTCTCACGGTTGCCCCTGCGATCCGCACGTTCGGCCAAAGCATGGGTCTGGAGGCCTCGCCGAACAGTTCCCTTGCCGCGGGTCTGGTCATGGGCATCATGATTATTCCCCTGATATCCTCACTGTCGGACGATGCCTTCGCCGCTGTTCCTCGCGCACTTCGCGACGGCTCGCTTGCGCTGGGCTCCACAAAGGGAGAGACAATCCGGAAGGTGCTTCTGCCCGCCGCGCTGCCTGGTATCGTTGGCGGTATCCTCCTGGCACTCAGCCGTGCGATCGGTGAAACCATGATCGTCGTGATGGCCGCAGGCCTGATCGCCAAGATGACAATCAATCCCTTCGACGCCGTGACGACGGTGACCGTTCAGATCGTTACCCTGCTCACCGGGGACGCGGAGTTTGACAATCCGAAGACGCTTGCGGCTTTCGCGCTTGGTCTTGTGCTCTTCATCATCACGCTCATTCTCAACATCATCGCCCTTCGGACGGTTCGTAAATACCGGGAGAAATATTGATGGCCGTACCAGTTTCAGGCACGCTTCAGACTGTCAATTGGCAGTCCGCTGACATGGCGGCACGTCGTAAGTCCCGCTATGCGGCGGAGGGTCGTCTCAAGATGTACGGCCTGGCGGCGATCGTGTTCGCCCTTGGCTTTCTCGTCTTCCTGATCGGCTCCATCACGTACACGGGCTACAAGGCCTTCACCCAGACGATGGTGACGGTGCAGATCGATCTGACCTCGGCCGGGGTGGACAAGAACAAGATCATGGACGCCGATTGGCGCGGCATCGTTCGTAATGCGCTCCGTGTCTATGCCGGTGATATACCGCGCCGGGACCAGAAGGAGTATTTCTCGCTTTTCACCGACCAGGCGGCGTATATTGTTCGCGACGAAGCGATAGCCGATCCCGCGAAGCTCTCAGGCGTGCAGACATTCACGGTTCCGCTGTCGGACCCGCTTGACCAGTTTGCCAAAGGCGAGATCAAGCGAGACACGCCGGAGGACCAGCGTCGCGTGAGCAACATGCAGATCGGCTTTTACGACGCACTGGTAGCCAAGGGCGCGATAACGTCCACCTTCAACTGGGCGCTGTTTTTCGCCCCGGACAGCCGCTTCCCCGAGTTGGCCGGTCTTGCCGGTGCTATTGCGGGTTCGTTCTGGACGCTGGTGGTATGTCTGGCGATATCGTTGCCGACCGGCATTGCCGCGGCTATCTACCTCGAGGAATTCGCGCCCAAAAACAAGTGGACCGACCTTATCGAGGTCAACATCAACAACCTCGCCGCGGTTCCTTCGGTTATCTTCGGTCTGCTGGGTCTCGCGGTTTTCCTCGGCTGGTTCGGCTTGCCACGTTCAGCGCCTTTGGTGGGTGGCCTTGTCCTCTCCCTGATGACCTTGCCCACGCTTATTATCACCACGAGAAACTCGCTGAAGTCTGTACCTTCCTCCATTCGCGAGGCAGCACTCGGCATCGGCGCATCCAAACATGAGGCGATCTTCCACCATATCCTTCCGTTGGCAATGCCGGCGGTGATGACCGGGACGATCATTTCGCTGGCACGCGCCCTGGGTGAGACTGCACCGCTTCTGTTGATTGGGATGAATGCCTTTATCACATCCGAGCCTGGTGGCGTCATGGACGCGGCAACGGCGCTTCCGACCCAGATTTATATCTGGGCCGATAGCCCGGAACGCGGATTTGTGTCGCGAACGTCGGCTGCGATCCTCGTGCTGCTGGCGTTCCTGATCGTTATGAATGGCATTGCAATCTATTTGCGCCAGCGCTTCGAGCGCCGTTGGTAAGGAGATAATCCAATGAATTTACTTACAGATGTCGAAGTCGAAAAGGCGTTGACCAAGAACATGAGCAACCAACCCGAAACCAAGATGCTCGGCAAGGATGTCTCCGTCTATTACGGCGAGAAACGCGCCCTGTTCGACGTCAACCTGAATGTGCGCAAGAATACGGTGACGGCGCTGATCGGTCCTTCCGGTTGCGGTAAGTCGACGTTCCTGCGGACGCTCAATCGCATGAATGACACCATCGATGGCTGCCGGGTCACCGGCAGGATCACACTTGACGAGCAAGACATTTACGCGCCGACAATTGATGTCGTCGAACTCCGGGCCCGGGTTGGCATGGTTTTCCAGAAGCCGAACCCGTTTCCGAAATCGATTTACGAAAACGTGTCCTACGGTCCGCGTATCCACGGTATTGCGCGCAGCAAAGCGCAACTTGACGAGATCGTGGAAAAGAGCCTGCAGCGTGCCGGGCTCTGGAACGAAGTCAAGGATCGCCTTCAGGAATCCGGAACCGGACTTTCCGGCGGCCAGCAACAGCGCCTGTGCATTGCCCGCGCCGTCGCAGTCGGCCCCGAGGTCATCCTCATGGACGAACCTTGCTCGGCACTCGATCCGATCGCCACCGCAAAGGTCGAGGAACTGATCCACGAACTGCGCGAGAACTTCACCATCGTCATCGTCACTCACTCGATGCAGCAGGCCGCCCGCGTGTCGCAGCGGACCGCCATGTTCCATCTCGGCTACCTCGTCGAGGAGAACGACACCGACAAGATGTTTACCAATCCGGATGATCAACGCACCCAGGATTACATCATGGGCCGCTTCGGCTGATATCAATTTAGCCGTGTGAGCGGCAGGAGAACGTTTGATGGCGACTTCCCACATCTATACCGCATTCGACGACGAGTTGAAGCACCTGTCCCGCCGTATCTCCGAAATGGGCGGCATGGCCGAGCAGATGGTTTCGGACTCGATCAAGGCGCTCGTCACGTCCGATGCGGCGCTTGCCCAGCGCGTCATCTCCGAGGACGTGATCATGGACCATACCGAGCGCGATATTGGCGACAGCGCAATTCTGATGATTGCCAAGCGTCAGCCGGTCGCGATCGATCTGCGCGAAATCATAGGCTCGATCCGGATTGCGGCCGACCTCGAACGCGTTGGCGATCTCGGCAAGTCGAATGCCAAGCGCGTCATTGCCGTTCAAAGCTCGGGCATTCCACGCCCGCTCGCCCGTGGCCTGGAACATCTCTCCGAGCTGGCCCTGTCACAATTGAAGGACGTGCTGGATGCATATTCCACGCGTTCATCGGAGAAGGCTGAAGCCATTCGCGCCCGCGACGAAGAAATCGATTCCATGTACACCTCGCTGTTCCGCGAGATGCTGACCTATATGATGGAAGACCCGCGCAACATCACGTCCTGCACGCATCTTCTCTTCTGCGCCAAGAACATCGAACGTATCGGCGACCATGCGACCAACATTGCCGAAACCATCTATTACATGAAGACCGGCGAGCAGCCGGCAGGTGACCGCCCGAAGGACGACAATACCGCGTCTTTCGTTCAGCCTGCCTGATTCAAGGGCGATCTCACACGAGCGCCAATGTACGAATAGGACCAGAACCATATGCAGCCAAGAATCATGGTTGTCGAAGACGAAGAAGCCCTCGGCACATTGCTGAGTTACAATCTCGAAGCAGAGGGCTATGAAGTCGAGGTCATCACGCGGGGAGACGAAGCGGATATTCGTCTCCAGGAGCGGATGCCCGATCTTCTGCTCCTCGACTGGATGCTTCCCGGGGTGTCTGGGATCGAACTTTGTCGTCGGTTGCGCATGCGACCGGAAACCGAGCGTCTGCCGGTCATCATGCTGACGGCGCGTGGTGAAGAAAGCGAACGCGTGCGTGGCCTTTCAACAGGTGCGGACGACTACGTCGTCAAGCCCTTCTCCACACCTGAACTGATGGCTCGAATAAAGTCCATGCTTCGCCGCGTACGGCCAAACGCGATTTCCTCGTTGCTGAAAGTCGGGGAAATCGAGCTTGATCGCGAAACCTACCGCGTCCACCGCCGGTCGCGTGAAATACGACTTGGGCCTACCGAGTTCAAGCTGCTCGAATTCTTCATGGCGTCACCGGGTCGCGTATTCTCACGCTCCCAACTCCTTGACGGCGTCTGGGGACACGACATTTATGTCGACGAACGGACTGTTGATGTCCATGTCGGCCGACTGCGCAAGGCGCTCAATCTGTCAACAATGCCTGACGTGATCCGCACGGTGCGTGGTGCGGGTTATTCGATGGAAGTCTGAAGAAACAGTATTTTACGCGGTAGAGCATGTTGAAGACGTCCCCATCAGGCGCCGACGAGATTGTGAAGGTGGGGGACCTCGCCCTCAACAAGGTTGCCTTCAAAGTTCATCGGCAGCGACGCGAGGTTCATCTCGGCCCTACCGAATATCGCTTGCTTGTCACGCTGATAGAAGCGCCCGGGCGGGTATTTTCACGCCGCGAGCTTCATCATGCGTTGTGGGGCGACGCCTCGGATGTCGATGAACGGACGGTTGATCTGCACATCGCTCGTTTGCGCAAGCAGATCAACCTCGGCAAGGAAGACGAAATGATCAGAACCGTCCGTGGCCAGGGTTATGTTCTCGGAGACTTTTGACGACGATACCTGACGTGTTCGCTTCGTTGGTTGCCGACCCGACCGCGATTGCTGCGGGAAGGCAAGGTCAGCGACTGCCCTGGTCGCCGACTTTACGCCACCCGCCGCTCTTTGCGGACGAAGCTATGGATCGAAACGACGATCAGGCCACCGACGACGCTCAGATGCTCTTCCGACTCGAGCATGGCCTGCGTGGCCTCAAGTCCGGCCATGGTCCAGAAATGGTGGACCAGCGGAATGGTCAGCAACGTAAACGTGGCCAGCATGCCAGACCCCAGCCAGACGGCCCGATCGAGGATGATCAGAGCCGAGCCGGTCAGTTGGACGGCGATCGTGAGCGCGGCAACCAGCCAGAGTGGCTGAATGCCGGTGAGCCCCATGACCGCCTGAGCACCACTGAAATCCGTCAGGAAGCCGAGCGCCGCCCACCAGTACATGAAGGTGATCAGCACACGCGCAAGATGCCAGAGCCAGGCCGAGCGGAGAATATTGGCAACAAATCGCGGGGTCATTGGTTCGCTCCTGTGTTCAGCGTCCGGGCGCGGCCGGCGCCAAGCCCCAGCAGGAGCGTCGCCACGCCGACGGCGACATAGAGAACCGCCACGGCGCCCCACCCGCCAGACCAGTCGTGTACCAGGCCGACAGCCATGGGGCCGACCAGGCCCCCGACCACATAGCCAACGCTTTGGGTAAGACCCGAGAGCTGCGCCGCCGTGTGGGGATTGGCGGACCGCAGGACGATGAGGGAGAGCGCCAGGCCGAACGCGCCGCCCTGCCCCAGCCCGAGCACGATGGCGAAGAAGCCCACCGACCAGACGGGCGCGAAGAGAATGCCGAGCAGGCCCGCGCCGGTGAGTACGACCAAAGCCACGGCAAGCAGCCGCTGGTCACGCTGCTTGCCAGCGAGGATCGGGGCGCCAAAACCGGTGGCCATCTGCGCGATATAGGACAGGGACATGACAAGTCCGCTGCTGGTGCCATCGAGACCGCGCGCCTGGAGCATGCTGGGTCCCCAGCTGAACACCGCATAGGCGAGCGACGCCACCAGCGCGAAAAAGCCCGTGACCTGCCAGGCGAGCGGCTCCCGCAGCAGTCCACCCACATGCGCACGCGCCGTATTGGGGGCGCGGTCGGAGCGGAACAGCTGGGGGATGAAGACCAGCGCAGCCACAAGAGCCGGCACAGCCCAGAACAGCAGGGCCATCCGCCAACTACCGCCGGCGCTTTGCTGCAACGGCGCGGCCGTGGCGGTCGATAGCGCCGCCCCCAGACTGATGAGCATTGCGTAAAGGCCCATCATCATACCGGCGCGCCGAGCGAAGTCGCGCTTGATCACCACGGGGCTCAGCACTCCCAGGACGCTCATCGAGGCGCCGATGACGACCGTACCGGCAAACAGCGGCACAAGCCCGAAGCTCCGCAACAAAACACCCGCAGCGACGCCGATCAGGCAGGCGAGCAGGACCGCCTCGGGACCGAAGCGGCGGGCCAACGGCGCGGCGGCGGGTGCGAACAGACCGAGGCAGACGACCGGCGCAGTGGTCAGCAGGCTGACGGCTAACCCGGACATTCCGAGATCCTGCCGGATCTGGCCGAGGAACGGCGCGACGCTGGTGATCGCCGGCCGCATGTTGAAGCCCAGCAGCAGGATGCCGGCTACGGTCCATGCCGGGTGTCTGAGCAGGAGACTGCGAAGACTGCGCCGGTCCGCGACGGTGCGGTGCGGCTCGGCGGTGGACCGGCGGATACCGGTAGCGATCTTTTGCATTTACTTGCCTCATTTGTGAAATGAAGCCGAGTGATAGTCGCCGCCCATATTTCTATCAAACGAAAATATATGATATGACTTATCTGCAATCGAGATCAATGGAGGTGGCCGTGGAAATCCGTCAGGTCGAACTGTTCGTCGTCGCGGCCGAGGAGCGGCATTTCACCCGCGCCGCGCAGCGGGCCAATATCGTGCAATCCGGCCTGTCCACGGCGATACGGAACCTCGAGGACGAACTTGGGGCTGCGCTGTTCGTCCGCAGCACGCGGCGGGTCGACCTGAGCGAAGCCGGCCGCGCCTTTCTGCCCGAGGCGCGGCAGATCCTCGCATCGGTGGCCAATGCCCGACAGGCAATCGCCGAAATCCAGGGTGGCCTGCGTGGCCGGCTGGCCATCGGCACCATCCAGAGCCTTGGTCCCTTTCTCGATCTGCCGATGCTGTTGCAGGGCTTCCGCACCCGCTATCCCGATGTCGAAATCGTCGTGCGGGAGGGCCATCTTGAAGGGCTAGGTCAGGCGTTGCGGCAAGGTGAACTCGACCTCGCCTTCATGCCGATCGCCGGCGTCAGCCGCATCGGACTTTCGGTGGAACTGCTGTTCTCGTCACCCCTGGTGGTCGCCCTGCCCCCAGAGCATGAACTGGCCGGAGATCGCACCGTTACGCTCGGGAGCATTGCGCATGAGGCGTTCGTCGATTTTTCGCCGCGCTGGGGAACGCGCGTGCTCGTGGACCAGGTGTTCGCCATCGAAGGCGTGCTCCGCTCAACGGCCTTCGAACTGGAAAATTTCGAACTGCTGTTCCAGTTCGTCGCGCGCGGCTTCGGTCTTGCGGTTGTGCCTGCCGCAACGCTGGCCGGGCGGCATTTGCCACATCTGCAAATCACGCCATCGCGAACCGCGCACCGGCTGCCGGAATGGGAGCTGGGCATGTTCGAGGCCAAGGCGGTCGGCGACCTGCCCTCCAATCCGCCGGCGGCGTTGTTCAAGGCGATGATCAGGGATGAGCTGGGCCGTCTCGATCCGGCACGGCGCGCGTCGTGAGCCGGTCCCTGGCGGTGAAAGAATTGAATCGCTAAGCGGCAACGGCCCCATGGCGTCGGCGGTACTCCGCCGGCGTCACGCCGACACGCCTTGCGAAGGCCCGGCGCAGAACATCGGCATCGGCAAATCCGCAGCGCGCCGCGACCTGCTTGGGCGTGCCGTGACCGTCCTCGAGCAGTCGACGCGCGGCTTCAACGCGCGCCGCTTCCACCCAGGCCGCAGGGGTCATTCCGACCTCGCTGCGGAACAGCCGCGCGAAATGCCGCGGGCTGAGGTCCATGCGCTTCGCCAGGCTGGCGACGCTGTGGTCGAGCGCCGGATTGGCGGCCACCCAGCGCTGGATTTCCTGAAGCGCGGACCGTCCCGTGGGCGCCGCTTCACCCTTCCGGCTGAACTGCAACTGCCCACCGGGCCGCTTGAAGAACATCACGAGCTGGCTCGCCACCTGCATGGCGATCGCACGCCCCAGATCCTCCTCGACCAAGGCCAGCGCAAGGTCGAGCCCGGCCGTGACGCCTGCCGCAGTGCGGAGGCGACCATCCCGAACATGGATCGCATCGTCATCGACCTCCACCTGCGGATAACGATCGGCGAGCGCACGAGCGACGGCCCAATGCGTCGTCACTCGCGCGCCATCGAGGAGGCCCGCCGCAGCCAACACAAAAGCGCCGCTGCAGACCGATCCGAAGCGTTTGGCCTTCGGCGCCGATCTCCGCACCCACGCCAGGAGCGCCGGGTCCACAACGATCTCCGTCGCATTGGGACATCCGGCAACCAGCAGCGTGTCGATCCTCTCGTCGGCGTCCTGTCCGATGACACGATCGGGCACCAGACGCACGCCGGACGAGCTGACGATATTCCCCGGCTCGCTTGCCACGACGAGCAGCCGGTACGCGGCCATGCCCGCCTGCACATTTGCCTCCGCGAAAACGTCCAGAGGTCCCGAGACGTCCAGGAGCTGCACGCCGGGCATGGCCACGATCGCAATTGTCCGAACCATTGTTTGCATCCCGCCGGTGTCCGTTCAGAACAGATTTTGTCCTATATTGACGTATAACGTCGATTGCAGACAATCTTGCACAGGTCTACTCTCCTGGCAATCAGTTTTCGCAAGGAGAAAGCAATGTCACTGACAATCGAAGGCGTCGCGATACCCGACAGCAGAATGGCAAGGGAAATAACCGAGTTGGTCCGAGACACGACCTCCCCGCTGCTCTTCCATCATTCCAGCCGGGTCTTCTATTTCGGAGCATTGGCCGGAAAACACCGTGGTTTGAAGTTCGACCCCGAGCTTCTGTACGCCGGCGCGATGTTCCACGACATGGGCCTGACCCGGCAGCACAGCAGCGCCCATGAGCGGTTCGAGGTCGACGGGGCCAACGCCGCGCGTGACTTCCTGCGCAGCCATGGCATCTCGCAGATCGACATCGACACGGTATGGGCCGCCATCGCGCTCCACACCACGCCAGGCATCCCGCAACACATGCACCCGGTCGTGGCGCTCGTCACCGCCGGCGTCGAGATGGACGTGCTCGGACTGACCTATCCCGAATACAGCGACATGGAGCGCGAGGCCGTGGTGCATGCCCATCCGCGCACCGACCACTTCAAGGAAGACATCATCCAGGCGTTCTACGACGGCATCAAGCACAAGGCCGAGACAACGTTCGGCAACGTCAAAGCCGACGTGATCGCTGACAAGCAGCCGCACTTCCACCGCGGCAACTTCTGCAGCGTGATCCGCGGTTCCGCCTGGCGCGGCTGAACCGATCCCCGAACGCCGCATGTACGCCAAGGGCTCGGGCACCCAGCCTGCCGGCGCCGGCGGGCCGGCCCTTACGACGCCGAGCGCGATGTCCGGTCGGCGGCCGGTTCTATATGATTTTGAGCTGCATTGCCCGAGAGACCGTGTGCATTCGGTTGACCCCGCCGAGCTTTTGAGCCGCCGTCTTGAGATAGAAGTTGACGGTGTGCGGCGAGATTCCGAGGATCAGCGCAATCTCCTCACTGCTCTTGCCCGCTGCCGCCCATCGCAGACATTCGGTTTCCCGGTTGCCGAGAGTGCGCCGAGACAGTCTTTCCCCCGCGAGTTCCCGGCTGAAGGCGTCGATATGTCCGACGACAGAGAAGAATATCAAGGCGAGGTTATCCGCTGCCTCGTGCTTGCCTGACAACAGGACAAGGAACCGCTTCTGTCGGCAATCATTGATGGAAAAGCCAAGCGTATGGCTGAAGCCATGGCGCTCGAATTCCGCAGACAGCCGAACTCTCAGCGTGCCACGATATATGTCGAATGCCGCCGCACCCGAAAAAACCGGGAGAATTGTTTCGCTCAAAGCTTCAACGAGTCTGCTCGCATAGAATACCCCCGATGCGTCGTAGGCCCGAGAAAGGCTTTCCGGCCAGTTATCAGCAATGCGGTTGATCGCCAGGCCGGGATTGTCCACGGATGGAAAGCTTCCCACCCAGTAGAAGTCAAATCTTTGCGCCTGTGCGAGTGCTGCGACCGAAGCCGCAAGCGTGGCCTCGGGAGAAATGGCGTGAGTTTCGACGCTGGTTGTTCTGGAGCCGATGCTGTTGCCAACGCCCGCTTTTGGGTCGCTGTCCATGGGAAAGTCCTCGTTTGGAGCCCGCTGGCCCCAATAGTATAGTGGGCGCTAGCGGCGCTCGCACCCATTTGTTCGGCGGGCCTGGGCGTGAATTCTGCTAGGTTGACCCAGAACGTATAGGCTCGGACACCCGGCATTTATACCGAATGCTGGTGCAGGTCATCCAACACCTAAGTATAGTTTCGGCTGAAATCAAAGAGGCCTATAAGACAGGTGTCTTCAGCAATCACCCCGTTGACGAAAGACAGCAGCCAGGCGCTGCATTGCGGTTTCAGCTATTCCCTATGCTGACATCGTGCCGGACATCGATCCGACGGAAGCCATCCCAAATGCCTTGGGATGGCTTCTTTTTGAAAGAGCAGCTTTAACGCCGCCTCCACAATTTTGTTGTCGCTGCCGAATTGCGTTTTCGCACGCAGGATGCCTTGATGCATTAGCAATTCGTTTGGCAGGGAAGAGCGTGAAGCCCTTGGCATTATTAAATTCAGGCGGTTGGCGCGCACGGCGATATGGAAGGGTCGGCATCGCGATAGCACCCGTACTCGCGGCTTGCGTATTCTATGTCGATACGTTCACGGAGATACACAGCGCAATTGCTGTTTTCTACGTCATCGTCCTTCTGCTTGCAGGGGACGCGCTGACCGAACGTGGCATACTGCTGCTCAGCGGTTTCTGCACCGCCCTCGCAACATTTTCCTACGGCTTTGCGCACGGCCTCGATCCCGACCTCGCGGCTGCGCTGCGATTGGTCGTGTCGATTGCCGCGCTGTTGATCACCTGCGCCCTGATCATCAGGAACCAGCGTGCCCGGACGGAACTGCTCAAATTCAACGCCGCCCTGCAACGTAGCGAGACGCGATACAGGACGATATTCGAGCAGAGCAGGGTCGCCCTCTGGGAGCGCGACTACTCGGCGGTCCGCGACCACCTGATGTCCCTCAAAGCAAACGGAGTCACCGATCTCAGGGAATATGCCCGCCGGGATCGGGCATTTACCGGCCGCTGTATCGCGCTTGTGCCGGTGATCGCTGCAAACGCGGCAGCGCTGGAATTGCTGGGCAATGTGAGCCCGCAAGACGTGAGCTCGATGCGTTGCGACATCGCGCCCGACGATGCCGCGTTCTTCGACCTGTTGACCGCGATTTTCAACGGCGAAACCCACTACGAGGGTGAGGGAACGATTATCGCTGCGGACGGAAAGACCAAACTCGTCCTGATCACTGTTGGCTTCCCCGACGATGTCGCCACGTTCGATCGCGTCATCGTCGGGATGATCGACATCACCGAGCGCGAGATGACACAAAAAGCGCTGCTGGAGGCCCAGTCTGCGCTTGCGCTTGCATCCCGCGCGGCGACGGTCGGCGCGCTGTCGGCATCGCTTGCCCACGAGCTTAACCAGCCGCTCGGCGCGGTGGTGGTCAATGCCCAGACGCTGCTTCGCTGGCTCCGGCGGGACCCGCCCGATCTGCAGGCGGCCGGCCGCTCGGCTGAACGCATCATCCGGGACAGCCAGCGGGCGAGCGACATTATCCAGAATACAAGATCGATGCTTTCACGGGAAGCCAGAACGCCGGAAGAGATCTCGCTGATCGAACTCGTCCATGAGACATGTGCCCTGATGGAGCACGAGTTGACGAGAAACGGAATCTCCATCGAGATTGAGACGAAACCTGACATCAGGTCAGTGATTGCCGTCAGGATCGAGCTTCAGCAAGTCCTGATCAATCTGATCAGCAACGCCATTCAGGCCATGGCAGGTGTCCCCCAGGGACGGCGATGCATTGGCATTTCGATTGCCGAGAACGACGATGGCGATATGATCAGCCTGCAGATCAGGGACAGTGGCCCCGGAATCGCGGAAGGGGGCATGGAGCAACTCTTCCAGCCTTTTCACTCCACCAAGCCAACCGGCCTCGGAATGGGCTTGTCAATTTCCCGCTCCACGATTGAAGCGATGGGTGGAAAACTTGCCGCAGCGAACCATCCGCAAGGCGGCGCGATTTTTATGATCACCGTGCCGAGGAGATCCGTGAATGACTGACGTGATCCGGCCGCAAACGCCTGGCAAGTTCGATACAGCCCCCATCGTCTATATAGTCGATGACGATCAATCCATGCGGGAGGCTCTGCTCGACCTGCTGCTGTCTGTGAAGATTGAGGCGAGTACGTTCGAGACCGCGCAGGATTTGCTCGATCGGGGCGATCTCCATCGTCCGGGCTGTGTCCTTCTCGACGTGCGCCTGCCGGGCCTCAACGGCCTCGAGTTTCAGAGCCACCTCGAAAGGATCGGCAACAGGATGCCGATCATCTTCATGACCGGCCACGGGGACATACCGATGACCGTTCGGGCCATGAAGGCGGGTGCCGTCGATTTCCTGACCAAGCCGTTCAGGGACCAGGACCTGCTGGATGCCGTTGCATCGGCGTTCGAAAGGGACAAGGCGGCCCGGCGGGAAACCGACGCGAGCAACGCCGTGACGGAACTCGCCAATACCCTCACCCCCAGAGAGCGGGAGGTCATGGCGGCCGTCGTCAAGGGTTTGATGAACAAGCAGATCGCCTTCAACCTTGGAATAAGCGACATCACTGTCAAGCTTCACCGGGGAAACGTCATGCGCAAGATGCACGTGCGCTCCGTTGCCGAACTCGTGCGCAAAGCGGAACTGCTGGGTCTGTAGCCAGACCAGATCCGCAGCTGCGAGCAGGCCTCCGTGAAAACAATCGCCCGGCTCACGTTACGGCAACAACTTCGCGCAAGGTAAATTAGCAATGTTCGGTCCGGGCAGATTCCTGCGCGGTTCGGAAAGCCGATCGACCCGCGAGACCTTCGCCGCCCGAGGGTCTCCCACATCCACTCTGGATGAGGTTAACGGTCGCCGCGCCTTGGCTTTCGGGCGCGGCGGCTTATCTTCGCTCCCGTCGATCCCGATGCTGGTCTCCGAAGCCCTGAAATCCGCGTCGAGCGCGCTCGAGACGCTGCGTCCGGCCCTGAAACCTGTTCGGGCCGAACGATCGACCGCCAGTTTGAAAACCTACACCTCTGTATGATACCGCCCGATGCCGAGATGGTTCAAGGTTGCAGGCGAAACAATGTGGCGTTGCAGCAAGGCCGAAACAGTTGTCCAAAATTCCGAGAATTGCCATTGTCGATGACGACGAGGCTATCCGCGAAGCACTGGACGATTTCGTCCTGTCTTGCGGTTACGAGAGCAGGCTCTATTCCTCTGCCGAGGAGTTCCTGAGGGAAGCCGATCGCGAGGCAATCGACTGCATGCTCGTCGATGTAAAGATGTCAGGCGTCAGCGGCCTGGAACTGCAGGCCATCCTGAACGAGGCGGGTCACAAGCCGCCGATGATCTTCATGACCTCCTACCGCGACGAGCGAACGAAAGCGGAAGCGCTGAATGGCGGAGCGTTTGCATTCCTCGGAAAGCCTGTCGAATTCGATCACCTGCTCCTTTGCCTGGAGCGCGCGCTGCAACGATAGTCCGGTCACGCGAACGTGGGAAACCGCTGGATTCGGGCGACGAACCGGGCTCATCGCCCGCAGTGCACCTGATTACCCTCCACACAGCGCACGGCGTTTTGTTCGACAAGAAGCAGGTTTGCCGCACGCGCCCTGACAGGCGAGCCTGTACCGCTTCGTGGTGCTTGACGGCCCCATCCTTTGAGCCTTAGAGCCTTTCATCGTCAGATGAAAGGCTCTAAGCAAGTACACGGTTCATGGACGGGGAAGTCTTGCGCATTCTGTTGGTGGAAGACGATCAGGTGTTGGGCGGGGCCTTGAGAGATCACGTGGCCGCGGCAGGCCATGCTGTCGATTGGTTCGCAACACTGGGCGATGCCACGGCCGCTGCCCGGACCGTGCCATACAGCCTCGTTCTTCTCGATCTGAGGCTCCCCGATGGGCAGGGATTGTCGCTGCTCAGACGCCTGCGCGATGAGGAGAATTCAGTTCCGGTGATCATCCTCACCGCCCATGATCAGGTTACGGACCGGATCGAGGCCCTCAACAGCGGTGCCGACGACTATCTGGTCAAGCCCTTCGACCTTGGTGAGTTGACGGCGCGGATGCTTGCGGTCTCGCGCCGCTATGATGGCAAGGCGAGTTCACGCATTCGGTTGCCGGGCATCGAGATCGATCAAACAAGCAGAATAGTCACCGTTGACGGCGAGCCGCTGAGCTTGAGCGCGCGGGAATGGGCCCTGCTCGACAAGCTGGTGGAACGCCCGGGTGCGATCGTCTCCAAGGACCAGCTGCATAACACGCTTTATGCATTCGGTTCCGAAATCGAAAGCAACACTGTCGAGGTCTATATCAGCCGGTTGCGGAAAAGGATCGGCCACGATCGCATCGAGACCCATCGCGGCGTCGGCTACAGCATCCGATGATGAGTTGCAGCATGAGTCTTACGCTTCAACGGTCTGATCACGAAGGCGCCCCAACGCCCCATCGCTTTTCTATTTTAAATTGGAGGTGATTTGCGGGTCGGATGGCGCGTAGGCCTTGTCGAAAATCCACTGGCCGCTGATCAGCGCTCCCAGCCACACCATGGCGGATAATTCCAGTCCGAGCAACAATGCTTGCAAACGAGTCATGGTCTCCTCCCACTCACCGTGCATGCACACTATAGCATGATTCGAGACGAGCGGGTCCAAATGCGGGCCTGGTTCAGCCTGCGTGCCGGTCTACCCGCGGAATCTCGGGTAAGGTTAATAATTTGTTTCGCTTGAAATCGAGTGCCTGCCGACATTAGTATTTTAGCAAGCACTTAATGGAGGAACACGATGGCAGCGACATCTCAATATATCCAGACGCTCCCCTTCACCAGCTTCTTGCCAGATGAACGTTCATGGGAACATCGTCTCATCGAACTCGGGATGGAGCGGGAAGCGTTCTGCATCACCAGATCCGACGATCGTTCGGCCACGCTGAAATTCTGGGAGCCGGACCGTGCCGAAGCGCTGGGATATCTGGAAAAGCTGGGTCAGCAGGTCCAATAGCAAGACAATG
>JAQGJP010000080.1 GCA_028290545.1 Rhizobium sp. | reverse complement strand
TTCTGCGATCTCAAACAGTTCAGAGGTATTGCAACACGTTACGACAAGACAGATGAAAGCTTTGCCGCATTCATCTTCCTGCGCGCAATCCATCTCGCAATCAAATGAATGTCAACGCCCCTTAGTCACTGAGAACGCACTGCATCAAAGTTCGAGGCAGAACCATGGTGTCTGACCTCGGACACCATTCATGGAACTATTTTCTAAAGACGCTGAAAGCGCGTTCAATCAAGTGGCCTACACCGTGCCGTGGCAATGGTCTCCGCCTGAACGCGCTTTCATCTATTTGATCCTACTTCAATTATCCCTGCGGTACAGCACCATGCCGGCATGGTAGAGGATACCATCCTTGAAGTCGCCATCGGCGGCGAAACCGGTGTCGTCCTTGTAGTCGATGTGATTGCCATCGATCCAGTACTGGCCTTCATAGGCGTTCTCGCGGGTGCCGCGCGCCTCGACGTAGCGGCCATTGGCGAGCAGTTCATGACGGATATGGCCGTCGCCTGTCACCCAAAGACCGGCAAAATTGTTTGCCGTCATACCGACATCCGTTTCAGGTTCGTTCTTTTTGCGTGTTGCTTCGCCGAACGCAGGGCTGAATGCGGTCAAAGCTGCGACAAGCGACATCGAAAAAGCCGCAGCACTCAGTAAAAGTCCGTACCTAGCCATTGAGCCACCTCCCATCCGCCTGGGCGCGATCAGCGATAATCTTCGCGATTTTTTCGCGCACGATATTGAAAACCCTCACCGGGAAATCCCAAATGACGTGCATGTTCATCTTCGGGGTCATGGTCTTTCCTTTCTTCTTCGGTCTGTTGTGTATCTGACGAGGATGGATATAGGCCATCAGGCGAAAAGTGCGGTAGACCATTTCTCCGCGATAATTGCATGATTCTCCAAATAGCCACAGAAGACAGTTTTATAGTTTGGAGTTTTAGGCTATTGATGCGATCAGTGAATTACTAAATTTAATGGAAAGTCGAAAAAGGGCGATGGAACGGTACAAAGAACTTGCATCATTGATTGCACGATACGCTAAAGAAGATGGCATTCACGAAACATCGGTGCCGCGCCTGTCGATCGTTCGCGTCTCAAAACCCACCGATCCTGTGCATGGCGTCCACAAGGCGGCGATCTGCATCATCGCGCAGGGCCGAAAGCAGGTGATGCTGGGCCAGGAGATCTTTCAGTATGGCCCCTCCCAACATCTGCTGGTATCCGTCGACCTGCCGGTCGTCGGCCAGGTGATCGATGCCAGCGAAACAGAGCCTTATCTCTGCGTGCGACTTGAACTGGACCTGGACCTCTGCGCCGACATGATCCTGAAATCGCCCCCGCCGTCGGCTGAAACCGGGCTGGGAATGGCGATCACGGATACGTCGCCCGAACTGCTGGATGCGGCGATCCGGCTGTTGAAGCTGCATGAGACACCAGAGGATGCTGCGGAACTCGCCCCGTTGATCGAGCGCGAAATCCTCTATCGCCTGCTGAAGGGCGATCAGGCCGCCTTCATCCGCCGTATGCTGGAGCCGCAGAACCGCAACCGCCATGTCGGCCGCGCCATCAACTGGATCAAGGAGAACTACGCCAAGCCGTTCAGCATCGAGGAAGTCGCCTCGCTCTCCGGCATGAGCCCCTCGTCGCTGCACCAGCATTTCCGCGACGCCACCGCCATGAGCCCGCTGCAATATCAGAAGCAGTTGCGGCTGCAGGAGGCGCGGCGGCTGATTCTCAGCAAATCGTTCGATGCGGCCACGGCCGGTCATTCGGTCGGCTATGACAGCCCGTCGCAGTTCAGCCGCGAATACAAGCGCCTGTTCGGCGCGCCGCCGCAGCGCGATATAGACCGATTGCGCACCGAGCCGCAGCGCTATGCGGATGCGTGACGGTCAGGCAATTATGAAAAGTGGCATATTGGCCTATCTACAGGTCGGCTGGTCCCGAGAATAGAGCGGTCGATCAGCCCAGGCTGTTCGTCAATATTCTTTCAGGCCCAGATGTTCGACCATGGGGAGAAAATCGCGGTCGTTGTGAAGCAGTTGATGGTCGTGCTGGATGCAATAGGTACCGACGATGATATCCACGGTCTTGCGAATGGTTATTCCGAGCGCGCGGAGTTTACGCGAATATTGAGCACCCTCTACCGCCAGATCGACTGTTATCGCACGCTCCACCCGAAACTCGCGGAGATTTTTTTCCAGCCGAAGACCATGGAGATCGTCACGCGCACCTTGCAGTACCTCCAGCATCACGACATCCAGCACGATAACTTGACTGCGACCGGCTATCTGCCTCAATTTGCTCGTTCGGGCGTTATCGATGCGGCGATACATGTCGATAAGGACGGAGGAGTCGACAACGATCATTCGACCGGCTCGCGCACCCCATCCGTCCGTATATCTTCAAGATCGCCTTCCCAACCAAGGCCCCACATTGCCTCTATCGCGCGGCCCTGCCTCTGCAGGCGGATCAAACGCCTCAGGCCTTCTTCAACCACCGCTTTCTTTGTTTTCTCCCCCGTGAGGGCCATCGCCTCTTCCAGCAACTTCTCGTCAATATCGATATTGGTCCGCATCACAGCCTCCAATGTGTATAGATGTTGGATAATATACACATCGAACAGCCGATTTTCAACTCACCCGAGCCCGCTCTTGACCGCCCTGCCCGCCACATAGGTCTCGGCGATCGTCCTGTCGTCGCCCATGGTCTGCATCAGGAAGAGCTCTTCCGCGAGCGTTTTGACCACTTCCATCTTCAGGGCCATTGCTGGCGTCGCAGCACCGTCGAGCACGACGAGATCGGCGTCCGTGCCGACTTCCAGCGTGCCGATCTTGTCTTCGAGACCGAGCGCCAGCGCATTGCCGAGCGTCATACGGTAGAAACTCTCGAACGGCGTCATCCGCTCACCCTGCAGCTGCAGTACCTTATAGGCTTCATCGAGCGTCCGAAGCATCGAGTAGGATGTGCCGCCGCCGATATCTGTGGCGACTGATATGCGGACGCTCCTCTCACGCCCTGAGAGACGTTTGAGGCCGAACAGGCCGGACCCCAGAAACAGGTTGGACGTCGGGCAGAAAACCGCAATGGAGCCGCTCTCGCTCATTGCGTCGGCTTCGCGATCAGAGAGGTGGATGCAATGACCGAACAGGCTCTTCGGGCCGAGAAGACCGTAGCGCATATAAATGTCGGTGTAGTCTTTTGCCTCAGGGAATAATTCGCAGGCGTACCGTACCTCGTCCACGTTCTCCGACAGATGCGTCTGGATATGCAGATCCGGAAATTCCCGCGCCAGAACTCCTGACATCTCCATCTGCTCCGGCGTCGACGTGATTGCGAAACGCGGAGAAATGGCAACGTGATTGCGACCCTTGCCATGCCAGTCAGCGATGACTTGCCTGGTGTCGTCATAGCCCGACTGCGGCGTGTCGCGCAGACCTTCCGGCGCGTTGCGGTCCATCATCACCTTGCCGCCGATCATGCGCATGTTGCGGCGCAGGCTTTCGGCGAAGAACATATCGGCGGACACCTTGTGCACCGAGCAATAGGCGACTGCCGTCGTCGTGCCGTGACGGATCAGTTCATCGAAAAATTTGATGGCGATCCGCGCGGAATGCGCTGGCTCGGCAAACCTCTGCTCTTCGATGAATGTGTAGGTGTTCAGCCATTCGAGCAGGCTTCCGGCATAGGAGCCGACCACCTGCATCTGCGGGAAATGGATGTGCGTATCGATAAAACCAGGCATGATCAGATGCGGCCGGTGATCTACAACGGACACATCCGCAGGGGCTGCTTGCAGCACGTCCGGGAAATCGCCGCTCGCTCGGATAAGGCCGTTCTCGATCAACAGCCCGCCATCTTCAATGTAGCGATAGCTGCCGTCGTCGTCCAGACCCTGCGGCTCCCGGTGAAACGAGAGCAGCCGTCCACGCAGCAATAGAATTTTCATTATGATCCGCTTTCCAGACGAAGGCCCCAGGGGTTAGGCCGACACATTAGGACGTATCGCAAGATCGCTGCAATGCAAACCGTCGCTCGCCCAGGGCTACTCTCCCGAAAAAGCCTGACGCAAGCTCATTCCGCTACGATAGTACTTATTCCTACGATTCCGCCTCTGCCGTAATTGCCGATTGATGATGCTGGAGCTGATATTGACCGAACTGGCCGATCCCACGACGAAACTGACCGAATTTCTCGAGAAGCTGGTCCATCTGGATGATGTCGAGCCTGTGCGGGCGCTCGCCAACGAGGCGTTCGCCGAAGGGGATCCCAACGTCAAGTTCAGAATGATATCCCAGGCCACCGCAGTTAATCCGTTCTTCGTGCCTGTCCTTGCAGCCGGAGCGGATGCCAAGCAGGTCTTCAACATGGATGCCTGGTGCAAAAGCATCGCCATGGCACGTATGGTGGCCGCCAACACGAAAACAAACCGGATCCTCGTATCATCCGCACCCAAGACAGGCTCGACATTCATTGCTGGCGCAATCAGCAGGGCGTTCGACCTGAAGCGTGTGAGCCTGACATTGCTCTCGGCCAAGCCCTATGGCCATGTTTCGTTCGGCGGCGCTTTACGCGATCATGATGTCGATGAATTGACCCTGATCACGGCGACATTCAATCCGAAGGGTTTTCTTGCCCATCACCACATGATCTGCACGCCCTATCTGGCCAAACAGATGAGCCTCTATGGTGTCACCCCGATCATCACCAAGCGGAATATCTTCGACACGTTCGTCAGCTTCGATGATCATATCCGCAAGGTCTATGCCAGCGTGCCGGAAGCGAATTTCCTGCGGCTTGGATTTCCCGCCGAATGGATAGAGATGGATTTCGACGACCGGATCGACATGCTGCTCGATCTGCAGCTCCTCTGGTATGCGAAATATTACAGTTCATGGAAACTTTGCGAAGCCCAGGGCCAGACGAAGCCGCTGTGGATTTCCTACGAGCAGGATCTCAAGGGCGACAGCGAAGTTCTGGCCACCCGTATCTGCGAGGCATTGGGACGGCCGGAAGAAGCCATTCCGGAATTGGCCGCAGCACTCGGCCAGAACGGGACGAAGGGCGAGCATTTCAACAAAGGGATCAACGGGCGGGGGGAAGCGATCACCGGCAAGAATCGCCAGCGAATCAAGGATTTCTTCCACAAGTACCGGATGCTCGCGGATTTCTCGGATATCCTCGAACCCTGAGCAGGGCGCTATCTGAGCGTCTTGCCGGCCACCGCGCTTTCATACCAGGCGGCAAGCAGCTTGCGCTCTGCGCTGGTGATTTCCGTGACGTTGCCGGGCGGCATGGCATGGCTGCGGCCGGCTTGCAGGTAGATTTCCCGAGCATGCCTGGCGATCGCATCGGGACTGTCGAGCAGCACGTCCTTGGGTGCCCGCACGATGCCCTCCCAGACCGGTTCGGCCGCATGGCACATCGAACAGCGGCCCGAGACCGTGTCGACCACCTGAACGAAATGCGCATCACTCTTGAACCGTTCGAATGCGGGGGATAGTGCCACATCGCTCTCTCCGGTCAACACTTTCGGCACGGTGGAAAGCCAGATGATGATCACGAACAGGATCGCCGTTGCCGCCCATGTCCAGTGCGGATGGCCCTTGCGCGCATGCACCGTATTGAACCAGTGCCGGATCGTCACGCCCATCAGGAACACCAGCCCGGCGATGATCCAGTTGAACTCCGTGCCGAACGACAAGGGATAGTGGTTCGACAGCATGAAGAAGATCACCGGCAGGGTCAGATAGTTGTTGTGCAGCGAGCGCTGCTTGGCGATCATCCCATATTTCGGATCCGGCGTACGTCCGGCAATCAGGTCGGCGACGACGATCTTCTGGTTGGGGATGATGATGAAGAACACGTTCGCCGACATGATGGTCGCGGTGAAGGCGCCGAGGTGGAGGAAGGCCGCGCGTCCCGTGAAGATCTGCGTATAGCCCCAGGCCATGGCGGTCAGCAGCACGAAGAGAATGCCCATCAGCCCCCATGTGTTCCTGCCGAGCGGCGATTTGCACAGCAGGTCGTAACAGATCCAGCCGACGGCGAGCGACGCCATCGAAATCAGGATGGCCACCGGCGTGGATACATCGAGCAGATGCCGGTCGATCAAAAACAGGTCGGCACCGCCATAATAGACCACCGCCAGCATCGCGAAACCGGAAAGCCACGTGAAGTAGCTCTCATATTTGAACCAGGTGAGATGCTCGGGCATCGAGGCGGGCGCGACGAGATATTTCTGCACGTGGTAGAAGCCGCCGCCATGCACCTGCCACTCCTCGCCATAGGCGCCCACCGGAAGTCCGGGCCGCTTGACGAGACCAAGATCGAGCGCGATGAAATAGAACGATGAACCGATCCATGCGATGGCCGTGATGACATGCAGCCAGCGGACCGCGAAAGCAAGCCACTCCCAGGCTATGGCGTATTCATACATTCACGTCCCCATTTCTCTCGTCTCGTTGAAAATATGAACATATTTCAGCATGGAGCGCAAAGGGTTCGGGGGAAATCCTGGAATATATTAAGCGACCCAGCCGCAGCTATTGGCGAGACACTTCCGCCACCGCCAATGCATTGGCGAGAGCCGCCTTCAAGACCTCGTCTTCCGGTAAAAGGTCGAGCGCCAGACGGAAGGAGGCCACGGCTTCCGAAGCCCTGCCGATGTTCAAAAGGACCTGCGCCAGCAGCGCATGGGTCGCAGCGTCGGTACTATGAACCATCGACGCCTGTACGAGGATGGGAAGTGCCTTGGCGGTGTCGTTGCCGGCAAGCAGCGCGCTGACATGTAGCAGTGTCGTGTCACAGTCGCCAGGCTGCAGCGCACTCGCCTGCTCGCCGCTGTCGATTGCCTCGCGAGTATTTCCAGCTGCCAGATGCATCCGGGCAAGCTTGAGATGAAATTCGGAAAGCCGATGCCGGATCAACCGGAGCATTTCCGGTGGTGCGCAGCGCTCTACCAGCACGTCATAGGTGACCGCGGTCTTGGCGAGCAGGTCCTGGAGCTTGGCGAGGGCCGCGGCATCGACATTCAAACGGGCGGCGGCATCCTCCGCTGCGGCAATCGGCAAGTTCAGTCTCCAATTCACTATTTCGTATAAATTACAGGCTCCAGCTTGCCCGGGACTGCATCAGAGCAAAGCCGCCAGCAATTCGGCGGCGACAAGTGCCGCGATTACCGCCGGACGCTTGTCCTTGACGATATTCCCGCCGATTGGCAGCACCAGCCGATCGATCAAGCCCGCATCTTGCTCGGCATCCCGAAGCCAGCTCGCAAATACCCCGCGCTTGGTCTTCGAGCCGATCATGCCGACATAGGCGAGGTCATCGCGCTTCAGCGCCTCGGCGCCGATCAGGAAATCGAGCGCGTGATCATGCGTCATGATCACCACCCCGCCGCCCGGCCGGATACCCCCTATCGTCGCTTCCGGCATGGCCTCCAGGCGGCGCGGTATATCGGGGTGCAACTGGTAGAGTTCTTCCTGCCGCGTCTCGATCACCGTGACATGCAACGGCAGCGGCTTCAGCGCCATCGCCAGCGCCCGGCCGACATGGCCGGCTCCATAGATGAAGACGTCCGGATAGACGCCGGCCTCCTGTGCAAGCCGAGCCCGCAGGGCATCAATCGCCGTCGTATCCGCCCATCTGAGCGCCAACTCCACCCTGCCGCCACAACACTGACCGCTGTCCGGACCAAGGGTGATCTCAAGAAACTCATCGTGGCGGCCCTCGCTGAGCATGTGGCGTGCGGTGTCGATGGCCTCGAATTCCATGTGTCCACCGCCCACCGTGCCCCAGAGGGAATCGGCACTGACCAGCATGAACGTGCCGGCCTCACGCGGGGTCGAGCCGCGTGTGCGGGTGACCTCGATCAGGATCTTTTCGCCGGGAAGCGTGAGAAAGGTTTCGAAGGTCATGGAGAAATACCCTTCGCTCCACCGTCCAACGACGTCAAACCAACCGCATCCGCTCGACCGCCATCAACACGCATTCCGGCGTTGCCGGTGCGTCGAGCTTCGGGCAAACCTTGTAATCGGCGACTGACGCTACCGCCATCGACAACGCCTCCAGCACCGAGACGCCAAGCATGAGCGGCGGTTCACCGACGGCCTTGGAGCGACCGATGGTCATTTCCTTGTTGACCGACCATTCGGCCAGATCGACGTTGAAAATCCGCGGCCGGTCTGAGGCAAGCGGTATCTTGTAGGTCGATGGTGCGTGCGTGCGGAGCCGGCCCTGACCGTCCCACCAGAGTTCTTCGGTCGTCAGCCAGCCCGCCCCCTGGACGAAAGCACCTTCCACCTGACCCTTGTCGATCGCCGGGTTCAGCGATTTGCCGACATCGTGGAGAATATCGGTGCGCTCGATCTGGTATTCACCGGTAAGCGTATCGATCGAGACCTCCGAGCACGATGCACCATAGGCATAATAGAGGAACGGACGGCCCTGGCCTTTGGCGCGGTCCCAATGGATTTTCGGCGTCTTGTAGAAGCCGGCGGCGGAGAGATGCACGCGCGCCATATAGGCCTGCTTGATGAAGGACGCGAACGGGATTTCCTCTTCGCCGATGCGCACGCGATTGGGCAGGAAAACGACATCGGCGACCGGCACGCCCCACTTTTCCGAGGCGAAGGCGTAGAGCCGTTCCTTCAGCTGCCGCGCCGCATCGAAGGCCGCCATGCCATTGAGATCCGAGCCCGAAGACGCAGCGGTTGCCGAGGTGTTCGGCACTTTTCCGGTGGTGGTCGCGGTGATCTTCACCCTGTCGATATCGACCCGAAACTCATCTGCCAGCACCTGCGCGACCTTGGTGTAGAGCCCCTGCCCCATTTCCGTGCCGCCGTGGTTCAGATGGATCGAACCATCCTGATAAAGATGCACCAGCGCCCCCGCCTGGTTGAACGGCGTAAATGTGAACGAAATGCCGAACTTCACCGGCGTCAGCGCGATGCCCTTGCGGATCACCCGCGAGGTCTTGTTGAATGCGATGATCGCTTGGCGCCGCTCCTGATAATCCGAACTCGCCTCCAACTCCGACACGATGCGCTGGATGACGTTGTCCTCGACCTTCTGATGGTATGGCGTCAGGCAACGATCGTCGCCCTCGATTGCATAGAAATTCCGCTTGCGGATTTCCAGCGGATCGACGCCAAGGGCATAACCGATCTCCTCGATGATGCGTTCGGCGCCCACCAGCCCCTGCGGTCCGCCGAAGCCGCGAAAAGCGGTGTTGGAGACAGTATTGGTCTTCAGCGGTTCGGAGGTCAAAAGCACGTTTGGATAGTAATAGGCATTGTCGGCGTGGAACAGCGCCCGGTCGGTCACCGGTCCAGAGAGATCGGAGGAGAAGCCGCAGCGCGCCGCATAATTGGTCTTCACCGCCTGGATATGCCCCTCATCGTCGAAGCCCACCTCGTAGTCGGCGAGGAAGTCATGCCGCTTGCCGGTCATGATCATGTCCTCGTCGCGGTCGGGGCGGAACTTGATCGCCTGCTTCAGGCGCTTGGCGGCGAGCGCCGACAGCGCCGCGAACTGGTTGCCCTGAGTTTCCTTGCCGCCGAAGCCGCCGCCCATGCGCCGCGTGTTGACCGTCACCGCATGCACGGGGATCTGCAGGATATTGGCGACCATATGCTGGACTTCGCTCGGATGCTGGGTGGAGGACCAGACCGTCACCTCGTCATCCTCGCCGGGAATGGCGAGCGAGATATGGCTTTCGAGATAAAAATGCTCCTGCCCGCCGATCCGCATTTCACCCCTGAGCCGGCGGGGAGATGTTTCAAGCGCCGCAGTCGCGTCACCACGCTTCAGCGTCAGCGGATCGGTAACCAGTTTGTAGCCGAGCGCGCGGGCTTCGAGAATATCGGTCGCATGCGGCAGGTCGTGATAGGTGAATTTGGCCTTGCGGGCCGCAGTGCGGGCGATCTCGCGGGTCTCGGCGACCACCACGAACACCATCTGACCATGGAATTCGATGCGCGTCTCCGCCAGCAGCGGCTCGTCGTCGCGATGGTTCGGACCGATATCGTTGTGGCCAGGAATATCCTTGTGGGTCAGGATCAGCACAACGCCGGGTGTCGCCTCGACTTCGGAAAGATCGAGCGACAATATATCGGCATGCGCCCGGTCCGACAGCCCCGCCGCCATGTGCAGTGTGCCTTCGGGCATGACCATGTCGTCGATATAGTCGGCCTCGCCGCTGACATGCTTGTGGGCGGAATCGTGCCGCAGGTCCTTGTGCATCTCTCCGGAGATTTCGTCTTTGAAGACAAGTTCGATCTTGTTCATGAGCGGCCTCCTGCGGCAGCAAATCGGACCAGTTCGGCTTCCTCCCCCTGGCTCTTGAGATAAAACCTTGTCAACAGGTTCCTGGCCGCCAGCAGGCGGTAGTCGGCGGACGCGCGCCAATCGCTGAGCGGTGAAAAATCAGTGGCCAATTCGGCAGCCGCGGCTTTGACGTTTGCCTCTGTCCAATTGTTGCCAAGCAAGGCACTCTCGACATTCGCTGCACGCTTGGGGATGCCAGCCATGCCGCCATAGGCGAGCCGGATTTCCGCAACACTATTGTCACCGTCCAGCCGCAGATAGAAGGCACCGAGTACGGCAGTGATGTCTTCATCGCGCCGCTTGGTGATCTTGTAGACGGCGAATTGGGCATCCTCGGGGAGCGTCGGCACCGATATGCTCTCGACGAATTCGTGCCGCTGCCGATCCTGCTTGCCGTAATCAATGAAAAACGCCTCGAGCGGGAATTCCCGGACGCCCTCCAGCGAGCGCAGTGTCACTCGAGCATCCAGGGCTATCAAGGCTGGCGGCATGTCGCCGATCGGCGAGCCGTTGGCGATATTGCCGCCGATCGTGCCCATGTTGCGCACCTGTTCGCCGCCAATCCGGCTCCAAAACTGCTCCATTTGCGGATAGCGTTTCACCAGCGCCGCCGTTGCTTCATTGTAGGAGACCGAGGCACCCAGCTTCAGAGCAGTCCCGCCCTCCTCGATCCGATGCAATTCGGATAGGTGCGACACGAAAATCAGCGGTCCAAGATCCCGCATGAACTTAGTGACCCAAAGCCCCACATCGGTCGCTCCAGCGACGATCGTCGCGCCCGGTTCGGCTTCGTAAGCAGCGGCGAGGTCATCGACGCTCGCCGGGATGATCACCCGGTCCTTGCCCGCACCGACTTCCACGCGCTTGCCATCGCGCAACGCCAGCAGGCGCCGCTTGAGAGCCGCACGTTCCGCCACCAGCGGGTCGGCCGCGACGCTGCCGTATG
>JAQGJP010000012.1 GCA_028290545.1 Rhizobium sp. | reverse complement strand
CATTTCCACCGCACGATTACCAATGCCGAACTGGACGCGAAATACGAGAGCCTTGAGCCCGACACCGAGACATCCGACGTCGACACCGTCTACGGCCGGGTCTAGTCCTCGCGCAATTCCGGCATGTTCATGGATGTCCACGACGCCGGCGGCAAGATCCAGATCTTTTCGCACAAGGACACCACGCCGGAAGAGGCGCGCGCGCTGCTGCCGCTGATCGATATCGGCGACATCATCGGCGTGACCGGCGTCGTCCGCCGCACCAAGCGCGGCGAACTGACCATCAACGCCCGGCAGATCACCATGCTGACCAAGACACTGCTGCCGATGCCCGAAAAGTGGCACGGCGTTTCCGATATCGAGATCCGCTACCGCAAGCGCCATCTCGACATCATGACCAACGAGGAATCCAAGCTGCGTTTCCAGCAGCGCTCGCGCATTCTCTCCGGCATCCGCCGTTTCATGGAAAACGACGGCTTCATGGAAGTCGAGACGCCTATGCTGCATTCGGTCTATGGCGGTGCGACGGCCGAGCCGTTCAAGACGCATCACAACACGCTGAAGCTCGATATGTATCTCCGCATCGCGCCGGAGCTTTACCTCAAGCGCACATTGGTCTCGGGCCTCACCGACAAGGTGTTCGAGATCAACCGCAACTTCCGCAACGAAGGTGTTTCCACCCGGCACAATCCCGAATTCACGATGATGGAATGCTACTGGGCCTATGCCGACTACGAGGACATCATGGGTCTCGTCGAGCGGATGTTCAGCGAGTTGGCCATGTCGATCCACGGCACGACCGAATTCGCATTCGGCGACAAGCAGATTTCCTTCAGGGGTCCGTTCAAGCGGGTTCCCATGCCGGATGCCGTCAAGGAAGCCTCCGGCATCGACTTCCTGGCGATGAAGACCGACGAGGAAGCCCGCGCCGCCGCCAAGGCCGCCGGCTTTGCCGTCGAAAAGGATTGGACCTGGGGCGAATGCCTGGCCTTCCTCTTCGAGGAGAAGGTCGAGGGTACGCTGATCCAGCCGAGCCACGTGACGCATTTCCCCAAGGATATTTCGCCCTTTGCCAAGGAAGTGCCGGGCGAGCCGCGCCTGGTCGAGCGTTTCGAGACCTATTGCAACGCCTGGGAACTGGGCAATGCCTTTTCGGAACTCAACGATCCGCAGGAACAGCGCAAGCGCATGGTCGAACAGCTTGAGCAGGCCCATGCGCGCGGCGAGAAGGAAAAGCAGCTGGACGACGAGTTTCTCGATGCGATCGACCAGGGCATGCCGCCGGCCGGTGGCCTCGGCATCGGTGTCGACCGCCTGATCATGCTGCTCACCAATGCACCGTCGATCCGCGACGTCATCCTGTTCCCGGCCCGCCGCAGCAAGGCGGATTGAGCGAATGGTCGATCATATGGAGTACTAACCGGCGCCGAAGCCGTCCGCTGCGTTGGCTGAAAGTAATTCAGCAGGTAAAGTGCCGCTAATGTGCGTCATTCTCGATCGGCAGGGCATCGTGGCCGGCCGGTTCAGCCGCGACATGCTTTTCCCCGGCCTTATCGGCTTTCGGCGTTTCGCCGTGGTCCTCGGCTTTCACGGGCTGATGCTCCACGGCATTTTCGTCGGTCACACCGGGTGCCGGGTCTTCGGCCTGATCGGCAGGCTTTGCGGCATGATCTTCGGATGCCGGGGCCGCATCGATCGGCTCCTCGGCAACGGCGTGACTGTCGTCCTGCGCCTTGGCTTCGTGGTTTTCCGCCGGCTTTTCTTCCGACGCGCCGAGCCCGACAAGGCTCAATACGCTGTCGAGGAAGGACTGCTCCTTCTTCGGCGCCGCATCCGCGGATTCGGCATCTGCGGGTGCCGCGTGGTCCTCCGTCTGCTTTTCGTGGCCGGCCGGCTGCTCGCCCATGACACCGACAATCTGTTCGCCGTGTTTCTTGCCCTTGGCGTCGGCGGAGTTCTCGCCAGGCTTCGGAAGATCGGCGCAATCCTGTTTGTCGGGAACGCTCTTCATCGCGCCCATCAGCTTCTGGATTTCCGGAATCTCGAGCGATATGCGTTCGCCATAATAGCGTCCCTCGTCGCTCGGCATGCCCTCGTAATAGCGAACGATGAAGGGTTCCTTCATGTCGGGCAGGTATTTCGGCTGCAGCGCAATGACCACTTCGGCGCCGATCGCCCGGCCGCGCATCGCGGATCTGATCTGCGGCCCCTTGGTATCGAGTACGCTCACTTGCACCAGATCGACCGCATTGGCTTTCGCCAGCAGACCGGCAACGCGCAACGCCGTCTTGATGCGCTCCGATCCGTCGGCATGATCCATGCGAATGTATTTGCGGAGCCAGAGACGCCTGGCCGGGGTCTTTAGCACCATGGTCTGGATCGTGGTGCATTCGCCGCCGATCGGGCTGGCTTCTACCGGGTCCATGAATTTGTCCGCGCCGACATAGAGTGCCGCGGCACCGGAGCCGGCGAGAAGCGCCAGCATGCCGACCGAAATGAGCAATACTTTCCGGGTAATCCGGATTTTGGGCAGGCCGATCTTCAACGCAATACTCCGCGGCCCATACCCCGAGCCGTCCAGCCACAAGAATGAGCCGACTATAGCGTCATCGTCGTTTCCAAAGGTTTAACCGCAGGCGCGCGTCGTTCAACCGCACACACGGACCTTCTGGACGACGACCTTGCCGTAGCCCGTGACCACCGTGACCTTGCGCATGACGCAATTGACGCCTTGCTTCTTCATATACCAGCCGCGCTTCTTCCATCCGGCTTCGCCTGTGCTGACGGTGGCGGAGAATGCGATTGCGATAAGAAGAACGACGGCGCCAAGTCTTTTCATGATTTCCCCGGAGAGGTTTGTTCGTTGGTTGCTTACTTGACGCTTGTTTATGATTTTCCCACGCTTTTGGCTGTTCCCATGGGCACAATGCCGAATTTGCTTGCGATTTGGAGCTCCCTCGGCCAAAACGCTGCAAAATTCGCCAATTTTTGAACATCAGGGGAAACAAACATGAGCAGCACGATCGACAGCCTCAAATCCGAAACACTCGATATCCTGAAATCGCTTGGCGTGCCGGAAAATGCCGTCAGCGGCGGTACGCTTGCAGCGCGTTCGGCGATATCGGGTGAAGTGCTCGGCCAGTTGCCCGTACAGGACGATAAGGCTGCTGCGGATGCGGTCAGGAAATCGCAGGAGGCGTTTCTGGCCTGGCGCGCGGTGCCTGCTCCCAAGCGCGGCGAACTGATCCGCTTGCTCGGTGAGGAGCTTCGCGCACATAAGGATGCGCTTGGACGCCTGGTGTCGATCGAAGTCGGTAAGATCGTTTCGGAAGGCCTCGGCGAAGTCCAGGAAATGATCGACATCTGCGATTTCGCCGTTGGCCTGTCGCGCCAGCTCACCGGCCTGACGATCGCCACCGAACGCACCGATCACCGGATGATGGAGACCTGGCATCCGCTGGGCGTGACGCTGATTATCTCGGCTTTCAATTTCCCGGTCGCCGTCTGGTCGTGGAACGCGGCCCTGGCGCTGGTCGCCGGCAATTCGATCATCTGGAAGCCGTCGGAAAAGTCATCGCTGACTGCGCTCGCCACCCAGGCCCTCTTTGAAAGAGCCCTTGCGCGATATGTCGAGGCTGGCGGAACGGCGCCCGCAAACCTCTCGCAACTGTTGATCGGCGAACGCGGCCTCGGCGAAGCGCTGGTCGACAATCCGGCCGTTGCACTCGTGTCCGCCACCGGCTCGACCGCCATGGGCCGCGCGGTCGGCCCGCGCGTTGCCGCCCGTTTCGGCCGGTCGATCCTCGAACTTGGCGGCAACAATGCCGCAATCGTCGGTCCGTCGGCCGATCTCGACCTGACGTTGCGCGGTGTGGCATTCTCGGCCATGGGCACGGCGGGCCAGCGCTGCACTTCGCTGCGGCGCCTGTTCGTGCATGACAGCGTCTATGATGCGCTCGTACCGCGCCTGATCAAGGCTTACGGTTCGGTGAAGGTCGGCAATCCATTGGAAACCGGTACGCTGGTCGGCCCACTGATCGACAAGGGCGCCTATACGCGCATGCAATCGGCGTTGGAGGCATCGAAGGCCGAGGGCGGCACGGTGCATGGTGGCGAGAAGGTCGATCTCCAATCGGCCGGCGACAGCACTTATGTCCGCCCGGCGCTGGTGGAAATGCCCAGGCAGAGCGGTCCGATGCTGGACGAAACCTTCGCGCCGATCCTCTACGTCACCCGCTATAGTGATTTTGCCGACGTGCTGGCGCTCCACAACGACGTGCCACAGGGCCTGTCGTCATCGATCTTCACCAATGACATGCGCGAGGCCGAAACCTTCATCTCGGTGCTGGGGTCGGATTGCGGCATTGCCAATGTCAATATCGGCCCGTCGGGGGCTGAAATCGGCGGCGCATTCGGGGGCGAAAAGGAAACGGGAGGCGGCCGCGAATCCGGCTCGGATGCGTGGAAAGGCTATATGCGCCGCGCCACCAACACCATCAACTATGGTCGAACGCTGCCACTGGCGCAGGGCGTCAAGTTCGACGTGGAGTGAAGCGCCTTCAGGCGGCGTCGGCCGACTCCGCCGATAGCTTAACGTTCAATGCCTTCAGAATTTTCTGAACGGTTTCGTAGCGCAATTTCGAACCTGACCGGAGAGCCTTGTAAAGGCTCTCCCGGCTGAGGCCGCTGTCCTTGGCAATCTGCGCCATTCCTCGCGCCTTGGCGACGTTGCCGAGTGCTGTAATGAAGACTTCCGGATTTTCATCCTCCAGCGCAAGAGTCAGATATTCGGCCATCATTTCATCGCCATCGAGAAATTCCGACGCATCAAATGGGCTCGTCTTGATCATGTGGCCTCCTTTTCAGACTGCGCGCCAATTCGATGGCGTGCTCGATGTCCCGCTTCTGTGTCGACTTGTCTCCGCCCGAGAGCAAAAGATAAACGATGGCGCCGACGCGGGTATAGTAGAGTCGGTATCCTGGACCGTAATGGATCCGCATTTCAGAAACCCCCGCGCCGACTGGTTGGGAATCGCCAAAATTCCCGTACGCAGCAGAATCAAGCCTCGATAGAATGCGAATTGTAGCGCGTTGATCGCGCAGATCCTTAAGCCAATGTTCGAATTCCTCGGTCATGTCGAACTGGAGCATGACCAAAAGTAGCCGATTGGCTACAAAAGTCAAGACAGCAAGAACGACGGCATCGAGATCGAGCCAAGATCGAACGACTCGTTGAAGAAGCCGACATTCTCGTCATCGGCCATGACCGCAAGCGGATAGTGCAGCGGCAGGAAATGCTCGATGGTCGGATACGAGAGTGTAGGTCGCCCGTTGAGATGGATCCTCGGCTCAGGCCGAGGATGACACGAGCACTGCGCCATCCCTCAAAAAGAGAGGCCACGGAACGGATCCCGTGGCCCTTCGTCATTCAACAGCAGCCGGCTAGATGCTCAGGCAGAGGTACTTGATCTCGGTATAGTCATCGAGGCCGTATTTCGATCCTTCGCGGCCCTGGCCCGACTGCTTGATGCCGCCGAAAGGTGCAACTTCGGTCGAAATCAGGCCGGTATTGATGCCGACCATGCCATATTCCAGCTCCTCGGCGACCCGAAAGATTTTCGAGACATCGCGTGAATAGAAATAGGAGGCGAGGCCGAACTCGGTATCATTGGCCATCTCGATCACCTGCTCCTCGGTGTCGAATTTGAACAGCGGCGCCACGGGGCCGAAGGTTTCCTCACGTGCGACCTTCATTTCGGTGGTGACGCCAGTGAGGATGGTCGGCTGGAAGAACAGGCCGCCCATGTTCGAGACGTTTCCCCCAAGTGCCACTGTCGCACCCTTGGACACGGCATCGCTGATGTGGTCCTGAACCTTCTTCAGCGCCTTCTTGTCGATCAGCGGGCCGGCATTGACGCCAGCCTCGAAGCCGTCGCCGACCTTCATCGCGCCGACCTTTTCGGCGAGCTTTTTGGCGAAGGCGTCATAAACGCCGGCCTGCACGTAGAGGCGGTTGGCGCAGACGCAGGTCTGGCCGTTGTTGCGGTATTTCGAGACCATCGCGCCTTCGACGGCCGCGTCGATATCGGCATCATCGAAGACGATGAACGGCGCATTGCCGCCGAGCTCAAGGCCGAGCTTCATGATCTGGTCGGCGCCTTGGCGCATCAGGATGCGGCCGACTTCGGTGGAGCCCGTGAAGGTCAGCTTGCGGACTTTGTCGTTCTCGGTAAATTCCTTGCCGATGGACGGCGAATCTTTCGAAAGCACGACGCTGAATATGCCGGCCGGTACGCCGGCGCGTTCGGCAAGCAATGCCAGGGATAGTGCCGAGAGCGGAGTTTCAGCCGCCGGCTTGGAAATCATAGCGCAGCCTGCAGCAATCGCCGGCGCCATCTTGCGGGCAAGCATTGCGTTGGGGAAATTCCAAGGCGTGATCGCCGCGACCACACCGACGGGCTGCTTGATGACGATGATGCGCTTGTCCGGCTGGTGGCCAGGGATGGTGTCGCCATAGACGCGTTTGGCTTCTTCGCCGAACCATTCGACATAGGCCGCGCCATAGAGGATTTCGCCCCTGGCCTCGGCCAGCGGCTTGCCCATTTCCATGGTCAGGATCGCGGCCAGGTCATCGGCATTGGCGACCATCAGGTCAAAGAGCTTTCGCAGCACGGCGGCGCGCTCCTTGCCGGTCTTCCTGGCCCAGAGTTTCTGCGCCTTGTAAGCCGCCTCGATGGCACGCGACGTCTCGGCACGATTCATGTCCGGCAGCGTGGCGATAACGTCGCCGTTCGAAGGATTGGTGACGTTGAAGGTCTTGCCGCTGTCGCTTGCAGCCAGCCATTCACCAGCGATCAGAGCCTTGTCGGTGACAAGCGACGGATCCTTGAGCTTGGAAAGAAGTTTGTCCGAAATCATCGATCAAGCCTCCGCGGCGCATTCGCGCAGTGTTTCTTCGAGAATATCCATCGCTTCGGAAAAGACATTGTCCTCGATGGTGATTGGCGCCAGGAAGCGGATGACATTGCCGTAGACGCCGCAGGTTAACAGGATCAGGCCCTTGGCAAGTGCCTTCTCGCGCACCTTGTTGGCAAAATCGGCATTCGGCGTCTTGGTGCCGGGAATGTTGAATTCCACCGCGTTCATGAAGCCGGGGCCGCGAATATCAGCGATCTGCGGCACCGAACCGATCAACGACTGCAGCCGCTGTTTCAGGCGGTTGCCGAGCGATTGCGCCCGTTCGTTGAGGTTCTCTTCCTCGATCACGTCGAGAACGGCGTTGCCGGCCGCGATGCCGATCGGGTTGCCGCCATAGGTGCCGCCGAGGCCGCCCGGTCCCGGTGCGTCCATGAGTTCGGCGCGGCCGGTAACCGCCGCGATCGGGAAGCCGCCGCCAAGGCCCTTGGCCATGGTGGTGATGTCGGCGACCACGCCGTAATGTTCCATGGCGAACAGTTTGCCGGTGCGGGCAAAGCCGGTCTGCACTTCGTCGGCGATCAGCAGGATACCGTGCTTGTCGGCAAGTTCGCGAAGCCTGGTCATGAAGGCGCGCGGCACTTCATAGAATCCGCCTTCGCCCTGTACCGGTTCGACGATGAAGGCTGCGACGCGGGCGGGATCGACATCGGCCTTGAACAGCTTGTCCAGCACCGAGAACGAATCCTCGACGGTGGTGCCGTGCAGTTCGACCGGGAAGGGCACGTGGAAGACATCGGGCATCATCGCGCCAAAACCGACCTTATAGGGAACGACTTTGCCCGTCAGCGTCATGCCCATGAAGGTGCGGCCGTGGAAGGCGCCGGAAAAGGCGATGATCGCCGAACGGTTGGTGGCGGCGCGCGCGATCTTGATGGCGTTCTCGACAGCTTCGGCGCCTGTCGTCACAAAGATCGTCTTCTTCTTGAAATTGCCGGGCACGGCATCGTTCAGGCGCTCGGCCAGACGGACATAGTTTTCGTAAGGCACGACCTGATGGCAGGTGTGGGTGAAATGATCGAGCTGATCCTTGACGGCGGCGATCACCTTGGGATGGCGGTGGCCGGTGTTGACCACGGCGATGCCTGCGGCGAAATCAATATAGCGGCGGCCCTCGACGTCCCAGAGCTCGGCATTCAGCGCCTTGTCGGCATAGACCTGGGTGGTGACGCCGACGCCACGCGAGATCGCATCGGATCTGCGGATGGCAATGTCTGAATTCAACATGGAAATCCCCTGAGAGTAAGTGTTTGACGGATGGATGTGCCGTTGCGGGGAAAATCGCTCCCCCAGCGGCTTCAAAATATTCTTTGCATTTTTTCTGTAGAGTTGCAATATGAACCGGAGGAATTTTGAAGCCGGCGTCGATCATGGAAGACAAAGTTCGCTACAAGATTGCCGAAGCCGCGCGCATGGCAGGCGTTTCCGCGTCGACGCTCAGGTTGTGGGAAAGCCAGGGTCTTATCGACCCGGCGCGTACTGGTTCCGGCCAACGGCTTTATGAGGCCGAGCAGGTCGAACGGCTGAAGAAAATCAGCTGGCTAAGAAATGGCAAAGGTCTCAATCCGGCGGCGATCCGCGAGAGCCTCGAGGACGAGGCCGTGCAGAAAACGTCGGTGCAATCGCCGCCGGCAAATGTACCGCAGCAATCCGATATCGGCCGCAAGATCAGGCATCTCAGACGTGAAGCCGGCAAGACGCTGGGAACGGTTGCCACCGAAACCGGCATTCCTGTCTCGATGCTTTCAACCTTCGAGCGGACCTCGCAGGGGCTGTCGTTCAAGGCGCTGCACGAACTCGTCGCCTTTTTCGGCAGCACGCTGGCCGTGCTGAGCGGGCAGGAGGATCGGAATACCGGTGAGTCGCTGATCCGCAACGGACAATGGTCCAATTGGCCGCCCTCGTCTTCGGGCGTCACTGTTCAGATTCTCTCCGAAGGCAAGAACCAGATGGAATGTCATCGCTTCCAGCTCGCGCCCGGAGCATCCAGCGAGGGCGCCTATCAGCACGAGGGCGAGGAGTTCATGCATGTGCTCGCCGGCAGCATCGAAATCGTGCTCGACGGCGACCAGTTCTTCGAACTCGGCGTCGGCGATTCCTTCTATTTCGAAAGCCGCCGGCCGCATTCGTGGCGCAACAGTTCCGCCGGCGAGACGGTGCTGATCTGGATCAACACCCCGCCGACGTTCTGAGCCTCATGCCAGTTGCATATGCGGCACGCCGTTCGAGGTTTTCTCGACCGTCCTGCCGTCCTCGCCGAGCGTGCAGGTGACACGCTTCCGGAAAGCCGACCAGCTTTCGAAGGTGATGACATCCACGGCTTCGTCAAAGTCGAAAGTCACCTTTAACATGCCGTAGGCGCTGGTGAGCGTCTTGATGGCGATGATCTTGCCGGTGAATTTCTGGCCGAGATAAAGGCCGGACACTCTCTCGCCAATCGCCAGCACGCGCTTGGGCGGTGGCATGTTTCCGATCTTCGCATGCAAGGTATTCCAGTCGCGAAAGCCGAATTGGCTGGCGATCAGCTCCAGCGATTTGGAGTGGTTGATTTGCGTTCCCTGCCGGGCCAGCGCATCGCGCAGGCGTTTGGCCTGATCCTTCAGGTCTTCCAGCGAGGGGAGTGGGGATTTCTCACCCATATCTGTCCTCTTTCCTGGCATTCGCGCGGCATTTACTTGGGTGCCCGCATTGCCAAAGGCCGGAATGCCTTCAAAGGAAAAAAGACAAGGTCTTGTTTCGGGGAACTTCACCATGTCCGGAGACTGCGAGCGGCAGGGGTCCCTGACCCTGGCGCTCGCATAACTCAGTCCTGGTTAAAAGTCAAATTGCCGATCAGAACGGGTAATGCTGATGCGGGTCCTCGATGGTGATCCAGCGCAGATCGGTGAATTCGTTGATCGCCGCCTTGCCGCCGAAGCGGCCGTAGCCGGAGCCCTTGACGCCGCCGAACGGCATCTGCGCCTCGTCACCGACCGTGGGGCCGTTGATGTGGCAAATGCCGGATTCGATCCGTGCCGCCACCGCCATCGCCCGTTGCACATCGCGGCTGTAGACCGAGGCCGAGAGGCCGTATTCGGTGTCGTTCGCGATCCGGATCGCTTCTTCCTCGTCACGCACGCGAATGATCGGCTTGACCGGGCCGAAGGATTCTTCGTCGTAGGCGCGCATGCCGGGCTTGACATGGTCGAGCAGCGTCGCCTCGACCACCGAGCCTGTACGCTTGCCGCCGGCGACCAGCTTGGCGCCCTTGCCGACGCCGTCGTTGATGAAGTCCTCCATTTTCAGCGCCGCTTCCGGCGTCACCAGCGAGCCGAGCACGACATGGCCGCGCGGATCGCCGGCCGGTAGTTTGGAGGCGCGGGCGGCAAATTTCGCGACGAACTCGTCGGCGATCTTCTCATGCACGATAACGCGTTCGGTCGACATGCAGATCTGGCCCATATTGGCGAAGGCGCCGAAGATGGCGCCATTGACGGCGGCATCGATATCGGCGTCTTCAAGCACGATCATTGGCGCCTTGCCGCCGAGCTCCAAGAGAGCCGGCTTGAGGTTCCTGCCGCACAATTCGCCGATGCGGCGGCCGACCCTGGTCGAGCCGGTAAAATTGACGCGCTTGACCTCCGGCGCTGCAATCAGCGCCTCGACGATCGCTGCGGCATCCTCGGGCGCATTGGAAATGACGTTGATGACGCCATCGGGAAAGCCGGCCTCGACCAGGGACTGGCCGATCAGCATATGCAGGCCGGGGCAGGATTCGGAGGCCTTGAGGATGACGGTATTGCCGCAGGCGAGCGCCATGGCGATAGCGCGCGTGCCGAGGATGATCGGCGCATTCCAGGGCGCGATGCCGAGGCAGACGCCGGCGGCCTGACGAACGGCCATCGACAGCGTGCCGGGCTTGTCGGAAGGAATGATCTCGCCTTGGATCTGGGTTGTCATGCCACCGGCCTCGCGCAGCATGCCGGCAGCGAGCATGGTGTTGAAGCCGGCCCAGGGCGCGGTGCCGCCGGTTTCCTCGATCATGATTTTCGCAAATTCGTCGACCTTCGAGGCGAGCACATCGGCGGCCTTGAAGAGCAGTGCGCGGCGCTCGCCGGGGCCGGTCTTTGACCAGACCGGGAACACTTCGTGTGCGGCAGCAGCGGCATTTTTGACATCTTCGATGCCGGAGGCCGGTGCGCGGGTCGCGACCTTGCCGGTGAACGGGTCAATCCGGTCATAGGTCTTGCCGGAGACGGCCGACACGAACTTGCCGCCGATGATCTGCTGAATTTCGAGCATGGTGTTTTCCTTATTATTAGAAACCGAGGACGTCGGCATTGATCGAGGCCTCAAGCCCGCCGTCATTGGCGATATTGGCGCCATTGATCCAGCGGGCGGCGTCAGAGGCGAGAAAGAGGATGACCGGGGCGATATCGGATGCAGTAGCGGCACGGCCGACCCGTGAAATATCGGAATCCACCCGCTCGTCGCCGAGCACCGAGCGGAACTCCTTGAGGATCTGGGTTTCGACCGGGCCGGGGCTGACGGCATTGACACGGATGCCGCGGCCCTTGAACAGCACCTCATGGGCGGCCTTCTGGGTCCACAGCAGCAGCAATTCCTTGGACAGCGGGTAGCCGATCTCGTTGCCGACGCCGTTCTTCTCCATGACGGCCTTGATGTCAGGAAAGCCCTGGACACCGACCATCGCCTTGGCACGATCGAGATTGGCGCGCCAGCCGTAACCGGCGATCGAGGCGACATTGACGACGGATCCGCCCTCGCGGATGCGCGGTGCGAGCGCTTCGGTAAAGGCACGCAGGCCATAGAAATTGATCGCCAGCGTCGCCTCCGCTCCGATCTTGCCGGAGACGCCGGCCACATTCAGCAAAGCGTCGAAACGCTGCGGGAGCTGCTTGACGACGGCGTCGATACCGGCAGGGCTGGAAAGGTCGCCCTTGATGAAGTTGTTGCCGGCGCTCGCCGGTTCCTTCATGTCGATGCCGATGACGTCGGCGCCCTGCGCGATCGCCAGTTCCGCCGTGCGCGCGCCGATGCCGGACGATACGCCGGTGATCACAAATGTCTTGCCCAAATTCATGTCATTCTCCTTGTCGTGTGATTTTTTCGGGCAGCCGCAGCCGATAGCCCACCGGCATCAGCGAGATGCCGAAGCGGTTTTCGATCGCCCCCCAGAGGCCGCGCGGCAGGAAAAGCGAGAAGATCAATGCCACGAGGCCAAGGCCGATCAGATACCAGACGCCGAGGCCCCCGAACCACGTCTCGATGACAAAGAAGATCAGCGCGCCGAGGACAGCCCCTTCGAACGTGCCGATGCCGCCGACCAGCACCATGAAGATCATGTAGGCCGTCCACTGCACCGAGAAATAGGTCTTCGGCTGGAAACTGACGGCGCTTGCCAGCCAGAGCGCGCCGGCTATGCCGATGCCGGCGGCGGCGAGCACGAAGAGCAGCCGTTTGGTGGCCATGACATTGACGCCGAGCGCCTGCGCCGCATCCTCATTGTCGCGGATCGCCTGGATCGCAGCACCCGTTTTGCTTCTCAACAGCACGAATAGGCTGGTCAGGATGGCTGCCATGGCTACCAGCGCCAGCCAGTAGATCAGGTCGCGGCGGTCAGCGCTTGCATAGGCATTGAGCGAGATCAACGACGTGCCTGTCTCGCCCTGGATCAGCCCATCGAGATTGACACAGAGATGTGTCAGTGCCGAGACCACCCACATGCCGATCGCAAATTCGCCGCCCTTCAGCCTGAGCATCGCAAACGACAGCGGCCAGGAAATCGCGGCGACAGCGGCGCAGGCAATCAGGATCGACACGAAGGGATCGATGCCCTGGTCGGCGAGCCGCACGGTGAAATAGGCGCCCAGCCCGAAGAACACCTGCTGGCCGACAGAGACGAGGCCGCCGAAACCGGCCAGCGCGTTCCACATCGCCGCCATGATGATGTAGATGAACAGCGCCGTCATCCGGTCGATGAAGCCGCCGCCCATGAAACCCGGCGCAGTCGCCAGCACCACGAGCACCGCGAGCGAACCCCAGACGGCAATGCGCGAGGATCTCGTCCAGCGCTCGACGGAGCCGGCAGTCGGAAAGGTCGAAGTCGTGTCGATGTTCATGCGGCACCTCCGCGGTTCAGAAGTTTGGAGGGCCACCGCCCGAGATCGGGAAGGAAGAGCCGCGCGAGCAGGATGATCAGGAACACGGCGTGACCCGCGATCAGGAAGCCGAGCGGATGTAGCGATGCGCCCATCGTCTGGGCGACGCCGAGGATAATGCCGCCGATCAGCGTACCCCAGAGTGAACCGGCACCGCCAATGACTGCCGCCTCGAACGCGAACAGCAATTGCGGTGCGCCCGAATAGGGTTCGAAGGTCGCCCGCATGGCCAGGAACATGCCGGCGATGGTGACAGTCACCATGGCAATGGCCGCCGCAGCCGCATTGACCTTGCCGGCATCGATGCCCATCAGGCCGGCGGTGTCCGGATCTTCGGCGGTGGCGCGGATCGCTCGCCCAAGCGTGGTGTGGCTCAGCATCAGTTGCAGGCCGGCGAGCAGCACGACGGCGGTGGCAAAGATCAGCACCGGAAGCTTGCCGAGAAAAATGCCGCCCGGCAGCTCCCAGCTAGCCCAGGAAAGATCGCCGATGGCGTTGGCCAGCGAGCGGGTATCGGCGCCGAACTGTTCGAACAGCGAATTGTCGATCACCATCGACAGCCCGAAGGTCGAAAGAATGGGCAGTAGTTGCCCGCCCCGGGCGCTGCGATCGAGGATCAGCCGCTGGATCAGCCAGCCGACCACGGCCATGACAAACATGGCGAGGATGAAGCCGGCCCAGAGCGGAAGATGCGCCTTTTCCGTCAGCACGAAGATAAGGTATGCGCTGGCGACCGCGAGGCTGCCATGGGCGAGATTGATGATGCGCATCACCGAGAACATGAAGGAAAGGCCGCAGGCGATCAGCGCGTAATAGCCGCCGAGCATGATGCCCTGGATGATCTGGTTCATCATGCCGCTGTTCCTTTCCTCGCCCGGTGCAGTCCGAAATAGGCCTCGGTGACTTGCTCGCGTGTCAGTGCCCCGGCATCGCCCTCAAGCACGATCCGGCCTTCGAGCATGCAGATGACCCGGTCGGCGACGGCCATCGCGCGGGACAGATCCTGTTCGACCAGGATAATCGTCGTGCCGGATTTGATCAGTCCGTCCAGCGAGGCATAGACGCGGTCGACGATCAGCGGCGACAGGCCGAGCGAGACTTCATCGAGCAGCAGGATTTCCGGGTTGCTCATCAGCGCCCGGCCGATTGCGGTTGCCTGCTGTTCTCCGCCGGAGAGATGGCCGGTCTTGTGGTGGATGCGCTTCTGCAGGTTCGGGAAGATTTCGAGGATTTTGTCGATCGACCAGTCTCCCTTGCGCCCGGCCATGGCGCCGAGCTTAAGGTTCTCCGCCACCGTCATCGAGGCGAACATCCGCCGTCCCTCAGGCACCAGCGCGATGCCGCGCGATACCCGCTTGTGCGAGGGCAGCGCCGTCACATCTTCACCTTTGAGGTGGATATGTCCGGCTGCGACAGCATGCGCGCCGGCCAGCGTCCTCAGCAGCGTCGTCTTGCCCGCACCATTGGCGCCGACCAAAGCCAGGGTTTCGCCCTTGCGGACAGACAGGGAGATGCCGCGCACGGCTTCGAGCAGGCCATGGCGGGCAGTCAGATTTTCGATCTCGAGAATGTTCATTTTGGTCCTCCGCCAAGATAGGCCTTGACCACGTGCGGATCGGACATCACGGTCTGCGGATCGCCATCGGCGATGATCTTGCCGGCATCCATACAGATCAACCGATCGACCACCTGCAGCAGCACGTGGACGATATGCTCGATCCAGACGATGCCGATGCCGCGGCGCTTCAATTCCTGGATCGTCAGCACCAGTTCCTGGGCTTCGGAATCGGTCAGGCCGCCGCCGATTTCATCGAGCAGGATGACTTTCGGGCCGGTGGCCAGCGAGCGCGCCAACTCCAGTCGCTTGCGGTCGAGCAAGCCGAGTGTTTCGGCGCGGCGGTTGGCGACATCCAGCATGCCGCAGAGTTCGAGCGCATCGATCACCCGCTGATAGGCTTCGTCACGATTGTTCACTGCATGCGAAGCCGCGACATAGACGTTCTCGAATGTGGTCATGCCGGAGAATGGTTTCGGCACCTGATGGGTGCGTACGAGCCCGGCCCGGCAGCGCTCGGCGGCCGATTGCCGGGTCACGTCCCTGCCGGCGAAGGTCACGGTGCCGGCGCTCGGTGGATAGGCACCGGAGAGCGTGGCGAGCAGCGTGGTCTTGCCGGCGCCGTTTGGCCCGACAATCCCCACCGCCTCGCTCAAACCCATGGAGAAATCGACATTCTCAAGCACGGAGAGGGCTCCGAAACGCTTGTGAATGCCGGTCCCCGAGAACCGGCTCGCGCCGATTCCTGTCGTCGTTGCGTCCTGCATGATATCCCTTGGATCTCAGCCGTTGTAAGGAACGAGCTTGGCGGCGACCGGAACATTGGGGTCGGTGACGTTCTCGGTGATGACGTAATCCAGCGGGAATTTCGAACCCTCGGCGCTCTTCACCCATTGCGTGCCGATGATCGGGCCGGGCGAGATGTTGGCGAACGGGCCGGAGGTGAAATCCACCTTGCCGGCAATGGTCACGGTGTTGAGCCCGGCGAGCGCCTTGACGACCGCATCCTTGCTCTTGGCATCGCCTGATTTCTTCACCGCCTCGAAGCCGGCGTCGAACAGCGCCATGGTCGCACCGAGCTGCTGCGTCCATTGCTTGCCGGACGCCGCCTCATAACCGTCGGCCAATTCCGAGCCGCTGACGCCCGAGATGGATGACTTGTAGGGGAAGGTCTTGTGCCAGTAGCAAGCGCTCGACAGGTTGACGCCGAGTTCGCCGAGCGCTTCGACGCCCGAGGGGAACAGGCCGGTCTTGGCGACCTGGACGATCTTGACCTGTTTGTGAAGGCCCTGCTGGGCCGCCTGCCGCCAGAAGGTGGCGAAATCCGGCGGGATGGGGAACGTATTGATGATCTCGACGCCCTCCTGCTTGAACAGGGCGATCTGGCTGGAAAAATCCGTCGTGCCGGTCTCATAGGCGCCAGGATCGACGATGGTGAAGCCGTCCTTTTGCAGCAGCGGCGCGAGATTGGCGCGGATCGCGTTGCCGTCGGCGTCGTTCGGATACATGACGCCGACCTTCTTGTTGGTCTCGATCAGGTTCCATTGCGACACGTAGGTCTTGTGGAATTCACCGACGCCGAAGCCGAAATGATAGGTCCATTTGAACGGCGAAGGCTGGTCCGGCTTGGCACCGCGGCCGAAATACCAGGCTTCCCAAGGCATGACGGTCGACAGGCAGGGAACACCTGCGGCTTCGCAGGCATCGGCCACCGGGTTGATGGTCTCCGGGGTCGAGATCACCAGCATCACGTCGATGCCCTGGTTGTTGATCAGATCCTTGGCGAGCTGGCCGGCCCGAGAGGGATCCGACTGCGTGTCCTGGTCGAGGATCTCGACCGCGTAGGACTTGCCGCCGATCTCGGTTCCCTTTTCCAGTGCCTTGCGGACGACATCGAGCACATAGCCGTCGGTCTCGCCGAAGCCGGCCAGCGGGCCGGTGCGCGGGCTGATGAACCCGACTTTCAATGTATCGGCCGCAAAGGCCGGGCGGGCGCCGAGCGCCAGTGCGGCGGTGACGGCGCCGGTGGTTGCGATCAATTCCCGGCGGGTCAATCCGCCATTCCTGTCATTCACCATGTTTTCCTCCCAGTTGTTTTTCGTCCAAATTGCCGATCGTCCCGTCAGATCGGATATTCTCCCGGCTGCGTGGAGAGTGTGATCCAGCGCAGTTCGGTAAATTCATCGAGCGCCGCCATTCCTCCGAATTTGCCATAACCCGATGCCTTGACGCCGCCGAACGGCATTTGCGGCTCGTCGGCGACGGTCGCGGAATTGATGTGGCAGATGCCGGATTCGATGCGCCGGGCGACGTCCAGAGCCCGCCCGATGTCTCGGCCGAAAACTGCGCCCGAAAGCCCGTATTCGCAATCGTTGGCGACGGTCACCGCCTCGTCGGCATCGGCGACGCGGATGATCACGGCCACCGGTCCAAAGCTCTCCTCGCGATAGAGCCGCATCGGCCGGGTGACATGATCGAGCACGGTCGCATCCATCAGGGCGTCGTGGCTTTCGCCGCCGGCGAGCAGGATCGCGCCCTTGGCGAGGGCATCGTCGATCAGCATGCGCACGCGGCGCGCAGACTCCGGTGTGACCAGCGAACCGAGCGGCATATGGCCGCGCACGGGGTCGCCGGCCTTGAGCGTCCTGACCTTGGCCTTGAAACGCTCAGCAAACTCATCGGCGACCGCATCCATGACGATGACCCGCTCGGTCGACATGCAGATCTGGCCCTGGTTGAAGAAGGCTCCGAAGGCAGCGGCCTTGACGGCTTCATCGAGATCGGCGTCGTCCAACACGACGAAAGCCGCCTTGCCGCCAAGCTCCAGCAGGCAGCGCTTCAAATGCTTGGCAGCATTTTGCGCAACGATGCGACCTACGCGCGTTGAACCGGTGAAATTGATCCGCCTGACGACGGGATGGGCGATCAGTGCTTCGACAATCGTGGAAGCATCCGCCGGTGCGTTCGAGATGATGTTGACCACGCCGGCGGCAAAACCTGCCTCGACCAGCACATCGCCAATGGCGCGATGGGTCGCCGGGCAGAGTTCTGACGCCTTGAGGATCACGGTATTGCCGCAGGCAAGCGCCATGGCGATCGAGCGGACGCCAAGGATGACCGGCGCGTTCCATGGCGCGATCGCCAGGCAGACGCCCGCAGGCTGGCGCATGGCAAAGGCGGTGACACCCGGCTGGTCCGTGGGAATGATCGAGCCGCTGACATGTGTCGTCATCGCGGCGGCATCGAGAAGGATCTGGCCGCCGAGACGGATGTTGAAGGTGCACCATTCCCGCGTGGCGCCGGTTTCCGACATCATGATGTCGGCGATCAGGGCTTCGCGTCCCGCAAGGATAGTTGCCGCCTTTTCGATCAGGCTGCGGCGGAATGTGGGTGTCGAAGCGGCCCATTTTGGAAACGCGGCGGCGGCGCTACCGGCTGCCCGCATGGCGTCATCGGTTGTTGCCGCGCTGGCAATCGTGACGACATCGCCGGTCACCGGGTTGGAACGTTCGAAGGTCGCGCGGTTGCCGGCGTCGCAATCCTTGCCGCCGATCAGCAGCTTGGCAGAACGGGGGGAGAAGACGGCAGCACTCGCCGGTGCGTTGGCAACCGGCATCGTGTCCCTCCTGGAAAAATCGATCCTTGCTCCGACAACCATCTCGGCCTCCTCCCAAAGGCGTCAGCAAAGATTAGCGTGATGCTTGGGAATAGGAATGTGATTTTGTGGCATAATATTGTAAAATTCTGGCCATTGGTTCAGCAATGTTCCATTGAGGTCGATTATGCACAACGAAACGACCATTCACCACGACGCGCGTGGAGAAGTCATGGAGCCGGCGATTTCCCCGCGGGCCATCCGCATGGGCCGGCCGCCGCAACGCTGGTTCCACCACATTGTGTTGCTTACGGCCGGAACGATGACGCTGGCACGCGGCGAAACGCTGTTGCCCGTGCATGGGCCAGCACTGGTGTTCCTCCCGCCATCAGAGGGCGAGAGTGCGGCGATTGCCGCCGGCGCCCAGGGATATCTGATTGGCGTGTCGCAGGAAATTATCGGCGAGGCGATCGGCGATCATGCGGAGTCACCGTCCCTGCGGCTGTTCTCCAGCGGCCTTTCGATCACTGATGACCTGGACAATACCCATCGGAACGAGATTGAGCCGCTGTTTCAGGGGTTCATTTCCGAACTGTTCGAGGAGGGGCGTGCGTCCCGCATGGTGGCGAGCGCCTATGCCAGGTTGATTCTGATGGCCGCATGGCGGCTATTCGGTGCCGATGAGAGATCAGCCGCCGCAGCCAGCGGCACAGGTCCGATCCTGCAGCGGTTTCGGCAACTGGTCGAGGCGAATTTCCGAAAGCATTGGTCGATCGGCGACTATGCCAGCGAACTTGGCATCAGCACCGACCGGCTGCACGCGATCTGCCGGCGAACACTGTCGCACCCGCCGGTCGAACTCGTCCATGACAGGCTGGTGCAGGAAGCAAAGCTGAGGCTCGAACGGGGAGCGCGCAGCGTGCAGGATATTTCCGACAGTCTGGGGTTTCGCGATCCGGCCAATTTCAGCCATTTCTTCAAGCGCAAGACAGGTGTTTCGCCGGCGAAATATCGTGCGCTGGCGGCGAGCGCCACAGGCGCGGCGTCTATCCCGATGTCTTCGGGCTATTACGAATGGCCCTGACGGTCTTTGAAACTTGCTACGACGCCGGCGGCGCGGTCGATTCCCTCAACACCAGCTCCACCGGCCAGACCTCGCTATGGCTCGAGACGTCCCGCCCGGCCAGCATCTGCAGCAGGATATCGCCGATCCGGACGCCGGCTTCCCGCATCGAGGAGCGGGTGGTTGAGACGGTCGGCACCATGTTGTCGGCATTGATGTAGTTGAACACGTCATCATGGGCGATCAGCGAAATGTCGCGACCCAGCGTCAGCCCTGCCGAACGCACCGCGCGCATGACGCCGAGCGCGGTCATCATCGAACCCGCCAGCACGGCCGTCGGCGGTTCGGACAAGCTCAGGAAATCCTGCATCGAGCGATAGCCGACATCATCGATGAAGGCGCCGTGGGTGATCATGTCTTCATAGAAGGGAAGCCCACGCTCCTTGAGCGCCTTGCGGTATCCCTGGTCGCGATGCTCGGCGAACACGTCACCCTTGCTGCCGTTGATCATGCCGATGCGCTTGTGACCGATATCGATGAGATAGGACGTGGCGCGATAGATGGCGCCGAAATTGTCGATGTCTATCCAAGGGAAATTGCCGTTGTCGATGCCGCGGCCATGCAGCACGAAGGGCATCTTGAGTTTCTTCAGGAACGCCATCCGCTCGTCATCGACGACAGGCGTGTGCAGGATCACGGCATCGACGCGCTTGGAGGCGGCCAGCCGCTGATAGGCGGTCAGTTCGCCTTCCCGGTCCTCGACGACGGTGATGAGGATGTCGATCTGCCGCGTTTCAAGCCGGCTGCCGAGGCCGGCCATGAATTCGGTGGTGTTCGGGTCAAAGCCGTGGCTTTCTCGCAGCACAATGCCCACCGCACCGGCACGGCCGGTCGCCAGTCCAGCCGCCGAACGATTGGGGTGATAGCCGAGTTCCTGGGACAGTTTCAAAATCCGCTGGCGTGTTTCAGCTTTCACTTCCGGATATCCGGAGAGTGCGCGGCTCACCGTCGTCTGGCTCATTCCGATCGATTTTGCGAATTCTTTCAAGTTCATAGCTGAACCAATGCTCCTCGGGCATCTGTCGTCACGACACAGAAATCGATCTCCCGTTCGATCTTCACTACCTGCTCCCAGCGCAATGACAATACGATAAGTCAGATTTTTTTGAAAGCGCCATCAATTGTTTTTTTAAAGACAGTTCGAATACTTACGAAACGGTACGGCAAGTCGCGATCAAGCCAAAAAAAGTGTCACAATACTAATCGATTGAAATTACGCAATAATCCTTCAAAATCTGCAATCGGCAATGCACTCAGATTGTGAATCTGTTTCAGACTCTCTTGACTTTTTGCCCACAAAGACGTTCTATTTCTTTAAAGCGCTTTCAAATCTGGAGGACGGTTTAATTGAAAGCCCAATACCTGAAGGACGCTTTTTGAAACGGCCGCTCATTTACCTGAGTGGTCGAAACGCATTCCATATCCAAGGGAGGATTGTCGGATGAAGAAAACATTTCTGATGGGGGTTGCGGCGCTCGCGCTGTTCGCCGGCGCGGCCAATGCTGCCGACCTGATGTTCAAGCCTGGCGAAGACAAGCGCTTCAACTGGGCGAGCTATGACGAATTCAAAAAGAGCCATGGCGACCTCAAGGGTCAGTCTCTGACGGTCTTCGGACCCTGGCGCGGTGACGACGAAACGCTCGCTCTCGCGATGCTCGCCTATTTCGAAGACGCGACCGGCATCAAGGTCAACTATTCCTCGTCCGAGAACTACGAACAGCAGATTGTCATCGACACGCAGGCCGGCAGTCCGCCGAACATTGCGATCCTGCCGCAGCCCGGCCTGCTGGCCGACCTCGCTTCTAAGGGTTTCCTGACCGATCTCGGAGACAAGGACGCTGCCTGGATGAAGGAGAACTATGCTGCCGGCGACAGCTGGGTCAGCCTCGGTACCTACAAGGGCAAGGACGGTGCCGAACATTTCTATGCGTTCCCGTACAAGGCCGACCTGAAGTCGCTGGTCTGGTATTCGCCGGAGAATTTCGAAGACGCCGGCTATGCCGTACCGAAGACAATGGAAGAGCTGAAGGCGCTCACGGAAAAGATCGCGGAGAGCGGCGGCAAGCCCTGGTGCATCGGTCTCGGTTCGGGTGGCGCGACAGGCTGGCCGGCCACCGACTGGGTGGAAGACATGATGCTCCGCACCCAGAAGCCCGAAGTCTACGACAAGTGGGTCAAGGATGAAATTCCCTTCAATGATCCGGCTGTGATCGGCGCCATCGAGGAATTCGGCTGGTTCGCCAAGAATGACAAGTTCGTCGATGGCGGCGTTGCTGCCGTCACGTCGACCGACTTCCGCGACAGCCCGAAGGGTCTCTTCTCTTCGCCGCCGAAGTGCTACATGCACCGTCAGGCGTCGTTCATTCCATCCTTCTTCCCGGAAGGCACGAAGCTCGGCCAGGACGCCGATTTCTTCTACCTGCCGCCATATGCATCCAAGCCTGAACTCGGCAATCCGGTGCTCGGCGCCGGCACGCTGGTGGCGATCACCAAGGATTCGCCTGCCGCTCGTGCGTTCATTGCCTGGCTGGAAACCCCGATCGCCCACGAAGTGTGGATGGCGCGCACCGGCTTCCTGACCCCGTTCAAGAAGGCCAATCCGGATGCCTATTCGAACGAGCCTTCGAAGAAGATGGGCGAGATCCTGACCCAGGCGACGACGTTCCGGTTTGACGGTTCCGACCTTATGCCAGGCAAAATTGGTGCCGGCGCGTTCTGGACCGGGATGATCGATTATGTCGGCGGTAAGTCTGCGGCCGATGTCTCGGCTTCGATCCAGAAGGCCTGGGAAGCGCTGAAATAATGAAACTGGCGGCGGGGGTGGCGACATCCCCGCTGTTTCTACCATGACGCCAAATAAGCGCCGGAGATACCGCCGGCTATAATAAGTTACAGAATACGCTCATTGTTTCTACCGGGGAGGGGACGGACCATGCAGCAGTTGATCTATGCCATTCTGACGATGATTGCCGGGGTGCTGGGATGTGCCGCCTATTTCTACGGCAGCAACCTGCTCCTGGACCTGATCTTGCCATCCAGGGGCGCCAATGCCGCGGCCGCCGCACGCAACATGCGACGGGCGACGATGATCCGACCATGGCTTTTTCTCGGGCCGGCGATGATCGCGATGGTGCTTTATCTCGTCTACCCCGTGTTCGATTCCATCCGGCTGTCCTTTCTGGACAAGGGCGGGCAGAATTTTGTCGGCCTGTTCAACTATGTCTGGATGTTCCAGGACGCGCAGTTCCAGGAATCGATCCTCAACAATTTTCTCTGGCTCCTCGTCGTGCCGGCCGCCGCCACCTTCATGGGATTGGTGATCGCGGTGCTGACCGACCGTATCTGGTGGGGAAACATTGCCAAATCGCTGATCTTCATGCCGATGGCGATCTCGTTCGTCGGCGCAGCCGTGATCTGGAAATTCGTCTACGACTATCGTGACGTCGGCGCCGCGCAGATCGGCATCCTCAATGCCATTGTCGTCTGGTTCGGTGGCGAACCGCAGGCCTGGATCACGCTGCCGTTCTGGAACAATTTCTTCCTGATGGCGATCCTCGTCTGGATCCAGAGCGGTTTTGCCATGGTCATTCTCTCGGCCGCCCTGCGCGGCATACCCGAGGAGACCATCGAGGCGGCAATCATCGATGGCGCCAGCGGCATGCAGATATTCTTCAAGATCATGGTGCCGCAGATCTGGGGCACGATCGCGGTCGTCTGGACCACCATCACCATCCTGGTGCTCAAGGTGTTCGACATCGTGCTGGCGATGACCAACGGCCAATGGAACAGCCAGGTGCTCGCCAACCTGATGTTCGACTGGATGTTCCGTGGCGGGGGCGACTTCGGCCGGGGTGCGGCGATCGCCATCGTCATCATGGTGCTGGTCATCCCGATCATGATCTGGAACATCCGCAACGCACGCAAAGAGATGGAGGGACGCTGATGTATGCGAGCAAGAAATCACCGCTGATCTGGGTCGTTCATCTCTCCGTGCTGCTGATCGTAGTCCTCTGGACCCTGCCGACGGCTGGTCTGCTGATCTCGTCCTTTCGTGACAAGAACCAGCTTGCGGTTTCCGGTTGGTGGACGGCGCTGACGACCTCGACGCAGAACGTCGTCTACCGTGCGCCCGATGCCTCGGCGCAGGTCGAGAAGGACGGCAAGTTCGTCATCGCGGGCAATGTGCTCGAGAACCGTGGCGGCGTGGTCAGCGCCTGGGGCACGACGCCGACCAAGCCGTCGGAATACATGCCGGGCGCGACGGCAACGCTGCGTGACGGAACGGCGCTGACTGTTCAGGGCGACGGCAGTTTCCAGATAGTCTCGGACAAGAAGATGGAAGGCGAGCGCGGCCAGCGCATTGCCTTCATCGCATCGATCCCGCCACGCTTTACGCTCGATAACTACAAGGAAGTGCTGACGGCGCAGGGCATCGGTTCGTCGTTCATCAACTCCCTGACGGTGGCTATTCCCTCGACCGTGATCCCCATCCTGGTGGCGGCATTCGCTGCCTATGCGCTGGCCTGGATGAAATTCCCCGGCCGCTCGCTGATCATCGCCGTCGTCGTCGGCCTGCTGGTCGTGCCGCTGCAGATGTCGCTGATTCCGCTGCTCAAGCTCTATAACGGCGTCGGGGGCTATTTCGGCGTCAATGCCAAGACCTATCTCGGCGTCTGGCTGGCCCATACCGGTTTCGGCCTGCCCCTGGCCATCTATCTGCTGCGCAACTATATGGCTGGCCTGCCGAAGGAAATCATGGAATCCGCCCGCGTCGATGGCGCGACCGATTTCGAGATCTTCATCAAGATCATCCTGCCGCTCTCCTTCCCGGCGCTGGCGTCGTTCGCGATCTTCCAGTTCCTCTGGACCTGGAACGACCTCCTGGTCGCCATGGTGTTCCTCGGCACTGGCAATCAGGAACTGGTGCTGACCGGCCGGCTCGTCAACCTGCTCGGCTCGCGCGGCGGCAACTGGGAAATCCTGACGGCCTCCGCCTTCATCACCATCATCGTGCCGCTTTTGGTGTTCTTCACGCTGCAGCGTTATCTGGTACGCGGATTGTTGACCGGCTCGGTAAAGTGACGGTGGCGAAACCCGCCTTTTGAGAAAAAACCGGGTGCCGGTGCCGGCACCTTTTCAAGACCATAAAGAGCATGAGATGATCGAGGACGTTCAAAACCCGATAGACAAGGACTGGTGGCGCGGCGCGGTGATCTATCAGATCTATCCGCGCTCCTACCAGGACTCGAATGGGGACGGCATCGGCGACCTGATGGGGATCACCGAGCGGCTGGAGCATGTTGCCTCACTGGGCGCGGACGCGATCTGGATCTCGCCGTTCTTCAAATCGCCGATGAAGGATTTTGGCTATGACGTCTCCGATTATTGCGATGTCGACAGGATATTCGGATCGATCAGCGATTTCGATGCGCTGATCGCCGAAGCCCACCGGCTCAACATCAAGGTGATGATCGATCTGGTCCTGTCGCATACATCGGACCAGCATTCATGGTTTGTTGAAAGCCGCTCCTCGCGAGGAAACCCGAAGGCGGACTGGTATGTCTGGGCGGATCCGAAGCCCGATGGCACGCCGCCCAACAACTGGATGTCGATCTTCGGCGGTTCCGCATGGCAATGGGATACACGCCGCCTGCAATATTTCCTGCACAACTTCCTGACCTCGCAGCCGGATCTGAATTTCCACAGCCCGCAGGTTCAGGAGGAATTGCTTGGCGTCACCCGTTTCTGGCTTGAGAAGGGTGTCGATGGCTTCCGGCTCGATACGATCAATTTCTATGTCCATGACAAGCAGTTGCGGGACAATCCGCCGCTGGAGGTCAGCCGCCGCAATGCAACGATCGCGCCGTCGGTCAATCCCTATAATCACCAGGAGCACCTCCACGACAAGAACCAGCCGGAGAATCTCGAATTCCTCAAGCGGTTCCGTGCGGTGCTCGATGAATTCCCGGCGATCACTTCGGTCGGCGAAGTGGGTGACGCGCAGCGCGGGCTGGAGATCGTCGGCGAGTACACGTCCGGTGACGACAAGGTGCAGATGTGCTACGCCTTCGAATTCCTTGCCTCCGATCCGATCACGCCGAAGCGCGTCCGCGACGTGCAGGAACGCTTCCAGCGCTACGCGCCCGAAGGCTGGGCCTGCTGGGCATTTTCCAACCATGACGTGATGCGGCACATTTCGCGCTGGAGCGAAGGAATCCATGACCACGATGCGCATGCCAAGCTGCTGGCCAGCCTGTTGATGAGCCTGCGCGGTTCCGTCTGTATCTATCAGGGCGAGGAACTTGGCCTGGAAGAGGCGGAACTTGCCTACGAGGATCTGCGCGATCCCTATGGCATCCAGTTCTGGCCGGACTTCAAGGGCCGTGACGGTTGCCGGACGCCGATGGTCTGGACCGGTGCGACAAGCAATGGCGGCTTTTCCAACGTCCAGCCGTGGTTGCCGGTGCCGCCGGCGCATCTCAGCCGCGCCGTCAATGTCGAACGCGACGATCCGGCGTCGGTGCTCAATCATTACAAGGCTTTCATGACATTCCGGAAGCGGCACCCGGCGTTTGCGAAGGGCGAAATCGTCTTCGAGATCGCCGATGATCAGGTGCTTGGCTTCACGCGGGTTTTCGGCAATGAAATCGTGCTCGCGGTGTTCAACATGACCGAGAGCGATGCCCTCGCCACTCTGCCCGAAGGTGCCTGGGAGGCGCTGGAAGGCCACGGATTTATGACTGGGAATGACGGAAACAGCGTCAGACTGCCGGCCTGGGGCGCCTATTTCGCGCGCAGGGCATAATAAGAACAACGCATAATAAACAGGAGGGAAGCATGTCCGGGGTTGTCTTGAAGAATATCCGCAAGTCCTATGGTGCGGTGCATGTCATCCATGGAGTCGATCTGGAAGTCCAGAAGGGCGAGTTCGTCGTCTTCGTCGGTCCGTCCGGCTGCGGCAAGTCCACTCTGCTCCGGATGATCGCCGGGCTTGAGGAAATCACCGGCGGCGAGATGTATATCGACGGGGAGCAGGTCAACGACATACCGCCGTCCAGGCGGGGCATCGCCATGGTCTTCCAGTCCTACGCGCTTTACCCGCATATGACGGTTTATGACAACATGGCCTTCGGCATGCGCATCGCCAAGGCTTCGGCGGAGGAGATCGAAAAGCGGGTGAAAGCGGCGGCCGATATCCTTCAACTGACGCCTTATCTCGATCGTCTGCCCAAGGCGCTTTCGGGTGGCCAGCGACAGCGCGTCGCAATCGGCCGGGCGATCGTCCGCAATCCCAAAGTGTTCCTGTTCGATGAGCCACTGTCGAACCTTGATGCTGCGTTGCGCGTCGCCACCCGCATCGAGATCGCCAAGCTGCATGAATCGATGTCGGATGCGATCATGATCTATGTGACGCACGACCAGGTGGAGGCGATGACGCTCGCCGACCGGATCGTCGTGCTTTCCGCCGGCAGGATCGAGCAGGTCGGTTCGCCGCTGGAGCTATACGAGAACCCTCAATCGCTGTTCGTCGCCGGCTTCATCGGTTCGCCGAAGATGAACCTGCTGCATGGCGCGCGCGCCGCGTCCTTCAATTGTTCGACGGTGGGAATCCGCCCCGAACATCTGGAAATCGCGGGGCATACCGGGGGGCAGTGGACCGGCACCGTGATCCATACCGAAAAGCTCGGTGCGGACAGCTTCCTCTATCTCGATATCGGCGATGACGAACCGATGACCGTGCGCGAAAACGGCACGACCAAATACAATACCGGTGACACCGTGTCGGTGAAGGCGCTCGACGGCAAAGTCCATCGCTTCGGCGCTGACGGCAAACCGGTGAAGGTGTAGCGCTTTTCAGACCTGAGGCTACTTGAAATTCTCTCTTCTCCCGGTCGCCGATACCAAAAACAGGCCGCCCTCCCTGCGCAAGCGGGGAGGGATTTTTATGTGCGATCAGCAATGAATCTGCCATCTTTCCCGGATTGCCCGATCGGCGGCCGGATCGATCAGCGAGGGTGCCGCATCACGCAGGATGCGGTTCTTGCGTTCGATTGCCTTCTGGATAAGGTCCGGACGACCGAGCTCTACCCATTCCTTGGGGCTGGTGCGGTCGGCGACGGCGGGATAGATATATTCGGTCTGCATCAGTTCCAGCGTCTGGCTGTGACCGAGATAGTGACCGGGGCCTTCGAGACAAACCGAACGCATGGTTTCAAGCGAGACGCTGTCCTCGGTGACGTCGATGCCGCGCACACAACGCTGGACCTGGCCGAGCAGGTCATCGCCAAGTACCAGCGATTCCAGGCAGAAGCCCAGCAGAGAGGCATGCATGCCGACAGCCTCATAGACCATGTTGAGACCGGAGAGACCGGCCATCGCGTTGAGGATGCCCTGTTCCCAGCCTGCCTGCATGTCCGGCAGCTTGGAATCCGACATGCCGCCGGCAGCACCGCCGGGCAGGTCGTAGAAGTGATGCATCTGCGCACAGCCGGCCGTCAGCAGTCCTTGCTCGCCTGATCCGCCCGACATTGCACCGGTGCGCAGGTCTGACACGAAAGGCCAGGTGCCGAAGATCGCCGGAAAGCCGGGAGACATGGCGTTGACATAGACGACGCCGGCAAGGCATTCGGCGACCGCCTGGACGATTGCCGTGGCCAGCGCTGCCGGCGCTGTCGCGCCTGCCTGGCCTGCCGACAGCAGCAGCATCGGCATGCCTTCACGGATGCAATGCTCCATGGTCTGGCAGCTTTCAGTCGCGAATTTCATCGGGGGCACGACGAAGCAGTTTGAATTGGAGACGAACGGCCGCGCCCGCCATTCGTCCTCGCCGCCGGCGATCATGTGCAACATGTCGAAACCATCGGCGACATGCGCAGGATCGGAGAAACTGGTGCCTACATGCTTGGTCGTACCGGCGCAGCAGGCATAAAGCGTGTTCATATCCATCTGCAGATTGTCAGAGACATCGCGGCAGACCATGGCCCGCTGAAAAAAATGGATATTGTCGAGGTGATGGACCAGCTTGGAGGCGGCGAGCAGATCCTTGGACGTCGATTCGCGATATTCGCGTTTTTCGACATCAACGATATGAACCGCGGCGCCGGCAGTGCCGAAATGGGTTTTCGTGCCGCTCAGATGCATATCATACTTTGGATCACGGCCGAAAAGAGTGATGTTGCGGCCGGCAACTGCCACCATGTCTTCGACCAGTGCACGCGGAAAACGGATGCGGCCGTCATCGCCGAGAATGGCGCCGGCCCCGGTCATGATATCGATGCCGGACTGCGGCGCCTGCGAAAGGCCGATCTGCTCCAGTGCATCGAGAGCCGCCTCGTGGATGCGCTTGACGTTTGCATCGCTGAGCGGCTTGTACTGACCACCCGGCAGGCCGGGGCGCACTGGGCGCAGATTCTCGGCCAGCGGCGCTGAACGCGCTGCAACACGGGCGGCCCTGCCGCCGGCTCTCCGCGATGATGATACGGCGCAGTTGGCTGCGATGTCGTCCATGGTAGCTTCCTCCTGGCGAGAATATCCGGCTTTCCAGCCCGCGCGCAAATCCTCCGACAAGCATCGCAAATATTCTCTATCTGCATTATTTGCGACGATATTCGCCTTGGTATGCGCCAATCCGCAAACAAAGGATACTGCGGCAATGTCTCTGTTTTTTTTGTGCTTTCATGTAAGAAAGTATAAATCTTCGTATCTGGCACAAATTAATCCGCCCCTCAGAAAATGATTTCTTCAGTTGTCACACGTCCGTAAACCCGCGAATTTCCAGGTGGAATGGAGCAGGTATCAGACATGCATTATGGATTTATCGGACTGGGTCATCTCGGGCGGTATCTCGCCGGATCATTGGTCAAGGCAGGGTTTGAGGTCACGGTCAACGATCTCGACAGGGCCAATGCCGAGGCGCTCATCGCGGCTGGAGCCGGATGGGCCGCCGACCCGCGATCCGTCGCTGCGAACGCCGATGCCGTCATCACCTGCCTGCCGTCGCCGAAAGTCTCGGAAGCGGTGCTGTCCGGACCGAACGGCATTCTCTCAGGCATCAGGACGGGCGGCACCTGGATCGAGATGAGCACGCTCAGCTCGGACGATGTCGAGCGGCTGGCAGCCTTTGCAGCGACAAAGGGTGTACGGATGATGGAAGCGCCGGTGACCGGCGGGGTCCACAAGGCGGCGAGTGGCGAGATCACAGTGATTGCCGGTGGCGACAAGGACCTGTTCGATCTGCACCGGCCGGCTTTGGAAGCCATGGGCGGCGAGATCTTCCATGCCGGTCCGCTCGGCAAGGCGGCGGTGATCAAGGTCATCACCAACATGCTCGCCTTCATCCACCTGATCGCCACCGGCGAGGCGCTGATGCTGGCAAAGAAAGGTGGAATCGACCTGACCGACGCTTTCAACATCATCAAGGCATCGTCCGGCAACAGTTTTGTGCATGAGACCGAGGGGCAGGTGATCCTGAACGGCAGCTACAACATCAATTTCACCATGGATCTGGCGGTCAAGGATCTCGGCTTCGCACTCGGCTTTGGAAAGGAGTTCGGCGTGCCGCTCGATCTCGCCGGGCATGCGATGCAGACGTTTATCCGGGCAAAGGCTGCCTATGGCGGCGGCGCCTGGTCGTCGCAGGTGGTGAAATTGCTGGAAGACGCAACGGGAACGGATCTGCGCGCCCCTGGCTTTCCGGCCGAGCTTTGACCGTGGAGTTCGACTACGTCATCGTTGGAGCCGGATCGGCCGGCTGCGTACTGGCCGAGGCGTTGACGCGAGACGGCAGGAGCACGGTGGCGATCGTCGAAGCCGGCGGGTCGGACAGGCGCTTCTTCGTGCAGATGCCGCTCGGCTACGGCAAGACCTTCTACGACCGCACCATCAACTGGAATTACATGGCCGAACCCGATCCCGGCCTCAACGGCCAGCGCGATTACTGGCCGCGCGGCAAGATTCTTGGCGGTTCCGGTTCGCTGAATGCGATGGTCTGGATCCGTGGTGATCGGCGCGATTACGATGGCTGGGCCGCCGAGGGCAATCCGGGCTGGGCGTGGCGCGATGTGTTTCCGGTCTTCAAATCGCTGGAGCACAATGAGGCGGGTGCGGACGAATGGCGCGGCCATGGCGGGCCGCTGCACATAACGGATGCCAGCCGCCGGCAGCACCCGTTGACCGATCGCTTCATCAAGGCGGGGGTTGAGGCCGGATTTGCCTTCAATCGGGATTTCAACGGCCCGAGCCAGGAAGGCGTCGGCATTTACCAGCTCAACACCAAGGACGGCTGGCGGATGTCGGCCTCCAAGGCGTTTCTCAAGCCGGCGTTGAAGCGGCAGAATCTGCGGCTGTTCAAGCGGACCCAGGCGACGCGCATCCTGCTTGAAGGCCGCAGAGCCCGGGGTATCGAGATCATGCGCGCGGGCAGGCGGATGGTTCTCGCCGCGCGGCGCGAAGTGATCCTTGCCGCCGGGGCACTCAACAGCCCGCAGCTCTTGCAGCTTTCCGGCATCGGCCCGGCGGCGCATCTGAGGTCGCTCGGCGTCGAAGTGATGACGGATAGTCCCGCCGTCGGTCATCACATGCAGGATCATCTCGGTATCAATTACGTGTTCAAGGCGAGCGTGCCGACGCTCAACGAAGTGCTGCGTCCCTGGTGGGGCAAGCTGCGGGCCGGCATGGAATTCCTGCTGGCCGGGCAGGGGCCGCTCAGCCTCAGCCTCAACCAGGGCGGCGGCTTCGTCAAATCGCGCCCGGAGCTCGAGCGGCCCGATACCCAGCTCTACATGCAGGCGATCAGCACTTTCACGGCCCAGAAGGGCACGCGGCCGCTGCTGGAGCCCGACCCCTTTCCCGGCTATGCCATCGGCATGTCGAGCTGCCGGCCGGAAACGCGGGGCACCTGCCTGATCCGTTCCGCCGATCCGTTTGATCCACCGGCCATCCGTGCCAATGCCTATGGCACAGATGCCGACATCGGCCACATGCTGGACGGCGTCAAGGTCATCCGGCGCATTGCGTCGCAGCCGTCGCTCGCCGATATCACGGTCGAGGAACTGGCGCCGGGCGCCAATGTCACGTCCGACGAAGCACTCATTGAGGATTTCCGCGATCGCTCCGGCACGGTCTATCATCCCTGTGGGACGGCGCGCATGGGCGCGGATATCACAGTCGGCGTGGTCGATGCGCGGCTGCGGGTGCATGGGGTGGAGGGCTTGCGGGTCGCCGATGCCTCGGTCTTCCCCTTCGTCATATCCGGCAATACCAACGCGCCGGTGATGATGGTCGCGGCAAAGGCGGCATCGATGATCCTCGAAGACAGGGAAGGATAACTTCCCAAATGAAGAATCTCTGGTTAGAGTCGCGGCCAACTCGCACCCAACAAGCCCGCCCGATGAACGATCACAATCCCTTTGCCGGCTATCAGCTGCCGCCGCTCGCCTGGCTGCGTGCCTTCGAGGCTGCAGCGCGGCATGAAAGCTTCACGCTGGCCGCCGGCGAACTGAGCCTGACGCAGGCCGCCGTCAGCCATCAGGTGCGTTCGCTGGAACGACATCTGGGCGTCACGCTGTTCGAGCGCTTGCCGCGCAGTCTCCGGCTCACCGAAAAGGGCGCCGCCTACCTGCCGCCGCTGCGCAACAGTTTCGATGAACTTGCCGCTGCCACTGCCGGATTGTTCGGCCCGGTCGGCAAGCGCACTTTGACCATCCGCGTGCCGATTTCCTTCATGGTTCTGTGGCTCGCGCCGCGGCTGGTCAGCTTCACCCGGCAATGGCCGGATATTTCGCTGAGGATTTCCACGGTCGTCTGGGCACCGGCAGCCAGCGATGATCTTGCCGATGTCGATATCCGTTTCGGTGATGGCAACTGGCCCGGCTTCCAATCGACCATTCTCGTGCGCCAGCCGGCAGTGCCCATTTGCGCGCCCGGCATGGCGGAGGGTGACGATGATATCGCACGGCTGAAATCGCTGCTGTCATCCGCGCCGCTGATCCACGTCACGGGTTATGAGAACCTCTGGCAACGTCTGGTGAAGCCTCTGGGCCTCAACCTGCCGCCCACCGCCGGCATGAATATCGACACCACGGTTTCGGCGCTGGAAATGGCCGCGGCCGGCCTTGGTCCGGCGATCATTCAGCTCAATCTTGCCGAGCCCTACCTTCGCGACGGACGGCTCGTGCGGCCGGTGGATATGGCAATCCCGATCGAGGAATCGCATTATATAGTGCTGCCGGAGGGTCAGAAACGGTTGAAGGCCGAGGCGATCCTGTTCCGCGACTGGCTGTTCAAGGAAACCGCCCTCTGAGGGTTCGTATCCGGGCCGTCGCGCTGCAGATTGTTCGCAAATGAGGGCCGGCATTCGCTGTAATCGTTGCTTATGTAAAAGTGTGGTAAATTAGCGATGATGCGCGTTTTAGGTGGTTTGAATTTCGAAATTATGTGTCATGTTGTCTTTGCCATTTTGACGCATCAAGAGGCTGCCGGTGTGTGTATTGTGTGAGTGGCCGCAGAGCCGCTGATTGTCTGGAGGCGATCGCCCGGTAAACTTCAACGTTACGGTGGAAACCAGCCACTAACCCGAAAGCCTCTATTGCCGCACTTCTTTTTTCATCTCAGAACCGATACCGAGCTGGTCGATGACCTGTTCGGCACGGAATTTGCCGATATCGATGCCGCCCGGCTCGCCGCCATCGATCTTGCCCGCAATCTTCGCATAGAACAGGCAACAGCCGATGGCCCCGATTGCATCCAATCCATAGAGATATGCGAAGCGGAAGGCGATGTTCTCGGCGTGGTCATCGTTAAATTGCCTGCCGATGGCAGCGCGACCTGATTTGAAGCGCCAACGCGAGTGACTTCAACTGGCCAACGCGCCTTGGGCTGCCGGTGCAATACGGTTGGTAACAACCCGGCGTTTCATGCGTGAAGGTATTCCGCCGGATTTGTTCGGGATATCACAACGCCAGGAATTAAGACTTTGCTTCGATGAATCCAGCAAATTTCTTGCTGGTTCCAGGCATGCCATCCCCTTGAGCGAACATGCGATTTTTCGGTTATTGAGGCATACGGTACCAACGTCTCCACGCATGAAATCAACTCAAGCTATTGCGATATAATGATAAATATGTTTATATTGAATGAATATTCAGCAAATACCGGAGTGGGGCATGAACGAGCTGGTGCGTGATCTGAGCATCCCCAACGACTGGGACCGCCGCGGCCTGCCCGGCTGGACCTATCACAGCGATGCCCTGTTCGAACTCGAAAAGCAGCATGTGTTCCGCGAGCACTGGCAGATCGCCTGCCATGTCTCCGACCTGCCTGAACCTGGCAATTATATCACGCTCGACATCGTCGGCGAGCGTGCGCTGGTTCTGCGCGGCCAGGATGGCGTGATCCGTGCCTTTCACAACATCTGCAAACATCGCGGTTCACGACTGGTCGCCGACGACAAGGGCGCCTGCCGCAATGCATTGGTCTGTCCGTTCCATGGCTGGGTTTACAATCTGGACGGCACGCTGCGTGGACCATCGCGGCCGAATTCCTTTCCGCCGATGGACAAGAAAACCTTCGGCTTGACCGAACTCGAGAGCGAGATCTGGATGGGCTTCATCTTCCTTCGCTTCGAGAAGGGACCGCAGGGTTCGGTCGCCGATCTGCTCAAGCCATTCTCGCAGGAGCTCGGCCACTATCTGCCCGAGAGCGTCGTTCCCACCGGCGAGCCCTGGACCCAGATTTCCGAGGTCAACTGGAAATCGGTGCGCGACGTCGACAATGAGGGTTACCACGTCGCCATGGCGCATCCGGCGCTGCAGGATCTCTATGGCTCGACCTATTTCGACGAACCTTTCGTCAACGGCATCTGCCGGTCGTTCGCGACTTTCAATCCGCATGCCGGCCGCCGCTGGAGCGTCCGCAATTATGTCAGGATCAGCGAGCAAGCGCCGCATCTGCCGGAGCATCTGAGGAAAGCCTGGATCTATTTCGGCATGTTCCCGAATGCGGTCATCGCGGTGACGCCTGAAACCATCCAGTTCTACCAGGAATTCCCGCTGACCAAGAACCGTTCAATGCTGCGTGGAGGCGTCTACCGGTATCGCGAGGAAAGCCGCCGTGGCCGCGCCGCCCGTTATCTCGCCATGCGCATCGATCTCGATACGCAGGCGGAGGACGTGCAACTGACGCAGTGGTCGAATGAAGCGATGGCGTCGAAGCATTTCAACAGCTTCTATCTCTCGGACCTCGAATATGGCGTCCGCACCCATCATGACCATTTGCGCGCCGTACTGCCGGTAATGACGCTCGACAGCGCGCCGCACGAAACAGAGATCGCCGCCATCAATGCATCGATGCGCGGGGCGAAGGGCCTCGTCGAATAGGCTCAAGAGCCTCTAGGCGCGGCGCAGACGCTGGTTATGCGCCAGCACGCTGGCCGATCGGCACAAGGGCGTCGGCTCGTTCGTCGAAGAGCTCGACCTCGGCATTGTCGGGCGCGATGCAGATTTTCGACGAATCGTGGCCGCATTCCCCGGCCGCGAAATGCTGTGCCGCGTCTTCGCTGGCAAACAGGCCGCCGACGCGGCCGAGCCGGTCCTGCACCACCCACCAGCCGTGGTGATCGCGGCCGATGGTGAAGCGGGCGGTGGACGTGGTGTTCCATTGTGGACGACTGAGACTGCCCATGATGGGGCTCCTTGCTCATTGGGATTGGGATGAGGGCGGTCAGACGGCTTCAGCGCTGGTCCGCATTTGAAAGCGATACGAGTGCCGTGCGAAGCGCCGCCGCCGTTTCAGGTGCGATCGGTGTCAACGGCAGGCGAAGTTCCGGATCAAGGTCGCGCAGAATCGCCAGCGCCTGTTTCACGGTTGCCGGGCCTGGTTCGCGCTCCAGCACCTGCAGGATCGGATTGACGCGGGCATTGAGGGTGATGGCGGCGTCCAGATTGCCGGTGCGCAACGCATCATGCATGGCGCTGACGAAGCGCGGGGCGATGTTTGCGGCGACCGAGAAAGAACCGGCGCCACCGGCAAGATTGAACGAAAACGCCGTCAGATCATGGCCGGAATACTGCCTGAACCGGTTTTTCAGGCCCGGGGGGATCAGCGCCAGCCGGCCGAGATCTCCCGTGCAGTCCTGAAGGCCGACGATGCCGGCAATTGTTGCCAGGCGTTCCAGAGTCCGCGGCGCCAGATCGCTTGCCGTGCGGGCCGGTGCATTGCAGATGACGATAGGAATGTTCACGGCTGCGGCGATTTGCTCGTAATGGCGGAAGATACCTTCCTGCGACGGTTTATTGTAATAGGGCGTGACGATGACGGCTGCGGCGGCGCCAAGCTGCGCGGCATCCGTCGTCAGGTCGATCGTCGATGCGGTCGCATTGGTGCCGGTGCCGGCAATGACCGGCAACTGATCTCCGGCAGTCTCGATCGCGCAGCGGATGACGGCGGCGCGTTCGTCGCGTGTCAGTGATGTTGCTTCGCCTGCCTCGCCGCAGACCACGATTCCGGAAATGCCGCTGCGGATCTGCCATTTGACCAGGTTGGCCAGCGCTTCGGTATCGATGGCGCCGTTGCGGAACGGCGTCACAAGATCGCAGAAGGCGCCGGCTGGCAGCGTTCGTTGGAGAGGACTTTGCATGAGAGATTAGCCGACCGCCGCTTCCAGAATCTGGATCGCACTGATGGCGGCGATTACGCCGACTGCCGTCAGGCCGATCAGCATCAGCAGAGAAAATTTCGATGGCTGGCGGAAGTCGCCATGCGCTTCCTCGGGATGGCGGCGCAGCCTCGCATGGCGGGCCAGCTCATGCCGAATCTGGATCAGCCGCGTGGTGAGCGACTGAAGGGAGTTTTGTTGTTTGCGTGTCATGATATTCAATCACCGCTGTTGATGATGACCAATATCTAGACTGATCGAGATAAAATCTCGATTGGATTGGCACTGATCGTGCATAAGGAAAGCATAAAGCTCTAATGGCTTAAATCTTCTTCACGCCGTCCGTCGAAATGTGCTTCGGGAAGACCGCTGCTACATATTCGATTGCCGCGCGCAACGCCTTGTCGCGCGTCAGGCCGTCATTCATCATCAGCCGGAACCACAGGCCTTCCATCATCGAGCAGATGCCCAGCGCCATGGGTTCGGGGTCATAAGCGTAACCGCCTTCCGCCTTCAATTCCGTGCAGAGACCGACGAAAGTCCTCTGGTAATTGAGGTCGCTCGCGCCACATAGCGCCTGGTAGGTTGGACGCGATTTCGCCTCGCCCCAGAATGCACACCAGGCGGCGAGCTTGCGTTTGGTGCAGATCTTGCGGTCGAAATCGGCATTGACCAGCGCCCAGATGCGGCCGGCCGCGCTCCTGTCGGCCTTTTGCAGCGCTGCGTTCCAATGGCCTGCATATTCGTCGGCCATGTATTGCAGCGTGGAGACGAGCAGCTTCTCCTTGCTTTCGAAATGGAAATTGACGATGCCGCGCGACAGCTTGGCGCCATCGGCGACATTGGCGAGCGTTGTGTCGGAATAACCGCGCTTGGCGAGCGAATCGATCGTTGCCTCGATCAGCTGCTGCTGGCGGGTTTCCTTGGAGGCCTTGCGGCTCTTCTTGTCGGGGTCGATTGCCTGGGCAACATTCATGCCGTTCGCCAATTCCATGATAGCAGGGGTGGTTTGCCGGACAAATCCAGTTGGCAAATCACACGTCCGGTTTGATTGCGCTCAAGTGCGTAGGACAATGCTCCCCGCTGTCAAGCACCTTTTGCATGGCGACCCAGGTGCGGATGTTCTTGTCAACAAATGCCTCGCCAGTCAGCGCCACAGCCTGGTCATATAGCTCGGTCTGCAGCCGTTTCAATTCCCGCGCTGCCTCGTCGCGATACCAACCATTGCGATTGTCGGTCTTGACGTCGGTAAAACCGGCCTTCTCCATCGCCTCGCGATAGCGCCTTGGCGAGGCCATGCCGAAGCTCAGCCCCTCGGCTGCGATATAGGCCTTCATGTCGGCGGTCGGCTCGTCGTCATGGGAAATCAACCAGTCCGAGGCGGCAAAAATCCCGCCCGGCTTCAGGACGCGGAAAATATCGGCGAATACCGCATCCTTGTCGGCGATGTGAACCATTGCATCCTTGGAGAAGACCACATTGAAGCTCTGGTCGGGAAAGGGCAGAGGCCCCGGCGGCCCCTGCGTGAACTCGACGCGGCCCGCGAGACCGGCGTCAGTCGCGCGCCGACGCGCTTGCTCGATGACCGGCAGTTCGACATCGAAACCGACGATCTGCTTCGGATTAAATTTCTTGGCGATGAACAGCGTGATGCCGCCCGAACCGCAACCGAGATCGAGCACACGCCTGCCTTCGAGATCGATGCCGGCGAGCACCCGCTCCACCTCCGCCGGCCCGCCCGGCGAGAGATAGCCGTCGCCCCACAGCAGTTCCAGAAAGCGCATATGGATGTCGTCATATTCCGGTTCAGCGTCTGTCATTCCCTTTGGCTCCCCGTCGTTCCACTACACAGTAAAAATCCTATCGCGATTTCAGTCAATTGCAAGATACTTGCTGAATGTTCATTCAAAATATGTGGACAAGATCATGCTTTATATGGCAAATCTCCTTGCGCAATCTGGGGAATGATATGAATAAATATGACGCAGTGATGATCGGGGGCGGCCATAACGGGCTGGTCGCGGCCTGTTATCTGCAGCGTGCCGGACTCAATGTCGCGGTGGTGGAGAAGAATGCCTGGGTGGGCGGGGCGGCGACCAGCCGCGAGCTTTCCTCGGGCGTCACTTATTCCAACTGCTCCTATGTCTGTTCGCTATTCCGGCCCGAGATCATGCGCGATCTTGAACTGCCGAAGCACGGGCTGCAGATAGTCGCCTATGACGGTGGGGCGGTACTGACGCGCGAGGGCGGCTACCTCGCCTCCTATCGCGATCACGACCAGCATCGGCGTGAATTCGCCCGCTACTCCGCCCGCGATGCGGAAGCCTATGAGCGCTATGCCCGCGACGTCTCGCGCCAATGCCGGTTCATCCAGCCGCTGTTGATGCGAACCGCGCCCGATCCGTTCTCGTTCAAGCCGCGCGACATTTCCGAACTGATGTTCCTCGCCAGGAAAACGGGCGAGTTCAGCCCGGAGCAGATGGCGCAGACGCTGCGCTTCTGGACGATGTCGATTTCCGACTTCCTCGACGAATATTTCGAGACCGAAGTGGTCAAGGCCTATCTGGCCCTCTCCGGCATCATCGGCACCGCGCTCGGGCCGATGTCCCCCGGCACGGCTTATGTGCTGCTGCATCACTATATGGGCGAGGTCGATGGTTCGGTCGGCGCCTGGGGCTATGCCCGGGGCGGCATGGGATCGGTGACGCGGGCGCTCGCCTCGTCGTTTACTGCATCCGGCGGCACGATCCTCACCGACAGCGAGGTTGCCAATGTCATCATCCGCAACGGTAAAGCGGAGGGTGTAGCGCTCGCCAATGGCGACGAGGTGCGGGGCAACCTGGTGATCTCCAATGCCGATGTGAAGCGAACCTTCCTCAAGCTTGTCGATGAGAAGGAGCTGCCGGAAAAATTCGTCCACCGAGTCAAGCATTTCAAAATGCGGGGATCTTCCGGCAAGGTGAATATCGCGCTTGACGGCCTGCCGGAATTCCCGGCGCTGCCGAAGGGCTCGACCGCGATCAAGGGCGATTTGCATTTCACCGACACGGTCGAGCGCATCGAGCGCGGCTATGACGACTGGAAGTCCGGGCGCTGGTCCGCCGATCCTTTCATCGATGCGATGATCCCGACCACGCTGGATCCGACCATGGCCGAGCCGGGCAAGCATTTCATGAGCTGCTTCGTGCAATATTGCCCGCCCAAGGTCGAGGGCCGCGACTGGACGGATGCAGATCGCAACGCCTTCGCCGAAACCGTGGTCAGCCAGATCGCTGATTATTCGCCGGGTTTCCGCGATCGCATATTGCATATGGAAGTGCGCACGCCTCGCGAGCTTGAAGCCGAGGTCGGACTCACGGAAGGCAATATCTTCCAGGGGGAACTGACCTTCGACCAATTGCTGTTCAACCGGCCGGTGCCGGGATACGCGCAATACCGCAGCCCCGTGCAGGGGCTCTGGATGTGCGGTTCCTCCACCCATCCCGGTGGCGGGGTGATGGGCGCGCCCGGCCGCAATGCCGCCGCCGAAATCCTCCGCGATCTCAAGAAATCCCGTGACCATATGAGCCCTGCCCATGACATCCTTTGACGCAATCATCATCGGCGCCGGGCATAACGGGCTTGTGGCGGCGGGTTTCCTCGCCAAGGCCGGCAAAAAGGTTCTGGTGCTGGAAGCCTCCGCCAAAGTCGGCGGCGGAATCGGCCTCGCTCATATCGTCAACCGCCTTGATCCGAAAGTGCTTAAGGGCCTTGGCCTCAGCGAAGGCGCTTTTGGTGGCGAACTGCTGCCGACCGTTGTGCTCGACCCGGACAAAGGTCCGGCGATCCTGCGCGGCGGTTATGGCGAAACCGTCGAGGGCATAAGCGCTACTGAGGCGAAGGCATGGGCCAAGATGCGTGAAAAGCTGATGCTGCAGGCCTCGGTGCTGAAGCGCTTCCTCGGCAGGCGGCCGCCGCGGCCGGGCGAGCTCGGTTTCAGGGATCTCGCGGACATGGGTTTCGCAGGCCTCAGTCTGATCCGCAGGGGACGCGACGAAGCACGCGATTTCGCCCGCATGCTGCTGATGAATGTCGCCGATATCGCCGACGAATATTTGACCGACGATCGGCTGAAGGGCCTGATCGCCTTTGATGCGACGCTCGGCATCCATCTGGGCTCGCGTTCACCGACCTCGCTGCTGGGACTCTATTATCGGCTTACCGGCGAGGCGCTGGGAAAGGCGGGTGGCCAGTTCATCCCCAAAGGCGGTATGGGCACTGTAGTTTCCGCGCTGGAGAAGGCCGCCGTCAAGGCGGGCGCGCAGATCCGGCTGAATGCGGCCGTGGCGCGGATCGTCTCCGAGTGCGGCAAGGCATCCGGCGTCGTGTTGGCAAGCGGCGAAGAGATTTCGGCCACGGTGATTGTCTCGGCAATCCATCCGGTCACGACGCTCAGGCATCTGACCGCGCCGGGCGAGATCGATACGCATCTTTCGATGAGCCTCAAGCATGTCAGGACCAAGGGGGATGCTGCCAGGCTCACGCTGACGCTGGAGAAGGTGCCGACGTTCAAGGGCGTGAATGCCAGTGATCTCAAGGGACGCCTGGTGATTGCACGCGGCGTTCGTCATGTCGAGGATGCCTTCAACCCGGCAAAATACGGCGAGTTCTCGCCTGATCCAGTCATGGAGATTATCCTGCCGAGCCTTTTCGACACGTCGCTCGTGCCACAGGGCGGCTGCACGCTGTCGGCTATCGTCCAATATGCACCCTATGAGCTGAAAGAGGGATGGGAGACTGGCAAGCCGAAATTCCTGGCTGCGATCATGGCCGTGCTGGAACGTTATGCGCCGGGCATTTCCGCCTCGGTCAAATCAGGCGAACTTCTGGTGCCGCCGGATATCGAGGCGCGTTACAATATGCCGGGAGGCCACTGGCATCACGGCGAATTGCAGGTCGACCAGATGCTGCTCAACCGTCCGACCTTTGCCGTCTCCGGCTATGATACGCCACTCGCCGGGCTCTATCTGGCAAGCGCCGGCAGCCATCCTGGTGGCGGCATTTCCGGTCTGCCGGGGATGAATGCGGCCCGGTACATTCTTTCGAGGAGAGACGTATGAACGAGATCGCCCATGAGATCACCGGCCTCTCCCGCAATGCCGGCGCGATGGCCAAGGGCCATATCCTGTCGCCCTTGCTGGAATCGCCGTTCCATGCGCGGCTCGACGCACTCAACATCAACAATGACTGGTATGCGTGGTCTGGCACCAAGGCGCCGCATACGCTTTCGGACGAAGAACTCGAATATTTCGCCATCCGCTCGACAGCGGCGCTGTTCGACATCTCGCCGATGACCAAATACCGGATATCAGGGCCGGACGCCGAGGCGTTTCTCAACCGGCTGACGGTGCGCGATGTCCGCAAGCTTGGTGTCAACCGGGTGCATTACACCTGCTGGTGCGACGATCGTGGCCATGTGCTGGACGATGGCACACTTTTCCGGCTCGGCACCAACGAATTCCGCCTCTGCTCCCAGGAACGACACTTACCATGGCTGCTCGACAGCGCCGAGGGGTTTAATGTCTCGATCATCGACGAGAGCATGGAGATCGCGGGACTGGCGCTGCAGGGGCCCGTTTCCTATTCCGTGCTGCGCGATGCGGGTTTTGACGGCGTCGAGAACCTGAAACCGTTCCAGCTCGCGAGCTTGCCGCATGAAGGCGGCAACGTCACCATTTCGCGCACCGGCTTCACCGGCGATCTCGGATACGAGCTGTTCCTCCCGCGCGAACTGGCGCTCAGCCTCTGGGACCGGCTCTGGGCCGTAGCCGCGAAGAACCGCATGCGGGCGATCGGCTATGCAGCGCTCAACCATGCGCGCATCGAGGCCGGCTTCATAGTCGCCAATGCCGATTTCGTCACCTCGGAAACCGCGCTGCGCGAAGATCGGCTGCGGATGCCCGACGAGATCGGGCTCGACTGGCTGGTCGATCTGGAGAAGCCGAATTTCAACGGCCGCAACGCCATCGCCAGGGCGCGCGCGAAGAAGACGCTGAAGCACATCCTCGTCGGCATCGAGGTCGAGGGCAATGTCGCCGGGCCCCTATCACTGATCTACCACAACAGAAAGCGTGAGGTCGGCATTGTCACCGCATCCGCCTGGTCGCCGATCCTCAAGAAGAACATCGCCATTGCCAGCCTGACCCGGCCCTATGGCGAGACGATCACCGGTGATCTCTGGGTCGAGATCTATGCGCTGCGCGAACTCAATTATCAGAAACTGATGAAGCGGGTGAAGATTGTGCCTCGGCCGTTCCTGAAGCTTGACAGGCGCGGCGCCAACCCGCCGGGGCTTATCTGATGGACACAGAGGCGCGCGAGAACTGGCGCCTGATCCTGACGCCGGCAGGCGAGGAATGGTCGGGCCGGGCGCGCTACGCGGCGGCGATGCATTTCTACAAGGCGGGCGAGATGAGCGCCGAAGTGCTGGAGATCTACCGCATCTGTTCGCGGCTCGACAATGAGGACGCGATCGATGCGCTCAAGGCCTATAGGATGGGCGGTGAATGGATCGAGAAAGTGGAACGGGCGAGAGTGACGCTGGACGACGGCTGAACGTTAACGCATCAGCAGTCGACTGCCAAAGTCAATCACTACTTAACCGGTGGATTATACAGCGAAATTATAATTTAATGAAACATTGAAACATCCCGGCCCTTTGGTTGACAGCCACATTTCACCGGCGCAAGACTATCTTAAAATCAATATGTAACACTTTGGGACAGGCCCGGGGACATCCGGCCTGTTCTTCTTTATTTGCCGTCAAGGACGCCCGTGTGACCATCTACCTGCCCATAGCCGAGCTCTCGGTGAATATTTTCATCATCCTCGGCATGGGCGCTGCGGTCGGATTTCTTTCCGGCATGTTCGGCGTCGGCGGCGGATTCCTGATCACGCCGCTGCTGATCTTCTACAATGTGCCGCCGGCGATCGCGGTCGCCACCGGCGCCAACCAGGTCGTGGCGTCCTCGATCTCCGGGGCGATCACGCATTTTCGCCGCGGCACGATCGATCTGAAACTCGGCACGGTATTGCTGGTCGGCGGTCTGTTCGGCGCCACGCTCGGAATCTGGATCTTCGCGGTTCTGCGGACGCTCGGCCAGCTCGATCTGGTCATCTCGCTGCTTTACGTGGTGTTGCTGACCTCGGTCGGCTCGCTGATGATGATCGAGAGCGTCCACGCCATCCGCCGTGCCCGCCGCAACGAGACGCCGGCGTTCACCCGCACCCAGCACAATTGGGTGCATAAGCTGCCGTTCAAGATGCGGTTCAAGAAGTCGAAGATCTATCTGTCGATCATTCCCGTGGTCGGCCTCGGTTTCGGTGTCGGCATCCTGACATCGGTGATGGGCGTCGGCGGCGGCTTCATCATGGTGCCGGCGATGATCTATCTCCTGCGTATTCCGGCCAACGTCGTGGTCGGGACCTCGCTGTTCCAGATCATTTTCGTCTCGACATATTCGACGATCGTCCAGGCGATCACCAACCATTCGGTCGATATCGTGCTGGCCTTCATCCTGATGTTGTCCGGCGTCGTCGCGGCACAATATGGCGTGCGGGTCGGCCAGAGACTGAAGGCCGAGCAGTTGCGCGCCCTGCTGGCGATCATGATCCTTGCCGTCGGCATGCGCCTTGCCATCGACCTGTTCCTGCCACCCGCGGATCTCTATTCGATCGCTCACGCGGGGGCTTTGCAATGAGAGCGCTGCTGGCTCCACTGCTGCTGTCGTTTCTTGTGCTTCCCGCATTTGCGCAGGAAGATCTCGACAGGGCACTCGAGCCGGAAGTCGTCAATATCGGCGTCAGTTCGCCGGAGATCGCCATCGCCCCGGATTTCGCCGGCACCGATGTCACCGTGTTCGGCGCTATCGACCATGCCATACCCGACCTGTTGAAGAGCGGAGGCTACGATCTCGTCGTGGCGCTCGAAGGCCCACGCGATTTTATCACCGTACGCAAGAAGGAGCGGGTGTTCGGCGTCTGGGTCAATCGTTATTCGGTGACATTCGAGAGGATGCCGGAATCGTTCTCGATGACCTCGACCAAGGCTTTGGACACGATTGCCAAGCCGACGGAACTGTCGACTTTCAATGTTGGCCTGCCTCGGGTCAAGCTGGTGCCATCGACATTTTCCGGACGTGCCGAGGAGGTGCAGGAATACCGCGATGCCTTTCTGGGCCTGAAGCACAAATCCCAGCTCTACCAGAGCAATCCCGGAGGCGTGACGTTTATATCCTCGTCGCTGTTTGCGGCAAACATCCATATTCCGGCCGATATCCCCAACGGCACGCATACGATCCGAGCCGTGCTTTTCAAACAGGGCATTTTCGTTGCCGAAAAGTCGCTGCCCCTGCGGGTGGTCAAGACCGGCCTTGAGGAAACCATCACCCAGGCCGCGTTGGAAAGGCCGCTATTATACGGCATTTTTTCTGTGATGCTGGCTGTGATTTCCGGCTGGGGCGCGAGCCTGATGTTCCGCCGCGACTGAGTTTCACGGCACAGCTTTCGCTGCCATAACGTCTTCGTACGCCTTCCGCAGTTCGGCGAATACCGAACGCTCAGGGGCGGGCATGCCGAGATGCATGGCGCGCAGTTCCGCCATGAAATCCTCCCATATGGCGGGGCCACCGCGCTCCAGCAGTTCGGCGCGAATGCTCAGTTCCTCGCTAACCGGCAGGAACCTGCGGCCCCATGTGCCCATCGCCGCGAAGACCGGCACGAGCGAAATGCCCATTTCGGTCAAACTATAGAGCCCCTTTTGCTTGTGGCTCGGATCGTCGGCCCTGCTGATCAGGCCCTCCTCCATTAGTCGCTTGAGACGGTCGGCGAGGATGTTGGACGCGATGCCTTCGTCGGACCGCGTCAGCAATTCGCGGAAATGCCGGCGGTTGCCGAACATCATGTCGCGCAACACGATCAGGCTCCAGCGGTCGCCGAGGATTTCCAGCGTCAGGTTGATCGGGCATCCCGATCGATGCGCGTCTTTCATTTTTTCTCCAGAACCACTTGCAAAATACAATCAGTTTATCTACTGATCAACTGCTTGCAATACGCAACTACTATATCCGGAGGAATGGAAATGGCAAAGGTGATCGTCTGGTGTATGGTAACGCTGGATGGCTATTTCGAAGGCGAGAAACAGTGGGACATCGAATTCCACAGCGATGGCTGGAGCGACGAACTGAACGTCCTGAGCAAAAGTTTCGGCAACGAGGCAAGCCTGCTGATGTTCGGCCGCGTCACCTATGAGGGCATGAAGTCCTACTGGACGACGACGACGGAGGAGGAGGGCGAAACCAAGCGCTACATGAATGCCTTGCCGAAACTCATCGCCTCGCGGACGTTCACCAGTTCCGACTGGAACAATACGCGAATGACCTCGGACCCGGTGGCGGATCTTGCCCGCCTGCGCAAAGAACCCGGCAAGAATATCTACATTTTCGGCAGCGCCGCCCTTGCCGATTCCCTGATGAAGGCGGGGCAGATCGATGAAATCATGCTCGGCGTCGTGCCGGTGACGATCGGCAAGGGCAATCCGTTCTTCAAGGGCGCCGAAGGCAAGTCGAAATTCAAGCTGATCGAAGCCCGGCCCCTGAAATCCGGCACTGTGATCCTGCGCTATACGCCTGAAAACGTGAAGTGATCAGCCGCGTAAGACGTGGTACGCGAAGGTGTGGATGCGGCCTTGGCTGAGCATATGGGCGGTCAGCCGGCTCTTCTCGAACAGGCCGGTGAAGGCGCGATTGTCGATGTCGAGCCCGCCGGTCAGCACGCCGAAGGACGGCATGATCATGCGCGCGCCATCGACGGCAAAACACGGCCGCCGGACGGCGCGTAAGCGACGCCAGAGCGTTGCCGACGGATGCAGATGGCCTGAAATTTCACCGGGCAGCGGCTTTTTCTGCGGTTCGTGGCGGAAATGCAGGCCGGCATAATCGAGCGTATCGGCGGAGATGCCGGCAAGATCGGTGACGCCGTCCGGGTCGTGATTGCCGTTGATCCAGATCCATTCGCGGCCGCGCGCCATCGCGTTGATCATCAGCCGGAATTCGACCGGCATATGCACCGAGCCGGTTCGGTCATGGAAATTGTCGCCAAGCGAGATGACTGTCCGTGGATTGTGGCGGGCGATCACGCGTTCCAGGATACGCAGCGTCGCCAGCGTGTCCCAGGGCGGCAGAAGCTGGCCGCGCCGGGCAAAGGCCGCACCCTTTTCGAGATGCAGGTCGGAAACGCAGAGCAGGCCGCAATCGGGCAGGAACATCGCGCCGGACGGATCGAGCACGATCCGCTGGCCATTGATCTCAGTTTCGCAAGATGGCGCCGGGATCATATCGAGGTCAGTCTTTGCCGTTGCCAGCCGGTTCATGCGTTCGTCCCATTGCATCGGCGATCAGATCATCCGCGGCCTCGGTGAGCAGCGCTTCGTCCGCCGCACCCGCCACCGACTCCCTGCCGATTTCCAGCATGATCGGCACCGCGAGCGGCGAGATCTGGTCGAGCCGCATCAGCCTGATGTGCCCCTTGATTCGCGCCAGCATATCGCCAAGTCGCTGAATGTCCAAAAGCCCTTGTGCCGCATCGTGTCGTGTCGCCTCGAGAAGAATATGATCCGGCTCATGCGCGCGCAGCACGTCGTAGATCAGATCGGCCGAGACCGTGACCTGCCTGCCGGTCTTTTCCTTGCCGGGATGGCGGCGCTCGATCAGCCCGGCGATCACGGCGCAGTTGCGAAACGTGCGCTTCAGCAGCCAGGTCTCGCTCAGCCAGGCTTCGAGATCGTCGCCGAGCATGTCCTCGTCGAACAGGTCGGCGAGCGCCTTTTTCTTCTTCGAGAACAGCGCGCCCATGTCTTCCAGGGCCCAAATCGCCAGAGAATAATCGGTGGCGACGAAGCCTAGCGGTTTTGCTCCGATGCGATCGAGCCGGCGGGTCAGAAGCATGCCGAGCGTCTGATGCGCCAGCCGGCCTTCGAACGGATAGGCGACCATGTAAAAGCGCTGCCCGCGTGGAAATGTCTCGATCAGCAGTTCGTCGCGGCGCGGCAGGACCGATTTTTCCTCCTGGATCGCCAGCCAGTCGCGCACCTGGTCGGGCAGGTCCTTCCGTTTGTCCGGATCGGCGAGCATGGCGCGAACGCCCTCGGCGAGATAGGTCGACAGCGGGAACTTGCCGCCGGCATAGGCCGGAATGCGCGGGTCCTGCGAGCGGGCTTCGGACGCCAGGCACTCGTTCTCGCGGATGCCTTCGAAGCGCAGCACGCGACCGCCGAACATGAATGTGTCGCCCTGCGCCAGTGTTTCCAGGAAATATTCCTCGACCTGGCCGAGCACCGGTCCGCCGCGGCCGACGACGCTCTTGCCGGGCCGCACCAGCCGGACATTCAGCACCGGCGCCTCGATGATCGTGCCGATATTCAGCCGGTATTGCTGGGCGTAGAGCGGGTTGGAGACGCGCCACAGGCCGTCCTTGTTCTTGCGGATCTTGGCATAGCGTTCATAGCTTTTCAGCGCATAGCCGCCGGTAGCGACGAAATCCAGCGCCCGCTCGAAGGTTTCCCACGTGAGATGTGTATAGGGCGAGGCGGTGGTGATTTCGTCGTAGATGTCGAGCGCATCGAACGGGTCGGCGCATGCCAGCCCCATGATATGCTGACAGAGCACATCGAGCGCGCCGGTTGCCACCGGCGGCGTGTCCTGCGCGCCGAGATAATTGGCATCGAGTGCGGCCTGGCATTCCATCACCTCGAAGCGGTTGGCCGGCACCAGGATCGCCCGGCTCGGTTCGTCCATGCGGTGGTTGGAACGGCCGATGCGCTGGGCAAGCCGCGAGGCGCCCTTCGGCGCGCCGACATGGATGACGAGATCGACATCGCCCCAGTCAAGCCCGAGATCGAGCGTCGAGGTGGCCACCACGGCGCGCAGCCTGTTGTCCGACATTGCCGCCTCCACCCGCCGCCGCTGGCCGGCATCCAGCGAACCGTGATGCAGCGCGATCGGCAGGCTGTCGTCATTGATCCGCCAAAGCTCCTGGAACAGCATCTCGGCCTGCGAGCGGGTGTTGACGAACAGGATCGTCGTCTTGTGTTGCTTGATCGCCTCGTAGACCTCGCCCATCGCATAGCGGGCCGAATGGCCCTGCCAGGGGATTCGCTCCTCGGTCTCGAGAATGGTGATATGCGGCCGCGCGCCACCGGTGACCGTGACCAGCGAGGAGAGATTTTCCGTATCGGGGCGTTGCGCCACCAGCCAGCGGCGGAGATCGCCGGGCTCGGCGACAGTTGCCGACAAACCAATCGTGCGAAGATCCGGTGCGAGTTTGCGCAGGCGCGCAAGCCCCAGTGACAGCAGATGGCCGCGCTTGGAGGTCACCAGCGAATGCAGCTCATCGAAGATCACGAATTTCAGGTCCTTGAAAAATCGTTCGGCCTCGCTCGAGGCGATCAGCAGCGCCACCTGCTCGGGCGTGGTCAGCAGGATATCGGGTGGATTGAGCCGTTGGCGGGTGCGCTTGTGCTGGGGCGTGTCCCCCGTGCGGGTCTCGATCGAGATGTTCAGGCCCATCTCGGTGACCGGGCGATCCAGATTGCGCTCGATATCGATGGCAAGCGCCTTGAGTGGGGAGATATAGAGCGTGTGGATGCCCTGAAACGCGGTTCCGGCCTTTTTCCTGCCGCGTGAATTGAGATCGATCATCGATGGCAGGAAGCCGGCCAGCGTCTTGCCGGCGCCTGTCGGGGCGATCAGCAGCGCTGAATGGCCGCCAGCGGTCTTCTCCAGCAGTCCCAGCTGATGCTCGCGCGGGCTCCAGCCCCTGGAGGCAAACCAGGTGGAGAATGGCGCGGGCAGCGTCAGGCTCGTTCCTGTCTCGGTTTTTGCATCCATATGTTCGCCTCACTGCGGTCAGAGGAAAATAGTCCTTTCCCTCGCCATGACAAGAGAACGTGCGAGGGCCGCAAAAATCTCGCTTGACGGATGCGATAATCATGGATATAAATTATCCATGATTAAGGAGCGAGCCGATGAAACTCAGCGATGGCGTGGAGCAGGCGATCCATAGCGTGACGATGCTCTCGGCATTGTCGCCCGGCGGCGTGTTGCCGGCTGCAGCGCTCGCCGAATTCCACGGCGTCGGCACGAGCTATCTTTTGAAGCATCTGCAGGCGTTGTCCGGCGCGGGCATCGTGGAAACCGTTCCGGGTCCAAAGGGCGGCTACCGCCTCGCCAGGACGACCGACAAGATCACGCTGCTCGACATCGTGCTCGCTGTAGAGGGCCATGCGCCGGCCTTTCGCTGCAATGAAATCCGCCAGCGAGGTCCAAACCCGGTTCCTGGAAAGCCGGCAAAGCCTTGCGGCATCGCCTCGGCCATGTTGAGGGCCGAACGCGCCTATCGCGCCGAGCTGCAGCGCACGACGATTGCCGACATTATGCAGGATTTGAGCGAGACGGACAGCGACGGCGCGATCGCCGCCAGAGGCTGTGCCTTTCTCGAACTCAACGAACGCAGATCCACCTGAATTCCAACCCAACCAAAGAGGATATGACCATGCATGCTCGTCTCAACCTGTTCAATGCATCACCGGAAGCCATCACGGCCGTGATGGCGTTGGAGGACGCCTTCCAGAAGTGCGGCCTCGAACGCCGGCTTATCAACCTGATCAAGCTGCGCGCGTCGATCATCAACGGCTGTGCCTTCTGCGTCGATATGCATGTCAAGGAATCCCGTCATGACGGCCTTCCGGAACAGTGGATCAACCTGATGTCCGTCTGGCGCGAATCCCCAGTTTACGACGCCCGCGAACGCGCCGTGCTCGGCTGGGTCGATGCCGTGACCAATCTTGCCCAGACCGGTGCGCCGGATGAAGCCTATGAGGCGCTCAGGGCGCATTTCAGCGAAGACGAGATGGTCAAGATCACCGTGGGGATCGGCGCAATCAACATCTGGAACCGGCTCGCCGTCGGCTTCCGCTCACAGCATCCTGTCGACAAGGCCGCAAAGGCAGCTTGATCGCGACAATCAAGCCGCGGCGGGATGATCGACATCATCCCGGCGCGGCCTTTGGCGTGTGCGACCACGCGCCGACTTCCGAGCGTCCCACGATGATGCTTCCAGCTTCGATTTCGTGATGGATGCGCTGTTCGAATCCGCTGATCTTGATCTCCAGCTCGGACGCGACGCCGCGTGCCGTGACCTCCGGGCACATTGTCACCAGCAGTTCGAACATCTGGTGGGCCCAGTCGCTGCCGCCATTCATGCCGCCGATGACAGATTCCAGATGCATGGCCGGCGCGGCCAATCCAGCCGCGCGGAACGTCGCATCGAGCTTGTCGCCCATATGCGTCTCTATCCCTGTTCGCCGAAAGGTTTCAACGATCCATCGGCAGCACTGGTCGTAGGAGGGGGCGGGCGGAGTCGAGCGGACGCCCGCCCAATCCGGTTCATGGAAAGCGACGATTCCGCCCGGCCTGACGTGACGCGCGACGCCACGGAGCATTGCCGCAGGATCGGCCTGGAACATCAGCACATACCGGCCGGCGACGGCATCGAACGGTCGCTCGAATGACAGCGATGCCGGATCGCCCTCGCGAAAGCTGATATTGTGGAGGGGGTGCCCCTGGGCACGTTGCTCCGCTGCCGCCAGTGCCGCCGGTGCCCGATCGACGCCCACGACCTGTCCATCGCGGCCGATCAGTTCCGAAATCAGCAGCGTGACGTCACCGGCACCGCACCCGACATCAAGCACCCGCATGCCGGGGGCGATGCCCGCCGCGACCAGGATGCGTCGCGTGATCGGATTGACGATGTCTGCCTGATGTTTGAGACGGGTGATCTCTCGTTCGGAATGGACGAGAATGTAGGGTACGTCGTGCTTGCTGCTGCCTGCGACTTCCATGACACCGCCCTCCCAAGCGAAGGATGCCAAGTCTATGAGCACTGCATGCCAGAAGGATATGCCTCCTGGGCGTGCCCGTCAAATCACATGGCAATATATCGATCCGTCCGGTGATTGATGGCGATGAAGAAATTCAGCGCCACCGCCGCCAAAACCGTGCCGGTGAACACGTCCTGCGCATCCTCGAACAGCGAATGCTTGGTGGGGACTGTGTTCCAGAGTCCGATCTTGGCCATAAAGGTCCCGAATGTGCGTTGGCCAAGATGGTTCGCGTGTGAGGGTGCGGGGCAACATAGACAGTGGCTAATGATTCGATCAGGTGCTCCGCGCCAGAAACAACAACCCTGTGATTGGTTCGCCGGCATCCATGCGAATGGCGGTCTCTTCCATCGCAAAAGCCTGCATGCCGTGGGCGACCAGCATCTCCGTGACATAGGCCGCCGAATGCGCATAGCGCAGCGAGGCCAAAAGTTCGAAGCCGGTGTCGAGCGCGGATTTTTCCACCGAAAAGGCGAAGCTGCCGGTGGGTTTGAGCAGCGCCGCCGCATTGGCAAAGATTGTTTTCAGTGGTCCCAGATAGATCATCACATCGGAAGCGGTGACGAGATCGGCGCGTTGGGCGGCCCGGCCTTCGAACAGTCCGGAGGCGGCCGGTTCAAGCAGCAGATCGGCCTTTGCCAGATGCTGGTAAAGGCCTTTTGCTTCCGCCTTGGCCAGCATGTTTTCCGAAAGGTCGTAGCCTTCGAGATATGCGCAATCGCCGTGGATTTCCGCGCCGAACAGGCCGGTGCCGCAGCCGAGATCGACGACATGGCCATAGGGACCCGGTACATGCTTGCCGATGAGATGCATCAGTTTGCCAGGCACGGTGTAGTCCAGCCGCCCGACCAGCGCTGCATCGAATCGATCGGCATAGTCGTCGAACAGGCTCTCGATATACTGGCTCGGGGGGATGCCGTGACGGTCGCCCGCGCCCAGCGAAACCAGCTTGAGGAAAGCGCCGAAAATATCGTCCGGCGCCAGTTCGAGCGTGCGGCGGTAGGCTGGGATGGCCGTGTCGGAATGCCCGGCCTTCTGGCGATATTCGCCGAGCTGGAACCAGCCCGCCGCCCAGGCGGGTGTCAGTTCCAGAGCCTGTTCCATCAGCTCGGCGGCGGCGGCCGGATCGCCGCCCTCGGCCAGCATGGCGGCGTAATCGGCGCGGCGGTCTGCCATGAAGTCGCCGGAGGCGAGGAGAGGTTTCGGCACGATCGTCATGGCTTTTTCTTTTCTTTGTGTTGGAATCTGTCTAATTTCCGCCGCGTCAGGCAGGCAAGCGATTCCTTTGGATTGGACAGGAGACAGCAATGGCAGGCGGTGTAAACCGTTTTCTGGGCGATACGCCGATGCGGACGATCGTCAAGCTGGTCATCCTCTGTGTCGTCGTCGGCTTCGTCATGAACATGTTCGGGTTCTACCCGGCAGATATCCTCTTCTGGATCCGTCGCGCCTTTTACGATCTCTGGCACTCCGGCTTTGCCGCGCTCGGCCGGGTGGGCGATTACCTTCTACTCGGTGCGGCAGTCGTCATACCGGTCTTCATCATCATCCGCATTTTGAACTGGCACAAATCTTGACATCCATCCCCTGTTCCCGGCGTCAGTTCCTCGGCGCTGCGTCATCTGCCGCCGGCGTGATCGTGCTGTCGGCTTGTACGACGACCACGGTGCTTGCGCCAGTCGAATCCGGCGCCGTCGTCGACGCCAGCGAAGCGGCCTTGCCGCTGGTCAATTCCATCCGCCGCAAACGCGGCCTTTCCGCGCTTTCGGTCGATGGGCTCGCGGCGAGCGCCGCCAAGGACCAGGCGGTGCGCATGTCGCGCTATGGCAAGATGAGCCATTTTCTCGGCGACGATGCGAGTTTTCTGGCGCGCATGAAGCGGATGCAGGTGCGGCTGCCGGCGGCCGAGAACATCGCCTCCGGTCAGGATACGCTGGACGCGGCCATTGCGGCCTGGGTGCATTCGCCGAAACATCTCGAAAACATGCTCGGCAATTATCGCGGCCTGGGTGTCGTTGTCGCCAGGAACACCGGCACCGGCGACCGCCCCTTCTGGGCGATGGTGCTGTCCAATCCCGACACGGGCTATTTTCGGATATGATGCCGATGGAGAAGACGGTCCTGCAATCGGGCGCTTTCGACGTGACCCACCGCATGGTGCTGGGCCTTGCGCTGCCGATGACCTTCGGCTTTCTGACCATCCCGCTGCTCGGCGTCACCGGTACCGCGGTTGCCGGCCGGCTTGGGGATCCGAATGTGCTTGCAGGGCTGGCGATCGGTGCGGTGCTGGCCGATCTGATCTTCGGCAGCATCAATTTCCTGCGTGCCTCGACCACGGCCCTGGTGGCGCAGGCCTGGGGGAGGGGCGAGATCGAGGAACAGGAATCCATTTTCTGGCGGGCGCTGCTGCTTGCCGTCGTGATCGGCCTCGTGCTTGCTCTTGTCTCGCCGCTGCTGCTGAAGCTCGGGCTCTGGGTGATGGCGGCGGATAGCGGTGCGGCAGATGCGACTTCGCACTGGTTTTCGATCCGCATGCTGGCGGGACCGGCCGCACTCGCCAACTACGCGATCCTCGGCTTCCTCCTCGGTTGCGGCAAGGCGCGGATCGGCCTCTTGCTGCAGGCGCTGATCAACGGCATCAATATCGTGCTCTGCGTCGTCTTCGGTCTCATGATGAAGGGTGGAATATCCGGCATCGCGCTTGCCACCATCACCGGGGAGACCGTTGGTGCGTTCACGGGACTGGCGATTATTCTCAGCGGTTTCAGGCATCGCAACCCCCTGACGATCGCTGGCCTTTTCGAGCGCGGCGAACTGATGAGCCTGTTTTCGCTCAATACCGATATCATGATCCGCTCCTTCGTGCTGATCGGGGCATTCTTCCTGATGACGCGGGTCGGCTCCAGCCTCGGCCCGGTGACGCTGGCGGCCAATGCCGTGCTGATGAATTTCTTCATGGTCGGCAGCTTCTGGCTCGATGGCCTGGCAAATGCAGCCGAGACGATCACCGGCCGTTCGGTCGGCGCGAAATGGCGGCCGGCTTTCGATCGCGGCCTCCGGCTCACCGGTTACTGGTCCTTAGCGCTGGCGGTGGCGACGAGCCTGATCATGATGGCGTTCGGTCCGCCGATCATCGACTTCCTGACGACCACGCAGGCGGTGCGCGACATCGCCTACCAGCACTTGCCCTGGGCGGGGATCACACCGATTTCGGGTTGCCTGGCTTTCCTGATGGATGGCGTTTTCATCGGCGCGACCTGGTCTCATGCGATGCGCAACCGGATGATCCTGTCGTTCCTCGGGTTCGCGATCGCGCTTGGCCTGCTGGTGCCGCTTGCCGGCAATACCGGGCTATGGCTGTCGCTGAATATCTTCCTGATCCTGCGCGGCATATTGCTGGCAATCAGGGTGCCGAAGCTCAGGGATCAGATTTTCGCGTGAGGCTACGCCACCCTGCGATCAGCGTTGAGGACAGTCCAATCCAGGCCAACCTTGAAAAGAACAGCATTAATTTCGCTTCGGTCGTAACGAACCGGCTCGGGCAATCCGTTCGCAATTGCTATGTCTTTGACCGCCTGCTTGAATAGATCGAAGCCGCCCTGGTCGAAGCTCTCAACCAGATGCATCGCCGCATTTTCGCGAATCCGCATGGCTTCGTAAAATGGCTCCCAGTCGAACGGCCTGCTGCGCGCACCCATGTCAATTGTTCTTTCTGTAGTCTTCCAGGTAGGATGTTGCTTTGGCGATAACGCGGGTTTGATCGCCCTTTGACGATCCAGCCAGCAATAACACGATTTTGCCTTCGATTCGAGCGTAATAGATTCGATAGCCTGGGCCGAAAGCCTCCCTTAGTTCTTCAACGCCATCCGAACCTTTGATGGGCTTCCAATCGCCGAAATTTCCGCTCTCAATTCGGCGCAGTCTCGCTAGCAATCGTATGCGCGGTACCGAGTCCAGAGCGTCCAGCCATTGCTGAAAGGGCAGCTTGCCGTTGCTGGTCTGATAATACTCGAGCTTGAAATTCATGAGGCGATTCTTTTCGCCGCCCAGTAATCCAGACGCGTGTCCCTGATGTTGTGGATGGAGGCCAGCCTTTCTCGGTCGCAAAGTGCCGATAGGCCCTTGACGATGCGGGCGGGCAGGCCCGGGCCTTCATAGACCATGGCCGAATACAGCTGGATGAGGTCGGCGCCGGCGCGGATCTTTTCCGCCGCCGTTTCCGGCGAATGGATGCCGCCGACGCCAATGATCGGAAAGGTCTTTCCCAGGCGTTTGCGCATCTTCGCCAGAACGATCGTCGATTTCTCGAACAGCGGCTTGCCCGAAAGCCCGCCGGCCTCGCGGGCCGTTACCTGGTCGATCAGGCCGTCACGGCCGAGAGTGGTGTTGGAGACGATGATGCCGTCGAGTCTGCTCGCCAAGACTTCAGCAGCTATGTCGTCCAGGCCTTCGTCGGGAAGATCGGGCGCGATCTTCAAGAATACCGGCACATTCCGGCCAGACTTCGCGGCTCCTTGATCGCGGGCGGTGAGGACCGCATCCAGCAGAAGCTTCAGGCTTTCGCGGCTCTGAAGGTCGCGCAGGCCGGGCGTGTTGGGCGAGGAGATATTGGCGGTGAAATAGCGCGCCACCGGATAGAACATGCGGATGCCCGCCACATAGTCGGCGACGCGGTCCGTCGCGTCCTTGTTGGCGCCAATGTTGACGCCGACCGGCGCCGAGACGCGTAGGGAGCGCAGCTTTGAAAGCGCGGCCGCGTGGCCTTCATTGTTGAAGCCGAAACGGTTGATGACCCCCTGATCGGCTACCAGCCGGAAGAGGCGCGGGCGAGGATTGCCCTCCTGCGGGCGCGGTGTCACCGTGCCGATCTCGGTGAAGCCGAAACCGAGGCGCAGCACCGCTTCGGGCACGTCTGCATTCTTGTCATAACCGGCGGCAAGGCCGAGCGGGTTGGGGAATTTCAGTCCGGCGAGATCGACAGCAAGGCGGGCATCGGCGGGCAAGGTGCAGGCAGGCGTCAGGCCCGTCTTCAGGCCCGATATCGACAGGCCATGCGCAGTTTCAGGGTCGATCCGGAAAAGCCCGGCGCGTATGATCGGCCACAGCGCATCCCTCACTCGAAATCCTCCGGAAAGATGTGGTTGCCATCGGTATCTACCGGCAACGGCTTGGCCCAAAGCACTGACGTGAGCGGCAGTGTGTCATAGAGGTGCGGGAAGAGATCGCCGCCGCGCGACGGCTCGTATTTCAGCGCTTCACCCAGGTCCGCGCCATCGACGGCGACCAGCAGCAGATTCTGCTGTCCGTGGAAATAGAGTTCGGCGGTCCGCCTGGCCTGTGCGGCGGTCGAGAAATGGATGTAGCCATCGGCCAGATCGATGCCGGCGCCGGTAAAGGTGCCCGTGTTTTCCGCCGTCTGCCATAAATCGGCAGAAACGATCTTGTATATGTTTGTGCTCATTTCAACGCCTCGATTGATCCGGGGCTCCCTATCGTTTTTTGGGGCCGCCGGAAAGCCCGTGCGGCAAACTTTGAAACTGGAGGAAAACCGATGCAAGCGAAACTTCTGGCAGGATTTCTTGCGCTCGCCGCATTTCCGGCACTGGCTCAGACCAATGAGCCGGTGCGCTATCAGCTGATTTCGGTTTCGGGTGGCTTCGTCCGGCTCGATGCCGTGACCGGTACCATGACATTCTGCCGCGACGAGGTGGACAGCTTCCGCTGTACGCCGATTGCTGGCGACCCGGCCAAGGTCGATATGCAGCCCGGCGCCGGCGCGACGTCCAAGGACGCGGCAAAGGACCCGGTAAAAGGCGAGATCGACAGGAAGGAAGACAGTTCGTTGGAGGATTTCGACCAGGCGCTGACCATCATGGAGAAGGCGATGAAGCGCTTCATGGCGATGTCTAACGAAAGCCCCAGGGATTGCGCGCTCTGAACGGCAATCCCGTTTTTGCTTGAAAAGCCCGGCCGATTACGATGTTGTGTTTCTCAGAACGATAAAGACGGATGTCGCTCTCCGGCGGCATCCACGGGGGGAAAATGCAGCCATCCGCGACGATCATCATCGCCGATGACCATCCATTGTTTCGCGGTGCTTTGAAGCAGGCGTTGTCGATGGGTGATGCTACCGCGATCGTCGAGGCGGGCGATTTTGCCGGAGCCCGCCAGGCGGCGGCGGCGCATCCGGATTGCGATCTGATGATGCTCGATCTTGCCATGCCCGGCGCCAGCGGCCTTTCGGCACTGATGATGATCCGGGCGGAATATCCGAACATCCCGGTGGCGGTGATCTCGGCCAGCGACGACCAGGCGACCATCCGCCGGGCGCTGGAACTCGGCGCCTCGGCCTTCATTTCCAAATCCAGCGGCCTAGACGATATCCGTGCGGCGATCGCCACCGTACTCGAAGGTGGCCTGTGGATTCCGCCGGGCTTCGACGCCGGCCGCGAGCACGACCCCGAGATGGAAGCGCTGATCGCCCGGCTGAAAATGCTGACACCGCAGCAGACGCGCGTGCTCGGCATGATCGGCGAGGGCATGCTGAACAAGCAGATTGCCTATGAGCTCGGCGTCTCCGAGGCAACGATCAAGGCGCATGTCTCGGCGGTCTTGCTGAAGCTCAATGTCGACAGCCGGACCCAGGCTGTGATCCAGCTGGCGAAAATCAGTGTTACGAACCCGCAGTGAACCCTATTTTCCCTTCCAGACCGGATCGCGCTTTTCGGAGAAGGCGCGGGCACCCTCCAACTGGTCTTCGCTGCCGTAGAGGATATCGACGGTTTTCAACTGCCGGCGGGTGACCTTGTTCATCGTTGTCTGGAATTTCTCCCCTTCGGCTTCACGCACGACTTCCTTGATCGCGGCATAGACCAGCGGCGGGCCGCTTTCGAGCAGGCGCGCAAGTTCCCAGGCGCGTTCCATCAGCTTGTCGGCGGGCAAGATCTCGTTGACGAAGCCCCAGCGATGCGCCTCTGTGGCGTCCAGCCAGCGGCCGGTGAACAGCATGTCCATGGCGATATGATAGGGAATGCGCTTCGGCAGCTTGATCGAGGCGGCATCCGCCACCGTGCCGGAACGAATCTCGGGCAGCGCGAAGGTCGCATGCTCGGCGGCGAGGATCATGTCGGTTGAGAGGGCGATCTCTAGGCCGCCGCCGCAGCAGATACCGTTGATCGCGGCGATGACCGGCTTGTTGAGGTCGCGCAGTTCCTGCAGGCCGCCGAAACCGCCGACGCCATAATCGCCATCGACCGCGTCGCCCGCGGCGGCGGCCTTCAGGTCCCACCCCGGGCAGAAGAACTTCGGGCCAGTACCGGTGAGAATCGCTATCCGCAAAGTGTCGTCATCACGGAAATCCTGGAAAATCTTTCCCATGATGCGGCTGGTGATCAGGTCGATGGCATTGGCCTTTGGCCGGTCGATGGTGACTTCGAGAATGCCGCCTTCGCGGCGGGTCTTGATCGGGGTGTCGGTCATGATGTGCTCCCTTGTAGTTTTGCGGGGGCGTTGTTACCCCTCACCAACTTCGGCCAAGGGCTCGCATTGCTCGCCCGGCCTGCGTATCCTCTCCCACAAGGGGAGAGGTAGATTTGCGGCACGCCGTGCAAAAGGCGAGGGCGGTGCATGTGGCACTTTTCCTCTCCCCTTGTGGGAGAGGATAGCAAGCCCTTGCGAAGCGGAGCTGAGCATTTGGGCGCGCTTGGTGAGGGGTGAACCCTCCAGTTACTTCCTCATCCGTACCAGCGCATCCGCCGCGACTACACCTTGCCCTTCTGGCAGCACCATCAGCGGATTGATGTCGAGCTCTTCGATGTCACTGGCCTTGGCGATGACGAAATCGGCGGCAGCCGAAACCGCGTCGACAAGCGCTTCCATGTCGCCTTTGGCCTGACCGCGATAGCCGTTCAGCAGCTTGGTGATCTTCAAGCCGTCAATGGCCTTGCGGATATCTGCTTTCGTTGTCGGCAGCGTGATGATGGCGGAATCGTCCATCAGTTCGACCAGGATGCCGCCTGCGCCGATGGTCAGGACAGGACCCACGACCGGATCGCGCAGCGCGCCGATGATCAGCTCGGCCACCGGTTTTGCGGCCATTTTCTCGACCAGAAATCCCTGAGCGACGCCGGCCATGGCCTTGGCAGCATCGAGTACTTCAGCCTCGGATTTGAGGTTGAGCTTGACGGCCCCGGCCTCGGTCTTGTGGGCTACGCCAGAGCCCTTCAGCGCCACCGGAAAGCCGATGCCGGCGGCGACCTTGGCGGCCTCTTCCGGCGTTGCAGCCATGGCGCCCTCGGGAACCGGCAGGCCGAACGGCTTCACGGCTTCCTTGGATTCATATTCGCTCAACGTAATCGCTTCGCCTTCGGAGGCTTCGACTTTCAGGAGCGGCGGCGGGACGGGCGCGGCCCATGCTTGATGGATGGCGTGAGCCGTCTCGACCGCGACCAGCGCTTCGTCGATGCCCATGAACGGCACGACACCATTTGCGGCCAGAGTGAGAGCCACGTCCTCGGGCATATTCTCGCCCATGCTGGCGACGACACCGGCATTGGCGCCTGTGGCTTCATGCGCCGCAATGATGGCGTTGACCGTGGTCATCCAGTCGACCGGATCGCAGCGGTCGGTGCGCGGGAAATCGAGGATGATCAGGTTGAGCGCGTAATCGCCCTGCATCATGGTGGTGAAGGCCGAGGTCAGTTTCTCGCCATTGCCCCAGACGAAGGTGTGGTAGTCGAGCGGGTTGGAAATCGTCACCATGGCGCCGAGCGTGTCGCGCAGCGGCTGGTACTGCTCGGGCTTCAGGTCGCGGAAATTGACCTTTCGGCCGACGCCGGCGTCGGCGATCAGCGACGCCTCGCCGCCGGAGCAGCTCATCGAGGAGATGTCGTTGGTGGCCAGCGTTCCCGCGATATGCAGCAGTTTCAGCGTCTCCAGCATTTCCGGCAGCGTGTTGACCTGCCCGATGCCCAGCCGCGCCAGGACTGCGGAGGAGACCTTGTGATTGCCGGCGAGCGAGGCGGTGTGCGACACGGTCGCCTTCTGGGCGGCTTCGGACTTGCCGACCTTGAGCGCGATGACCGGTTTTTTCAGTTCGCGTGAGCGTTGGCCCAAGAGTTCCAGCGTCTCAAGATCGTCGAAACCTTCGATATGCAGGCCGACGGCGGTGACGCGCGGGTCTTCGAGAGCGGCGACGGCGAGCGCCGAAAGGCCGGTCTGGGCCTGGTTGCCGGCAGTCATTACATAGGCGAGCGGCAGCCCGCGCATCTGCATGGAGACATTGCAGGCGATGTTGGAGGACTGGGTAAGAACCGCGACACCGCGCTCGGTGCGGATCATGCCGTGCTGGTCGGGCCAGAGCAATGCGCCGTCGAGCATGTTGATGAAGCCGTAGCAATTCGGTCCGACCACGGCCATGTCGCCTGCGGCCTCCACCAGGGCTGCCTGCAGTTCATCGCCATCTGGCAGTTCCTTGATGGCTTCGGAAAAGCCCGAGGCGTAGCAGATCGCGCCGCCCGCTCCACGCGCCGAAAGCTCGCGCATGATCTCGATCGTCAGGACGCGGTTGACGCCGACGAAGGAGGCGTCCGGTGCGCCCGGCAGGTCGGCCACCGACCGGTAGCATTTATGGCCGTAGATCTCGTCATGCTTGGGATGGACGGGCCAGATCTCGCCCTTGTAGCCCATTTTCTCGCATTGTTCGACGACGCGGCGGGCTTCCTTGCCGCCGAACACTGCGATCGATTTCGGGCGGATGAGTCGGGAAAGGGAATTGGGGGAAAGGGATTTCATGAAAGCCTCATCTCAACAGTTTCCGGTGGGGCTATACCCCTCACCAACTTCGGCCATGCGATCGGCGGCGCCTCTCGCGGCCTTCGTATCCTCTCCCACAAGGGGAGAGGTCAACTCGCGGCGCCGCTCTGCCTCAAGCACGGGCGGTCATCGTGGCACCTCTACCTCTCCCCTTGTGGGAGAGGATAGCGAGCCCGCGCGAGACCAAGGGTCGAGCACTTGGGCGCGCTTGGTGAGGGGGATCTCTACCGATGATGCGCCCATAAAACTCAAGCTCCGAACGGGCGCAGCAGGTCGCGGCTTATGATGTGACGCTGGATTTCGCTGGTGCCGTCCCAGATGCGCTCGACGCGGGCATCGCGCCAGAAGCGGGCGAGCGGCAGGTCGTCCATCAGGCCCATGCCGCCAAAGATCTGGATCGCCTGGTCGGTGACGCGAGCGAGCATTTCGGAAGCGTAAAGCTTGGCGGAGGCAATTTCCCGATTGGCCGGCAGCTTCTGGTCGAGCCGCCAGGCGCCGGCGAGCGTCAGCCAGTCGGCCGCATCGATCTCGGTGATCATGTCGGCAAGCTTGAACGATACGCCCTGGTTGGCGCCGATCGGCTTTCCGAACTGCTTGCGCTCGGCGGCATAGGGCACGCAGTAATCGAAGACGCGGCGGGCGCGGCCGACGCAATTGGCCGCCACCGTCAGGCGGGTGCCGTAGAGCCAGTCGTTGGCCAGGTCGAACCCCTTGTGTGGTTCGCCGAGGATCTGCGCCGACGACAGGCGGCAGTCGTCGAAATTCAGGATGCAGTTCTTGTAGCCGCGATGCGACACCGAATTGTAGCCTTCGCGAATCTCGAAGCCCGGCGTGCCGCGATCGACCAGGAAGCAGGTGATCAGCTTTTTCGGGCCGCGCGGCGTTTCTTCCTCGCCGGTGGCGATGAAGACGATGATGAAGTCGGCAATATTGGCATGGCTGATGAAGTGCTTGGTGCCGTTGACGATCCAGTCCGAACCGTCCGGCTTGGCGAAACATTTCATGCCGCGCACGTCGGAGCCTGCGCCCGGCTCGGTCATCGCCAGCGCATCAAATTTTTCGCCCTTGGTCGCGGGGATCAGGTAACGTTCGCGCTGATCTTCATTGCAGCCCATCAGGATGCCGGAGGGACGGCCGAAGAATACGGTCAGCGCCATCGAGGCGCGGCCGAGTTCGCGTTCGACCAGCGCGAAGGTCAGATGATCGAGCCCGGCGCCGCCGACGTCTTCCGGCATGTTGCAGCCGAAAAAGCCGAGATCCTTGACCTTGCGGGCGATCTCCTGGCCCATTTCGGGCGGCACGAAGCCCTGCTTCTCGACCTGATCCTCAAGCGGATAGAGTTCGGTTTCAACGAAGCTCCGCACGGTGTTGACGATCATGTCCTGTTCTTCGGTCAGTCCGAAATTCATGGAGTGGTCCCTCCCCAGCGTTCAAGTTTGCGGGTGCAAAATGCCTTTATCGGCCGCAGCCCATCAATGGTGTCATCCTCGGGCTTGACCCGAGGATCCATGCTTATATCAACGCCTGGGCCGTGGATCCTCGGGTCAAGCCCGAGGATGACGCACCGAGCCGGAGGATGACGCACCGAGCCAGAGAATGGTGTGCCAAGCCGGCGAGACTTGCGCCTGCTCAGGCCTTCTTCTGCCCGACATGCCGTCCCACTGCTTCCGGCAGAGCCAGACCGGCATGTGCATCGGCCAGCGGCTTGAGCTTGGCAAGGATGGCAGCAGGGGCGGCAATCGTCTTGTTTTCGGCCGAGGCGACATGCAGCATCAGGTGCTCGCAGGTGGCCAGAACCGCGCCATCGGAAGCCCGATGCAGCCACTGGAACGTGTGCAGCTTCTTGTCGTCGGAAGGAATGATCTGGCAGGTGGTATAAAGCGCGTCGCCGAGCTTGGCTTCGGCCAGCATCCGCACGTGGCTTTCCACCGTGTAGTAGCTGTGTCCATCAGCGACATAATCCATGTCGACGCCGATCATCCGCAGCAGCGCGTCGGCCGCATCGGCGAAGCACTGGTTATAGCGATATTCGGTCATGTGGCCGTTGTAATCGACCCAGGACGGATTGACCTTGATGTCGAGCAGCCGGAGCGGCTCGTCGCTCGCCTTGGCTTCCGGCTTCGGCGCGTTCTTCCAGAGATGGGTCTCAAAATCGGAGAGCAGCTTGCCCGCACCCCAGCCTTGGCCGCCGTTGCTGCCCTTGAGCGTCTGCATGATGCCGACGAGGTTTTCGTCGCGGATGCGTTCGAGTTCGCGGAAGCCATAGGCGCCGGACTGGACGTCGGATTGATTGGCGATCTTGTCGACCAGGGCGTCATCGAGATCGACGACGTCCATCAGCTTTGTCCAGGGCCAGGAGAGGCAGGGACCGAACTGGGCGATGAAGTGGCGCATGCCGGCTTCACCACCAGCGATGCGATAGGTTTCGAACATGCCCATCTGCGCCCAACGCATGCCGAAGGAATAGCGGATCACGTCGTCGAGCGTCTCGGTGTCGCAGATATCGTCCTTGATCAGCCACAGGCCTTCGCGCCAGACGGCTTCGAGCAGGCGGTCGCCGACGAAGGCTTCGATTTCCTTCTTGATGATCACGCCCTTCATGCCGATCGGCGTGAGCTTGGCCTTGGCCTCTTCAAGGGTGGCCTTGCTGGTCTTCTCGCCGCCGACGAGTTCGGCGAGCGGCAGAAGGTAGACCGGATTATAGGGATGTGCCACGAACATCCGCTCGGGATGCTTCATGTCGCGCTGCAGTTCGGTCGGCATGATGCCGGAGGTCGAGGAGCCGATCAGCGCCTTGGGGTCGGCGGCAGCGTCGATCTGGGTGATGACATTGCGCTTGAGGTCGACCCGTTCCGGCACGCTTTCCTGGATCCAGTCGGCGCCTTCGACGGCTTCTTCAACGGTCTTGCAGAAGGTCAGCTTGCCCTTGGGCGGCAAGGGCGCCATGGTCAGCATGTCATAGGCACGCTCGGCATTGGCCATCACTTCGCCGATAATGCGTTCGGCTTCCGGATGCGGATCGAAAATGTTGGTGTCGATGCCGGCGAGCACGAACCGCGCTGCCCAGGCCCCGCCGATAACTCCGCCGCCGATGCAGGCTGCCTTGTTTATTTTGGTCATGGTTCTATCCATCCAGGTTTAAAGACCCCGCCCCAAACCCCTCCCCCTTGAGGGAGAGTTGGGAGGGGCATTTCTTTTCAGCGCTTCTGCAGCTTCAGCTTTTTGCGGACTTCCTCGGGGCCGATGATCTTGGCGCCCATGCTCTCGACCACCGTCACGGCCTTTTCGACCAGCTGCGCATTGGTGGCGAGCTGTCCCTTGCCGACATAGAGGTTATCCTCGAGGCCGACGCGGACATTGCCGCCGGCGAGGATCGCCGCCGCCGGATAGGCCATGGCATTGCGGCCGATCGCGAAAGCCGAGAAGGTCCAGCTGGACGGGATGTTGTTGACCATCGCCATGAAGGTATTGAGATCGTCGGGCGCGCCCCACGGAACGCCCATGCAGAGCTGGACCAGAACCGGATCCTCGATCAGGCCTTCCTCGACCAACTGCTTGGCAAACCACAGGTGGCCGGTGTCGAAGGCTTCGATTTCCGGGCGGACGCCGAGGTCGGTCATCATCTTGGCCATGGCGCGCAGCGTCGACGGCGTATTGGTCATGACATAGTCGCCGAGCGAGAAATTCATCGTGCCGCAATCGAGCGTGCAGATTTCCGGCAGGCATTCGGCAACATGGGAAACGCGCTCGGTCGCGCCGGCCATGTCGGTGCCCTTGGGATTGAGCGGCAGCGGGTTCTCGACGTCGCCGAAAATCAGGTCGCCGCCCATGCCGGCGGTCAGATTGAGGATCACGTCGGTTTCCGAGGCGCGGATGCGGTCGGTGACTTCCTTGTAGAGGTCGTTGCGGCGCGAGGGAGCGCCGGTTTCGGGGTCGCGGACGTGGCAATGGACGATCGCTGCACCGGCCTTGGCCGCCTCGATCGCAGAATCGGCGATTTCCTTCGGCGATCTCGGCACGTGCCGGGACTTGCCGGCGGTGTCGCCCGAGCCGGTGACGGCGCAGGTGATGAAAACTTCGCGGTTCATGGTGAGCGGCATAGGATCGATCCTCCCTCGGAGCTGTTGGCGGCGATTAGGTCGCAGCTTGGGTTTAAATGCTTTGCGATTTCGGCAATATTCTATACATAATTGGAAGACCCGGAGACGACCATGTTCGACGCCACCGACCGGCCGCTGGAGGTCGATATCCTCGCCTTTCCCGAAACCACGGTATTGCTGCTTGCCTCGGTGTTCGAACCCTTGCGCGCCGCAAACCGCATTTCCGGCCTGACCCTTTACAATTGGCGTCTGCTCAGTCCGGACGGTGCGCCGGTCGAAACCACTGCCCGCATCAGCATTCCCGTCGATGGCGCCTTCCGGCCGGAAAAGGACGAACGGCCACTGTTTGTCGTTTCCAGTTACAATTGGCGGCGCAACAACACGCCGGCAATGAAGATGGCGCTGTCGCGCACGGCGCGATACCGTTCGATGATCGCCGGCGTGGAATCGGGCAGCTGGCTGATGGCGGAAGCAAGCTTGCTCGACAATCATCGGGTCACCGTGCACTGGGAGGACCAGGACGAGTTCGCGGGCCGATATCCGCAGATCGACGTGGTCAAGGAGCGGTTCGTGATCGACCGCAAGCGGATGACATCGGGCGGCTCGGTGCCGACCATCGACATGATGCTGGAGATCATCCGCCGCCGCCAGGGCTATTCGCTGGCGCTCGAAGTGTCGCGCGCCTTTCTCTACGAACGCGACAGCGGCGGGCGCGATCTGCTGCCGTCACCGTCCGGCGGTCCGGGCGGGCTGGATATGCGGCTCAGCCATGCGGTGCGGCTGATGGAAGAGACCGTCGACCAGCCCTTTTCGCTGGAGCGGCTGGCAAAACGGACCGGTATCAGCGCCCGGCATCTGCAAAGCCTGTTCAACGAAAGTTTTGGCGTATCGCCACATGTGCATTATCTCGCGCTGCGGCTCAATGCGGCGCGCAGGAAGGTCATCGAGACCCGTGCATCCTTCGCCGATATCGCGGCGGCCACCGGCTTCAATTCGGCCTCCGCCTTTTCTCGATCCTATCGCGCGCAGTTCCGCGAAAGCCCTTCGGAAACCCGCAAACGGCTGCGGGCCGGAGGGTGAAGCCGTCGATTTCCCAAGGGAATCGTGCGGATCGGGATTGAACTTAACCCGCATATCTGAGATATTGACTGAACGCACATTCAATATGTGTGCGATATTTTGTTGAAAAACAAAATGTTGAAGCGGTGTATGAAATAAGAACGGGAGACGGCTATGGCTGCGAAACGGGAAGAAATCGAACTTGACGACGAAAACCAGTCCGCGATCGAAGCAATCGCCGAAAAGCATCTCGTCCAGCCCTGGCCCGTGTCCGGCTCGATCGGCGCGGAGGCGCGCGGCCTGATCGAAAGCGGTGACGGCATCTATGTTACCGATCACGCCGGCCGCCGGCTGATCGATGGGCCTGCGGGCATGTGGTGCGTCAATATCGGCCACCGCCGGCAGGAACTTGCCCAGGTGCTCCACGATCAGGCGATGGCGCTGTCCTATAATTCCCCGTGGTATACGACCAACGAACCCTCGGCGCTGCTTGCCGAACGTCTTTCAGGCCATGCGCCGGAGGGGCTGAACCATGTGTTCTACACGACCGGCGGTTCGTCGGCCGTCGAGACCGCCTTCCGCTTCATGCAGTTCTACAACAACGTCCGGGGCCGGCCGGAAAAGAAACTGATCGTTTCGCGCGAAGGGGCCTATCACGGCTCGACCTATCTTTCGGCATCCATGAATGGCCGTCCGCGCGACCATGACTGGATGGACAGCGCATCCGAGCAGGTGATCAAGCTGTCCTGCCCCAATCCGTTCCGCCGGCCAGCCGGCTTGACTGTCGAGGAGTTCTGCGAGTCGCTGGTCGAGGAGTTCCGCTCGACGATCGAGCGCATCGGTGCAGACCGCATCGGTGCCTTCATCGGCGAGCCGATCATGGCATCCGGCGGCGTCATCGTGCCGCCCGACGGCTATCTGACGCGGATGCGGGCGCTCTGTGCCGAAAATGACATATTGTTCATCGCCGACGAGGTGGTCACCGCGTTCGGCCGGCTCGGCCATGTGTTCGCATCAAAAGAAGTGTTCGGCATCGAGCCGGACATGATCACCTTCGCCAAGGGCGTCACATCTGGCTATTTTCCGCTCGGCGGGGTGATGATCCGCTCGAAACTGTTCGAGGATCTCCGCCAATCCAACCATTCGGATGCGATGTTCGCCCACGGGCTGACCTATTCCAGCCATCCGATCGGCTGCGCCGTGGCGATGAAGAACCTCGATATCCTCGAAGATGGTCTGCTGGCCGAGACGCGGGCGATCTCGGCGCATTTCCAGTCCCGGCTGAAGGCGCTGGAAGACCTGCCGCTGGTGGGCGAAGTGCGCGGCCTCGGGATGATGGCCGGCATCGAATGCGTCGCCGACCATGTCAGCAACAATCCGTTGACGCTCGATCTCGAAGTCGGCAAGCGCATCGACAAGCATTGCCAGGAACTCGGCCTGCTCGTCCGGCCGTTGATCAATATGTGCGTGATGAGCCCGCCGCTGATCATTTCGGTGGACCAGATCGACACCATGGCCGACATCCTGCGCCAGAGCATCGTGATCACCCAGGACGAACTGGTGCGTGAGGGGCTGTGGAAGGGGTGAGCGCTATTCGGCCGTTGGTCCGGCGCGGCGCAGCCGCCCGATCCAGCGCCGGATCTGCGGCGCGCCAAGCAGCAGGTAGAATCCGATGATCCAGCTCGCCAGCGGTTTAATCGCATAGTCGGTGAGATGGAAATTCTGGAATGTGATCTGCTGGCTACTTTGGAAGATTGTCAGGAAAGCCATGGTGTCGCGGACGGCAACATAAAGAACGTATGCACCCAGCGTACTGAAAGCGATTGCCTGCAGATCGTCTGTCCTGATGCCCGCCTCTGGATAAAGCTCGTTTGATTTCGGCGTCATCATATCAAAGATCACACCCGCGAATGCATAGATCAGAACCAGCAGGAGAATGACAACGGCGAGAATGGCGAAGATGATCAGCTTCGAGGATGGAGCGAGTTGGTCTACGCCAATGTTGATGATCGCCGGCGCCCAGGCCGGCAGCTGGATGAATGTCAGAATGCTGAAGCATCGTATCAATACGATTATGCCCGAACGGATGGTCATCCTGTACCTCCTGAAACCATAAAGTGTGTTTGGGGATAGCATATACCGACACCGAGTTAAAATTCCCGCTCTTGGGAAACGGGCCGAAACGTCGTAGACGAAGCGGATTATCCTGACGCAGAGATCTGCCCCATGCATATACAGCGCATACCCCTTTCCGGCGAACTCACCCCCGAAGGCCATATCCTCACCCAGCGCGTCTATTACGAAGATACGGATTTTTCCGGCGTCGTCTATCACGCCCGCTACCTGCATTTTCTCGAGCGGGGTCGGACGGATTTCCTGCGCTGCCTCGGCATCGGGCAGGCGGCGCTGGCCTCGGGCGAGCAAGGCGAAAGCCTGGTCTTCGTGGTTCACCGGATGGAGATCGATTTCAAGTCCTCGGCGAAAATGGATGACGTGCTGAGTATAAGGACCGTCACCGAGAAAGCGGCCGGCGCCAAGCTGATCCTCAATCAGGAAATTCGCAGCGACGGAACGCTGCTGATCGCAGCCCGCGTCATCGTCGCGGTCATCAATACGGCAGGCCGGCCGCGAAGGTTGCCGGACGCCATCATCAGCCAGCTTGCCGGTACCATTGCGTCCTAAACCAAATGTTCCATTGGTAACAGCGCGCCCGAACGTCTCATGCGAAAACCTTTTCAACAGACAGTGCGGCTGTCTTCGAAATGGGCAGGGACAGTGCCATGGACAAAATCATATTCGCGGTTCTCGCCGTTTCAGTAACGGCTTTCGCGGCGCTGGCGCCGGCTTCGGCCGGCCCGACCAGACTGGATGTCGATCCCGGAAAGATGGCTATCCGTTCCCAGGATGGCTTGCGGGCCGATGTGGCTCCGCCGCAGTGCCGGGTAAAGAGAAGCTGGAGCTATGACTATGCCGGCAAGCCCTATCTGAAAAAAGTTCGCGTCTGCGCCTGATCCCCGTTCACCACGGCGCAGATTGCCCGGGAGCCCGGTCCACAGCCCTGCTGGACCGGGCTTCTTCCGCATCCGGCAGGACAAAACTCAAATTTGATGGAAAGTTGCGATCCACACAGCCGATGGATGGTTCGATCCCTGGTGCCTACAAAGTAGGTGGGTGCCGTATACCCCAGCCCACGAGCCAGGACAGGGACAGCCCCCATTAGATCGAGTATGGCCCTGGGAAAATGTTATCCTGTCGAAAGGCGCAGACCGCATGCTCTATATAGCGTGAGTAGGGCCGCAGCGAAAGAGGCGCCGGGAATTAATTCAGACGACCGGAGAGCCTAAGCTTTCTCAGGCTCGCCATTGAGCTTGGCGGAGATGGCCTTCACCTGTGTGGTGAGTTCCGTCAGCATGCTGGCGACAGCCTCGTCGTTTCGCTCGACAACCGCGGTCATGCCGTCGCGGTTTTTGCGGAGACTGTCGAGTTCGGCTTCCAGCGCTGCCCGCTGGCGGGTGATCTCTGACAGTTCGTCCATGATCATGATCGACGCCATGACCGTGAGCCGGAGATCGCCGATCTCCCCGAACTGGCGCTTGAGATGGCCTACATACTGATCGAAATTCTGGGCGAGACCAATCAGATGGTCTTCCTGGCCTTCCTCGCAAGCCATACGATAGGCTTTGCCATCGATCGTCACTGTTACCTGGGCCATACGGACCTACTCGTTCTACAATTGAGCGCAGGATGGTGGGACATCCTGGCTCGGGTTCAGCGGTCGAGGACCGCGCGGATGGTTTCCATGGCAGTCACCAGTCGGCGCGACACTTCGCGATTGACTTCTTCGAGGCGATTGGCGCGGAATTCGGATTGATCGAGTTCCTGAGCCAGCCGGGAGCGGTCGGCATGGGTGCGCCGTACCTCGCCTTCCAGCTCGGCGGAATCGCGTTCACGCTCGAAGCGCAGGTCGAGTGCCTGGTCGAGATCGACCAGCGCCCTGCGCAACTCATCCATCGCCGATTTGACTGTTGCCCCTGCTGGCATCGTCCTCGTTGTCCAAAAGCCGACGAATCGTTGCCTCTTCGCTGCGTACCACCCAGGTCAATTGTAAGGGAAGGTTTCCGTTCCCGTCAATCGCCTAAAGTGTCGCGAAATCAGGCAATTCTGTGGAAGAGTTGCAGTTGTGCATTGCCTTTGCGGATTCATCTTCCTTTAAGGTAAACGGCCGCACGGCACAATTTTTCCGCGGTGCATGCTCCAAAGGCTGTGCGTATTTGTTGACTCAGCCCCTCCAACTGCTATGTGTCGCCTGCTTTGACGGCAGTCGCAATCAGGCTGCCTCCTTGAAACTCCGGAGCCGGCGAACAGACATGATCTCACGCGAAACACACGACCGGATGGCGAACGCAATCCGCTTTTTGGCCATGGATGCCGTCGAGAAGGCGAATTCCGGTCACCCGGGCCTGCCGATGGGCGCTGCCGACGTGGCCACTGTGCTGTTCACCCGCTATCTGAAATTCGATCCGAAGGCGCCGCATTGGCCCGATCGTGACCGTTTCATCCTGTCTGCCGGCCATGGTTCGATGCTTCTCTATTCTCTCCTTTATCTGACCGGATATGAGGATATGACGATCGAGGACATCGCCAATTTCCGCCAGTTGCATTCCAAGACCGCCGGCCATCCGGAATATGGCCATGCCACCGGCATCGAGACCACGACCGGCCCGCTCGGCCAGGGCATCGGCAATTCGGTCGGATTTGCGATCGCCGAGCGCAAACTGCGCGAGGAGTTCGGTTCCGATCTGCAGGATCACTTCACTTACGTGCTCGCCGGCGACGGCTGCCTGATGGAGGGCATCAGCCAGGAATCGATCGCGCTTGCCGGCCACCTGAGGCTCAACAAGCTGATCCTCTTCTGGGACAACAATTCCATCACCATCGATGGCGCCGTGTCGCTGTCGGATTCGACCGACCAGATCGCACGTTTCAAGTCGGCTCACTGGAACACGATCGAAATCGACGGCCATGATCCGGAAGCGATCGCGGCTGCAATCGACCAGGCGCATAAATCCGACCGCCCGACGATGATCGCCTGCAAGACCGTGATCGGCTTCGGTGCTCCCAACAAGGGTGGCACGCACAAGGTCCACGGTTCGCCGCTCGGCGCGGAAGAAATCGCCGCCACCCGCGTGGCGCTCAACTGGCCGTTCGAAGCATTCGTCATCCCGCAGGATCTGCTTGACATGTGGCGCCAGGCCGGCACGCGTGCGGCGTCCATTCACAAGGAATGGGAAAACCGGCTTTCGGCATCCGACAAAAAGGCCGAGTTCTCGCGCCGTTTCGCAGGCGACCTGCCGGCGTCGTTCGCACCTGCCGTCAGCGCCTTCAAGCAGAAGCTTGCGGAAACCAGGCCGACGGTGGCGACCCGCAAGGCGTCCGAAGACGTGCTTGAAATCGTCAACGGCCTGCTGCCGGAAACGCTTGGCGGCTCTGCCGACCTGACGCCGTCGAACAATACCAAGACCAGCCAGATGAAGTCGATCACGCCGACGGATTTCTCGGGCCGCTATATGCATTACGGCATCCGCGAGCACGGCATGGCCGCAGCGATGAACGGGATTGCGCTGCATGGCGGCCTGATCCCTTATTCAGGCGGCTTCCTGATCTTCTCGGATTATTGCCGCCCGTCCATCCGCCTTGCATCGCTGATGGGCATCCGTGTCATCCATGTTCTGACGCATGACTCGATCGGTCTCGGCGAAGATGGCCCGACGCACCAGCCGGTGGAGCAGATGGCAGCACTCCGCGCCATCCCCAACCTGGTGATGATGCGCCCGGCCGACGCCATGGAAACCATGGAATGCTGGCAGATCGCGCTGGAGTCCAAGAATCACCCGACAGGCCTGGCGCTGACCCGCCAGAACCTGGTTGCGGCCCGCACGACGTTCTCGGAAGAGAACCTCTCCGCCAGGGGCGCCTATGTGCTGCATGAAGATGCCAAGGCATCGGTGACGATCTTCGCCGCCGGCTCGGAAGTCGAGATCGCCGTCAAGGCGAAGGAGCTTCTGGCTGCCAACGGTACGGCTGCGCGCGTCGTTTCGGTTCCGTCCTTTGAACTGTTCGAAGCCCAGTCTGCCGACTACCAGGCCTCGGTCATCGGCGCCGCCAAGCTCAAGATCGCGGTGGAAGCCGGCGTTCGCCAGGGCTGGGACCGCTTCATCGGCAACGATGGCACCTTCATCGGCATGAAGAGCTTCGGTGCTTCGGGCCCCTATAAGGAGCTCTACAAGTATTTCGGCATCACGCCGGAGGCTGTCGTCGAAGCTGCAACCGCCAAGCTTGCATAAATCGATTAAATACGATGATTATGTTCTGCAACGACAGAACATGACTGATTGAGCTGGAGAGAAACCATGGTAGTCAAGGTTGGTATCAACGGGTTTGGCCGCATCGGCCGCAACGTGCTTCGCGCCATCATCGAGTCGGGCCGCACCGACATCGAGGTCGTGGCCATCAACGATCTCGGACCGGTGGAGACCAACGCCCATCTGATGCGCTATGACTCCGTGCACGGCCGGTTCCCGGGCACGGTCACAGTATCCGGCGACACGATCAACGTCGGCCAGGGCCCGATCAAGGTGACAGCCGTTCGCGACCCCAAGGATCTGCCATGGGCAGATGTCGACATCGCCATGGAATGCACGGGCATCTTCACCACCCGTGACAAGGCTGCGGCCCATCTGTCCAACGGTTCGAAGCGCGTCATCGTCTCCGCGCCATGCGACAACGCCGACAAGACGATCGTCTTCGGCGTCAATCACTCCGCGCTGACCAAGGATGATGTGGTCATTTCCAACGCATCCTGCACCACCAACTGCCTGGCTCCCGTCGCCTATATCCTCAGCCGCGAATTCGGCATCGAGAAGGGCTACATGACCACGATCCATGCCTATACCGGTGACCAGCCGACGCTCGACACCATGCATAAGGATCTTTATCGCGGCCGCGCCGCAGCACTCTCGATGATCCCGACCTCGACGGGTGCGGCCAAGGCCGTCGGCCTCGTGCTGCCGGAACTCAAGGGCAAGCTCGACGGTTCTGCGATCCGCGTGCCGACCCCCAATGTTTCCGTCGTCGATCTGAAGTTCATCTCCAGGAAGAACACCACGGCCGAGGAGGTCAACGCTGCGATCCAGGCCGCCGCCGAAGGCGAGCTCAAAGGCATTCTGGCTTATTCGACAGAACCGCTGGTGTCGATCGACTTCAACCACGATAGCCATTCCTCGAGCTTTGCCGCCGAACAGACCAAGGTCATGGACGGCAATCTGGTGCGCATCATGGCCTGGTACGACAACGAATGGGGCTTCTCCAACCGCATGTCGGACACGGCTGTCGCGCTCGGCAAGCTGATCTGATAATTTACGGCATATCGAGATTTTGATAAGGGCGGACGAAAGTTCCGCCCTTTTTTCATTTGAATGTGACAACAGCCTTATTCTCGTCCAATATGAGCCTGATGATTTGCACGCCGGCTTTTCTGCCGGTCGCGTCAATTGCCGCTGCGAACGCAATATTGTTCCTACCGCGGATTTAAAATGATCAATTAAACTGCGTGCGACGGTCGGTTTTCTGACCGCCACGTCCGAACTATTTGGAAAGGGCAGGGGTTGGAGTCATTTTATCTGGTCATTTTGGTTGGCACCTCGCTGGTGTTGCTTGCCGCCGTGTCCTCCCTTCTTGCCTTTCGCTTCGGCGCTCCTCTTCTTTTACTTTTTCTTGCTGTCGGGTTGGTGTCCGGCGTTGATGGTCTCGGCATCGATTTCAGCAACAATACGGTAGCCTATATGTTCGGCTCCATCGCGCTTGCCGTCATCCTGTTCGATTCGGGCTTCGGCACGCCGATCAAGGCGTTCAGGATGGCGGCTTTGCCGGCGATGACGCTCGCGTCCATCGGCGTGCTCATCACGTCGTCGCTGTTTGCCGTCGCGGCAATGGCCCTGCTGGATTTCTCCTGGCTCGAAGGCCTGCTGCTCGGCTCGATCGTGGCCTCCACGGATGCGGCGGCCGTGTTTTTTCTGCTTAGGATCGGTGGAATCAATATTCGCGACCAGATCACCTCGACACTGGAAGTCGAGTCCGGCACCAATGATCCGATGGCGATTTTCCTGACGGTGACGCTGGTCGAACTTGTCGCCGCCGGCAAGGGATTGAGCGGCCTGGATGCCGGTGTGCTCTGGTCCTTCCTTCAGGAAATGGGCATCGGCCTGGTGGCGGGGCTCGTCGGCGGCTGGCTGATCGTGCTCGGCGCCAATCGTTTCGACCAGGACAGGGGGCTCGCGCCTATTCTGGTTCTCGCGCTGGCATTGCTGGTGTTCTCGATCACCGGCGCCCTGCATGGCAGCGGCTTTCTCGCGGTCTATGTTGCCGGGCTGGTCGCCGGCAATCGCGAGATCCAGTCGAGGCTGGCCATCAAGCGGTTCCAGGATGCCATGACATGGCTGGCGCAGATCGTCATGTTCGTCATGCTCGGTCTGCTGGCAACGCCATCGCAGTTCAACATCATTGCCATTCCGGCGGTCATTCTTGGGATATTCCTGATCTTCTTCGCGCGGCCGCTCGCCGTATGGGTGTGCCTGCTGCCCTTTGATTTCGCCCAGAAGGAGATCACCTTCATCAGCTGGGTTGGGCTACGCGGCGCGGTTTCGATTCTGCTGTCGATCCTGCCGATCCTCAGCGGCTTGCCGCTGGGGCAGGAATATTTCAACATCACCTTCATCATCGTGCTCGTGTCGCTGGTGGTGCAGGGGTGGACGATCAAGCCGATCGCCAGACGGCTCGGCCTGTTGATCCCCAAGCAGACCGGTGAGGTCGACCGTCTGGAGGTAGACCTGCCGCGGACATCCAACCATGAGCTGGTATCCTACCGCGTCATCCGCGAGAGCCCTGTGCTCAAGGGCGCTCGAATTCCACGCTGGGCGACGCCTTCGCTTGTGATTCGCGACGGCCGCTCGATGCGCTACCAATATGCCGGGCGGCTCAAGGCGAACGATCTCGTCTATATTTTCGTGACGCCGGCCTTCATCCGCCTTCTCGACCGTCTGTTTGCCAGCCGTACCGAGCTTGGCCCCGATGACGAGGAGTTCTTCGGCGTATTCGCGATTTCACCCAACCGCCCGGCGACGGAACTGGATGCCGCATATGGTCCTGGGTTGCTGGCCGAGGCGGAAAAGCATTCGACGGTCGGCGAACTGATGCTCGGGCGGCTCGGCGGCAAGGTGGACTACGCCGACCGCGTGCGATTCGGCTCGATCATCCTGATCGTGCGGGATATCGACGAGCACAATCATATCTCCTCGGTGGGCATTTCCATGGAGGCCGTCGAACCGCCGCACACACTGCCGGTTTTCATCAACCTGCGTGAAATATCCGAGCGTATCAGGAACCGTTTCCGGCAGGTTTGAATGCTGGAGATCGGTACTTGAATCCGGGGCGGGGCGGTGTATGTTCGCGCCGGAAACGCCCCTCTTTCAATGGATTCCTCCCATGCCGTCCTTCAAGACCATCGACGACCTCGGCGACATCACCGGCAAACGCGTGCTCGTCCGCGTCGATCTCAACGTGCCGGTCAAGGACGGCAGGGTGACCGATGCGACGCGCATCGAGCGGGTGGCGCCGACCATTGGCGAACTTGCCGACAAGGGCGCCAAGGTGATCCTGCTTGCCCATTTCGGACGGCCGAAAGGCGGACCGGAAGCCGAGTTCTCGCTGGGCATCGTCCAGCCATCGGTCGAAGCGGTGCTCGATCGTCCCGTGTATTTTGCCGATGATTGCATCGGCCAAGCGGCGGCACAGGCTGTGGCCGACCTCAAGGACGGCGGCATCCTGATGCTCGAGAATACCCGCTTCCACAAGGGCGAGGAAAAGAACGATCCGGAATTTGTCAAGGCTTTGGCCGCCAATGGCGATCTCTATGTCAACGACGCGTTTTCCGCCGCCCATCGCGCCCATGCCTCGACCGAAGGGCTGGCGCATCTGCTGCCGGCCTATGCCGGCCGCACCATGCAGGCCGAACTCGAAGCGCTGGAGAAGGGCCTTGGCAATCCCTCGCGCCCCGTCGTGGCGATCGTCGGCGGCGCCAAGGTGTCCAGCAAAATCGACCTGCTGCAGAACCTCGTCAGGAAGGTCGATGCGCTGGTGATCGGCGGCGGCATGGCCAATACTTTTCTCGCCGCCCAGGGCATCGATGTCGGCAAGTCGCTTTGCGAGCACGATCTGGCCGAAACCGCCAGGGCGATCATGGCCGAAGCCAAGTCTGCCGGCTGCGCCATCGTGTTGCCGGTCGACGGTGTCATTGCCCGCGAGTTCAAGGCCGGTGCCGCCAGCGAGACGGTGGCGATCAATGCCATTCCGGCGGACGCCATGGTGCTCGATGTCGGGCCGCAATCGGTTAAAACCGTCAATGACTGGATCGCCACGGCCGAAACGCTGGTCTGGAATGGCCCGCTTGGCGCCTTCGAGATCGCGCCCTTCGATGCCGCCACCGTCGCAGTCGCCAGATTCGCCGCCGAGGAAACCAGGGCCGGCAAATTGGTGTCGGTCGCCGGTGGCGGCGACACCGTCTCAGCGCTCAACCATGCCGACGTGGCCGACGACTTCTCCTATGTGTCGACGGCGGGCGGGGCTTTCCTCGAATGGATGGAAGGCAAGCCGCTGCCGGGTGTCGAAGTTCTGAAGGCGGTGAAATGAGCAAGGTAGGTGTCGTCCGCTGGATGTGAAAGAACGATGAAGCCGCAGAACTCCCATGCGTCCAGCATGGTTGTGAATGCGCTCTGGCTTAATCAGTGGGATTTAACGCGCGAAACAAACGCCGATCTCACAAAACCGTGATTTCTCTTGCGTCTTTTGTGACTTCCGTTGTCCACGTTCTATGCCACGTTGTCGATTGACAAAACGCAAGCCGGAGAATGGATATGTCTGTGTTATCAATGACGCGAAGAACATTGTTTATCGGTGGAGCCGGAGCTTTGGCCGCGCCCGCCATCCTGACGCGTGCGAGCTTTGCCCAGACTGCAACGGAAACCATGAACAAGACACCTCAGACCAACAGCTTCAAGATCGGCAAATTTGCGGTCACTGTCATCAGCGACGGCATACGGCCCGGCGAAAAGCCGGAAGAAACATTCGGCGCCAACCAGAAAAAGGAAGATGTCGCGGCACTGCTGACGGCGAATTTCCTGCCGACCGACAAGTTCGTCAACGGCTTTTCGCCTGTGGTGGTCGATACAGGGTCGGACGTCATCCTGTTCGACACCGGATTGGGCGAGGCAGGCCGCGAATGGGGCGCCGGGCAATTGATCGCGGGCATGAAGGCCTCGGGCTACACGCCCGATCAGGTGTCGCTGGTGGTGCTGACCCATATGCATGGCGACCATATCGGCGGATTGATGGAAGGCGGCGCGCCGGCCTTCAAGAATGCCCGCTATGTCGCCGGACAGGTCGAGTATGACTTCTGGAAGGATCCGGCGCGTGTCGGCAGTCCCGCCGAAGGCGGCCACAAGGGCGTGCTGAAGAATGTCGTGCCGCTGGCCGAGAAGACCACTTTCATCAAGGATGGGTCGGAAGTGGTCCCCGGCATCACCGCGATCGAGGCCTTCGGTCACTCGCCTGGGCACATGGTCTTCCACCTCGAATCCGAAGGCAAGGCCCTGATGGTGACGGCCGATACGGCCAACCACTATGTGCTGTCGCTGCAGCGGCCGGACTGGGAAGTGAAGTTCGACTTCGACAAGGCGAAAGCCGCAGCGGCGCGGAAAAAGGTGTTCGACATGATCGCCACCGACCGCCTGCCGTTCGTGGGCTATCATATGCCGTTCCCATCGGTCGGTTTCGTCGAAAAGCATGAGCAGGGTTACAGGTTTGTCCCTGAGACTTATCAGTTCGAGATTTGAGCGGCTGCCTCATTTGCGATTGGCGCCGTCAATTTGTCGTCGATGCGCAGCGCTTGGGTCTCAAGCGCTGCGCATCGATAATCTTTACACTAAGGCGGCGTGCGGCGCGGATTTCGCCGCAGCGTCCGCTGAGCCTCAAGCTGCCTGCCTCTGCTTGTAAGGATCGAACCTTCCATAGAAGGTCTCGCCCTTGGCAGCCATGTCGAGCAGCAACGGCGTCGGCCTGAAATGGTCGCCATAGGAGGCGGCGAGCTTTTCGCACAGCGCCACGAAAGCCTTCACGCCCATGCCGTCGATATAGGAGAGCGCACCGCCCGTGTAGGGCGCAAAGCCGAAACCGAGGATCGAGCCGACATCGGCCTCGCGCGGATCGGTGACGATGCCTTCCTCGACAGTGCGCGCCGCTTCCAGTGCGATGGTCGCCAGCAGACGCTCCTTGATGATCTGCGTATCGACATCGTCCGCTTTTTTCTGCGGGAAGAAGGTCTTGAGTTCCGGCCATAGCGACTTTTTGGCGGGCTTGGCCGGATAATCGTAAAAGCCTTTGGCATTCTTGCGGCCGAGGCGGCCATTGTCGTCGACCATTTTCGCGATCAGTGCCAGATGCTGTGGATCGACCGACTGCGGGCCGAGATCGGCGATTGAAGCCATGAAGATCTTGTAGCAGAGATCGAGCGCCACTTCGTCGGAAAGCGACAGCGGACCCACCGGCATGCCGGCCATCTTGGCGACGTTTTCGATCATCGGCGCCGGGATGCCCTCAGCCAGCATCGTGTAGGACTCGTTCATGTAACGGAAAACGCAGCGATTGACGAAGAAGCCGCGCGTGTCGTTGACGACGATCGGGGTTTTCTTGATGGCGGCCGTATAATCGAGGGCCATGGCAATCGCCTTGTCGCCAGTCTTCTCGCCGAGGATGACTTCCACCAGCATCATCTTCTCGACCGGCGAAAAGAAATGCACGCCAATGAACTGTTCGGGGCGTTTCGAATTGCCGGCAAGGCCGGTGATCGGTAGTGTCGAGGTGTTGGATGCGAAAATTGACGTTTCCGGCAGTACAGCTTCGACCTGCTCGATGACCGTCTTCTTGACGACGCGATCCTCAAACACCGCCTCGACCACCATATCGGCATCCGATATCAGCGCGTAGTCCGAGGACGCGGTGATCAGCGACAGAAGTTTCTCGCCGTCTTCCTTGGTCGACCTGCCTTTGGCAATCGCGTCCTTTACCAGGGTTTCGGAATGCGCCTTGCCCTTGTCTGCGGCTTCCTGGTCGCGGTCCAGCAACACCACGGGAATTCCGGCGCGTGCTGTCACGTAAGCCACGGCGGCGCCCATGAACCCGGCGCCGACGATGCCGATCTTGGTGAATTTGGTGACCGGGATTCCCTGGGGGCGACGGGCGCCCTTGCCGAGTTCCTGCATCGAGACGAACAGCGAGCGGATCATCGAATAGGCTTCCGTGGTCTGCAGGATGGCAGTGAAATAGCGCTGCTCGACTTTCAACGCCGTGTCGAACGGCAGTTGCAGGCCCTCATAGACGCATTTCAGGATCGAATGCGCGCCGGGATAATTCATATAGGTTTCGCGGCGAAGTATGGCATTGGCGGCGGAAAACAGCTGCACGCCCTGTGGCGACCAGATCGGGCCGCCCGGCGCCTTGAAGCCTTTCTTGTCCCATGGCGCGACCGGATCGAGGCCGTTGCGGATCAAGGCTTTTGCGGCTTCGATGAGGTTTTCGGGCTCGACCACCTCGCTCAGCAGGCCGAGTGCCTTGGCACGCGATGCCGTCAGATCCGAGCCCGTGGTCATGATCTGCAGGGCGTCCTGGGTGTTGATCAGCCGGGGCAGGCGCTGGGTGCCGCCGGCGCCGGGGAAGATGCCGACCTTGACCTCGGGCAGGGCGATCTTGACCGACTTGGCATTCGACGCCACGCGGGCATGGCAGGCCATGGCCAGTTCCGTCGCGCCGCCCATGCAGGTGCCGTTGATGGCGGCCACCCAGGGCTTGCCGGATGTTTCGATCTTGCGCCATAGCCAGCCCATGCGGCCTGCAGCGTCGAACAGCTTTTTCGTCGCGCCTTCCGGATCGGACGCACGTTCGCTCTCGACCATCGAGAACATCGCCTTGAGCATGGTGAGATCGGCGCCGCCCGAAAACGCCGCCTTGCCGGAAGTGAACACCGCGCCCTTGATGGCGGCATCGGCCTTGACCTGCTCGACTATAGCGTC
>JAQGJP010000087.1 GCA_028290545.1 Rhizobium sp. | reverse complement strand
AAGATCGGTCGCGGGATAGACCAAAACCTGGCCCAAAATCGGAATCTGCCGGTTGCGGGCTCGAACCGCGAGTGCCGCGGCAATGCTGGCGCCTGCACTGTCGCCCGCAAGAATCACGCGATCGCTGTCGAGGGATGTCGATCCAGCTGATCTCCAGCGACATGCCGGAAATGGTGGCGCTCTCCGACCGCATCCTGGTGATGCACGAATTCGCCATCCGCTTTGAATATCACAACGACCGGCGTTACGAGAAAGCCAGCCGCGCCATCATGTCGGTGATCCACGCGGGCAAGCCCAAGGTCGAGATGGCTTGATTTCGTATTTCTAAAATCCCGAACCGCGAAAAACTTCGTTTTTCAGCGTTCCCAGCATTATCTTGAAATCCAGCATCACGGAATAATTCTGGATATAATATAGATCGGCGGCAATCCGCGCTCTCGATCTGGCGGCCGTATCGGTTGGTCCGCGCAGCCCGCGCATCTGCGCAAGGCCGGTTATGCCCGGTTTCATGGCGTGGCGCAGGTGGTAGTTCGGAACCAGTTCTTCGTAAAGCACGCCCGCCGCCTTCATGCCGACGGCATGGCATCTCGGGCCGACGAGCGACATATCGCCTTTCAGAACGTTGATCAGCTGCGGTAGTTCATCAAAATTGGACTTGCGAAGGAAGGCGCCCACCCTGGTAATGCGCGCGTCGCCCGCCACGGTCTGGTTCACTCCGGATGCGTCGCACATATCGGTATGCATCGAACGAAACTTGTAGACGGTGATCTTGCGCCCGCCCTGGCCCCAGCGGATCTGCCTGAAGAACACCGGCCCCGGGCTTTCCCACCGGATGGCGATCGCACAGGCTATCAAAACCGGCAGCAGGGCAGCAAGGGCAAAGGCGGCGACGACGAGATCGGCCATTCGCTTCGTAAAAAGGCGAAGCGCTGGTATGGTCGGATTCTCCCCCTGTAGCTCCGAGACCATATCCAGGCCATTGGCATGTCCGGCGCGCTGTATGCGGGTTCTCAGGGAAGACTCGGGCATGTCCATGACGTCCACCATCTCAAACTACTCGACTGACATCTATATTGCAGTTGCGAAAAAAGTCTAACTGGAAATTTACCTTTTGTTAATATCTAATTTAATCACCCTTGCATAATGTTGATGTATAGCGTTCGATGCAAAAGGAACGTATAATAGTATTTCGTTGTGCTGGTGTTGAGTTTTCGGATGTCGCAGTATTTCGCGCCTCTGGCCTTTTGAGATCCCGCCGGAAAGTGAAGCGATCAGCGCTGGCCGAAAACCTGGAAAAATGCTGCAACACAGCATAATCTGGCTACCCACCCCCACCAGTGCCCGTCCCTTCAGGATGGAGGTGCGCTGGTCTTGATCCTCTTGATTTCACTTGTCAGCAGCGTCTCGAACGCGGGTGACTTGCGATCACGCATTGCCGCATTGAGCTTATCCCCGCCATGGAGCAATACGGTGCTGATATCGGCTCGCGCCAGGTCCTCGGATGTTGCGAGCGCAAGCGGGGAAATCCGTTTCCACAGAAACAGTCTGGCAAAGAGTTGCGGCCCCTCATACGGCATGAGTGCACGCGAAACTGCCATTTTATCATGAAGACTCTGCGGATTTTCTGCAATCGCGCGAGAGACGAGAACGTCCCGCAGCCACACATTGCCATCGGCGGGCAGGCAGCGGATCATCGAATTGAGATAAGCCAGCGTTGCCATGTTGGCCTTTACCCAGCCGTCATAGTCGCTGACGCGGTTTGCGCGGCCGAGATCATAAAGCACTATTGTCAAGGCGGGTCTGAGGATGTCCGAACGGCACGAATGTTCGAATGCGGGAGACATTATGTAGCGCGCTGCCGCGCCGACCTGTTCGATCGTCACGGATTGCTCCAAATCCAGACGCTTCCCGACCGAAAGCATGTATGACTCGTTGCGGTCTTGAGCCGCAAGCAAAACCGCATAGGCCCCAAGGGCTCCAAAAAGCAGCAGGCTAGCCAGACGCGCCAGAACCATAGTTACAATTATTGGGTCGTCGCGCTAAAACTGGTCATGTGGCCTCCAATCGCATAGTCATTCGAGGTCGTATCCAGCGGTCCGTCGCCCGGGGATTTGTACAGATTGGTGCCGCTCGCCTGTTTGCCGCCGTCGTCCGTCGCGCCTCCGCCAACAGCGACATCTCCCGCACCCGGGCTTACGGACGCAGCACTGACGTCCTTCGACGACACCTGGAACGTCGAGGCGAACTGGGCATCACCGGAGTTGGCGACCGCAGTCTGGATTACCGAGGCGTAGCCCTGGGCGGCATCCGTTCCTACCCCATCACAAACGGACACGACACTTGCAAGACCTGCAGCGATCGCTGATTTCTGGCCATCGCTCGCATCCTTGGTCAATTCCATGATCTTTTGGAACGCGTTGCTGCTGGAACCGGCAAGTTCCCTGACGCGGCTGGAAAGCGGCAGTCCGCCCATGGGGTTGGCGGTCAGCAATGCCTTGGGGTCGCCGATGAACGCTTGTAGATCGCTGTCGCTCATCTTGGCGGGCGTCTGCAGGCAGGTGACATCCGGTTTGGCTTCGGTTGTGGTTTGCGCAGCGGCGACATTCGACAACGCAATCAACGCGCCCGCCGAAAGTAAAAAACTCGAACGCGATACTCTTATAGCATTTGCCACGGCGGTATTTCCTTGAAAACAATTAACCCGATATTTACCACATGCTTCCGACCGTCACAAGATATGCTGGGGTGAAAGCAAAAAATGTAATTATCTGGTTAACCGCCTGATGGATGTACGTGATGTCAGAGCATTGGCCGGAACATTTGCCGTCGTATCGGAAACGTTGTTGATCAGCGCAAGGAACTTGGTCAGTTCAACCGCATCCGCATTGGAGACGTAAATCGTATCCTTGTCCTTCATCTTGAATTCCTGGATCGCGAAGAAGATTGCCGGATCGCGCAAGTTGGCGCGGAAGACAGTGGGAATAATCGCCCCGTTGAACTTGCTGACATCGACTCCCATCTTGACCAGCGTATCGCGAGGGACTTCCCGATAGAGGAATACCTGGGCCGGATCGGCGCGCCCATCGAGCAACCCGCCGGTCTTGGCGATCGCTTCGCCGAGGGTGAGATTGGAATCCTCGAAGTCGAGGCGGCCCGCCTGTTCGGTTGCTCCGAACACCAGATAGGTGCGGCGCTCGCGGCTGACATAGATCGTATCGCCGGGACGCACATAGATATTTTCCGATGGCTTGTCGACCAGGGTGCGGAACAGCACCGTTGCCTGGCGGCCATTGCGCTCGATCGTGACATAGGTCTCGTATTGCGGCGCATTCAGGCCGCCGGAACGGGCGAGAACATCAAGCACGCGCTCGCCGGCGGGGCTGAGATCCAGTTGGGCAGGGGTGTTGACGTCGCCAAGCACGGAAATATTGTTGGAGCGCGCCAGCGTGGTGGTGATGATGACCTGCGGCTCGATGGCGCGATTGGAAAGGCGCTTTTCGATATCGGCCTGAACATCGCCGACCGAGCGTCCCGCAACGCGGATCGGACCGGCGTAGGGAACGCTGATCATGCCGGTACGATCGACGGTCTGCTTCGGCAGGGTGATGTAGTTGCCTGGACGGCTGCCGGCGTCATCCGGAATGAAAAGACCGCCCGCCTGCGCTTCAAAAATTGTTATTTCGACAACGTCGCCGATGCCGAGCGGGTTCTGGGGTGGGGGACCTTTGCCGCCGCCGAAGCCATTTTCGAGAGAATTGATGATTGTATAGTCGAAAAACGAAGCGACCTGCTTGGTGATATCGACAAGCGCGTAGTCAATCCCGACCTTCTTGTCGACAGAAACATACTTGCTGGATGCACTTTTGTCGATCGACTGATGGGAAGGGCCCGATCTCGGCAACGTGTTGCAGGAGGCGAGGCTGATCGATACGATGAATGCTGCCGAGCACTTTAAAGTTACGGAAGAACCCCGCATAGTCGCCCCTATCCAAAGAATTTACGCCCTCACACTGGGAACGCCAACCTTCTTTTTATTACATTTTTTGTTGCATATCGCATAGTGCAATGCGAGAAGTAAAGATGGTTAATGTCGCAAAATGACGAAACTCAGCACTGGAATGTTGCATTAATGCAACTTACATGAATAAACGAGTGTAGTTCCTTAACTACACCTTAGGAATTTTCTCTTGTCCTGTTTAAGTGTCAATGAATATGGTTAATACTATACAGTTGCGTTGTTTAGCGATCCATAATATTGAAGTTTGAAAAACAGTTCATTCATTCCTGCTTAATCCTGTCAAAACCGCCAGCGGATGCCGGCATCTCCCGCGATCGTGCAAAGCCATTTATTAGAGCCTTTCATTGCTAGATGGAAACGTTCTGCCGGAGCAGATTTTTGTCAGGACAGAGGCGTCGGTCGGGTCGGCGGATGACCATGACTAGGTAGCCGGACCGCCCAGAACCTGAATCTCGACAGACCCTCGCGTGGATCGCTGATCGTCGTCGTTCGGGCCGGGAGGTTCTTCGGTTGCCAGGATTTCGCTTCTCTTTGACTTTGTGGATCGACCGCGCGCGATGACGACGGTCGCCGCCATCAGCGCGGCGAACATCACCCCGACCCCGGGATTCTGGATGGAGAAATCGACACTGTTGTGAAGCAGATGAAGCGTCAGCACCCCAAGGCCGGCCGCCGGGATCCACCGATATCGCCGGCGCTCGCGGAGCCCTATGAAGAGATTATGGATCAGCGCGGCCACGACGATCAGGGCGGTGATCACGAATGGCAACCCCAGTGAAATCCATCCTTCGAGGTAGAAATTGTGCGCCAGGCTGAGAAACAGCTCGAAGCCGCCACAGGCGGGATCCCGATAGGCCGGAAAGACATCGCGGAAGGTTCCGAAGCCGGTGCCGACAAGCCAGTTGTCCCTTGTCATGTCGATCAGCGTCGGCAGGAAGCAGAAGCGCACGTCGCCGGTGCCTTGCACGCCGGCGCGAACGATGGCCTGTCCGCCAAAAACCAGGCCCACGGACATCATTGCCAGAAGCACAAGTCCGACACGCATCAGTCTGGCGATCAGGGAAGTGCGCGGACGGGAGAATCCCCGATGGTATGAATGTGTCGCGGACTGGCCTCCGTAATACGCAAGGATCATGCCGGTGACGCAAGATCCGGTGATCCCCGCGGCGATGCCGGCCCGCGATTTGGTCAGCATCAGGGCCGTCAGGGCCAGAGCGAATGTGGTGACATAAAAGATGACGAGGAGCGCGTCGGATCGTCTGGTCTTGTGATTCGAATTGATCAGGAAGCGGATGAAACTGACAAAGCCCGCGTTTTGCAGCGAGTGGAACGCAAGGCCGCCGGAAAAAATCATCACCATGGCGAGATAGGTCGCAGCGGTGTTGCGGTTCACGAACACCGCAGTCAGGCTGTCGAGATAGAATTTCTTGGGTACAAACAACAACATGCCGGGAAACAACAGGAACTGGAGCAGTGCGACCACGCAGATCGCACAGCCGCTGACGACGAAGAAACGGATGAGATTGACGGCATCCTTGTCATTCTGGAAAATGAGCAGCACGGTCATGAACGCGGAGAATGGCAGCAGTGCCGCGATGAGCCCCTGAAACGTGTCTCCCGGGGACACCGATATCGATTGCGCCATCGGACCGTAGAACCGTTCTGCATCGGCCCAGATCGGATTGGCGAACGGATTTCCCGCAATGCTGCTCGCCTGGATGACAATCCACAAACCGATCACCAGCGCGACCGAAAGGGTGATCGCATATGCGCTGCGGATCGATCGATTGTGTCCGCCGATGATCGTCCCGAGCAGCGCCAAGCCGAAAAAGCCTGCCGCTACGGGGTGCAGCACATTGAAATCAACAGAGCCCGAAGGGACGACGACGACAACAAGCAGGAGGCAAAACAACCAGCGGAGAAGGCGGGCGGCCAGTGCCCGTCCTGTCCCCGATAAATGCAGAGCCGCATTCGACATGATGTTCGATTCCCCTCCGTCTCACAAAGGCCATATCTGACCCCGGGCACGGTGAGAAGCTCCAATCCGCTTGATCAAGACGGATACTCCGGGTCAGGGGCGGCGTCTCATAATCCGGTGGAGTAAATGTCCTGGCTGATCCTGGCGAGGTACTGGCCATAGGCGCTCTTGCCGAGTTGCCCGGCGAGCAGCATCAGTTGCGCTTCATCGATATGACCCAGCCGGAAGGCGATTTCCTCGGGGCAGGCGATCTTGAAGCCCTGGCGCTTTTCAAGGCTGGCGACAAAATCGGCAGCATCGAGCAGGCTGTCGGGCGTGCCGGTGTCGAGCCAGGCATAACCACGGCCCATGAGTTCGACGGAAAGCTGTCCGCGCTCCAGATAGATGCGGTTGACGTCGGTGATCTCGAGTTCTCCGCGCGGTGAGGGCTTGAGATTGGCTGCGATATCAACGACCTGCGCATCGTAGAAATAAAGCCCGGTGACCGCCCAGCTGGATCTCGGCTTCTCCGGCTTTTCCTCGATCGAGATCGCCTGCATGGCCTTGTTGAATTCGACCACGCCATAGCGCTCGGGATCGGTGACGTGATAGCCGAACACAGTGGCGCCCTCGGTGCGGCTGGTTCCCTTGCGCAGCAGTTGTGACAGCCCGTGGCCGTAATAGATATTGTCGCCAAGGATCAGCGCCGAGGGATTGGAGCCGATGAAGTCGGCGCCGATGATGAAGGCCTGTGCCAAACCATCCGGACTGGGCTGGGCGGCATAGCGCAGCGATATTCCCCATTGATTGCCGTCGCCGAGCAGACTTTTGAAGGCCTCAAGATCATGAGGGGTGGTGATGATCAGGATATCCCGGATCCCGGCCAGCATCAGCGTGGTCAGGGGATAGTAGATCATCGGCTTGTCGTACACCGGCATCAGTTGCTTGGACACGGCCCTGGTGATCGGATAAAGCCGCGTTCCCGTGCCGCCTGCGAGGATAATCCCCTTCATATCGATTTTCCCTTATCTGCCTGGACCAGGCGATCAAGGACCGTTTCGGTCGATCGCCGCCACTCCGGAATGATGATTCCATAGGCCTGTTCTAGCTTGGTGGTGGACAGCCGTGAATTGGCAGGGCGCTTTGCCGGCGTCGGATAATCGGCCGTGCCTATGCGCGCGACCGAAACGGACTTTCCGGTCCGCGCCTTGAGGCCGGCAAATATTGCTTCGGCAAAATCCGCCCAGGTACCGCTGCCGCTGCCGGCGAGATGAAACACGCCGCGCAGCGACGGATCGGGGTCAGAAACCAATTTCCCGGCGATCGCAATGACCGCATCGGCGATATCGAGCGCGTTGGTCGGCTGCCCCTGCTGGTCGGCCACGACGCTCACACTGTCGCGGCTCTCGGCAAGCCGCAGCATCGTCTTGAGGAAATTGGCGCCAAACGGTGAATAGACCCAGGCGGTGCGGAGGATGACGTGATTGGGCGTTGCTGCGGCAAGGCGCTCTTCGCCTTCGAGTTTTGAGCGGCCATAGACCGAGACCGGCCCGGTGGAGTCCGTTTCGACGTATGGGGTAGGCTTGTCGCCGGCAAACACGTAGTCGGTAGAGAGATGGATGACCGGCACATCGAGTGCCGCCGCCGCCTCGGCAACCGCGCCAGCCCCTTCCGCATTGACGGCAAATGCAAGATCCGGTTCGTTCTCGGCCCTGTCGACGGCTGTATAGGCGGCGGCGGAGACGATGACGTCGGGTCGGATGTTGTCGAGTGCCGATCGTATCGACCGCGCATCGGCAAGATCGAATTCCGGCCGTCCAACCGCGACGACTTCGATGCCGGCTTCCAGCCCCTTCTCCAGCAGCGCGGTGACGACCTGACCGTTTTTTCCGGTGACGGCGATACGCATGCGGTCAGCCCTGCTTCAGAACGCCGAGGCGCTCGCCGGAATAGACGCCGTCGCGCAACGGCTGCCACCACCATTCATTGTCGAGATACCAGCGGACGGTGTTGCGGATGCCGCTGTCGAAATTCTCCCTGGCTTTCCAGCCGAGCTCGGTTTCGAGCCGGGTGGCATCGATGGCGTAGCGCGCATCGTGGCCCGGCCTGTCTGCCACATGGGTGATAAGGCCGGAATGCGGTCCTGCGCCCGGTCTCATCTCATCCATCAGCGCGCAGATCGCCTGGACGACATCGATGTTACGGCGCTCGTTGCGACCGCCGACATTGTATTTTTCGCCCGGCCGTCCCCGGCTGGCGATCAGGTCAAGGGCGCGGGCATGGTCATCGACATAGAGCCAGTCGCGAATATTGGCGCCGCTGCCATAGATCGGCAGGCTGCGGCCTGCCAGCGCATTGAGAATTGTCAGCGGAATGAGTTTTTCCGGGAAGTGGAAAGGCCCGTAATTGTTCGAGCAGTTGGACACGACGACCGGAAGGCCATAGGTCCGGTGCCAGGCAATCGCCAGGTGATCGCTGGCCGCCTTGGAGGCGGAATAGGGAGAAGACGGGTCATACGGCGTGGTCTCGGCGAACAATCCCTCATCCCCCAAAGAGCCGTAGACCTCGTCGGTCGAGACATGCAGGAAGCGGAACGCCGATCTCTCCGGCTCGGGCAGGGCGCTCCAGTATTGCCGCGCGGCCTCGAGCAGGCTGAAGGTTCCGATGACATTGGTCTCGATGAAATCGGCCGCGCCGGTGATCGAGCGGTCGACATGGCTCTCTGCCGCCAGATGCATGATCCGGTCGGGCCGAAAATCGGCCATCGCCTCGGCCATGGCGGCGCGATCGCAGATGTCGGCCTTGAGAAACCGGTAGTTTGGCGCATTCTCGATCGAGGTCAGCGACGCAAGATTGCCCGCATAGGTCAGCTTGTCGATATTGAGGACCTCCGCGCCCGCTTCTCGAACGAGATGCCTCACAAGCGCCGATCCGATGAAACCCGCTCCGCCGGTAACCACAATGCGCACGGTCAGGACTCCTTCTTCGAATGCTGGTAATCAAAACACCGCGGCAGATCCGCGAGCCTCGGCTGCATCTTGTCCTTGTCGGACAACACCGCCGAGCCTGCAGCTACCGGCCAGACGATGCCGATGTCAACATCGTTCCACAACAGGCCGCGGTCATCCTTGGCGCTGTATGGCGCGGTGACCTTGTAGTGGATGATGGTGTCTGGTGCCATGGTCGCAAATCCATGCGCAAAGCCCGCCGGGATCCACAACTGTTCGCCATTTTCCGCGGAAAGTTCGGCGCCAACCCATTTTCCATAGGTCGGCGATCCCGTGCGGATATCGACGGCAACGTCGAAGATCGACCCCGTGATGGCCCGTACCAGCTTGCCCTGTGCGAACGGCTCGAGCTGGAAATGCAGGCCGCGCACCGTGCCCGATGTCGCCGAAAGCGACTGGTTGTCCTGTACGAAACCGACATCGGCGATATTCTCGCGAAACCACTGTTCCTTGAAGACCTCAGAGAAATAGCCCCTGGCGTCTCCAAATCGCGGCGGCTTGATCTTCACGACATCCGTTACTTCCAAACGCTCGAATTGCATGCAGGCCCTCAGTTTTCGCGATACTATTGCGATGCAATATATATGTCATTCCCAATAGCAGGCGAAAGACATATTTCGTCAATCGTAAACTGATCGAAAGTGCTTCCACACGCAGCAATGATCGTTTCAACGGCCGCTATGCGGAGCATCCGTTCATGCGCGTCGCCTTAATTGACGGACAGTTTTCCCGGTCTGTCGCTCGACATAAATGTAGCCAAGCAATGAGGCAAGGATGAATGGTCGAATATGGTCAGGCCAGGGATATAGTTTCAAATTAACCCTAAGCGTTAGCTCTTGAAGTGCAAAGTTGACTTGGGTCACCACAATCGGCCCGTTGCACTTGCCTTCGGCGCTTGCCCGCTATAGGTATCAGAGCGTGTTTAAGCCGTTGTCGGTATTGCCTATGGTGGAATTGCAGACCAAATTCATGTTGTCGGTGGGCTGGTCAAGCCTCTCCCGGTATCAACGACGGGACGCTATAGCAGTCTGTAGACCTGTCCCGAAAGAAAAGACTTCATAATCTGGTTGCGCTGCAGCAAATAAGCCTTAGTCTTGGAGGAAATTCCCAGATGCTGCCACTAGGCCGCAACCGCAAAGTCTGACCAAGCAGCGATGTGGGATGTTTGTCAATCGAGTGAAGTCTGATCCATGATGGTGTCCGGTACTGAGAACCAGGCTTTTGCGCAACCGAAGCCTTCCGTGAATGGTATAATTTTTGTTTCTCCAGGCGGCATCACTCGCGGCGGCGGCATAGGCTCGGTAACGCGGGCGATCAAGAGCTGGGTCGATGCCAATCACCCCGGGATACGGATCGATGTTCTCGATGCCAGGGGTGAAAGCAAGGTCTACTGGTCGGTATTCTACCTGCAGGCGGCTATTATCCGGCTGATATACCTCCGGATACGCTATAGATCCGAGATTCTGCACCTGCAGGTTTCAGAGAACCTGAGCTTTCCGCGCAAAGGCGTGCTGCTGGCATTGGGCCGCCTGATGGGCATGCGGATTGTCCTGCATCATCACGGCGCCGAATTCATACCTTTCTTTCGCAAGTCTTCGCCACGAATGCAGGCGCTCGTGCGATGGATGATCAGATCGGCCAATATCAACATCGTGCTCGGCGAGCTATGGCGGACATTTCTGATCGAGGAGGTCGGCGTCGCCAATGATCGGGTCGTCGTTCGTTTCAACGCCGCAAATGATGTCGAAACAACTGGCCAGCGTGTCGATTCCAATCCCTGGCGCTTCCTGATCATGGCCAATCTGTCCCCGCGCAAGGGGGTGGGGGAGCTGCTTGAGGCCGTGGCCCAGCTCGCGCAGGCAGGCGCCCCGGTGGAGCTGACGGTGGCGGGCGGCGGCCAGGTCGAACGCTATAGTGAACTCGCAAAGACGCTCGGTATCGCCGACAGATGCGTATTTACCGGCTGGATCGAGGGAGAAGCGGTCCACCAACTTTTGTTGTCCCACGGGGCAATGGTGCTGCCCAGCTATCAGGAAGGCCTTCCGATGAGCATCATCGAGGCGCTCAGTGCTCGCTTGCCGGTCGTGGCAACGCCTGTCGGATCGATCCCGGAATTGCTCGATAACGAAGTCACATGTCTGTTCGTGGAGCCGGGCAATGTCGGCGAGATTGCCGCGGGGCTTCGCAGGATTGCATCCGACCCTGCCTTGCGCCAAACCCTGGCAGACAATGGAAGGCGCCTGTACGAGACATATTTCGAGGTCAGCAGTTACATGCGCCGGATGTTGGAACTTTATGGCAGCGTGAAAGCGGGCGGCCGGACAAACGGATAAGCAGTTCGGCGGCAGGACGCGGCGTCAGCCGGAAGGCGAAAATCCGCAGGGTAACTGATCACTGCGGCAGGCGACAGGATTGATCGATGACAGCTCACCTCACCAGACGAAGCTTCAACCTGCTGGGCCTGTCGCTTGGGCTCTCGCTGGGCGGAGGCGCGGCGCGCGCCGACGAGCCAAGGCAGGTTCCGCCGATGCCCTTCCTGAGAGGCACCAATTTTGGTGGCATGAGCTACACGCCGGGGCAGATGTGGCCGGTCAAGCCCGCCGTCGACTACTACATCTCGCAAAAACGGATGAATGTCGTCAGGCTTTGCCTTCTGTGGGAACTGGTTCAGCCGCAACTCAACGGCGAGATTGATCCTGAGCAGAAAGCCGGTATCGAGGACCAGATCGATCGCATTACGGCTGCGGGCGCCTATGTCATCCTCGAACTGCACAATTATGGCCGCCGGACCATGGCTCGCTTCACCGGCACGCTGACGGCGGGATCGAACGAGGTGACGAATGTCTCGTCGACTGCCGGAATCAGCGTCGGGCAGACATTCAAGACGGATATCGATGGCGGTTTTGCACCCAGGGTGACGCATGTTTCCGCCTCCAGCCTGACGCTTGACAAGACCTTTGCAGGGACGACGACGGATGGCGTGGGCAACCGTACGGAAGTGATCATCGGCGAGACGGGCCATGTGACGGGAGCACATTTCGCCGATGTGTGGAGCAAGATCGCTCTTATCAGGCAAGGTAATCCGAAGATCATTTTCGAGCTGATGAACGAGCCTCACGACCAGGACAGTCAGATTCTGGTAGACGTCAGCAACCTGGCAATCGAGGCTATTCGTTCCACGGGAGCGCTCAATCTGATCATGGTTTCGGCAAACGGCTGGAACAGCTTCGGCTGGCAGGCGGGAAGCGAGAACCACACCCACATGCTGCAGATTGAGGATAGAGGCAGGAATTTCTGTTTCGACGTTCATCACTATTTCGACAACTGGAGTACCGGCCAGACGCTGAATGTCCGTGAGAATCCCATTGACTCGATGAAGGACTTTGCGGCCTGGGCCAAAACCCACGGCAAGCGAGGCTTCTGTGGAGAATTCGGTTGTGGGGGCAACAGGCGTGGCCTTGATGCATGCCGGGAACTCCTCGAGTTTCTGGAGGCGGAAGAAAACCGGGATGTGTTTGTCGGCTGGTGCTGGTGGGGCTCGGGCGGCTGCTGGCAACCGGACTATATCTATCTTCTCGACCCATTCGCCTTTCAGTATTCACCCACCAACCCGGATCCCCAAGGGTCCGCCACATGGGCAAACGCTGTCGATCGCCCGCAGATGAAGCTCCTGCAGGAATATCTTCCCAAGGACGGGACGCCGTTTAACGGATGGCTGATCGAGGATCAGCTTTCCGAGAGTGTAAAGGGGCTCTATCGTCGAGGCGATTATTCCGAAGCGGATAGCCGATGGTCAGATAGCGGACCCCGCAAGTTCGATGCGGTGCTGAACACCTGGACTGCGCCCCAGCCGCAGCGGGACGGCGGGTTTGCGTTTCCGGCGAGCGGTCAGTATTTCACGTCGTCCATGCCGTGCGACGACAGGGCCGAAAGCATATATGCAATGGTCGATCTGAAATCCGTCGAGGCGCCTCGGCCGAGATCGATCCTGGGCGCCACGGCGCAATCCCCGGGTGGCGGGCGCCACTTCGCGATCTCCGAGGCTGGCAACATCGATGTGGATCAATCTGGCGCGGCATTCAAAGGCGGTGAGGGCGCACCCAAGGTCGCCGCGCTGGCCGAGATGCTTGTTCAAGCTAGCCTGGCACTGCAGGATGGCGGACAGGCTGCGAGAAAATCTGTGTCGGTGGCCGCGGGTTCGCCTCTGTCCAGTGTTTCGGATGTGAAGAGTCTTGGCGCCGGGACGTCGATCATCGGGGCGGAAAACCAGAACGGCGACAACGGGCTCGACGGCACGCTTTACGATCTCGCCGTGTTTGCTGCCGGTTTGTCGGATGCCGACAATGCCCGTGTCCAGGGGCGGCTGTACTGGGACAGTGGCCTCGCCCATCTGCTGCCCGAGGCCCATCCTTATCGCATCAGGCCGCCGGCAAAGGTCTGAGGCACGTCATGCCGGGCTGTAGGCCATGGTGCGCCGCGCCGTGCCATCCCTGCCCAAGGCAAGAATTCTGAGCAATCTCAGCCTGCGGGCGATCAGGTAGAAGACTATTGGGCCGAACAGGCCGGCCAGCAAACCGGCCGAAACGTGGATGAATATCGACTGTACGCCAACCTTCACGAGGACGATTCTCACGGCCGCGAAGAAGAAGACGTGCATGAGGAAAATTGCCATCGAGATTCTTCCCAGGAACTCCAGACCGGCCGATAGGCGTTTCGGCAGGCGTGGCGTCAGCTGCGCGGTGACATAGCATACCCCTGCCGTTGCGATGCCGCTGGCAATGAAGCCGGAAAAATCCCGGAACGTCGATGGGTAGATGTAGATCCAGACCTCGGCGGCGATCACGGCGACGACGACCGCTGGAATAGCGGCCTTTGAGCTTTTTGCGGATGGAGCGCGCAAGCCCTGGAACCGGCTGACCAGCAGTCCGCCGAGGAAATAGGGCAGGTTCCACACCGCCGGCTGGAGCAAGCCGTCCAGTGGCGCAAGCGTTGTGACCGCGACCAGAACAACGCAGCAAATGCTGTAAAAAATCAGCAGATCTGTTCGGACCGAAGCGACCAGCGAAGCAATGGTTTGGATGAAGAAAAGCGCCCAGATGAACCAGAAGATATCGCGAGGTGGAAACGGATAAACCAGCAGTTCGCCAAGCGGCATTGGCGGCCGGTTGGTCATGGAGCCGGCGATCAGCAGGAAGAACGCCGTCACATATGACCACAACACCAGCGGATAAAGAAGCGTCTCGAACCGCGCCATGAACGAGCCGCGGATTCCCTTCCTTTCGATGGAGCTCTGAAAGACCATTCCGGACCGAAAGAAGAACAATGGCATGTGAAACAGGTAAATCGCTTTGTCGATCGTTTCAAAAATTTGACCATCGCCGACCAGATTGCCGCTATGCAGGCCGCGCCAGATATGGCCGAAGACCACAAGAATTATGCCGCCCCCTCTGGCGACATCAAGCCATGCACTTCGATACATTGCGGTGAGTCCCGTTTCTGTTCCCCGCGCGCTTATTGCATCGATTTGCATCGGCCAAAACAGAATTTGATAATCTTGGTAAACCTCTACGTCGCTTGCAACACGATGTATTCTCAGGTCGCCAAATTACCGAAGAATGTTGGGGTGTTGGCATACTGTCTCGCCTATATTCTCCTCTACAGCTTCATCGTCAGCAGCGCTGTCAACGGAGAATTGGCTGGCGTACGCGTATTGCCGAGTGACGGTATCCGGGGGGCTGCGCGTGCTGATCGCCGCATGCATCGGGACGGTCATCAATCGCTGATGCTGTCAGGCCTGGTTTTCGGGCTGTTGACAGTCTTGTCGCCCAGTATCTGGCTGGGTAGCGGAACGCTGATTTCAGCGATTATATTCGGTATCTGGCTTCGTATGAAGTCACCTCTGAAAGCGGATATGGGTGTGTATCGGCAATGGCAGTTGTCTGATGACATTCCTATCCGTGAAGGACGGAAGTCCCATCATATTGTCTGAGCCGCATCAGAGGCGTGTCGAGGGGTTGGGCAGATTTTACTTTGCGGCGATCCAGCCAAAGACCGAGAAGTATCGCAAAATAGGTCGCACCGGCGGGATAGAATATGACAGGGGCGATACAGCCATAACCGGCCATCAGGCAGCCTGTCAGGACCAGCGGCCATCGGAAGCTGGCGTCGATGTCGCGCACCGGCTTGCAGGCGATATGCGATCCGATGAAGAACAGCACCAGTCCGAATAGACCCAGGTCGAACCACACGCCGGTAATACCCAGATCCCCTGCCGCGAAAAAATCGTAGCCGAGAAGGTGCCACGAGTCCGTTGAACTCGGAGCGATTCCGATGCCCGAGAGCGGATTTTGCAACAAGAATATGCGAGCGACATTGTATTCCAGCATTCTGAAGCTGCCTGACGAGTCACCGGAAAACAGTGCAAACGGATTCCAGTCGCTGTCGACAAAGCCGTAGAGATTGAACACGGAGGCGGTCCACAGGGCCGATAGACACAACACCTTGATCATCGACATGCCTAACCGGAACAGGTAGGCGAATGTCAGCAATATCAGGATGAGCATGAAGACGCGCGAGAGCGTGAGAAAGATTGCGAGCCCGCAGATGGCCAGCATGACGATGGTTTTCATGCTCGGACCTGTTTTTGCGCGATATAGCCAGCCAAACCAGGCAAAGGCTGACGCGGCCGAATAGTTGAAGAGCCGCTGGCCTCGCTCATGATCCTCCAGAATCAACGGCCTCAGCAGTTGGGCCGGCAGGATGTGGAACTCGTTGAGCAGTGCGACTGCCACGTAGAACACCACATAGAGCGAGGCATACATGAACAGCGTATTTACCAGGTAGTGTCGATTGCCGTCCTTGCTGATCACGAAGAAGACGATGAATGTCATCACCCATACGAACTGAAATGCCGAGTTGAACTGTAACGGGACGCTGGACAGGGCCTCGAAAACATAGAGCTGGTTGATGATCAGCGCGATGCAGGACATCAGCAACAGGACGGGGAAGATGTGCCCGCGCATATAGGCGAAGGCGGCATAGAACAGGATCAGCGCGGCGCTTGTTCCAAGCAGAAGCGGCTGCAAGATGGGAATACCGGGAACCAAATAGACCCGCGACGTAAAAAGCACGTCGCATATCAGCAGAGCATGCATCGCCGGCCTGTGCAGCCACAGGTGCCTGCCTGCTTGCAGAGGCACCGCCCGCAACACCGTTGGCAGCTGATGTTGTTCCGGCATTGCCCTATCCAACCGATATTGTGTTGAGCTCAATGGACTAAAACACCTTAATCTAAACTTGCCAGATTTATTGCCGTTGCAACAGGGGCGAGGCTAACGCATTCGGCTTAATACCAAGTCTCGATGATGGCAACCTATCGCGCCGGAGCGATCCTGGCTTTCCGGCGAGGAGAAAACCGTAAATGGAGTTGCTCCTCCATCGAGGATTTTCGACAAGGCCGGAAGCCAAAAGCGCACGGCCCTTCGGGTGGGCCGGGCTTCGGCCGCCGGATGCGTCGCAATCCTCGACCGTAACCAAGGTTACGCTCTCCGGTGTGCTCCTGCCCGGACGGTCGTTCCCGGTCCCACGCAATAGGGCGTCATCATCGATGATTTGGTATCAGTCGGCATTAAGCAATGGACGACCTGGAATCGTGCCGCGAACCTGACATGCAAAACATACATAAAAATGGCGCATATTGTCACGCCTTGCAAAATAGTCCGGCAATCAACGAAAATTTAAGTATCGTTTTCGACGTGAAGCCTATCGGCTCATGGAATTGCGCAACTACTTGCTTCGAAGGCCGCTTCTGCTAATGGCTTGGTGGATCGAATTCAAGCGTGAAGCATGCGGCGGCCGAGCCGTGATGAAGGGCATTTCACATGAGCCTTAGCCGGAACGCCGCCTATACGATGACATCTGCTGTGCTGCAGATCGGCGTTACATTGGTCACCATCCCGATCTACCTGTCGGTGATCGGGCTGGAGCGTTATGGGGTCGTCGTCGTTATATGGCTGCTGTTTGAATATGTGATGATATTCAATCTCGGGCTTGATCGCGCCGCTATCAACTTCCTGTCCAAGCATATTGGCGACAGGGAGCGATCGTCGAGCCTTTTCTGGACCGCGATCGGGATATGCCTGGTAACCGGCGCGGCCGGCGCCTTGCTCGTTCATGAATATCTGGCCGATTTCATGGTCCGGTTCCTGTCGGTCAGTCCGGTTTTACTAGGCGAAGTGCATTATGGCTTCATGGCGCTTGCCATTATGGTCATTGTCGGCATCGTCGGGACGATCCTGTCGTCGCTGCTGCAATCCCAGGAACGGTTTCTCGAACTCAATATATCCCAGTTCGTCATGTCGGTTGTGTTTCAGGTCGTCCCGGTGACCGCCGCCTCATTCCTGTCGCCGACCCTGGAAACCGTCATCGTCTCGGGCTGCATCGGTCGTTCGGTGCAAACGCTGCTCTACCTGTACTTTTGCCTGCGGCCAAAACATCGCCCTCTCAGGCCGAGTTTCTCCCGTCCGGATGCGGCGGCCATGCTCCGCTATGGCGCGTGGACCAGTGTGACGGGAATCATATCCCCACTGGTTTTCAACCTCGACCGGATGGCAATCAGCTCTATGCTGGGATCGGCGGCCGTTGCGCTCTACACGGTGCCTTACAATCTCGTCATGAAGGCCCAGCTGATTCCAACCAGCCTGTCATCGGTGCTGTTTCCTCGTCTTTCGCAGTCCTCCGATATCGAAGGCCGGCTTGCGACCGCGGGCCAGGCTCTTCTGTCGCTTGCCATCATATTGGCGCCCGGACTGATCATCGGCAGCTTTCTGCTCGAGCCGTTCCTGACGCTCTGGATTCACAAATTCGTTTCCAAGGAAACCGTGGTCGTGGGGCAAATCCTCATCCTCGGAATCTGGTTCAATGGCCTCGCGATCATGCCCTACATCTGGTTGCAGGCCACCGGCAGGCCCGATGTCGTTGCCAAGATACATACCGCCGAGATCGTTCCGTTTGTTATCGTCCTGTGGCTGCTGGTGCATAATTTCGGAATTGTCGGCGCGGCTGTGGCCTGGTCGATCAGGGCGGTGGCGGACTCGCTTGCTCTTTTCTATCTTTCCGGAATGCATGCGAACATGGTGCGCAACCTGGCTTTTCCGTTTGCCTGCGTTTTCGCAAGCGTGATCATTACCAGTGTTTTCACGCTGTCGCTGGTCATGTCCGCCATTTTGGTGCTGGCCTTCCTGGTTATATTAATGGTCTGGAGCGTCAGGGTCGCTCCCGACAGTCTCAAAGCACGCTTCGGTCCGCTGCGGGATTTGCTGATGCGTCGCCGCCAATTGCGCAGTTGAAAGGAGCCGCATGCTAGTTTCAGTTCAATATGCGCGCGCCGTTGCGGCATTGCTGGTGGTCTATGCGCATCTGCGGGGGTTCGGGTTCTTCACGCCGCTGGATACCGGCGAATTCGGCGGCATGGGGGTTGATATCTTTTTCGTCATCAGCGGCTTCATCATGTGGGAGTCGTCGAAAGGCCAGGCGCCGGCGGATTTTGCATTGCGCCGTCTTTCACGGATCGTGCCAGCCTACTGGGCCTACACCACGCTTTTGATCCTGCTGGTGCTGGTCGCGCCCCAGTTGACGCCCAAGATCGTGCTGGATGCGCCGTCGGTCATCTGGAGCTATCTCTTCATTCCCTATACCGATACGCGCGGCAATACCAATCCTCTGCTTCTGCAGGGCTGGACGCTGAACTACGAGATGTATTTCTATGTCGTTTTCGGGCTGAGCCTGTTCATTCGCCATCGTCTGATACAGCTCGGCAGCATCGTCCTGTTTTTCGTCGTCTCGGCGCTGGCCGGGCTGTTCGTCGAAAAGGATATTGCCATCGTCGCCTATTACACCAGTACGATGCTGCTGGAATTCGTCTTCGGCATTCTCGTCAATATTGCCGCGAAATCGCGATACGATGGCTGGCGGCTCAGGGGAGGGGCGTTTCTCCTCGGAATTGCCTTGCTGCTCGGCATTGGCATCGGTGACCCCACAGCCGAACCGCGCTTCATCATGTTCGGTTTGCCGGCAGCGATCATGCTGTTCGGCCTGGTCGGACTGGAGACCGCCGTTCGTCGCCGGCCGATCAAGCCGTTGGCGCTCATCGGCGACTCCTCCTATTCGCTTTATCTTTCACATCCCTTTGTTCTGAGCGGTGTTTCCGCCGTCTTCAAACTCATCGATGCAAGACTGTTTCCAATCGCCGGGGTCGCGGGCGCGGGTCTGTTCGGCGCTGCATGCGTGCTGGCCTCGGTTGTTTTCGCATATCTGTCCTTCAGGTTTTTCGAGAAGCCTGCCGGTAAATATCTCAACGGGCTTTTTCGGGGGCCGCGTTCGCAAGTGCCACGCCCGGCTTTGACCTGGCCATTTCGCTCCCAAGAGAAGAGATGATGAGACATTCCGATCAGAGATTAACGATCGTTCAATACGCCGGAGACTTTAGGGAGGCATCACAGAGACTGGCGGCGGGCGGGGCGGAGAATTATAGAGCCCAGCGCTACACGGTCGATTATGTCGAACAGCTGGCTGCGAGCATGGGCTCGGTCACGACCATTACGGGTTTCACCAAAGACCGTTACGATGTCGTTCTCCCGAGCGGCGCGCGCGCGATAGGCGCCGGCTTCGTTGATAAATGGGATGCCTCGGTCATGATCGGGTTGATCGAGCAAACCAGACCGGATCGCATCATTCTGCGCACACCGATGCTCGGGCTGCTGCGCTGGGTCGTTCGGTCTAGGATTCCGACATTGGCGCTGCTGGCGGATTCTTTTCAGGCGCACTCCCTGAAGGAGCGCCTGAAGCGATTTCTCACGGTCCGTTATCTGAATTCCGATGTGATCGAACAGATCGGCAATCATGGAAGGAATGCGGCCCGGCAACTGGCCGCGGTGGGCGTCGATCCGAAGAAAATCATCGCCTGGGATTATCCGGCCATGGACAAGCCCGGCGATCGCCCGGCGAAGACCGGCGCCGGCGGCCGGAAACTGATCTACGTGGGCATGTTGTCGGCAGCCAAGGGCGTGGACGACCTGCTGCATGCGGCGGCCCGGCTGCAGAAATCCGGTGCTGCCATCACTCTGGACCTGATCGGCGCGGGCGATTCCGATCGTCTCAAGCAATTGTCGCAAAAACTTGAAATCGACCAGCTGGTCAGATTTGTCGGATTGGTGCCGAATAACGAGATCATCCAGCGGATGAGGGACGCCGACCTTGTTGTCGTCCCGAGCAGGCATGAATATCCGGAGGGCCTGCCGCTGACCATCTATGAGGCGTTCTGTTCACGAACGCCGCTGGTCGCGTCCGATCATCCCATGTTTCTGGAGAATATCGTCCATGAGCAGAGTGGGCTGTTGTTTCGCGCAGGCGATCCTCTGGATCTGTCCAGGCAGATTTCCCGGCTGCTCGATGATCCCGCCCTGTATCGATCGCTTTCCAGCAATTCGGACGACGCCTGGCAGCGCATTCAGATCTCCGATACCTGGGCCGACGTCATCGACAGATGGCTCGAGGGTAACAGCACGGCGAAGTAAAGCGCCAGCAGCAAAGTCGCGGAAGGCGCATGACTTGCTGTGCGCAGAGCCATCATATTCGCAATTATTGTAAAGCATTCCTTGGGGCGTTCTTTGCGGCGGCCCTGATAAATATAAATTTGCGGAGAATATTTAAAATATTTCCAGAATAATCTATGACGAAGAAAGCTTAGGCGCGTATATAAATCTGTAATGTAAGTTAAAACTAACGATATCTACCCGGAAATTTATTAGCCTCTGCTGGTTCGTCTTTCATTAACTCAGTCCGTACCTGATGCGTCGATAAAATGCGACGTCTCTCCGCGACAAAACCATAGTTCGATAAAATTGTAGACAAATGTTTCAGTCGATGGTGAAGGCCGGCTGTTAAAAAGTCCGTAGTGAGCAGTTAGCAAGGGGATCGCTCTTATGGATGTCGGCATCAATTTATGGGGTTCGGATTGGCTTCAGGATGGGCAGTACCTTTTCCCCACGGAAGCGGAAATCGATTATTATGCCGCCAAGGGTTTTTCGCATATCCGGCTGCCCTTCACCTGGGAAACCATTCAGCCCGACCTGAACGGCAAGCTTGATGCCAACTACGTGGCCCTGATCCAGAAGACGGTCGATTATGCCAAGTCTCAGGGTCTCGACGTTGTGCTCGATGTGCATAACTATGGTTCGTACAAGGGCGACATGATCGGCAGCGCCGACGTTCCGGTGTCCGCGTTCGCTGATCTCTGGGGCAAGATTGCCAGCGAATTCGCCGACGACACCAATGTCCGTTTCGGCCTGATGAACGAGCCGCAGCTCGACTCCGCAGGCGACTGGCTCGAAGCCGCAAACGATGCGATCGCCGCCATTCGCAACGCCGGCGCCAACCAGCAGGTGCTCGTCCCCGGAGCTTACTGGACAGGCGCATGGAGCTGGACCTCGACCGACAACGCCTCGGTCATTGGTGCAACAGGCGCCATCGTCGATCCGGCCGGCAACTATGCCATCGAAGTTCATCAATATCTGGACGATACATCCGGCCAGAACTCGTGGGTCGTTTCCGAGACCATCGGCGTTGAACGCCTCACGGCGATCACGCAATGGGCTCGCGCCGCCGGCGTGCAGCTCTATCTCGGCGAGTTCGGGGTGGCGGACAATGCCAAGGCTCTGGCCGCGCTCGACAACATGATGCAATACATCACCAAGAACCAGGATGTCTGGGAGAGCGCGGCTTACTGGGTCGGCGGATCCGCCAACACCGACTACATGTATTCGGTCGAGCCGGATTTCGGTCTGTTCGATGTGCCGCAGATGGACGTGCTTGAAAACTTCACCGGCCAGCGCGTCGTTGAAACGCATCTCGCCGATGGCTCGGTGCGCCGCGATTTCTATGTCGATGGCCGTGACCTGCCGTCGATGAGTGATGTGGCAAGCAGCAACGGCGCCCTGATGTCCCGCACCTTGTTCGATGCGGATGGCGACAAGCGCAGCCAGGCCGTCGTCGCCGCCAATGGTGGTCTCACCGTCACGACCTATGACGAGGCCGGCGACGCCTTCCCCTTCGAGCGCAGCGTTTACGATGCCAACCATAACCTGCTGGAGCGCACCATTGCAGGCGATACCGGCGCGATGGCGGTCAAGTTCTACCATGCCGGCGAATTCAACGCCTATCGCGAAGACTCCTACAATCGCAGCGGCACGCTGGTTTATTCAATCGAACATGCCGCTGACGGGCATACGGTCACCAACTACGAAAATGGTGTGGTCAAGTCCGTCGAGACATACAACTCCGCGTGGACGCTGGAAAACCGCGAGAGCTTCGATGCGCAGGGACGGCTGACCCAGATCCAGAACGACAACGCCGACGGCACGCACACCATCCAGCAGGTCAACGTGGCGACCGGCAAGGTCTATAGCTCGACCGACTATTCGTCGGCCTGGACGAGCATCTCCGTCACCAGCTACGACAGCAGTGAAAATCCGGTCACCCGGACCACGACACTCGCCAACGGATTTCGCGAAATCGATTATTTCGTCAGGGGCTCCGACGCGCTCGACCACTCCGATATCCTGACCGGCGACAACAAGCTGGTTTCCCGCGTGACCTATTCCGGGGACAGTTATACCACCCAGACCTATCTCACCCCGGGCTCGAGCACGCTTTCGCAAGCGACGATCCACACACTCGACGGTGAGATCGTTTCGCTGACGAAATACGACGCCAACGGCCTCGTCACCTTTGTTCAGCATTATAATGCAGACGGCACATACAGCCAGGACAACTACACTGCCGGCAATCAGTCGCAGCCAGGCACGGTTGACCACTTCGGCGCCGACAACAAGCCGATCAGCCATACCGTTCTCGACGCCAACGGCCACGCCGTCACGGTCACGACGGTTGACGCCGATGGCACGCTGACTGTCCAGTATTTCGTTGCCGGCAGCGATGTGGTGTCTAAAGTCGAAACTTTCGATGCCAACGGCCATATCGACACACGCACCAATTTTGACAGCCACGGCCTGATCTCGACGGTCCAGCATTACAGTTCCGATGGCACTCATACGGTGGAAACCTATCTTGCCGCCAATCAGGAGCATCCGGATACGGTCAACCTCTACGACGCCGGCAACAAGCTTGTCAGCACCACGCAGCTCGACGACAACGGCGCGACGTTGTGGGTGAATACGATCGATGCGATCGGCAAGCATACGATCGAATATTTTGTCGCGGGCACCGATACGGTATCGAAGATTGAAGCATACAACCTCAATGGCGAACTCGAAAGCCGCACGACCTTCAATGCCCAGGGCCTGATCACGACCATCCAGCATGATAATTCCGATGGCACGCATACGGTCGAGACCTACACCGACACCAATCAGAATCACGCGACGGTCACGGACACATTCAACGCGTCCTGGGCAATCACCAGCCGTGCGCATTTTGACGTGAACGGCAATCTGACGGAGATCGACGCGATTGGCGTGGACGGCGCGCACACAATCCAGCATTTCACGGCCGGTAGCGACGAGCCTTTCAACGTCGAAACCTATACGGGCGACTGGAAGCTTCAGACCCGCGTCAACTACGATGCCAATGGTTCGATCACGACCATCCAGCGTGACAATGCCGACGGTACGCATTCAATCGAAAGCTATAGCGCGGGCCATCAGGATCATCCGGCATTCACCGACCTGCGGAATTCCGCATGGACGCTTGTCAGCCGCACGCTGTTCGACAGCAAAGGCGATATCGCGTCCATCGATACGATCGAAGCCGATGGCAAGCATACCGTCGAGAACTTCATCGCCGGCACCAGCAATCTCTCCAGCCTCGAGGTCTATGCCGCCAACTGGCGCCTTGAAGTCCGCACGAATTTCGACTCCAATGGCTTCATCACCACCGTTCAACATGACAATGCGGATGGAACCCACGTGATCGAGAATTACGTCGCCGGCAACCAGGACAATCCGTCCTTCATCGACCAGTTCGACGCTTCCTGGAACAACACCAATCGTTCGTACTACAATGACGATCAGTTGACGGCCAGGATCGGCACCGAAGAAAAGGTCAGCGAAAATGTCAGCATCGAAGGCAGCGGCTATACGACCCTGACGAACAAGGGCACGATCATCTCCGCCGATGTCGCATTGACGGACTCAGATGGAGCCCTGAAGCTGGTCAATAACGGCTATATCGAGGGCGATGTCGATCTCGGATCCGGCGACGATGTCTTCGACGTCCGCGCGGGCAATTTCATCGGCACGGTCACGGGCGGCGCGGGCAACGATACATTCAAGGTTTCGTCCGCCACCATAAACATCATCGAGAAAGTCGGAGGTGGGATCGATACCGTTGTTTCGGCTCGGTCGATGACTTTGGCAGACAACATCGAAAACCTGACGCTCTCGGGCAACAAGAACGCATCCGGTCTTGGCAATGCGCTTGGTAACGTGATCACAGGCAATTCGGGTTGGAACCAGCTTTTCGGGTATGATGGCGACGACATCCTGTTTGGTGGTGCCGGCAGAGACATATTGACCGGTGGCAATGGGAGCGACATTTTCGAGTTCCAAACGGGGTCCGGCGTCGATACCATTCGTGATTTCCAGGATGGCGTCGATAAGCTGTCCGTGGACTTCCTTCATTCGCTCGGTGATATCAGCGACCTGCTCGATCATCATATGCGGCAGCGCGGCAATGACCTGGTTATTGATTACGGCTCGGACAGGTTGGTTGTAGAAAACCTGCAAGCATCCCAGGTTACATCAGCCGATTTCGTGCTCGCCTAGAATTCACTACAAATAAAGTACCAATACTGTTTATACTAAGGTCCGGTGTCAGAGATGACACCGGACTGCCGCAATTCCATGACTGGTGATTTTACCGCGCCGGACCGCAACCCGCCAATGCGAGAGATGCCTATGCTGCAGCGACAGCTTAGCCTGCCGAGAGCCGACTGGTCTGCCCGCAGCGGAATTGTACCGTCGCTCGATGGCCTGCGCGGCGTCAGCGTGGCGATCGTGCTGATCGGCCATCTGCTGTTGCCGCTAAGCCTTGTGGGAATCAGTGCGCTTGGGCTGAAAATATTCTTTTTCATCAGCGGTTTCCTGATCACCAGATTGCTGCTGGCCGAGAACAAGGCGAATGGCAATATCAGTCTCCCGGATTTTTATATCAGGCGGTTGCTGCGCCTTTATCCGGTGATCATCGTCTACATTACCTTGGTTGTCGCAGTCATGCTGGCGCGAAACCAAATGGTAAAACCGATCGATGTCGCATCCGTTTTTTTCTATTTCGTCAATTACCTGACCGTCTATTACGACAAGCTGGGTCAAAGCATGGGCCTGCCGGTGGGCATGCTCTGGTCGTTGTCGGTCGAGGAGCATTTTTACCTGCTGGCCCCGCTCGCTTTGGTATTCGTGCGTGGTGATGCCCGCAAAATGCTGGCGGTCGCGTTGGCTATCTGCGTGGCTTCGTTGTCCCTGAGGATCATCTATGCCCACTTCGATCCGGGTATCGTCAATACCCTGGAGCTGTACTGGCGCTCCGAAACCCGTTTCGACTGCATTGCGTTCGGTGTGGTGCTCGCCTGCCTCACGGAGTTGCAGGTCGGACGGCGGCTGATCGAGTGGCTGTCGACGCGCTGGGCCTTCTGCGCGGGCGTTGCCATGCTTCTCATCTCCTTTGCCATTCGTGACAACTATTTCCAGAATACCTGGCGCTTCAGCATGCAGGGATTGGCGCTTGTTCCCATCGTTGTCGGCCTGGTTTTCGCGCAGCCATTTCCGATCCTGAGCCGCGTGTTGAACAGCCGCGCGCTGATATGGCTGGGAAGTATAAGTTACTCTTTATACGTCTGGCACGGTGGGGTGACATTCCTGTTTCCGTGGCTGCCCGCGTCCCTGTCGCCGCCGCTGCTCGCCTGCGCCGAACTTGGCCTGTCCTTCGCCCTTGCCTGCCTTTCCTTCTACGTCGTCGAACGTCCGATCCTCAGATTGCGCAAGCGTCTCATGCCTCACGGAGGCAAAAAGCAGGCGGAAGCTGCAATGGCCAAGGCCTGATCGCGTCCTCACGCAGGCTTGACATAGGGCAGGCCAATGATTGCGCGTACCAGAAGCCCGGCGCGGCTCCAATTCCCTCTCGCCCCCCATCGCAACGCATCGCGGCTGATATCGGCGATAGCAAACGGCAGCGAGATTTTGGAAAAGCGCGAGCAGAATTTCACTCTGCCTCTGGCCATGTAATAGTCCGATAGCGGAGATCGGTCGCCAAAATCGTTCGTGCCGATCGAAGCTCCGACCTTGTGATAGACAACGGATTTCGGGGCATAGCCGAGTTTGAACAACCCCCTTGCCCTTGTGGCCCAGTCCAGTTCCTCCCAGTAGAGAAAATAATCTTCCTGCATCAGACCCACCTGTTCGAGGAAGGCGCGGCTGACGAACATCGAGGCGCCGCTGATATAGCCAAGCTGCGCTTCCACTGCCGACCGGTCGATTGGATCGCTCGGCTTCTTTCGCTCGCCGAGCTGTATGCCGCGACCCTTGAGCGCGATGAAGCTGGCGCCGCCCCAGTTCTGGATGAGATCGCGTTGACCGTGATAGATCAGGGTGGAGCCGCACATGCCGACTTGCGGATCCTCCTCCATTCTGCGGATCAGCCAGGTAAGGGCGTCCGGCTCGACCTCGGTATCGTTGTTGAGAAGCCAGAAATAGTCGAAATCACCGGCGAGAGCATGCCGGATGCCGACATTGTTGCCGGCGGCGAAGCCGCCATTTCGGCCTGTCTGGATCAGTGTGATCGTATCAAGGCCGCCCTCCGGAAGGCGTGACGGCGCCTGTCCGTCCGAGGGCAGGGCGGAGAGATCGAGGAAGTCGAAGCCTTGCCGGCCATGCGCCAGACGCCTTGCATTGGCGGCGGCGAGACCCGTCTCTGCCCAGCTTCTTATTTGGGCGACGGAATCATCGGAAGATGCATTGTCGCAGACGAAAATCCCGATATGATCGTTCTGCAGATCCAGCAGACTTTCCAGGCAGGCATTGGTATCCCGCCAGCCATTCCAGTTGAGAAGCACTATTGCGACTTTGCTTACGCTCACATGAACACCATTCGATCGTTGTGCATTGCACATTAACATAACCGGCATGACTGCACACCCTTGATATGTTTGCCTTTTAAACTCAGTCTTGACTGGGGTCGGCATATGCTGTCCTTAAACGGATGGTCCGGGCTGCCCTTGGCGGCTCCAATCCAATTCCTATACGTGGAGCGCGCGTGCCTGATATTGCCCTGATGACCAAAGCCTGGCGATCGGGGGCCGCCTGGGTGGCGCAGATGACCGCCCAAGCCATCGCCGAGCAAGGCGCCACCATCGCCTTCGTCGCGCCGCTGGCCGAACCCCTGTCGCGCGAGCCTTCTCACCCGAATCTGATCCGCGTCACAACGCCGCGGGAACTGATCGGGCAGCACGGCAAGCTCAAGCGCGTGGTTGCTTCGTTGCTGCGGATAGGCGGCGGCCTGGCCGCGATCTGCAAATTGCGTTTTTCCACGCGTAACTTCATATTCTCGATCCCGGAACCGCTGCTTTTTACCCTGCCGCTTTTCGCGCTGCTGCGGGTAACGGGCGCGCAGGTCATCTTCATTGTTCATGACGCCCAGCCGCATGCCTGGGCCCTGGGCGCCGGAATGCGGTATGTCGAGCGCGGCGCGCATGCCTTGTCCTATCGTCTGGCAAGCACGATCGTGGCGCTGACGCCCACGGTTCGCCAGGCGCTTGTCGATGATTTCGCCATCCCCGCTGACAAGATCGTCGTGATCCCGCATGGCCCCTTTTCGATCGGCGACGTCGGCCCGATACCGGGAAGCGGCCGGCTGTTGATTTTCGGCTCCCTCCGCCGCAACAAGAGTGTGCTGGAAGCCATCGAAGGCGTGATCAGCGCGCGCCGGCAGGGGCGCGATGTGGTTCTTGTGCTTGCCGGCGAGCCCCTTTCGCAAGAGCCGGGATACTGGGACCAATGCCTGGCGGCCATCGCTCGGGATCCGGCCGGCTTCGACGTTCGGGCCGGTTTCTTTCCCGATGAAGCGCTGCCGGAGCTTGTCGCGGGTGTTGATGCCTTCCTGCTGGCCTATCAGAATTTCAATTCGCAGAGCGGAGTGGGCGTTTTGGCGGCGCTCTCCGGACGTCCGGTGATCGGCACCGGCTCGGGCGGGCTGAGCGAACTGTTCGAGCGTGGGTTGGCGGGTGAGATCATCGACGACACCGTGACATCCGAAAGCATAGCCGCCGGAATTGCGGCATTCTATGCCCATGACACCGCGGTATGGCGCGAACGCGCCAGCCGGGGGGCCGCAAAGGTCGCCGGAACACTCAGATGGGACGACATCGCCGATCAGTATATCCGCGTTTGCCGCGACGCCGCCGCCTAGCCGGAGCCTGTCGCGGACGTACCGAACGTCTGGCACATTCGCGAGCAATTGGTCGCTCTTGTGCCGATTGGTATCCAAGAAACACGTAATATGCTGCCTGTCATTATTCGTGTGTTGCATCATTTGCAAGTGTAAGTACGAGCTAACTAGCGCCTGGTTCAGGCATCCACGAAGCAACGGCGGGCTTTATTTTCATTTACGCGTTGTGTTTGGCGTGATACTAGCCACGAGTACGGCTGTGCAAGTGCGCCGACCATGAAAGCGGTTAGATATCTGGCTTTTGCGTGTCCTCTTCCATTTTTCAACTTGCAAGCAGACTACGCGCGGCCACATCTGGAGATCTACATTGATGAAGGTTCTGGCGGTTGCGTCCGGTGGTGGGCACTGGGAGGAGATGATGCTCATCAAGGACGGGTTTCGGAATGCGGAGGTTATCTATGCGAATACTTTTGAGGGCTTGGCCGAGAAGTCGGGTGTAGCGCCGGCCTATGTCATCGCAGATTGCAATCGCAAGACATTGTGGGCCAATGTTGCTTGCGCGCGGGACATTTGGCGGATTTTGCGCTCGGAACGCCCAGATGTCGTCGTTTCGACGGGTGCCGCACCTGGGCTGATTGCTCTGGCGCTGGCAAAGCCTATGGGCGCGCGGACGATCTGGATAGACAGTATCGCAAATTCCGAGGAACTCTCCATGAGTGGTCGCCTCGCGGGCAGATTTTGCGATTTGTGGCTCACGCAGTGGAGGCATCTTGGTTCCCCCGGCGGACCCAAATATTGGGGCAGCGTCCTGTGATACTTGTGACCGTCGGCACGCAACTGCCTTTCGAACGTTTGATACAGGCGATAGACGAGTTCGCGACCAAATTGCCCGAGCCGGTTTTCGCGCAGATCGGCCGATCTTCCTACCGTCCGAAGAACATCGAGTTTTGCGAGACGATGGTGCCCAGGTTGTTCGAAACCAAATTCCAGCAGGCATCGCGGATCGTATCGCACGCTGGCACCGGCTCGGTGCTGACCGCAAAAAGGTATGGCAAGCCGATCATTCTGTTTCCCAGACGCGCGGACGCCGGCGAACATCGCAACGACCACCAGCTTGCCACTTGCGAGCAGCTCGAGGGCCGGCCGGGGATTTTCGTCGCCTACGATATCCCGCGGCTCGAGCATTTATTGTCGAATGACCTGCCGCCCGTCCCCCAAAAAGCGGCCGATGAACCTGAAGACCCGTATCAGGAACTCGTCAATGGCCTCGCGAATTTTATCGATTCGAAATAGCTGCCCGATTTCCTGTCGGCAAGCTCTCTGAGGTAGGGCATCGCGCTCACATGACCCGGACCGATGCATATGTGCCGTTTCAAGACAAATACGGCTCTGGCTGTGTATCAAAACTTTACAAGACGCTTTATGATGTTAACTTGCCGTTCACGTCTTGAACCGGGTTCGAAATCATGCTGCGTAAAATATCGGCTTCGGCTGCAGTCTTTCCGTTGGCCGTCGTGGTTTTTGCGATTGCGGTTCCGCTCAGCCTGATTTCCGGTTTGACCGAGAGAATGCTGGGTTTGGAGATCTGGCCGAAGTCGCTGCGGGCCAATGAGGCATTCTACGAATAGGTTCGATCGCGCCGCATTTGTCGCATTTCCCACGGGCTACCCCGCTGTCGGGTGTGACAGCGGGGCGCAGGCTGCTACGCCACCAATTGATCGAGATGGTGGAGCGCTCCCCTCAGCATCCTTTGCCGCAAATATTCCTGGCCTTCCATCGCGGGATGCACATTGTCCGCGCCGATATAGATGTTGGAATTGCCGCTTCCGGATGTGGCGCCGATGCGGCCCGCATTCTGGTGCCAGTTCTCCTCATAGGTATCTATGAACAGCAGTTGCTTTCTGGCCATCGCACCCGCTTGCGCCGCCACGCCCGCCTTGATCGCGTCAGATTTGGACTGGGCGGGGTCAAGGCCGGGCGCGCGCCAGGGCCCGTACACGGTGACGATCGCATTGGGGTTGGCGGCCAGCAGTGCGGCATGATAGGCGGACACTTCCGTCTGAAGCATGAGGTCCGTCTGGCCCGTGTCATTGATGCCCAGGGCGACGATGATCCAGTCGGGTGCATAGGGCGTGATGTCGTGGGCAATATGCAGTCGCGGAATTTCGCCGCTGACGAATGCGGTTGGCGCATTGAGGTATCCCTCGCCGCCGATTGCCGACAGGTAGGTGTCGGCAATCCCCAGGCTTCGCATGAACGTCGGGCCGAGGCTTTCAAGGTAGGAATTGCCATAGCTCGCTCCGTAGTCGAGATAGCTGTCGCCGATGGCGATGGCGCGCAGCGGCTCGATCGCCGGTTTCCACATGCTGTAATTCGGGCCGATGCCGACGCCTCCGAATTCCATCCTGGCGATCTCGATCTCGATGTGGCGGGCCGTGGCGCTACCGAAGGTCAATTTCGTCTTCCGGATCGCATAGTCGGTTTGCGCGTTGGTCGCGGCCGATGTCGTCGGCTGGCCGTCGACGAATATTCGCCACGCGCCCCCTGGGACATGAAACAGGTCGATCTCGATAACCGGGGCGTCCGTGTGGAAGACCACCTTGTAATAGGCGCCGCCCCAATGGAATCCTCTGTCCGCCGTCCCCGCCGAGGGAGCAAATTTAATGTGTCCCGGCAGGATCAGCGAGCCGACGAGCCCGGGATGGTCAATCGGCGTCGTCCCGAGCACGGTAAACTTCGTGTAGTCGTTGGCCGCGCACTTGACGACGCCTGAAATGGTAGAGCCGGCGCCTGCCGCGCCGACGGCGATTGTTGGCGGCGATGACATTGCGAGCGGCGGCGCGAAGCTGCGTATGGCCTCCCGCAGGCGTTGGGCCTTGTAACGCAGGCTGTCCTTGAGGCTTCGTGTATCCACCATTCACGCGGCCTCCACGAAATATGCGCCGTCGTCGTCGACGAGGTAGGAACCGTCGTCATCCGTGATCAAAACAAAGCCGGCGGGTGGCGTTACCTCACCGGCCCTGACGGGCGCAGCGCCCATGCCGAACCCGATACCCAAGCTGAAATAAGCCATGTCGATAAACCTTTCTGAAAAAGCATTCGCTAAAATGAGCGATGCAAAACACCGCTGTCGCCGTCGCTGCCAACGGCAAGCCGCGACCTTGAAAAATATAACATGGCCGGGAAGGGCGGGATCGGTCCTGGGTTCCTGCGCGCGCAAGCAGACCGAAAGGACGGTCAAATTTCCGACAGAACAATTGTTTAAACAATCCTGACTATTTTGACCCGCGGGGCGACCACGCTTGCAAGGGCAGGCTTTTTTCTTCACAACATGTGTATGAGGCAATCGAGATGTGGACGTGTTGATGAAATATAGACTTGATAGAGTAAGTCCTTTCGATGTCCCCTCCGAGGAACTGTCAACAATTGATTTCGACCAGATCCTGTCGATTGCACGCCGCCAGTGGCGTGTCGCTCTGATAACCATGATCGCCGCTGTTGGTCTCGGCATGGTCTATGCGCTGACCGCGGTACCGATTTATACGGCAGCCGCCAGCATAATCATCGATACGGGAAACCAGAAGATCGCCGATCAGCTGTCCGCTGTCACCGGTGTGCTGAGCGACGAAGCGTCGATCCTCAGCCAGGTCGAACTGCTGAAGTCGGACAAGCTTGCTGCCGGGGTAAGCCAAAAGCTCAACCTCAAGAACGACCGGGTGTTCATGGCTGACCGCGCCGGTCCCATTCAGAACGTGATTTCCACCGTGAGGGGGATTCTGAATGTGCCGGGATGGTTCAAGAATGACACGGCCCTGCCGGCGAGTGCTGAGGATACGCAGCAAAACATTACCCAGGCGCTGCAGGGAGGACTCCGCGTTACCCGCGTGACTGGAACATTCGTGCTGAATCTGGAATATTCCTCCGTAGATGCGGACCTTTCTGCCAGGATCGTGCAGGGATATGCGGAAGCCTACCTGACAGATCAGCTTGATTCAAAATATGAGGCGACCCGGCGCGCCAGCGACTGGCTGCAGCTCCGCATCGCGGAACTGAGGCAGAAGGCGCTTGAAACCGATCTCGCGGTACAGAAATTCAAAGGCGAAAAGGGGCTCATTTCTTCGGATGGACAGCTCGTCAGCGAACAGCAGCTGACGCAAATCAACAGCCAGCTCATCCTCGCCCAGAACACCACCGCGAATGCCGAGGCGAAGTACAACCGCATCAAGAACATCGTCGATTCCGGCGATATGTCCGGTGCGGTGACGGAATCGCTTTCCAGCACCGTCATCAACGATCTGCGGACCAAATATCTCGAGGCGTCTCGCAAGCAGGCTGATATTTCGGCCCGGCTTGGCGTTAAACATGCCCAGGCCGTTCGCCTGCAGACGGAAATGAACGAATATCGCCGCCTGATGTTCGAGGAACTTTCGCGCATTGCGCAAACATATGGGAACGAATACGAAATCGCGGTGGCGAGGCAGAAGAGCGTGGAAGGTCAACTCGCCCAGGCAACCGGCATCAGCACCACGGCCAACGACGATCTGGTGCAGTTGCGCGAACTGGAGCGGGAATCCGACACCTACAAGAAGCTCTATGAGACCTTCCTCCAGCGGTATCAGGAAGCTGTCCAGCAGCAGTCTTTCCCGGTGACCGAGGCTCGCATCATCTCCACTCCAAGGATACCGACAGCACCTTCCTCGCCGAAGAAACTGCTGATCGTTGCCGTCTCGATGTTTCTCGGCTTGATGGTCGGCGCGGGCCTGGGTGCTTTCCGGGAGTTTCGAGACCGTTACTTCCGCACCGGTGACCAGATACGCGAAGTCCTCGACCTTGAACCGCTTGGCACCGTCCCGTTCACACGGCCGGTGGCGGTCGTGAAACATAAGCCGGCGCGAGGGTCTGCGTTACATGAGCGGGTGATCAGCAAAGAGGGAAGCATCTCGAACTATGTTATCGATCACCCGCTTTCATCCTTCGCGGAAACGATGCGAAGCGCCAAGATAGCCATAGACGTGTTAACCGCCCAGAAGCGTCCAAAGTTGATCGGCATGGTTTCCGTGCTGCCGGGCGAGGGGAAATCAACGATCTCCATCAATTTTGCCGAACTGCTCGCCAGCCAGGGTTCCCGCGTGCTGCTGATTGACGCTGATCTGCGCAATCCCGGCGCGACCCGTGAAATCGGTCGCCACGCGGTTCGCGGGATTCTGGAGGCGCTGGAGGACAGTTCATCGACGCGCGATATCCTGATGATCAATCCCGACACCAAACTGGCTTTCCTGCCGGCGGTGATCAAACGTCGAATTCCCTATTCGTCCGAACTGCTCGCCTCGGACGCGATGGACAGGCTCATTGAACAAGTGTCCGAGGCATTCGACTATATCATTTTCGACTTGCCGCCGCTTGCGCCAGTTGTCGATGCCCGCGCCATTTCATCCAAGCTGGATGCCTATATCTTTGTCGTCGAATGGGGAAAGACTGCCCGGAATGTCGTCAAGAAGACCTTGGGCAACAACGCGGCTGTGAGTGCGAAATGTGCCGGCGTCATTCTCAACAAGGTGGATGCCAATAAAATGAAATTCTACCAGACGTATGGATCTTCCGAGTTCTATGCTTCGAAATATACGAGCTACTACCGCGAGTGATATCTGACCTTACGCTGCCTGTGCGCCATTTCGATGAGCCCCCGAATGTACGCGGGGTTGAAAATGTAGGATGGCAGCCGTTTTTCTGATCGCCATTACAATCGCTGCCAGAATTGTTGCGCAAGCCACCACTGGCCAGCACGCATACAATGCCAAAGCGCAGGGTGAGGCTATTTCGCGGAATCGTATCGACGACACGATCATCGAAAAACAAACTGCGGTCAGCAGGCTCCCGGTTATCCAGATCAGTGTATAACCAGCCATCACGCATCCTCCCACGCCTGATTATCTTCCAACGCCCCCATGCGCTTTCCGGTTCCTCCCGAGCGGCATTCTATTCTTCGCATCGCTGTCGAAGATCGGCAGAGACGTCCGAACACATGCCGGTTATCATTTGGTAAGCATTCTGCGCTAACCCTTTGTTTGCCAAATATCGAGAGGTTAGCTGATGCACCGCCAGATGGTCCCGGAAAGCGACGTTGCCGCAAAGGGTCAATCCGCAGAGGACGAGGCGATAAACGCTCAGTTGGTCGGCTATATCAGGAACAATACCTTCAAAATTCCCAGCAAGCCGGTTCGGATGACAAGGCGAGAGCGCCTTTCCCTGATACTGATACCGTTTCTCTACGCCATCGGCGCCGTCGTTTTCCTGCTTGCCGTATCCGTCAGCCTGATCTCCGGGCTTGTGGAGCGCCGTTTTTCCTTTAAATTGTGGGAACGCCTCGGTTTTCCTGTCGACTGACATCTCGCTGCCGATGCAGTTTGCAGATGCCGCTATGCTTTCGCGAGACGATGTCGTTTGACAACGGCGGGCTGGCCGGCGACCACCATGAGTTCCGGCACGTCTTTGGTCACCAGGCTGCAGGCGAGGACAACTGCTCCCCTTTTGACCGTGACACCGGGCGCAACGAAGCAATTTGCCGAAACCCATGCCTGCTTTTCGACAACGATGGGCTTGGTGGACATATCGAAGGTCGGCTTTTCGTAGTCGTGCGTTCCGGTGACCAGCTTGGTGAACTGCGACACGACCGCGTCGTCGCCGATGGTAATCTTGTCCAGCGTGTAAAGTTCGACGAAGTCGCCGATCCAGGCGCGGTCGCCGATTTCGAGCCTCCAGGGGTAGGTGACGCGAACGCTGGGGCGGATGATGACGCCGTTGCCGATCTTGGCGCCGAACAGCTTCAGCAGCCAGCGCCGCCAACCATACATGAACTGCGGCGACGTGTGGAACAGCAGCGACTGGACGATCCACCAGAGCTGAACCTGAAAGGCTGACCGGCCACGGAAATTGGGAGGCAGGCGATAGCGGCCGAGGTCCTGCACATTCGCATCATGATCCGTCAAGTCTGCCTCCGGCGTCTATTCATCGATGCGGATCATATACCTCGCCTCGGGCGAAATGATAGCCACGTGCTTCCAACAACGCCGATCTCGTCTGAGGGGAGGTCGCCGGACCGGAGTGACGAAGGCGGAGCGGCCGGTTGCGGGAAACCGGGATGACCGACCGGTTGCCAGTCCGCTGCCGGTGTCCGCAGTGGTGCGGCGTTGCCTCGCAGACGCAAGGCGAACGGACGCGGCCTTGAGCCGGCTCCATGAACCGCACATGCGCATGGATTATTGCAAGCGGCTGGAATAAGCCACCATCATCAGCATGATCATGATGGCCAAAGCGAACAGGATGGTGACGTTGCGCGACTGCTCGTCCATTGTCTTGCTATTGGACCTGCTGACCCAGCTTTTCCAGATATCCCAGCGCTTCGGCACGGTCCGGCTCCCAGAATTTCAGCGTGGCCGAACGATCGTCGGATCTGGTGATGCAGAACGCTTCCCG
>JAQGJP010000086.1 GCA_028290545.1 Rhizobium sp. | reverse complement strand
GTTGCTCATCACGAAGCTCGGGAGGCCGGTCGAGTTGCCGAGGTTCATCAAGCGCCCCTCGGAGAGAATCAGCACAGAACGGCCGGAGGGCAGGCGCCACTCGTGCACCTGCTTCATGATCTCGACCTTCACCGCACCCTCGATGCGCTCGAGGCCCGCGATGTCGATCTCGTCATCGAAGTGACCGACGTTCGCCACGATGGCGAGGTGCTTCATGCCGAGCAGGTGCTCGGTGGTGATGACGTGCTGGTTGCCGGTGCCGGTGACGAAGATATCGACCGTTGCGAGAACGGATTCGAGGCGGGCGACTTGAAAGCCGTCCATCGCGGCCTGCAAGGCGTTGATCGGGTCGACCTCGCTGACGATGACGCGGGCGCCCTGACCGCGAAGTGCCTCTGCCGCGCCCTTGCCCACGTCGCCGTAGCCGACCACGAAAGCGACCTTTCCACCGATGAGAACGTCGGTGGCGCGGTTCAGTCCGTCGGGCAGGGAGTGCCGAATGCCGTACTTGTTGTCGAACTTCGACTTGGTGACGGAATCGTTGACGTTGATGGCCGGGAAGGGCAACTGGCCCTTTTCGGAAAGCTGGTAGAGACGATGCACGCCGGTGGTGGTTTCTTCCGTCACGCCCTTGATAGCGTCGCGCTGCTTGGTGAACCAGCCCGGCGAGGCAGCGAGCCGCTTCTTGATCTGGGCAATCAGCACTTCCTCTTCTTCCGAAGTCGGGTTTGAAAGCACATCCTCGCCGGCTTCGGCACGTGCGCCGAGCAGGATATACATGGTGGCGTCGCCGCCATCGTCGAGGATCATGTTGGAGAATCCGCCATCCGTCCACTGGAAGATCTGGTCGGTATAGGTCCAGTATTCCTCGAGCGTTTCACCCTTGACGGCGAAAACCGGAACGCCCGAAGCTGCAATGGCTGCGGCGGCATGGTCCTGCGTCGAGAAGATGTTGCACGACGCCCAGCGGATATCGGCGCCGAGGGCTGCCAGTGTTTCGATCAGCACCGCGGTCTGGATGGTCATGTGCAGCGAGCCGGTGATCCGGGCGCCCTTGAGCGGCTGCCTGTCGCCATATTCGGCGCGCGCGGCCATCAGGCCTGGCATTTCAGTTTCTGCGATGGTGATTTCCTTGCGGCCGAAATCGGCGAGCGCAATATCGGCAACCACATAATCCTTGGCAGCGGTCATGCTTGTTCTCCAGCTGAATATGCGCGGGGTTTGAACACCGGCGCGTGAAAATCGGCGGACAATCCGCCGGAATTTGGCATGATGAGCCCTTTATCAGGCTTCAAGCGTGAAGGCAAGAATGATATAAAGAAATCTTTATGTGTTTATGAGCCGACTTAACGAAGCATTGAGAGGATCATATCTCTTCGCCGAATCGATCGGCGATCAGGGCCTCGATGGTGCTCAGTGCTTCCTCGGCCTGTTTGCCGGTGGCGCAGACCATGATCGAGGAACCGGGACCAGCAGCCAGCATCATCAGACCCATGATCGACGTGCCGCCGACCGTCATTCCGTCCTTGGAGACCCGGATATCGGCGTCGAAGATCTCGACGGTCTGGACGAATTTTGCCGATGCACGCGCATGCAGGCCGCGTTTATTGACAATCAGCAGTTCTTTTTCCAGCCCCATTCCCTCCGAACGACCTTCCCTATTTGCCGCTCAGGACGCGGCTTGCGACATAGATGTATTTTCGTCCGGCGTCCGATGCTTCCATCAGCGCCTTCTGCATGTTGTTTTCGGTGCGCACGCCGGCGAGCTTGATCAGCATCGGCAGGTTGACGCCGGCGATCACCTCCGTGTTGCCACGGGCCATCACGGAAATCGAGAGATTGGAGGGCGTGCCGCCGAACATGTCGGTGAGGATGATGACGCCATTGCCGTCATCCGTGCCCGTGACAGCATCCAGGATGTCCTGACGCCGGAGATCCATATCGTCGTCCGGCCCGATAGAGATCGTTTCGATGGCTTTTTGCGCGCCGACCACATGTTCCAGCGCGGAACGAAACTCTTCCGCCAGCCGCCCATGCGTTACAAGCACCAGTCCGATCATACGCGGTACAGCTCCTCATCACTGGATAATAGCGCGGTGCTCTAGCCAAAATCCGGCGCCCCGTCCACTGTCCGGCGGCCATCATGGCAAGGAAAGCCGGAAGTTCAAGTCCCAAAGGCAATTTTTGAAGCGATTTACTTCAAAGTTGAAATGATCCTGCGACGGGAAAGGCCGGTATCAACGCCGCGAGCCAGCCAAAAGGATCGCTCACGGCCTTGTCGATAAAATGCAACGGCAAAGAAAGGCCGTCCGTCACCGGCCAGCTTTGATTCTCTTGGGGAATTCGTGTTGCCGAATCAGGGACCAGAGGCTGCAGAGCGAAATGCAGCACGGCATGTTCGATCGTTGAGAGCCGCCCGATACCGCTACCACGCAATTCGATCAAGCCCTTGATCGCCTCTGGCCCGGTCGCGACGATCTGGCCGTTAACCGCTTCGACAAAAACCTGATCATCGCTCAGAAGCGCTGAGAACTGTCCCGCGCGCCGCGCGCCGGACATCAGCCGCACCGCCATCGCCGATTTGCCCGAACCGGATGGGCCGACGAGAATGATGCCCGCCGTACCGATGACCACCGCGGTTCCATGAACAAGTGTCGTCATCAGCCTTGGCCCTTCTCCGGCAGGGTCAGGATGAACCGCGCACCCAGCCGCTTGCCAGCGGCGTCAGAGACATTCTCGGCCTCCAGCGTGCCGCCATGCGCCTCGGCGATCTGGCGGCTGATCGAAAGCCCCAGCCCGGAATTCTGGCCGAAATCCTCGCTGTTCGGCCGATCAGTGTAGAAGCGCTCGAAAATCCGGTCGATGTTCTCGGCTTCGATGCCTGGGCCGTTGTCCTCGATTTCCACCACGCAATTGCCCTGCTCCTTGCGGAGCCGGACATCGATCGTTCCTCCCGTGTCGGGCACGAAGGAACGGGCATTCTCGATCAGGTTGGTGATGATCTGGCCGAGGCGCGATTCGTAGCCGATCACGACGAAACCGCCCTTGCCGAGATTCTTGCGATCGACAGCCAGCGTAACAGGGACCTTCTTGCCCTTGGAACGCACCTGGCTTGAAATATCCACGAGGCTCTCCAGCAGCTTTTCGAGATTGACCTTCTTGGAATCCGACCGCGCCAGCTCGGCATCAAGCCGGGAGGCATCGGAAATGTCCGAAATCAGCCGGTCGAGCCTGCGAACATCATGCTGGATGATGTCGAGCAATCTCTTCTTGGAGTCCTCGCTTTTTGCCAGCGGCAGGGTTTCAACCGCACTCCGCAGCGAGGTCAGCGGATTTTTGAGTTCATGACTGACATCGGCCGCGAAACTCTCGATCGCGGCGATCCGGTCATAAAGCGAATTGGTCATTTCGCGAATCGCAGAGGAGAGATTGCCGATCTCGTCCTGCCGGAAGGAGAAATCCGGAATTTCTTCGCGCGATTTCACCCCGCGCCGGACGCGGATCGCCGCCGCCGCCAGCCTGCGCAGCGGATTGGCGATCGTCGACGAAAGCAGCAGCGACAGGATGACGTTGACCATGGTCGCCACGCCGAACACGCGCATGATGGCCAGCCGTTCGCCATGCACGATCTGGTCGATGTCGCCGGCCTGGGTCGAAAGCAGCAGCACGCCGACCACGGCGCGGAAGCGCTGCACCGGCACGGCGACAGAGACGATCAGTTCGCCCTTCTCGGTTACCCGCACCACGGCGCCGCGGACGCCGGTCAGGGCATTCTTGACTTCGGGATAGATCAGCCCGTCGCCGCCGGGGCTTTCCTTGTAGACCGGCAGGTTGGACGGCTGCAGCACCCGGTTGAACCATGCGGAAAACCGTTCGCTCAAAGGCGTCGATTCGGAGTTGACCGGCGGCAGGTCGAACCGCAGCACCTGGCCGCGCGAATAGAGAAAGCGCGAATCGAGGATGAGATTGGCGTCGGGATCGAAAATACGGGCACGGGTATGGGTCGGCGAGATCAATCGCCGCAGGACCGGGGCGATTCGTTCTGGATCGATCGGAAATTCCAGGTCCTCGTCATTCGGCACCGGCGTGATCGATTGTCCGGCCTGCAATTCCAGCAGCTTTTGCGGATCGATGGTGATTGAATTGGTATCGACCTGCGCGGACGCCGAAACAGCCGCGGCGATGATTTCGCCCTGGGTCAGCAGGCTCTCGACCTTGGCGTCGATCAGCCCCTCGCGGAACTGGTTGAGATAGAGAATGCCCCCGACCAGCACGACCAGCGCCACGAGATTGAAGAACAGGATCTGCCGCGTCAGGCTCGAAAAAACGGCATGGCCGAGCAGGCGCCGGATATAGATCAGGCTCCGCGCGACGCGCGAGCGCCGCCGTGCCCACGCCTTGCCCGTCTGCCTGTTCTTGATGCCCTCGATGTTCGCAACGGTCATTCCGTGCTTGCCTGCTTCATCCCGGACATTTCACTCAGGCGCCCGGGCCTTCCCGGAACCGGTATCCCACGCCGTAAAGGGTTTCGATCATGTCGAAATCGTCATCCGCCATCTTGAACTTCTTGCGCAGCCGCTTGATGTGGCTGTCGATCGTGCGGTCGTCGACATAGACCTGCTCGTCATAGGCGGCATCCATCAGGGCATCGCGGCTCTTGACCACGCCGGGACGCAGCGCCAGCGCATGCAGGATCAGGAATTCCGTCACGGTCAGCGTCACCGGCAGGCCCTTCCAGGTGCAGGTGTGGCGCTCCTGGTCCATCACCAGAAGGCCGCGTTCGAGCGATTTCGTCTGCACAGCACCGGGCTTGACCGGCGCAGTGCCATTGGCGGCCGCCTCGCGGCTCGCCACGCGCCGCATCACGGCCTTGACGCGTTCGACCAGCAGCCGTTGCGAGAACGGTTTGGTGATGAAATCGTCGGCGCCCATCTTCAACCCGAACAGTTCATCGATCTCCTCGTCCTTGGATGTCAGGAAAATAACCGGAATATCGGATTTCTGACGCAGGCGGCGGAGCAGTTCCATTCCGTCCATGCGCGGCATCTTGATATCGAATATCGCCAGCTGTGGCGGTCGTTGCAGCAGCCCGTCCAGCGCTGAAGCACCATCCGTGTAGGTTTCCACCTTGTAGCCCTCGGCTTCCAGTGCGATCGATACGGATGTCAGGATGTTCCGGTCGTCGTCAACCAGTGCGATTGTCGCCATGAATGATCTCCAGTTTCGGGGGCCGGCAATGCGGCACGGCCGATTGCATGAGTATAAACGTGGAACAAATTGTGGCAAAGCGAATAGTGGATCGATTTTTGCGGCTTCCATCCCTGGATTGGTTAACGGCGAAAATGCAGTGCGATGAAATCAATTTCAAACGATTTAAAAAATACGACTTATTTTTAAATCGATTAATACACTGATACTATTACCTTAATCGTAATTAAGACGCTTGTGTTTTAAATTTTCCTGTGTCTATCTCACCGTATCGGCGATCTCATTGGGAAAGGAAAACACCATGGAGGAGCTCGGAATGACGAACCCGGATCAGCGTTTGGAAGCAGCAGGATTCTCAGGAGTGGCTTCGGTTCGATATAATTATTCCGAAGCGGCGCTTTATGAAGACGCCCTGCGCAATGGCGAAGCGGTGCTGACCGCTCATGGCGCTTTGAGGGCGCTCACCGGCCAGCACACCGGCCGTTCCCCGCGGGACAAGCATATCGTTCGCGACGAGAATACCGATAGCCAGATCTGGTGGGACAACAACCGTCCGATGTCGCCGGAGCAATTCGCCATCCTGAAATCCGATATGCTGGCGCATGCCGCCGGCAAGTCTCTCTATGTGCAGGATCTGATCGGCGGCGCCGACAAGGACAATGCACTGCCAACGCGTGTCATCACCGAATTTGCCTGGCACTCGCTGTTCATTCGCAACCTGCTGATTCGCCCGAAGCGGGAAGATCTCGAAAGCTTCGTGCCGAAGCTGACGATCATCGACCTGCCAGATTTCAAGGCTGATCCCGACCGCCATGGTACCCGCACCGAGACGGTGATCGCCTGCGATTTCACCAATGGCATCGTGCTGATTGGCGGCACGTCCTATGCCGGCGAAATGAAGAAGTCAGTGTTCACGGCTCTGAACTATCTGTTGCCTGCCAGGGGCGTCATGCCGATGCATTGCTCGGCCAACATGGGCGCGGATGGCGAAACGGCTGTGTTCTTCGGACTGTCGGGCACCGGCAAGACGACGCTTTCTGCCGATCCGAACCGCACGCTGATCGGCGACGACGAGCATGGCTGGGGAGAGCAAGGCGTCTTCAACTTCGAAGGCGGCTGCTATGCCAAGACCATCAAGCTTTCCAGAGAGTCGGAGCCGGAGATTTTCGGAACGACCCAGCGTTTCGGCACTGTGCTGGAAAATGTCGTGCTCGACGACAACCGCATGCCGGATTTCAATGACGGTTCGCTAACCGAAAACACCCGCGCCGCCTACCCGCTGCATTTCATTCCGAATGCGTCGGAAAGCGGCATTGGCAATCATCCCAAGACGATCATCATGTTGACGGCCGATGCTTTCGGCGTCATGCCGCCGATCGCGCGGTTGACGCCGGATCAGGCGATGTACCACTTCCTGTCGGGCTACACCGCCAAGGTGGCGGGTACGGAAAAGGGTGTCACCGAGCCGGAAGCGACGTTCTCCACCTGTTTCGGCGCGCCGTTCATGCCGCGTCACCCGGCCGAATATGGCAACCTGCTCAAGGACCTGATCGCCCGGCATGGCGTCACCTGCTGGCTGGTCAACACCGGCTGGACCGGCGGCGCCTATGGCACGGGATCACGCATGCCGATCAAGGCGACGCGTGCGCTGCTGACGGCGGCGCTGGCAGGCAAGCTCGATGCGGCAATCTTCCGCCGCGATGCCAATTTCGGCTTCGAGGTTCCGGTCGCCGTCGATGGCGTCAGCACCAGGATCCTCGATCCGCGTTCGACCTGGATCGATGGTGCCGCCTATGACGCCCAGGCTCGCAAGCTGGTCGATATGTTCGTGACCAACTTCACCAAGTTCGAACGCCATGTCGAAGGTTCGGTGCGCGATGCCGCACCCGGCATTCGCATGGCTGCCGAATAGACCTTAAATCGACTGATTCACGTGAAACCCGGCGGGGCAACTCGCCGGGAATTCTGAGTTTTCGATGCTGTTAATTTCAAGCGG
>JAQGJP010000081.1 GCA_028290545.1 Rhizobium sp. | reverse complement strand
ATGAAGTTGTCGCCGATCGACACTGCCCAGTCGATGAAGCCGATTTCCTCCAGAAAACGATGCAACACGAAATAGGTCATGCTGGCCTCGCCCTTGATCGGAACACGTTTCCAGTTGCCGCCGACGTTGACGATTTCCTCGGTCTGCGCGACCCAGATATCGTCGAATTTCTGTCTGAAATCTTTGCCCTTCAGGTGCACGAGAAGGCCGATGCGGCGCCCGGTCAAAAGCGCGAGAAGAGGAAGGATAGCCTCATCGAGCATGCCACCGTTGATGCCCATCGCCAGCATGGTGGAGATTTTCGAAGCAGAAAGCGGTTCAGCCGGCACGACACGCCGAGCGGTCGCGGGGAATTCGTAGAGACCGCCAAGAATGGGCGAGACGAACTGCTTCTCCTTCGCTGCAAAAAGCAAAGCCGATCGGATCGTGGCAAGGAAGCCGTCTTGCAGCGTCTTCCGGGCCATCGGCTGAAATTTCAGTTCCTGATTGTCCTCGATGATTTCCCAAGCGGAGGCATTTTCCAGGCGGTCCTTCACCTTCGCGGGCCAGTACCGCACCAGATCGATGAATGCCTGTACATCGGCTACAGTATAGGTATCCACAGGATGATCGCCGACAAGTTCGATAAAGAGATTGAGCCGCATCTCTGCGGTCCGGAGGTCTTTGTCATCAGCAGATTTGCTCTTGGCGCGCTTCCCCAGATATTCCGATGCGGCAGCGCTGAATAGTGGTTGCTCCGAAGCCGGGCGCTTGATCGAACGCCGATCAGGAAGTCCGCCTTCTCCCTTGTCGGCAAGCGTTTCAAGTCCGCGGCTGATGGAGACTTTGCCGCGGTTTTGCCCGGCAGACTCAAATTTCTGGACAACAATCTCGACAGACTCAGTTGGCAAGATCGGAGCAGGCGTTGTTTCGTCCACGCCAGCCAGTCGCATTTCCGACATCCGATCGGGAGGCTCTGCCGTAGCAAGAGGAGCGGAGACTGCCTCTTCTACAGATGGCGGCTGCGCGGGCATGGTTGCGACAGGCTTTATCTTCGTGAAGGGAGGCTGCGGTTCCCCGTTGAGTTCCTTAACCCAGTCTTGGGCATAGGTTGATGCCAGCAATTCAGCATGGTCGGCGATGATCGCGTTGTGGGGTCGGCCTTCATGTCTCGCCTTCTGCTCGTTGGAAATCGACATGAGCTGTCTGATCAGTTCATGGCCGCGCGCCTCTTGCGGCGTAGGCGGGACGTCCGGTTGCTGGATATCATAGAGAGCGGATTTCATCAGCATCGTGATGAACTTGACGGAAAGCAGATCGTTCTCGTCCCCAGCGGCCCCTAGAAGGAGCGCCGGGTTTATTGGCTCGTCGTCTTCTTCTTCCATCCGCTTCTCAATCATCCTCAACAATTTCCACGCAACCCCTGCCAATTCGTCCGCAAGTCGGCGCGCCTCGTGGAATGGCATCGGACCGAGCGTTAGCCGGATCAGTCCCGACTCACGCCCTCGTTTCGGGAGGCGCATCTGAAAGACATAGGAGTTGCGGCTCCGCGTCAGGTAGCGGCCCAAGGATGACTGGCGATTCTTGCTTTTCGGTTTCGAAACGGAAATGATTTCCGTTTTCGGCTGTACTTCTGTATGTATCTCAGATTGTACCTGCGTTGGTACTTTTTCTGGTTTACTCACGATCAAACTCCCGCGTTGGGGCAGTTCGGTCAGGATTTTGCTAAGAAAGCCAATGACTTGAGGAAAATTGACGGAGAGTCAAATGCAACTTGGCGGAGAGGGTGGGATTTGAACCCACGGTACCCTTGCGGGTACGCCGCATTTCGAGTGCGGTACATTCAACCACTCTGCCACCTCTCCGCGGTGTCGGGCATCGAAAGGGTGCGAGCATCCTTGTCAGCCTGAGCGTGGCGCGGTATAGCGGCGAAAAAAGCGGAGCGCAAGTCAGAAAAGCCGGTAAATCCGTCTTTCTTCGCGCGGGCTTGCTTGACAGTTTCCCGCCCCTCGCGTACACGCAAACAACAAAGCTGCGGGTATTCATATCTTCGGCAGGTAGTTTTGTTTGCCGAAAGGCAGGCATCTCCCTCTCTAAAAATCCACCGGCGGATTTTCCGCCATAGACCAACCGACTGACAAAAAGACCGTCCGGCAATAGCCCTTCCAGGTTGCGGCACGAGGCGCGTACAAAGAACATGAAAGGATAACAAATGTTCGCAGTCATCAAGACCGGCGGAAAGCAGTATCAGGTTGCTGCCAACGATGTCATCGCCATCGAAAAACTCGAAGGCGAAGCCGGCGCAAAGATTCAATTCACGGAAGTCCTCGTTGTTGGCGAAGGCGCCAGCGCCAAGATCGGCGCACCTTTTGTCGAAGGTGCCGTCGTGACTGCCGAGGTTGTCGAGCAGGGCCGTACACGCAAGACCATTTCTTTCGTCAAGCGCCGCCGGCAGAACTCGAAGCGCAAGCGCGGCCATCGCCAGCATTTCACCAAAGTTCGCATTCTCGAAATCGCGGCTTGATCTAGGTACTGAGGACTAAGGAGAACTAAAATGGCACATAAAAAAGCTGGCGGTTCATCGCGCAACGGTCGCGATTCCAATTCCAAGCGTCTTGGCGTCAAGAAGTTCGGCGGCGAAGCTGTCATTTCCGGCAACATTATCGTGCGTCAGCGCGGCACGCAGTGGCATCCCGGTGCCAATGTCGGCCTCGGAACCGACCACACGATTTTTGCCACCGTCGAAGGCAATGTCGAATACCGTACCAAAGCCAATGGCCGAGTGTACGTGTCCGTCATGCCGAAAACGGCAGCAGCAGCGGAATAAGCCGGCACGCTACTTTCAGCCGGCGCCCTCATCGGCCCGGCTGGCACTTCAGGTCTAAAGACCTCCAGGATCAAAAGGGAAGATGGGGAAATACCCATCTTCCCTTTTCGTTTCAACCATGGAGGCAGTCATGCAAAGCCAGATACTGAGGGAAAGCCAAGACTTAAGCGGCTTTCCGAGCGAAGGGCGGCTCTTGCCGCAGGAGTTATCAAGTCCGTTACTGGTTTCGGAGCGCCTTGTCCTGCGCGCCCCGGATATGACGGACACCAACGCAATTGCCCATCTCGCCAACAACATCAATGTCGCGTCCAAAGTGTCGCGCATGCCGCACCCCTATGTGCAGAAGGATGCCGAGAATTTCGTCGCCCGCGTTGCCTCGGGCGCGATGGGCAAATGCGTTTATGCCGTCACCCGAAATGACACCCGCGACTTTATCGGCTGCTGCGGGCTGCAGGCGCAGGAGGCCGGAAACGGGCTCGAGATCGGCTATTGGCTTGGCGAACCTTATTGGAACAAGGGTTTTGCGACGGAAGCCGCGCAGACCCTGATCGATTTCGGTTTCCGGCATTTTGACACGGACTTCATCGACGGCCGCGTGCGGGTGATGAATATCGGCTCCCGGCGGGTGCTGCAGAAATGCGGCTTCCAGTTCCAGGGCACCGGCATGGCGCAGAGCCTGGCGCTTGGCGGCATGGTCGCGGTCGAATGGTTTAGGCTGGATCGCAAGACCTGGGGTTCGCTCAGGAACTGGGGAGGTGCGAGATGAACGCGCTTTCCAAGGATTTTCTGGCGGATGTCCTGCCGTCGCAGGCGTTTTCGCAGGCTGAACATGCCAGCGTCGGCGCGCTCGGCCCCCAACCGCTGATCCGGACGGGGCGTCTGACGCTCCGCCGGCCGGAGGCCAGGGACGCCGGGGCGATTGCCGCAGCCCTTGCCAATTACCGGGTCTCGAAGATGCTGACCCAGGTTCCGCAACCCTACCATCTGGAGGATGCGGAGGACTGGCTCGGCTGGCTTGCCGATGCTGCAAAGGGTGCGTGGGTGTTCGCAATCACGCTGGGAGGCGTCCGCGCCATCCTGTCGCCGGTGGCGGAGGCGGCCAATTCCAATGTTGCCGATCGGCTGATCGGTGTCGTCGCCATCGAGCGGCGAGCCTCGCATGGCCGCGATGGCTGGCATATCGGCTATTGGCTTGAAGAGAGCCAATGGGGCAAGGGGATCATGACCGAGGCGGTCAATGCCGCCGTCGCCCGGTTCTTCGCCGCGCATATGGGCGAGCCCCTTTATTCCGCAGTCATCCCCGATAACCCCGCCTCGTTGCGGTTGCAGGGCAAGCTCGGCTTCGACATCACCGGGGTCGCGGAAGCCTATTGCGTGGCGCGTGCCGAAATGGTCCGGCTGATCACCACCGAACTGACATTCGGGGGGTATATGCCGACGTGAACATCTGGCAGGGGCCTCTAAACGGCCCCTGCCTCCGGTTGCAAGGGAATGTCGGTGAACAGGTCCCGCTCATGTTTGCGGAAGAAGGCGGCGATCAGCTTCTGGAAAATATATGGGACCGGTTCGGCCTGCGAGATCCAGTCTTCCAAAATCTTCGGCGGAACAGACAGGTATCCCCGCAACTCCTTCTTGACGTCGTCGACGCTACGCTTCTCGCCTTTTTCGGCCTCGGATTTGAGTGAGGCCTCCAGGTTATTGGCCCAGCGTGCCTTGTTGTTGGACCCTCCGGACTTGAACCAGTTTTCGCCAACCTTGATGATGGTATCGAGCGCAAGATTGGCCATCAATCCGGACACGATGCCGAGAAAAGATACGAAGAACGGGTTCAATGCGGCCGCGTCGTTGCCGTTGGTATTGGTCGATGCGATCAGCACACCGGCCTTGAACAATATGAAAATAGCAAGCGCGGTGATCGATCCCAGGAAGGGCTGGAAGAACATGTACCTGTAGCGGATCCGATAGGTGTCGATATTCGACAGATCTTCAGGGGAAAGGAAATTCCGCGCGATCTGGATTGCTCCTCCGAGCGTGCCCATCGAGATGACGATGATCAGCACAAGCGTATCGGTCGGCATGATCAGAAAATTCGGGATAAGATAGAAAAACGGCAGCGCTATGCGTGTGGGATCGAAAAAATCCGCCGAGGCGATGAAGTCATAGACATATTTGATCTTGCTGGAATTGAAGAGTATCGCCTTTTTTTGGATGGCGTCCTCGATTTCCAGATCGAGATCCTTCTTTGCGGCCAGATTGCTCAAGAGCTGGTTGGTAAAAAACGAGATGTCCTTCAATATTGCCGCCGATTGCAGCGTATAGCGCTGCGATATGCCCTCGATTTCCGTCCTGTCCTGTTCAGGTATCTGGTCCTTCCAGCCAAACGGATTCGACACATCGCATTTGGCGACTTTCCAATCGATACCCTTGTCGCGGGATTTCTGGAGTATGCGGCCGATGTCCTGACGGCAGCCTTCATAAGTGTTCCGCAGATCTATATAGCTCCTGGAGATCAACTTGTTGCTGCTGTCGACCGTCTCGATCAGGTACGCTCGCAGGGCGTTCCGCGCAGTGATGTCCTCCTGGATCGATTGCGATTGCAGCTTGAGATCCAGTATCTCCGATATGGATATCGGCCTGTCGTCCGTGGAATTGACGCTTTTGACGGCGATATGAAACTGATAGGCGCTGAACGAGAGGATCACGAAGTACAGCAGCGTCGGCAGCAGCAGCGCGAGCCACAGACCCAGTACCACGCGTGGAAAATACAGTATGAATTTCGCACGCGCATCGCGCAGTCTGTCGCGCATCCCTGGTCCGGCCGGATCGGAGGGGCGCGGGTCGTGATGCAATCTGCTGTCTGTCGTGGTGAGACTCTCGATGTCGGGCATGATTTCCCCCGCCGCGCTCGATCTCAACCATAAATCTATACCGAAATTTCAGACTCGCAAGAGGAATCTGCTACCACAGGAAGCGCTTGGAAAAATATGCAGCCCGATATTTGATTTCTTCGTCATTCCACCTCCACCCATATAGGCTTGTGGTCGGAGGCGATGCAGTCCTGGTCGACCCAGCCATTTCCAAGCCGCCCGACCATCGATCCGCTGACGAAGCAGTAGTCGAGATATTGGCGGATCTCGGGCTTGCCCGGCTCTTCCCAGGTGAAGTCGCCGGCCACTCGGCTGCCGAGGCAGGAAAGCGAATCTGTCGGATCCGTCGCGCGCGGGGTGCGGCCATAATAGACGTCGCTGGCGCCGACCATGGCGATATATTCCGGGCTTTCCGGCAGCATGTTGAAATCGCCCATGATCACGTAATCATCGGTATGCGGTATATCAGCGAAGCCGAGTTCGCCGCCGCCGGTGACCGCGCCGCCTTCCACGCCATAAAGTGTGGCGCGATCCTTCAGAAACGCAATCTGGCTTATGCGTTCACCGGGATGGCGATGATCGAGATGGACGGAATAAACGCGGATCGGGCCCGATGGCGTCGCGATCAGTGCCTCCAGTGCCGAGCGCTGGATGTTGAGCTTGTCATAGGTACGGGTGCGGGGCAGTAGAAGATTGCGGATGGCAAGAATGGGATAGCGCGACAGGATCATGTTGCCGAATTGCATGCGGCGGATGCGGGCCGTGCCATTGATGATTTCGGAGCCGGCATCGGTGTCGGTTCCCGGGCCGAAAGCCGGGAAATAATCAGGCATAAGGTCGGAGAAAACAGCCGGAAGATCAGCCTGACTATTTTTGGGGAGATTGCGGGAAACCTCCTGGAAAGCGACGATATCGGCACCCTTGACTGCATTCGCTATGCGCTTCGGATCATAAACCCCATCCAATCCAACCCCATATTGGATGTTAAAGCTCACAAATTTCATGATATTCTTTGACCTTTCCCGGTTAGCCGCTATATCGAACACGCTCGCCGGGAATTGGCAAGATACAACAGGAAGCGTAACGAACAGATGAAATTTCTCGACCAGACCAAAGTCTATATTAAAGCGGGCGATGGCGGCGCGGGATCAGTGTCCTTCCGGCGCGAGAAGTTCATCGAATTCGGCGGTCCGGACGGCGGCGACGGCGGCCGTGGCGGCGACATCTGGGTGGAGGCCGTCAATGGCCTGAACACGCTGATCGATTACCGCTACCAGCAGCATTTCAAGGCCGACACCGGCGTGCACGGCATGGGCCGCAACCGGCATGGCGCCAAGGGCAACAGCGTCACACTGAAAGTGCCGGCTGGTACGCAGGTGTTCGAGGAAGATGGCGAGACGCTGATCTGCGACATGACCGAGGTCGGCCAGAAGTACCGCATCGCCAAGGGCGGCAACGGCGGCTTCGGCAATGCCTATTTCCGAAGCTCGACAAACCAGGCGCCCGATTGGGCCAATCCGGGGCAGGTGGGTGAGGAAAAGACCCTCTGGCTGCGGCTGAAGCTGATCGCAGATGCCGGGCTCGTCGGATTGCCGAATGCCGGTAAATCCACCTTTCTCGCGACCTGCACGCGGGCGCGGCCGAAGATCGCCAATTATCCGTTCACGACGCTGCATCCCAATCTCGGCGTCGCCACCGTCGACGGCAAGGAATATGTGCTCGCCGACATTCCCGGCCTGATCGAGGGCGCGCATGAGGGCATCGGCCTCGGCGACCGCTTTCTCGGCCATGTCGAGCGCACGCGCGTGTTGCTGCACCTGATTTCGGCGCAGGAAGAGAATGCCGGCAAGGCCTATAAAACCGTGCGCGCGGAACTCGATGCCTACGGTGCGGGTCTCGAAAACAAGATCGAGATTGTCGCCTTGTCGCAGGTCGATACGATCGATGCCAATACGCTGAAGAGGAAAAAGGCGTCGCTGAAGCGTGCCTGCGGACAGACTCCCTTCGTGATCTCGGCTGTCACCGGCGCCGGCATGCAGGACGTGTTGCGCCAGCTCGCCGGCATTATCGAAGCCAGCAAGGCTGAAGACCCCAATCTGCCGAAGGCGGATAGCGCCATCGACTTCAAGTTCAAGACCAAGATGGCGCCGATGGGCGACGATGATGACGATGAGTGGGATGATGACGACGAATAGAAGCGGCGCGCTCTCGGCATGCCGGCGGGTCGTCATCAAGATCGGTTCGGCGCTGCTCGTCGATCGCAGGGCGGGACTGAAAAAGAACTGGCTTGATGCGATGTGCGAGGATATCGCCGCGCTGACGTCGAGGGGCGTCGAAGTGCTGGTCGTGTCGTCGGGTGCGATTGCCATGGGCCGAAGCGTGCTCGACCTGCCGGCCGGGGCGCTGAAGCTCGAGGAAAGCCAGGCGGCGGCGGCCGTCGGCCAGATAGCCTTGGCGCGGGCCTGGTCTGAAAGTCTCTCCCGTCACGAGATCGTTGCCGGTCAGATCCTCCTGACGCTCGGCGATACGGAGGAGCGGAGACGCTATCTCAATGCGCGGGCGACGATTTCGCAGCTGATGAAACTGAAGGCCGTGCCAGTCATCAACGAGAACGACACGGTCGCCACCACGGAAATCCGCTATGGCGACAATGACCGGCTTGCGGCGCGCGTCGCCACCATGGTCGGCGCCGACCTGCTGGTGCTGCTGTCGGATATCGACGGGCTCTATACCGCGCCGCCGCATGTCGATCCCAATGCACAATTTCTCGAGTTCATCCCGGTTATAACCCCGGAAATCGAAGCCATGGCCGGCGGCGCTGCTTCCGAGTTGTCGCGCGGCGGAATGCGCACCAAGATCGATGCGGGCAAGATCGCCACGTCAGCAGGTTGCGCAATGATCATCGCGTCGGGCAAGGTCGACCATCCGCTGCAGTCGATCATCGATGGCGTCCGTCATAGCTGGTTTGCGCCCTCGGCCGAACCGGTCACCGCCCGCAAGACCTGGATCGCCGGACAGCTTCTGCCCGGCGGACGGCTGATGGTCGATGAGGGTGCTGAACGCGCACTGCATTCCGGCAAGAGCCTGCTGCCGGCAGGTGTACGCTCGGTGGAAGGTGATTTCCTGCGCGGCGATACCGTGGCGATCCTGTCGCTCAACGGGCAGGAAATCGCGCGCGGGCTTGCCGGTTATGACGCGCAGGAGGCCAGGCAGATCGTCGGCAAGAAGAGTATCGAGATCGCTGATATCCTCGGTTATTCCGGCAGGGCTGCGATGATACATCGCGACGATCTGGTGATGACGATGACGAAGAACGCGCAGACCGGGCACAAGGAAAAGGCCGATGCTTGATGTTGTGAAGGATGATATCGAGGCGCTGATGCTCGAGATTGGCGCGCGGGCCCGCGCCACCAGCCAGCCGCTCTCCATCGCTTCAGCCGAGCGCAAGCACGCAGCCCTGGTATCCATGGCTGCCGAGATCGTCGCCCGCATGGACGAGATCCTCATAGCCAATGCCATCGACCTTGAAAATGCCCGCGCCAGCGAGATGGCGCCGTCTCTCGTAGACCGGTTGACGCTGAACGAGTCGCGCATTCGCGGCATCGCCGACGGCATCCGCACGATCGCCGAGCTCAAGGATCCGGTCGGCGAAGTGATCGCCGAATGGGACCGGCCGAACGGCCTGCATATCGAGCGGGTGCGCACGCCGCTCGGGGTCATCGGCGTTATTTATGAGAGCCGTCCGAATGTGACGGCGGATGCAGGCGCGCTCTGCCTCAAGGCCGGCAACGCGGTGATCCTGCGCGGCGGCTCGGATTCTGCGCATTCTTCGTCCGCGATTCACAAATGCCTGGTCAAGGGTTTGAAGGATGCCGGTCTGCCCGAACATGCCATCCAGGTGGTGCCGACCACGGATCGCGCTGCGGTCGGGGCGATGCTCACGGGTCTGAATGGGGCGATCGACGTGATCGTGCCGCGCGGCGGCAAGAGCCTGGTCGCGCGGGTACAGGCCGATGCCCGCGTGCCGGTTTTCGCCCATCTCGAAGGCCTATGCCACATCTACGTCGATGCATCATCCGACCTTGATATGGCAAAAGGGATCGTCGTCAACGCCAAGATGCGCCGAACCGGCGTCTGCGGCGCGGCCGAGACGCTGCTGGTCGATGGCGCCGCGATCGGCACGCATCTGATGCCGCTTCTGGAAGCGCTGACGGAAGCCGGCTGTGAAATCCGGGCGTCCGCCACCGTGCAGAAAGTCTTCCCCGGGTTCAAGCCGGCTGTGGATGAGGACTGGTCGACCGAATATCTCGACGCGATCATTTCGGTGGCAATCGTGGACGGCGTCGGCGGGGCGATCGCGCATATCAACCGCTATTCCTCGCACCACACGGAGGCGATCATCTCGGAAGACCTGGCAACGGTCGAGCGGTTCTTCAACGAGATCGATTCCGCCATCCTGATTCACAATGCCTCGACGCAGTTTGCCGATGGTGGCGAATTCGGCATGGGCGCCGAGATCGGCATCGCCACCGGCAAGATGCATGCGCGCGGCCCGGTTGGCGTCGAACAACTCACCTCGTTCAAATACAGGGTCCGCGGCAGCGGCCAGATAAGGCCGTAGGTTCCGTGCTGCCAGGGGAGGGGATCGCGCGTCAATATCTCAGCATGCCGCATGTCGAGGACGGCATGCTCGTCGGTCTCTTCGGCGGGTCGTTCAATCCTCCGCATGAAGGGCACCGGCTGGTCGCCAAGATCGCCATCCGCAGCCTGGGCCTCGATCAGCTCTGGTGGATGGTGACGCCCGGCAATCCGCTGAAATCAAACCGTTATCTCGCGCCGCTGGCCAAACGTATCGCTCTTTCAGAGGAGATCGCCGACGATCCCCGGATACGCGTCACCGCCTTTGAGAAGACGCTCGGCTCGACCTATACCGCGCAGGTCCTGGAGCGCATCAGGGCACGCAACAAGCGCGTCCGCTTCGTCTGGATCATGGGCGCGGACAATCTCAGAGATTTCCACCGCTGGCAGGACTGGCAGAAGATCGCCCGGACCTTCCCGATCGCCGTGGTCGACCGGCCGGGCGCGACACTGTCGTTCCTGTCCTCGGTCATGGCCAAGACATTCGATTATGCGCGTATCGATGAACACGACGCCAGGACGCTCGGCAAGGCAAGGGCTCCGGCATGGACCTTTATCCACGGCCCGCGGTCGATCCTGAGTTCGACCGCGATCCGTCGAATGAACGGCATCTGAGATTCTGCACGGGGCCGGGCACGCCCGACACGCATGCGCTCGAAACCGTCTAAGGTCGCGGACCGCAAACAGCGGTGGCGGCGCATGCCTAACCACGGCGAGGACGTAGCGGACCGACCCGCCGTGCGGTGCGGTGCGGTGCGGGCACTATGCGCCCTGGTTAATTTTCTTTGGGTCTGAGGCGACGGCGCTGTAAGATCAGCTTCAATGTTCTGCCAGGGAGCACGCAGCACGCAGCACGCGGCCGCCGTATCAGTTCTCGATCCGGCGTGCTTCCGATTCCAGCATGATGGGGATGCCATCGCGGATCGGATAGGCAAGCTTGGCCTTTTCGGAGACCAGCTCATTCTTCTCTCGGTCGAACACCAGTCGGCCCTTGCTCACGGGACAAACCAGCAATTCCAGCATTTTCGGGTCGGGCTTCGAGATGTTTTCATCCATGACGGCGCCTACTGCAGCGTCTTGGCCGCGTCGCCGAAGCTGCGGGCGAGCACCATCTCGGTCATGGCCACCAGTGTTTCGGCGCGGGTCTTCAAATCCAGGGCTTCCAGCAGCGCCTGCTTTTCGCGCGCGCCGAATGGTGCCATCATTGACAAAGAATTGACCAGTGTGCGGTTCGAGGTCTTGGTGACCGCGTCCCAGTCAACCTCCAGCTTGTGAAGATCGAGATAGCTGCGGAACGCACGGAGCAGGGCTTCCCGGTCGACGGAGGGGTCATCCTCCGGTTCGGTCAGGTCGGCTATGAATGGCGCGATATGGAAGCGGCGATAGGCGTGGTGCGGCGGCATCTCGTCCTTGATGCGGAAACGGCAGATGCCGCTGACGTCGATGACGTAGCGGCCATCGCCGGTTTCGCCGAACGTGGTGATTCGACCGATCGTGCCGACCTTGCAAAGCTCAGGCGTGCCTTGCGGGCTCTCATCGGTTTCCGTAAGCGCGGGCTGGATGACACCGATCAGGCGATTGCCCTTGAAGGCATCGTCGATCAGCGAAAGGTAGCGCGGCTCAAAGATGTTCAGCGGCAGATGACCGCCGGAAAGCAGCAACACGCCGGAAAGCGGAAACACCGCGATGTTTTCCGGGAGGTCGGCTTCGGTCAGATATCGGGCATTTCCAACGTGCATCGCGATTTCTCCATGTTCCCGTGCATATCCTCGTCAAGAAAACAGGATGGACGACATCTTGCGCCGGGCAGCGACGCTCGCCGGATCCTTGAAACCCCAGATATCGAGAAACTGCACGAGCTGCTTGCGTGCGCCGTCGTCATCCCAGGCGCGGTCGCGTTTCATGATGTAGAGCAGGTGGTCGGCGGCGCCATCCCGTTCGCCTTCGACATTGAGGATCTTGGCGAGCTTGACGCGTGCTTCGTGATGATCGGGGTTGAGCGCAAGCTCATGCTCCAGCGCGCGAGGGTCGCCAAGTCTGCGGGCTTCTTCGATCTGGGCGATCCTGGCGGAGAGTGCCGTCAGCGCCGGGTCGTTCTTCAGTTCTTCGGGCAGGCTGGCGATCAGGTCGCGGGCGCGTTCCCATTGGCCGGCAGTCACCATGCAATTTGCCATGCCGGCCAGTGCGCGGACATTCTCAGGTTCTGCCTGCAGGACCGCGCCGTACATATCGGCAGCGGCGGCCACATCTCCCGCCGTCAGTGTCGCTTCCGCGTCGCCCAGCAGCGATTCTATTTCGGCAGCCTCATCGGCTTCCGCGCCGCCGGGGCCGGCAATCTTGTCGATGAATGCGCGTATCTGGCTTTCGGGCACAGCGCCCATGAAGCCATCCACCGGTCTGCCGCCAACAAAGGCGATCACGGCCGGGATCGACTGGATGCCGAGCTGGCCCGGGATCGACGGGTGATCGTCGATGTTCATCTTGACGAGCTTGACCCGACCGGCGCCCTCGGCAACGACCTTCTCGATCACCGGCGTCAGCTGCTTGCAGGGGCCGCACCAGGGCGCCCAGAAATCCACCAGAACCGGCTGTTTCAGCGATTCTTCCATGACGTCACGCTGGAAGCTCGCGGTCGTCGTATCCTTTACCAGGCCGGCAGGTGCCGCGCCGTTCAGTGCTGACCCTGACATCTGGCCGCTCGATGGATTGCTATAGCCCGTCATGTTTCAATAACTCCAAATTTATTCGCCCCAATGTCGTGCCTCAGGTCGTCACTTTCAAGACATTTGCCTTATGCCCCGTGGCCTCCACGAAGCGGATCAGATCGTCTCTTCCGATGGATGTCGTTGCGTCATTGGAAAGCGGATGGCAGTTGATGATATCATTTTTCATCAATTCTTCGTCGAGCACAATGGTGACGTTTTGCCCAACGTCGTTGAGAACGCCGAACGCCGTCACTGCTCCCGGAATAACGCCCAGGTATTCCATCAGTTTCTCCGGCTTGCCGAACGAGAATTTCGAGGCGCCACCGACCAGCGTGTGCACGGTCTTCAGGTCAACGGTGGCGTTTTCGTCGACCGTCAGCAGGAAAAACTGATCTTTCTTGTCCTTGAGGAAAAGGTTTTTCGTATGGCCGCCGGGAATCGCATCGCGAAGCGCTGCCGATTCGGCCACAGTGAACACCGGTTGATGATCGAGGGTTTTGTGGACGATGCCGAGGCTATCCAGAAACTGGAAAAGATCAACTGGGGTTCTAGCCGGTGCTTCGCTCATACTCGCCATCTCCTCTACGCGCCAACGGACCGACTGATAGAACGGTTCGATGGCCGCTGCAATCGGATTCCGCAGAGCTGAGAATTAAGAAAATTGTTATAAATCAGACAATTAGCGGAAATCCGGGAAATTTCTGGCCAAATTTGTCATTTCCCTGTTGCATTTCAAAATGGCTTGGGCCATATAGCCCCCGTCGCCGCCGGAAGGGGACGACATCACGGTCCAGCAACCACAATGGACAGGTGATTGATGAGCGGGTGTAGCTCAGTGGTAGAGCACGACCTTGCCAAGGTCGGGGTCGAGGGTTCGAATCCCTTCGCCCGCTCCAGTTTTCATTGGACGTTATTGATGCGTTGGCCGGGTTTGGGAGATACGTCCCAAACGGTCTTTCGGTCGTTGGGCGCTGCAGTCACAATGGGACGGCAATGGCGACTGTCAGAAAGAGAAGCGGCAAGCGTCAGGTTCAAATCCGGCGAAACGGCCAGAAAGCATCAACCCGCACATTTGTAGCGAAAATCTGATGGCGACCGATGGGCACCCGGAGGTTGGTACGACGCGTGGCAAAAGCCTTGATCCCAACCAAAATTCTTGCCGGCAGAATCATTCCGTTCAGCCATGGGTCGCGGTTTGCGATGAACGCAAACCGCGCGATTCGGCAGTCGCCACTAGGGCATCAACTGGCCGCCATTGACTTCCAGAACCTGGCCGATCATGTAGCCGGACAGTGCCTTGGAGGCCAGGAACAGATAAGCGCCGACGCAATCCTCGGCCACGCCCAGGCGGCCTTGCGGAATTGTCGCCAGCATCGCGTCAAGCTGCGGCTTGGTCGAATAGCGCTCGTGGAAAGGCGTGGCAATCACGCCCGGCGCCACGGCATTGACCCGTATGTCGAAAGGTATCAGTTCCTTGGACATGCCGCGGGTGACGTTGGAAACGAACGCCTTGGCCGAACCATAGAGCCCCGCACCGCCCCCGGCACCGTTGCGCGCCGCGATCGAGGTCGTGTTGATGATGAAGCCGCCCTGCTGCTTCAGATGCGGAATGGCCGCGGCGGAGGTGGCGATCACGGAACGGGCGTTGAGGTCCATGACCTCGTCATATGTCGCGTCGGTGATATCCTGATAGGCGACTCTCTTGACCATGCCGCCGGCGTTATTGATCAGGCCATCGAGTTTACCAAATGCCTTGATTGCCTCATCGACGACGCGGACCATCTCGGGGGACTTCGTCGCGTCACCACGGAAAAGCGCCACCTTTCCGCCGCCGGCTTCGATCTCGCTTGCAATCTTCTGCGCCTCCACTGCGCTGGAATTGTAGTGCAGGCCGACCATCGCGCCCTGGGCGGCAAAGGCGAGGGCGAGGGCTGCGCCGATGCCTGTTGAGGCGCCCATGATCAGCACCGCCTTGCCGGCGAGATCGGGAATGACCAGTGGTGAATTCGACATAAAGTTCTCCTCGTTGTTATGCTCCGGCACGGTGCGCGTCCGGACATTGCTTGATATTGGAATCGTCGCCACCGGCGCCGGGCGAGGCCCTACCTGCTCGCCTGACTGGACTATGTGCGCGCACTAAGTGCCTGGGGTGCGCGCACGGTTTGGCAATATCGTCCCCATCAGACCTGCCGGGATTGCGCCCGCCAGAGATCGATGCCGCCGTCGGTTGCGAGCGTGTTGATCTTGACCAGTTCCTCCGGGCTGAACTCCAAGTTCTTCACCGCGTCGAGCGAGTCATCCAACTGGCCGATGGTGCGTGCGCCGATCAACGCGGAGGTCACACGCGGATCGCGCAATGTCCAGGCGATTGCCATCTGTGCGAGCGTCTGGCCGCGTTGTAGCGCCATGGCATTGAGGGCGCGGACGCGAGTCAGATTTTCCTCGGTCAGCAGGCCGGTGCTGAACGAACCGCCGCGGGCGGCGCGGGCATCCTCCGGCACGCCGTTGAGATATTTCGACGTCAACAGGCCTTGGGCCAACGGCGAGAAGGCGATGCAGCCGGTGCCGAGTTCGTCCAGCGTATCGAGCAGCCCGTCCTCGATCCAACGGTTGAGCATCGAATAGGAGGGCTGGTGGATCAGAAGCGGAATGCCCTCCGCCCGCAGGATGCGCTCGGCTTCACGCGTCCGCTCGGGTCCATAGGAAGATATGCCTACGTAGAGGGCCTTGCCCTGCCGGACCAGCTGGGCAAGCGCGCCCATGGTTTCCTCCAGTGGAACATCCTGCGTCGGGCGGTGCGAATAGAAGATATCGACATACTCGACACCCATCCGCTTCAGGCTCTGATCGAGCGAGGCGATGAGATGTTTGCGCGAGCCGCCGCGGCCATAGGGGCCGGGCCACATGTCCCAGCCGGCCTTTGACGAAATGATCATCTCATCGCGGTGGCTGGCGAAATCCTTCTTCAGGACAATGCCGAAATTCTCTTCGGCCGAACCGTATGGAGGTCCATAATTGTTCGCCAGGTCGAAATGGGTAACGCCCCGGTCGAATGCGCGCCGGATAACCTGGCGGCCGGTCTCGAACACATCCTCACCGCCGAAATTTTGCCAAAGGCCCAGCGATACCGGCGGCAGTTTCAGCCCCGCACGCCCACACCGGCGATAGTCGAAAGCGTCATATCTGTTTGAATTGGCTACGTACACGGGATGCCTCGCAATGTTCCTGCTTCCGCCATCTGGGGAAGTCACGATTGAATATGCCGTTGACTAGTCATCCGGGATCAATGAATCAATGGATGGTCGATCAATGAATCAGTGAGCCGAGATCATCGATCGAATATCGATATCAATCCGAAATGGACGGATCATCCCAGCGGACTTTGTTCGCGAATGACCTGTATCAGGGCGCTGAGACCGAAGGGAAGTTGCCTCCGGCTGGAATAATACATCGCAAGCGGCGGGCCGAGTGATGACCATTCAGGAAGAGCCAACTCAAGCCTGCCTGCCGCAACGTGAGGCCTTGCCAGCATTTCCAGGCAGTAGAAAAGACCAACGCCATCCATGGCGGCATCGATTGCCAGTGCCGATTCTCCCGATATCAGCGTACCGGGAACATCGATCTCGTGCCGCTCCTCGCCACGCTCGAGTTCCCATTTGTAAATCTGTCCGCGCCCCGTTCGAATGCGGATGCAATGATGGGACACGAGGTCCGGCGGCGCTTGCGGCCTGCCGAAGCGTTCGAAATAACCCGGCGCACCGATCGTCACCCATTTGAGCGGCGGGGTCAGCGGCACGGCAATCATGTCCTCGGGAATGGTCCCGCCATATCTCAGGCCGGCATCAAAGCCTTCCGCTGTGACATCGACGAAGTGGTCGTCCACCGCCACTTCCAGCTCGATGTTGGGAAAACGCTGCAAGAAGACAGGCAAGGCCGGCTTCAGCAGTAGCGAGACCGCATCCCGCAGCACATTGATCCGCACGCTGCCGATGGCACCCAGGTGGTAACCATGCAATTCCTCAAGCCCGGAATTGATGAGGTCGAGGCCGGCCGCGATTTTTTCGGCCAGGGCACGTCCGGCGGCAGTCGGCGCGACGCTGCGGCTCGTCCGGTTCAGCAGTCGAACGCCGAGCCGGCCCTCCAGCGCCTTGATCCGATGGCTGAGCGCTGACGCGCTCACGCCCAGCTGATCGGCAGCCTTGCGAAAACTGCGATGCTGCACGATCACGAGAAAAATGGAAAGATCATACATTTCCGCGCGGTTCATACTCATGCTGCGCTCATATCATTCGGTCGTGAGAATGCGGACATAACCGCTGCGCATTGCGCTCCGCGGGTTTGGCTCAACTGCTGAAGCGATAGGCCTGCTTTGCCGATGTATAACTCAGATAAATGCAAATTTCCTCTGCGTCGGTGCGGGACAGGCGGTGATCGGCGACAAGTCCAGCCAGGAAGCCGCACACTTCGCGACGCCAGACATCGTGCCGCGCAGGGATCGACAATAGCGCTCGCGTGTCATCATTGAAACCCGCCAGATTGTAAAAACCGGCGGTTTCGACGACCTGATCGAGATAGCGGCGAATTCCGTGCGGACTGTCGTGAAACCACCAGGGCGGACCGATCATCAGGCAGGGCCAATGGCCCGCCATCGGAGCGAGTTCGCGCGCATAGGTCGTTTCATCGACGGTGAAGACGACGATGCGCAGGTCAGGCGCATGGCCATATTTATCCAGAAGCGGCTGCAGCCCATCGACCCAATTTGTCCTGAGCGGAATGTCCGCGCCCTTATTGGCGCCGCGCGACCGGAAGAGGGCGGCATCGCTGTTGCGCCGTACGCCGGCATGGATCTGCATGACCATGCCGTCCTGCGCCGAAAGCCCCGCCATCTCGGTCAACATCTGGCCACGGAACAGCTCTGCCTCACTGGCGGTCAGCGTTCCCGTCCATGCGCCATCCAGCAATCGCTGTTTTTCGACCAACGGCAGATTGGCCGTCACCGCGCTCGGGACACCGTGGTCTGTCGCGGTCGCGCCATAGCGCCTGAATTCGGCCCGACGGATGCGATGCGCCTCGATCATACCGTCCCATTGCGACGTGTCGGCTCCAGTCATCTCTCCGAAAAGTCTCAGATTGTCGGCAAAGCCTTCTGTTTCCGGGTCGGTCACCGCATCCGGGCGATAGGTGGAGCGCACTCGCCCGATCCAGCCATCGCCGGCGAGTTTCCGATGGTGGACGAGTGGATCGAGCGCCCCGTCGGTCGTGGCGATGGTTTCGATTTTGAAGCGGTCCAGAAAAGCGCGGGGGCGGAATTCCGGGCGCGCAAGTTGCTGGTTGATATGTTGGTAGAGTTCGTCGGCATTCCCTGCGGTGAGTGGCTCGGGACAGCCGAGCACAACTGACATTGCGTGATCGACCCAGAGATTGGAGGGTGTGCCACGAAAGCGGTGATAGTGAGTCGCGAAGGTCTTCCAGATATCGCGGCCATTGGCTACCGGCCCGCCGTCCAGTCGCGGCACGCCGAGATCGTCATGGCTGACGCCGGTACTGAACAGCATGCGAAACAGATAGTGATCGGGAACGACCAGCAGCGAAGCCGCGTCGGTAAACGGCTGGTCTTCCGCGAACCAAACCGGCTCGGTGTGTCCGTGCGGGCTGACGATGGGCAGCTCGCTCACGGCATCATAGAGGCCACGGGCGATCGAACGTGTCGACGGGTCGGCCGGAAAAAGCCGGTCCGCATGCAAGAATCCTTCACCTGTGCTCACGCGATCTCCATCCTCACTGCCGCTTCCGGACAACCCGCGTAATATGGTAGTATGTCATTGTCAACGGCGCTTGAACGTCGTGTGAGGCCATCAGTCCGGTTGCCATTGAGGCTCAATCGAAAAGCTGGGGTTTATCGCGCAGCAACGAGGTGATGGTGTGGAAAACCTGCTGCAGATGCCGGCGCATATGCAGGCGCGCGACTTCGGCATCGCGCGCTTCTATGGCGTCGACGATCTGCACGTGCTGCAGATAGAGGCCTGCGACATGCCCTGGATCGGGCAGGCTCAGGACTCTCACCCGGTCCATTTGTCCCTTGACATTCTGAATAACTTTCCAGCCGCGGGGCAAATCCGCAAATTCGCAAAGCGCGTAGTGGAAGGCTTCGTCCTCGATGAGAAAATTATCCGGCAGGGACTGGTCGAGCGCCAGTTTCTGACGCTTGAGGTTTTCCCTGAGGCGCTGCACGAGCACCTCATTGGCGTGCTCCGCCACCCGTCCCACGACGGCCACTTCCAGTGCCTCGCGAATGAACTGAGCTTCTAGGACTTCCTTCATGCGTACCGGCGCCACGAAGGTCCCTCGCTGGGGAAAGACGTCGACAAGGCCATCTTCCGAGAGTTTGATCAGCGCCTCGCGAACCGGCGTCCGGCTCACGCCCAGTCTGAGCGAGAGCTCCTTTTCGCTCAGCGCTTGCTTCGGCTCGAGACGAAGGTTGAGGATGGAATCCCGGATCGAGCTGTAGACCTGCGCGCCCACGGGCAACTTCGGATCGATCGATGACAATTGATCGGTCAGACTGTTCGATGGTTTTGCCAAAATGCCCGCCTTGCTCATGCGCCATAATATCTGTTCGAATTCGCAAAGCAATATCTGTTCTCGCGAAGCCGTGAAATCGAATTGACATATTACCATGGTAGTGTATTTGTTGCTATAGCTGTTGGCGTGATCGTCGTCGTGGGAGTGACTGAAGACAGCGCAAGGGAGGTATTGAGATGAAAATTTTCGGAATTCCATCCATGAGAATGCATATGTCGGCCATGCTGTTGTCCGTAGCGGCAATCAGCCTGCCAATGTCGATGCCGGCCCATGCGGCTGGGGATACCAGTGGCAAGAAGATAGCATTCAGCAATTCGTTCGCGGGGAATTCGTTCCGACAGGTGATGGTCAAGAGCTGGGAAGAGGTGACTGCCCAGGCCATAAAGGACGGAATTATCTCGGGTGCGACGGTCGTTAGCGCCAGCGGCAATGTAACCGAACAGGCGGGTCAGATTCAGAATATGATACTTGAAGGGTATGACGCGATCGTGCTGCTCGCCGGTTCGGATACCGCGTTGAACGGTGTCGTAAAGGATGCTTGCGACGCAGGCATTGTCGTCGTCGCCTTTGCCGGCATCGTCACCGAGCCCTGTGCCTATGTCGTGAATTATGATTGGGCGTCCTACGGGGCCCAGGAAGTCGAATTCGTCGCCAAGAAGCTGAACAGCAAAGGCAACATCCTCGAAATCCGCGGCATGGCCGGGGATTCGACCGACAAGGATATCAGTGACGGCATCCATGAGGCGATAAAGAAATATCCGGATATCAAGATCGTCGGGTCGGTGTTCGGCCAATGGACAGGCACGACGACGCAGAAAGAAGTGGCGACGATCCTGCCATCGCTGCCTCAGGTCGATGCCGTCGTTGGCCAGGGTGGCGATGGCTACGGCGCCGCCAAGGCGTTCGAGGCTTCCGATCGCCCCATGCCGATCATCGTCATGGGCAACCGCCAGGATGAGCTCGCCTGGTGGAAGGCGCAGAACGAGAAGAGCGGGTATGACACTTTCTCGATTTCGGCGACCCCCAGCGTGTCGCAGGTGGCATTCTGGGTCGCCCAGCAAATCCTCGCCGGCAAGGACGTGCCCAGGAAGGTCATGGTTCCGCTGCTCCGCATCGAGCCCGAAACACGGGATGCGTGGCTGAAGGCAACGCCGGAAGGCGGTGTTTCCAATCCGCTTTACACACGTGATCTCGTGGTGTCGATGATCGATGCAAATGCCAAGGGCGAACCCTTGCCGGTGATTCCGGCCCCGGTACAATAAGCCGAGTTTGTAATAACCTTCCCGATCATCCGGACGGCCAGGCCGATCCGGATGGTCGGGAACTTGTCGACGGCGAATTGGATCGAATGCATGCCAAATGGAGACGTCATCACCGCCCGAGGGATCAGGAAGAGCTTCGGCTCGGTTCAGGCCCTCACGGGAGCCGATCTGAGCGTGGGTTCGGGCGAAGTAGTCGGCCTGGTCGGACATAATGGTGCCGGAAAATCGACTCTGATCAATGCGTTGCTGGGAATCCTCGTTGTCGATGAAGGCGAACTGAGGGTTTGCGGTGCGGCCACGGACCGACGCTATTCGCCGTCCGAAGCCAACCGGCGCGGCGCCAGATGCGTCTTCCAGGAGCTTTCGCTCTGCCCCAATCTGGACATCGCCGAGAATACGCGCGTGACGCATCGCGGATTGCGCGGGCGGTCGTGGCGACGCAACGCGGAACGCGTGATCGGCGGGGCACTGGATCGCGTCTTTCCTGGTCATGGCATTCCGCTACGCGTCAGATGTTCGCGGCTCTCGATCGCCGAACGTCAGATGGCCGAAGTGGCTCGCGCATTTTCGGTGTGGGATGCGCCGCCGAAGTTGGTGGTTCTGGACGAGCCGACCTCCGCGCTGGGCGAGGCGACCACGAGGCAATTGCTCGATTATATACGCCGCGCCAAGGCCGAAGGCATTAGCACAATTCTCGTAACCCATCGTCTGGATGAGATCTACCAGGTCGCTGACCGGATCGTGATCATGAAGGACGGCGCCGTAATCGCCGCTGGTAGCTGCGAGATGCTGCCGCGCGACGAACTTGTGCGGCTGATGGGGGGCGGCGCCAACGAGGTTGTGCCTAAAACGGCGGCGGCCAACAATGCAATAAGCAGTCCCCTGCGCATTTCCCTTCCCGGCATCGTACCGGTGGAGGCGCGCGCCGGCGAGGTGATCGGATTTGCCGGCCTCGACGGCCACGGTCAGCGTGACATGCTGGTCAGGCTCAAATTGTCCGGTGGCCGCAAGTCCGCCATGGGCCAGACGAGCTTCGTCGCCGGCGACCGCCAGGCGGATGGCGTCTTCCCACTCTGGTCGATCGCCCAGAACCTGACGATCGCTTCGCTGGAGAGGCTTCGTGAACGTGGTTTTCTGTCGCCGGCGCGCGAACGGAACCTTGCCGAATCCTGGCGCCGGCAAATCGGCATCCGCAGCGAAAATACTGCGCAACTGTTGACGACGCTCTCCGGAGGCAACCAGCAGAAGGTGCTTTTTGCCCGTGCCCTCGCGGCCGATGCTGCGATCGTGCTGCTCGATGATCCGATGCGCGGCGTTGATATCGCGACCAAGCACGAGGTCTACGGGATCATTCGCCAGCAGGCGGAAGAGGGCCGCACCTTCGTCTGGTACTCGACCGAGTTGAGCGAATTTGCCCATTGCGATCGTGTTTACGTCTTCCGTGACGGTGCCGTCGTTGCCTGCATAGCCCGTCGGGACGTGTCTGCCGCACGCATCATCGAGGCGTCGTTTGGCGGTGGAGATACCCATGGCTGAGCTTTCCCATCAAGCCCGCCGGCGGGGCCGCGGCGCATTTGTTCTGTCGGTGGTCGACAGATTCATGCCATTTCTGATGCTGGCGCTGATCCTGACCTTGATTTTCACAATGCGCCCGAATGTTCTGAGCTATTTCGGCGTCAATCTTCTGTTGAAACTGTCCGTTCCGCTGGTGTTGGCGGCCCTGTCGCAGATGCTGATCATCGCGCTTGGCGACATCGACCTGTCGATCGGCGCCTTCGTGGGGTTCGTTACCTGTGTGGCCGCAGTCTATCTGGAGACCAATCCGGGCTGGGGCATTGCCCTGCTGGTGATGGGAATCGCGGTCTACACCGCCGCGGGCCTACTCATTCACGAACGGCAGGTGCCTTCCATCATCGTCACGCTGGGAATGTCCTTCCTGTGGCTCGGAGCGGCGCTGCTGGTGTTGCCGACTCCGGGCGGCGCCGCGCCGCAATGGCTATCGGCGATTCCCAAGGTTCGGTTGCCCCTTTTGCCCTTTCCGGTCTGGTTTTCACTGGCGGCGGCTCTGGTCATGGACCTGCTGCTGATGCGCTCAGCCTTCGGGGTCATCCTGCGGGGTGTGGGGGGCAATAGCCGGGCGATGGAACGCGCTGGGTGGTCTGTGGCGCGCGCCAAGATGCTGGTCTACGCCTCTGCTGCCTTTCTCGGCATCCTTTCGGGCCTGTCGCTCGCAGCATTGACCACATCCGGCGCACCCAATATCGCCCCGGCCTATACGCTTCTCAGCATCGCCGCGGTCATTCTCGGCGGCGGCTCGTTCGTCGGAGGCATCGTATCCCCTGCCGGGACGGTCGTCGGGGCAATCACGCTTGTCCTTGTTGGCTCGGTCCTGAGCTTCCTCAACGTGCCGCCTGTCTGGCAGTCCGGTGCTCAGGGGCTGATTCTGATCGCTGTTCTGCTCGGCCGCGGGCTGATATCGAGGCCATGACCATGAGCAGGCTTAGTCTCCGCGCTGTTCCCCCATCGGCCTACGGCTTCATTGCCGCCGCTATCCTTTGGGCTTTGACGCTGTGGTTCTCGGGCGGCCATGGCGGCTACGATACGCTGATGGTGTCGCTGTCATTTGCGATCTTCGCTGTGATCGTCGGTACCGGGCAGATGTTCGTCATCGCATCCGGAGCCGGCAATATCGATCTCTCCTGTCCTGCGGTCATCACTCTTGCCGCCTATATATCGATGAACCTCATGGGTGGTGAAGGCAGCATGTTGGCACCGGGCCTTGCGGCGGCGCTGGCGGTCGGCATGGCGATCGGCCTGGCGAATTTCGGGCTGATCCGGCTGTTCGGCATTCCTCCAATCATCGCGACGCTGGCCAGCAGTTTCATTGTCATGTCGATCGCCATGAGAGCCGGTGGTCAGTCGACGATCAAGCCGCCCGCTGCGCTGGCCGATTTCGCAGTCTGGCGGATAGCCGGCCTGCAGGTGATGCTGGTGTTGGCGCTTGCCGGTTCTGTCGCAGCGCAGCTGCTGATCAACCGGTCGATCTTCGGTCGCAGACTCCTGGCGGTCGGCCAGAACGAACGTGCCGCGATCCTCGCCGGCATTCATGCTCATCGCATCCGGCTGGCGGCCTATGTGATCTCGGGCGGACTCTCGGCGCTCACAGGCTTCCTGCTAGCGGGTTTCACAGGCGGTGCGGCGCTGAACATGGGCGATTCTTATCTGATGGAATCCGTGGCTGTCGCCGTGCTTGGCGGCACGAGCGTCGCGGGCGGGCGCGCCAATGCACTGGGCATCTGGGGCGCGGCGATGTTCCTGAGCCTGCTGACCACGCTGCTCAACACATCGGGTGTCGAGGCCGGTTGGCGGTTCCTGCTGATGGGCGCCGTCATCATCGCCGTGATCGTCCTGGCTACGAGGAGACGCTGAAACCATGACCGCAAATGCCGAAAACCAACAAACGCGGGTTGCCCGTCTCCACGGCGAGCGAGACATCCGGCTCGAGGTGGCAACAGTACGGTTTCCAGGCGAGGGCGAAGTTCTCCTGCGCATGGCGGCTGCCGGCATTTGCGGCTCCGATCTGCACTACTATCAGCAAGGCGGCTTCGGTCCGGTCAGAGTGCGCGAACCGATCATTCCCGGTCATGAGGCATCCGGCTATGTCGCCGCGATCGGCGTCGGCGTGTCGGGCCTTGCGATCGGCCAACTTGTTGCCGTCAATCCGAGCCAGCCCTGCGGTCATTGCAAATTCTGCAGTGCTGGTCAGCCGATCCATTGCCTCAGCATGCGCTTCATGGGCAGCGCGATGCGATTGCCACATGAGCAGGGCATGTTCCGCGACCTGATGGTCGTGCCCGCCCGCCAATGCGTTCCGGCCGGCGACCTCGTCTCGCCCGGCGAAGCGGCCTGCGCCGAACCCCTTGCTGTCTGCCTGCATGCCGTCAGTCATGCCGGCGACGTGGCCGGAAAGCGTGCCCTGGTAACCGGCGCCGGGCCAATTGGCAGCCTGGTCGTCGCAGTCCTCAGGCACGCCGGCGCGAGCGAGATCGTCGTCACCGATCTCACCGACGCGGCACTTGAACGCGCCGAGGCGATGGGCGCGACGCGCACCATCAATGTCACCCGCGACGCAAATCTGCTCGACGGTTATGCGGGTGAGAAGGGCCATTTCGAACTCGCTTTCGAGTGCTCCGCTGCTGCTGCGGCGATTCGCACGGCGACCGAACTCGTCAAGCCTCGCGGTACGATCGTCCAGGTCGGGGTGACCGGCGACGTAGCAATTCCATTGAACGCGCTGGTGGGCAAGGAACTGCGCTATTTGGGCTCGCAGCGCTTCGACAAGGAGTTCGCTATCGCGGTGGAATTGATCGGCACGCGGACGATTGATGTCAGGCCGATCATTTCGCACAGTTTTCCACTCGAAGACGCCGTCGCCGCCTTCGAGAAGGCGGGCGACCGGACGGCCGCCTGCAAGGTTCAACTGACATTCAGCCGAGCGGGACGGACTGAAGCAATGCATTTAAATCTGCCAAGGACGGAGTTTCAATGAGACATACCTGGCGGTGGTTCGGCCCAGTCGACAAGGTCAGCGTGCGGGATGCGGCCCAGGCCGGCGCCCAGGGGATCGTCAGCGCCCTGCATCACATCCCCACCGGCACCGCCTGGCCGATCGAGGAAATCGAGAAGCGGCAGGCCGAAATCAGGGCAGGCGGGCTCGAATGGGAGGTCGTGGAGAGCATCCCCGTCTCGGAGGACATCAAGAGCGGCACCGGCGACTGGAAGATGCATATCGCCGCCTGGCAGGAAACGCTCCGGCGCCTCGCCGCCTGCGGCATCGACACGGTCTGCTACAATTTCATGCCCGTGCTCGACTGGACGCGCACCGACCTGCGCTGGGAAACGCGCCACGGCGCACGCACCATGCGTTTCGACCTGGTCGATTTCGTCGCCTTTGATTTATACATCCTCAAACGCCCCGCCGCCCGGGAGGATTACGATGGCAGTCTGCTCGCAGGAGCGGCGGAGCGTTATGCCGGGATGGATGACGCGGCGAAGCGGGCTTTGTCTTCTTGTGTCGGTGCGGGCCTTCCTGGTGCCGCGGAGGTGTATTCGCTGCAGGAACTGCGCAGCCATCTTGCCCGCTATGCACATGCCGACAGCAGGACCCTGAAAGTCCGGCTCACGCAATTCCTGTCGGATGTCGTGCCGGTTGCCGAGCAAGCCGGCATTCGGCTTTGCGCCCACGGCGATGATCCGCCCTGGCCGTTGCTGGGATTGCCGCGCGTGCTCTCCACGCTTGAGGATTATCAGGAAATGCTGGCAGCGGTCGACAGTCCTGCCAATGGAGTGACGCTCTGCACCGGATCGCTGGGCGTGCGCATGACGAATGATCTGCCCGATATGATCGAGCGATTGGGGTCGCGTATCCATTTCGTCCACCTCCGCAACGTGCGGCGTCAGGAAGAGGCCATCCCCTGCTCGTTTTTCGAGGACGAGCACCTGGAGGGCAATACCGACATGGTCGCGGTCGTCGCCGCCTTGCTCGCGGAGGAGCAGCGCCGGAAGACCGAAGGCCGCGCCGATCATCAGATTTTCATGCGGCCCGACCACGGTCAGGAGATCCTGGACGATCTGTCGCGCGGCGCGATGCCGGGTTACCCGGCGATTGGGCGGCTCAAAGGGCTGGCGGAACTGCGCGGTATCGAAAGAGCGCTGTCCCACGCGAAATTCGGGTTGATGTCGGCATAGCCGATGGAGAGGGCATTATGGCTGAGATCGTTCATCTTTTCGTTGGGAAGCCTCAACCGGCCGGTGTCGTTTTGCCAGGAGCCGACGGGCGATGGCATCTCGGTCCTGTCCTTCGATGAGGACACGGCGGCTATCCATCCGCTGGCCAGGAGGGGCGATGTCGACAATCCTTGTTTCCTCACCGTCGATGCCGGCCGAAGCGTGATCTATGCCAATACGGAGGTGCACGAATGGCGCGAAGGGGTCGTCAGCGCCTGGCATTTCGATCGTGACACAAACCGGCTGGACTATCTTAACATGCAGCCGACACTCGGGAGCACACCGTCCTATAGCCGGGCTTCAGCCGATGGCGGATATCTCTATCTCGTCAATTATGCCATTGGCGAAGGCGGTCCAGATCAAAGCACCCTGATTTACGGAAGGCGGGAAGATGGACGCCTCACCCCGCCGCTTGCCTCGCTGCGGTTCACGCCGGGCACCGGGCCAAAAGCGGATCGGCAGGAGCGCAGCCATCCGCATGCCATCATCGAAATTCCATCCGCCGACGGGACCAAAAACCTTCTGATCGTGCCGGATCTGGGCACTGACCGGATCGAGGTGGTTGCTGTGGAGAGCGGCCCGAGGCTGGCGGCCCTGTCGCATGTCGCGCTGCCCGCCGGCGCGGGGCCGCGGCATATGGTTCTGCACCCGAACGGGCGTTTTCTTTACGTCATCAACGAACTCGATTCTACGCTCGCCACACTCGAGCGGCAGGAAGACACGTTCGCGATCGTTTCGATCCTGCCGACGGTCCCCGCATCGTTCCGTGACGCGAATTTTGCGGCGGACCTGCAGATCAGCGCCGACGGGCGCTTTCTCTACGGCTCCAACCGGGGACACGATTCGATCGCCATCTTCACAATTGATCCGGTGACCGGCCTGCCGGCAAGTCGCGGCCATGTCGCCGCTGGCGGGAAAACGCCCCGTAATTTTGCGCTGACACCGTCGGGCCGCCACCTCATCTGCGCCAACCAGGACAGTGACAGCCTGACGATCTTTTCCCGCGACGGCGGAACGGGCTTTCTCCGTCCGCGCGCCAGTTATCCTATCGGAACGCCGGTTTGCGTCCGGGCCTGCGAACTGGCGAGCACGCCATGATGTCGCCCCGCGCGCGCCTAGCCGATGTGAAACTCGTTCTCCGGCATACCGGCAACGTCCACCTTGATCGAGAACAGGCTGCCGGCGAGCCGCTCTCCCGGATGCTGACGCATGGCGGCGGTCGTTACGAAAAGTGTCGTCAAATCGTCACCGCCGAATGTACAGGTCGTGACATCGGTACAGGGCATTTCGACGATCCTTTCCACGGTGCCATCCGGCGCAATTCTGACGATGCAACTTCCTCCAAAGCGGCAGTTCCAGAGATAGCCCTCGGCATCGATCGCCGAGCCGTCCGGCCCGCCGCGAGCGAACCCGGAGAAGAACGGTCGTTTGTTCGAAATCATGCCGGTTTCAAGGTCATAATCATAGGCGCTAATCTCGTTGCGCAGCGTGTCGCCGAAATAAAAAGTGCGCTTGTCGGGGCTCCAGCAAAGTGTGTTCGAGATGCCGATATCGCTCTCTTCGACGGAATGCGAGCCGCTGCCGCTGATCCGGAAGAGTTGGCCGTGGCCGGGCTTTGCCCAATGACCTTCGACCGTCAGATCGAGATCCCCATTCGCGAGGACGTTGTTCTGCATCGAGCCGACCCAGAAATCGCCCCGCGGATCGGCGCGGCCGTCATTCAGGCGCACGAAAGGATTGCCGGAAAGCGCAAATTCGAACGCTACTCGGTTATCGGTGTCCGGATTCCAGAGCATCAGCCGGCTCGCCATGGCAAGCAGCAGCGTGCCGGGCTTGCTGGTGAGCGAGATTGCCACGACAGGCTCTTCAAATGTCCAGGATTTTACCGTCCGAATGTCGGGTTCAGATCGATGCACTATAAACCGGTTGATGTCGCTCCAATAGAGTGAGCGCTCAGCCGCATTCCATACGGCGCCTTCTCCGCAACGATCATTTGTTGGGATAATCAGTTCCGGTTGCATGAGCGCTTCCTTTTCTATTTGTTGGGTTTATAGCTGCAATATAAAACTTTCTAAAGGATAAATCCTGAAATATATATTGCCATGAAATAAATTCGTGTTTATTGTTGGGTTATTAGTTTGGTTGTTCGACCAAGTGGAGGTGGAAATGGTTTTGGACAGCACGGGCAGTGGTGACCGAACATCCGCCGTCGATCAATTGGTTGGACAAATGCGCGACCTTATTCGGGATCGTAAGTTAAAAGTGGGTGACGCGCTACCTTCGGAAGTCGAGATGGCTGAGATGTTCGGTGCGAGCCGCAACACAGCCCGCGAAGCGATCAGGGTGCTGAAGACCTATGGCATATTGGAATCGCGGCAGAAGGTCGGGGCTGTGCTGACCGACCGTCGCAGTGCGGCGATGATGGATGCCTTTTCTTTCGCTATCGAGATTTCCGCCGACGCCTTCCACGATATCCAGGGCTTCCGACGACTGATCGAGGTCAATCTCGCCGAAACGCTCGTGCAGAAGGTCGATGCGGCGGATCTCGTCCGGCTGGAGGAGATCAATGTCTCGATGCGGGAAGCGTCCAACCCGGTCGACGCATCGTGGCTCGACTTTCAGTTCCATGGATGCCTCGTCGGGATTGCCGGACTCCGCACGCTTTCTGAAGTCTATGGGATGCTCGAGCCCATCATCCGTAAGCTGATGGAGAACGGCAAGTCGCAGAGGCGCGGAATCGACGGCGCATATGAGGAGCATTGCGACATTATCGGCGCCTTGCGAAAACGCGATCGCATCGCATTTGCGTATCATATGCATCGCCATCTCGACGCCGGATTAGAATTCATTTCCGCGGCATCCGATATTTCCACCCCGCAGACGCCGGGGAACAATCGGCTGCCGTGAAAAAAGCCGCGGGCGGCATGAGGCCCGATTGTCAGTAACCCAGGGAGGGTAGAATGAAACGTAGAACTCTTATTCAATTGATGGGAACCACGGGCACGCTCGCGGCAACCGGCATGCTGCCGTTCCGCGCCTTTGCGGCAGATGCTCCCATCATCGCCTATGCGCAGGCGGAACTCATCAATGACTGGCGAGCCGTCAACCAGCGCGACATGGAAGATCATGCCAAGGCAGCGGGAGTAAAGTTCATTTCCGTTTCCGCTGACCAGGACGTATCCAAGCAGCTATCCGACATCCAGAATCTGCTGGCGCAGTCTCCGAACGTTCTGATCGTCGCGCCGCTCGAATCCGTAGCGTTGGCGCCGGCAGTCGATATGTGCAACGAAGCAGGCGTTCCGCTGATCGTCATCGATCGCACGCTCGCCGCCGAGCCGGGCACCGGCATGTACAAGACCGAGATCACCCAGAGCCATTATGAGTCGGGCAAGCTTCTCGCCGAAAAGGCAATCGAGGTGTTGACCAAGAAGAATGGCTCCGCCAAGGGCAATGTTCTGCATATCCAGGGCCAGGCCGGCGCTTCACCTGTGCTTGACTCCAACCGGGGCTGGGACGAAATCATGGCCGCCCATCCCGAGATCAAGACGGTGGCGACGACCGACGGAAATTTCACCAAGGAAGGCGGCATTCGTGTCATGCAGGATTTCCTGCAGCGCTTTCCCAAGGGAAGTGTCGATTTCGTCCGCACTGATTACAGTGACATGACGCTCGGTGCGATCGAGGTCATGAAGTCAGCCGGTCGTACCGAATTGCTCGGCAACATCGTCAGCAAGGGCGGCTATGATCAGGCGATCGAAGCGGTCATCCGCGGCGAGATCGCCCGCGAAACCCAGATTCCGCCCTATTTCGGCGATCTCGCCATAGCAAGCGCACTCAAGATCATCCGTGGCGAAGAGGTTCCTGCCAAGCAGAGCGTCGCCATCAAGGTGTTTGATGCTGAAAAGAAAGAGGAGGCACAAGCCTATCTCGACAGCATTCGTGCCAAGGGCCTGAAATTCTGACCCGGATATAACTGTGGGCACGGGGTTGTTAAGTGTTGGGAGATGAGATGTCAGAAAAAGAAGCGATCTTGCGCCTTGAAGGCGTGAGCAAATCCTTCGCCGGCATCCCCGTGCTCCAGACCATCGACTGCACGTTTTTCGCCGGTGAGGTGCATTGCCTCCTCGGCGAAAACGGCGCCGGAAAATCGACGCTGATCAAGACGATCTCGGGCGCGCATGCGCCAACGGCCGGGCGGGTGATGTTCTGTGGCCAGGACATCACCGGCCATTCGCCGGCCTGGGCGAAGGATAACGGCATCGCCACAATCTATCAGGAACTCGATCTCATTCCCAATCTTGGCGCGGCGGAGAATATCTCCCTTGGCTCCGAGCCCCGGTCCCGGTGGTTTGGCCAGATTGATCGGAAACGCGTCCGACAGGTCGCCAACGATACGTTGAAATCAATGGGCCTGTCGCTTGACGTGGACACCCCCGTTCAAACGCTCGGCATCGCACAGCAGCAGATGGTGGCGATCGCCAAGGCGCTCACCCGCAACAACCGCATGATCATCCTTGACGAGCCGACGGCGGTGTTCACTAAAAATGAGAAGGACACGCTTTTCCGTCTGGTCCGGGAGCTCAAGGCGCGTGGCATGGCAGTCGTCTTCATTTCGCATCACATGGACGAGATTTTTGAAATCGGCGATCGCATTACCGTGTTGCGCGACGGCAAGGTCGCGAGTACCGGACCGGTTTCTGATTACGACCACGATAAGGCAGTGCGATCAATGGTTGGCCGCAGCGTGGAGAACAGGCGGCAGCAACGGACGTCCGCCATCGGCGAGCCTGTACTGGAGGTCAGGGGATTGACCAGCGGCAAGCGCGTCCGCGATGTGAGCTTCGAACTCAGAGCGGGCGAGATCGTCGGCGTCGCCGGCCTTGTCGGATCAGGGCGGACACGGATGGCGCGTCTTGTCTATGGTGCGGAGCGTGCATCATCGGGCGAGATCCGGCTGCATGGACAATTGGTCGATCCAAGGTCGCCGACCGACATGATCCGCCGCGGTGTCGGCATGGTGCCTGAAGACCGCAAGCGCGACGGCCTGGCGCTCGAACGCTCCGCCGGCGAGAATCTTGGTCTGGTGAAAGTCCAGGCGCTCTCGCGTTTTGGCTGGGTGCCCTGGTCACGCATACGCGGTCTGGTCGATACGCAAATGCAGCGCCTGCAGGTCAAGCCGAACAATCCATCCATCCAGGCGCTGCGGATGAGCGGCGGCAACCAGCAGAAGCTGGTGCTGGGCCGCTGGCTTATGCAGAACCCGCGGCTTCTCATCCTCGACGAACCGACGCGCGGCGTTGACGTGGGCGCCCGCGCCGAAATCTACGCGCTGCTGCAAAAGCTTAGGGACGAGGGCGTGGCGATCCTGATGATTTCTTCCGATCTGCCGGAAATCCTGTCTCAGGCAGACCGGATACTGGTGATGGCGAAGGGCCGCATCGTTGGTGAACTGGACGGAAAATCTGCGACAGAGGAAGCCATCATCGCATTGGCCTTCCGCACCGAGGTGGAGGCAGCCTGATGTCATTGATCTCCGAACAAATCGAAACCAGGCCTGCGACCGTAAAGCTGGGCGAAATCCTCACCCGCAACGCCCAGGTCATCGTGCTGGTACTGTTGATTGTCGCTGCGGGTGCTTTCGAACGGGGCTTCTACAATCGCCTGAATTTCTATGCGATCGCCTATCAGTATTCGGTCATCGGCCTGCTGGCGCTCGGCCAGCTGGCGGTTATCCTGACACGCGGCATCGATCTTTCGCAGGGATCGCTGATCGCGGTCAGTTCCATGGTCGCCGCATTGACGGCGCCTTATCTGGGACTGCCGGGGTGTATAGCTGCCGCGATCGTCGCAAGCATGCTGCTCGGCCTGATCAACGGCGCCATCGTCACTTGGACGCGCGTGCCCGCCTTTGTCGCGACGCTCGGGATGATGGGCCTCGGTCGCGGGATCGCGCTGACTCTCACCAACAGCAACCCCGTGCCGCTGCCGGGCGCCGGTTTTCATTCGATCGCCTGGGGCAAGGTCGGCTTGCTGCCCGTGCCGTTCATACTGTTCATCGCTTCCGGCATCGCGCTGGCTCTGTTTCTCAGCCGCTGGCCGCTGGGGCGCCATTTCTATGCGGTGGGTGGCCACGAGGAGAACGCCCGTCTTTCGGGGATATCCATCGCAAGCGTCAAGCTTGCCGCCTATGGAATTTCGGGACTGCTCTGTGGCATTGGCGGCCTCATCGTCACCTCACGCATGGGCACCGGACATCCCTTGAGCGGCATGAATTATGAACTAGAGAGCATCGCCGCGGTCATCGTCGGTGGGGCGAGCCTGTTCGGCGGCACGGGTCGGGTGACATCGGTGATCGCCGGTGCACTCATCCTCGGAGTGGCCAACAGCATCATCAATCTGTCCGGCGTCTCGCCTTATCTTCAGGGCACTCTCAAGGGCGCGATCATCCTGATCGCCGTGGCGCTCAGCCAGATCAATTTCAAAGCGATGAGGAGCGGCCGATGAGCCATGATTCTGCCAATGGCGCCGTCAACAGCCTGCAACCGGCTGCGGCACGGCGGACGCTGACCACCGACCAGCGCGATCTGCTCAGCGTCTCGGCGATCCTTCTTCTGGTCGTCATCATCGCGACGATAACATCCGGCGGCACCTTCCTGCAGCCGGAAAATCTCGCGAACGTCCTGCAGCAGAACACTGTGCTGATCGTGCTCGCCATGGCGCAGTTCATCATCATCCTGACGGGCGGCGTCGACCTCAGCGTCGGCTCCGTTGTGGCTTTCGCAAGTGTGCTGTTCATCGGCAATCTCGATCATGGCATGGGTGCGGCGTTCCTGATCGCGGTGCTGGCCGGGGCACTGATCGGCTTGCTGAACGGATTGCTGGTCGTCGTCGTCCGCCTGCCGTCCTTCGTGGCGACGCTGGGCAGCATGCAAATCATCTATTCGGTCTCGAAGCTCTATACCGGCGGCGGTACGCTGCATGCCGGTCTGGGCGGGGCGCCGATTCCGGACTCGTTCAAGGCCTTCTTCGATCTCTCGCTGTTCGGCATACCGTATCCGGCCTACGCGTTCATACTGGTCTTCATCATTGCCGCGATCTATCTACGGTCCTCGATCGGATATTTCCTGTATGCGATCGGCAACAATGCCAACGCGGTTCGCCTGGCGGGCATTCCGGCCAATCGCAACAAGGTGCTCGCCTATGTCTTCGCCTCGGCGATCACCGCCGTCGGCGGCGTTCTTTTCGCCGCGCGCGTCAGCTATGGTGATCCACAGGCTGGCCTCTGGTTGCCGCTCGACACGATCGCCGCGGTATCGATCGGCGGCGCGAGCCTGCTCGGCGGACGCGGCACGATTCTCGCCACCATCTTTGGCGTGCTCATCATCGCGATCCTCAACAACACGATGAATCTGATCGGCATATCGCCGACGTTCCAGCCGGCCATCAAGGGCATCGTCATCGTGCTGACCGTCTATCTTTATTCCCGCCGCAGTTCCTGAAGAGCTGATGTCCTGTCCGGAGATCGAATGACTACCATGCCGCAAAAACCCGTAGCGCACGGATATGATCATGGCCGTTGACGCGCTCCACATCGGGCTTGGAAATTTCCATCGCGCCCATCAATGCGTCTATTTTCAGCGTGCCGGGCTTTCCGTTGCTTCCTGCAACCTGCGCAGCCGCGGCGCGGTGGATTCGCTTCTGCCGCGCGGCGGACGTTTCACCCTGCTGACCCTGGATGGCGAGAAGGCTGATGCGCAGGAAATCACCAGCCTTGCAGAACCCGTCTACTACCCGGATGACCCGCAGGCCTGGCTCGACCGGTTCGCCGAGCCGGCTATCCGGCTGGTTACCATTACCGTGACTGAGAAGGGCTATCCGCGCAATCCGCAGGGCGGACTGGCGTTGGACGATGCGGGCATCAGGCGCGACCTGCAAAGGGCATTGCCTCCGGGCTCGATGATCGGCGTCCTGGCGGAAGGTCTCAGCCGGCGACGGTCGCTTGGGCTTGGCGGGCTTCCCGTCGTCTCATGCGACAATCTCCCCGGCAACGGCGGGATTCTGAAAAGGCTGGTTACCGATTACGCCCGGCAATTCGATGAGGGCCTTGCCCTTTGGATCGAGGCGGAATGCCGTTTCCCTTCGACCATGGTGGATTGCATCGTGCCGGCGATCCGCCAGGAGGACCGCGTTCGCGCCCAGGCCCTGATCGGCTATGACGATCAGGGCCTGGTGGTCGCCGAGCCTTTCCGGCTTTGGGTGATGGAGAACCAATGGATAGGCGAGCGGCCTCTGTTCGATGGTCCGGATTTCCTCTGGGTGGAGGACGCAGCACCTTTCGATGCGATGAAACTGAGGCTCCTGAACGCCGTTCACACCGCGCTTGCCTGCCTTGGGCAGGTCGCGGGTTATGACTTCATCTGGCAGGCGGCAACCGACCCTGTTTTCGCCACCTACGCCGCGCGGCTGCAGCAGGAACTGCTGACGACCGTACCCCCGACACCAGGCTATGATCAGGCACGGTATATTTCCGCGATTCTGACCCGCTTTTCCAACCGGGCGCTGCCGCACCGCACGAGCCAGGTCGCGTCCGACTCGTCGCAAAAGCTGCCCATACGCCTTCTGGCTCCGGCGCAGGAACGGCTTGCCGCAGGCTGGCCGAGCCCGCTGATCGCGGTGGCCGTCGCCGGCTGGATGCGTCAGGTCATCGGCACAACGGAACAGGGGCAGTCCTATGCGATTTCGGATCCGATGGCCGAACAACTCGCAAACGTGGTCAGCGCGGCGGGACATAATCCGGCTCGGTTGTGTGCGTCGTTGATGGCGCAGGAACGCGTGTTTCCCGAAGCGCTCCGGGAAGATGGCGTGTTCGTCGATTGCGTTTGCGCGGCGCTGAAGACAATGCAGAAATCGGGAGTCCGGCAGGCCCTTGTCGAGCTTGGGATGAAGTAGATTCTCATGCCCCGTGCCGATTGCTACCGGCATGAAGGGAAGCGCGCCGGATATTCGTGGTGACAGCGCCGACAGGCCGATGTCGCATGGGTCTCGGGATGCTTGTTTGTTTTGCGAATGGAAATTGATGGAGTCTGAGGAGGAAACCCCCCAGGACTCACGGAGTGTCGCTTAAAAAAGCGGCTGTGGTAAGCAAAGGGACTGAAATGAAGGCAAGCTGGCGATGGTTCGGACCGGATGACAGTGTTCCATTATCCCATGCGATGCAGGCAGGTGCCTCAGGCATCGTGACCTCTTTGCACCATGTTCCGCCCGGAGAGGTCTGGACAGCGGAGGAAGTGCTGCGGCGCAGGGGGGAAATCAGGCGAAGCGGCCTCGAATGGAACGTGATCGAAAGCATACCTGTCCACGAGGACATCAAGACCCGTAGTGGCAAATGGCGAACCCATATCGCCAACTACAAGGACAGCCTCAAATCTGTGGCCGCTGCCGGCCTGGACACTGTTTGCTACAATTTCATGGCGATAACCGATTGGACCCGCACCGATCTGGATTATCGAATGCCCCATGGCGGCACCGCGCTACGTTTCGATGTGATCGACTTTGCAGCCTATGACCTGTTCATTCTGGAACGGAATGGTGCTGAGGACGACTACTCGCCTGAAATCGTCGCCCGGGCCCGGAAACGTCACGACGACATGCCGGAGGCGACCCGCGCTCAACTCGAGTCCAACCTCATAGGCTGGGTACCAGCGCGCGACTTCACGTTCGACCGTACCAGTTTTCGCGAGTTCCTGAAGATATACGACGACGTGGCGCACGACGATCTTGTCGCCAATCTCAACAATTTCCTTGCTGAAATCATCCCCGTGGCGGCCGATCTCGGTGTACGGATGTGCATGCATCCAGACGATCCACCCTTCTCCCTGTTTGGCCTGCCACGGGTAATGTCGACACCCGCCGATTACCGGAGGATTTTCGATTTCATCGATGTGCCCGAAAACGGAATGACCCTTTGCACCGGATCGCTTGGATCGCGCATCGACAATGATCTGGTGGAGATTGCCGCCACATTTGCCGACCGCATTCATTTTGCTCATCTGCGCGATGTGGTAATCGAACCGGACGGCAGCTTCGTTGAGGCCGAGCATCTCGAAGGTCGGACCAACATGACCAGGGTGGTGAGGATATTGCTCTCGGAAGAACAGCGCCGAAGGGCGGAGGGCAGGGTGGACGCCGAAATACCATTCCGCTCTGACCATGGGCATCGGATTATTGACGATATCGATAAGAAGGTAAATCCGGGCTATTCCTGCATCGGTCGGCTAAAAGGGCTTGCCGAGTTGCGTGGGGTGATCCGGGCTGTTTCTGAAGAAAAGGCAATGGCGCGCGATTAGTCCCGCTCTCAGACCGACTATGAAGAACGAGAAGCACATTCTGAGTTTGAATGGGCGGTATGCTTTATGGATGAATGCGTCGCCGTATGTGACCGAAATTATCTGTAAATCAATAAGGTGATGAGGTTTTGGGCGCGGGAGGGAGGTTCCCTTCTCCCGCACCGGCTTTTCTGAGAAGACAATTGCGCTTAAGAAATTTGATCTGCCCGAAGGCCGATCAAAAAGAGTTCAGTTATTCGTAGCTGGGTCACCACGTCTCAAGGAGACCGGAGATGTGGTGACCCGGCGGCTGGTGCCGTGCTGCGGCAGCCGATTGACTCATTTTCAGGTCACGTTCAGTTTCGTCGAAAGCGTATCGAACTGCGTGTTGAGCGCAGTGCCCAATGCGGTTGCGCCGGTGATCAACGCGACTGAAATGAGCGCGGCGATGAGGCCGTATTCGATGGCGGTGGCACCTGATTCGTCGTTGATAAAGCGTGAAAACAATTTGGACATTCCATACTCCTGACTGGCGGTGAGAGTTGCTGGCTGGTACGCCTTCCTTGATAAATGACAATATTTACCAATATCCTAAGTTGTATTGTCTACGATTGATTAATTGCGCGGCCTAAATCGCAGCGTGTATCAGGAATGCACGCTTTAACGGGGAGACTGATGGACATATCGTCAGGATTGGCGTGCATGCCATCGCCGGAATAAAGCCAGAGGCCAGGGATTTGCGGTCAGCGGCATAAATTTGTTGTCATGCCGCTGGAAAATCTCCGCCTCAGCCGTCTAAACCCTGCGGCACTGATTTTGCCACACAATGTGTTATGACCAGGGGATACAATATTGTTGAAGAGAATAGTGCTGGCTTGCGCCGGCTTTGGCATGGTTATGCTGTTTATCCAGCAGTGCAGCGGCGGCAGTGCGGCGATTTCAGGACCCGGTGGGTTCTATCCCGCGCCTGAGCAGGAATCGGCAAGCATCACGCTCGTTCGCGACAAGGAAGACCGGCTGCACATGGCCCATACCGGCTATGACGGCAAGACCAAGGATTTCATCTATTACGGCGTGTGTGATTCTTCCGACTGCGGCACCAGCAAAGGCAATTGGCAAATCGCCACGATTCCTTTCGCCCGGGCCAACAAGATCCAGCTCGCGGTGACCTCCGACGGCAAGCCGAGGCTATATGTGACGAGCTACGCAGCGCCGAACAAATCCAGCTACAACCGGACCTATTCCTACGGCGAATGCGATGACGACTGCCAGGACGCTGCAAACTGGAAATTTGCGGAGATCGCCGACAGTGGCGACAACCTGCTGAGCGAAGTGCTGAATCTCCGCGTCCCGGACCGAACCTTCGCACTTGATGCACAGGGACGGCCCCGCTTCATCTATACGGACGCCAACTATGGCATCGAGCCGGATCACTACGGCGCCTTCGTCATGTCCTGCGATGCGGATTGCCTGGAGAGAGCGAACTGGAAGGAGACGGATCTCGCCCTCCACATTACGGAAAGCTATCGCCATGAGCAGTTTACCAAGCCGGTTCTGTCGATCGCCGAGAACGGCACAATGGGTGTGCTCGCCAATGTCTATGCCTTCGACGACAGCGGCAAGGCGTTGAAGAACGGACTCTATTACTATGGATGTGCGGACGATTGCACCAGCAAGGCGAACTGGAAGCGCGCCTTCGTGCACGAGACCGGCGGCGGCTCCTACCCGAACCCGACATGGGATCTGGCCTTCACAAGGGATGGCCAGCCGCGCATTGCCCAGTTCGCCGGCAATGGCCTGCAACGGCAGGATCTCGACCACCAGCTGATCTACTTCTGGTGCAAAGCCGATTGCGGTGACGGCAAAAGCTGGAACGGCAGCACGGTGCAGCCCGGCGAAGGCATCGGCGAATCCGCAGATCTGGTGCTCGATGCCGAGGATCGGCCGCGCATCGGCATGCTGACAACGGATGGACAGATTGCGCTTGCCGCCTGCAATGACGACTGCGAGACCGATAAGCCTGCCTGGAAGTCGGAACTCGTCGAAGCCATGTCCGTGCCGGAGAAGGAGCGGCCGCAGGCCATGCCTTTGCATTGTGACGGCGAGATCTGGAACGGCCAGATGCCGTCGCTCGCGCTCAATGAAAAGTCTGCCACGATCGCTTACGACATCGTCGTCTCGGCGCGCTGCCTCTACAAGGATTACCAGGATCCGATTCCGTCCTACACGTTTCACGAACTGTTCCATGGAACGCGGGTCGCCAATTTCCCGTTCAAATAGCGAACCGGCTGACGCTCGAAGTGTCACTTTCGGCCCAGGGCCCGGGAAAAAGCCCGGGCTTTCTCGATTTTAAGTCTAAATCGACGGAAAAACTTGCAAATGCTTATATTTATACTAAATTTATGGACGAAGAAGAATACGCTCTCCGGCGGAATGGTTTCATTCGACTGTAAAAGGTTCAGGCATGCTCACCAAAAAAGGAAAATACGGCCTGAAGGCGCTGGCCGATCTGGCTAAGCTGCCGCCGGGCGAAACCGCCTTCATCACCGAGATTGCCGAACGGAACAATATTCCCAAGAAGTTCCTGGACGCCATCCTGCTTGAATTGCGCAAGGCCGGCATCCTGCGCTCCAAGAAGGGACCGGGCGGAGGCTATTGCCTGTCTAAGACTGCAGACGAGATCAGGATCGGCCATGTGATCCGGACGCTGGACGGTCCCTTGGCGCCGATACGCTGTGCGAGCCGCACGGCGTTCGAGGTTTGCGACGACTGCCGCAATCCGGAGGAATGCCTGGTGCGGCTGTCGATGACGGAAGTTCGGGACGCGATGGCGGAAATCCTCGACAACATGACGTTGTCGCAGTTCATCGACACCGAGCAGAAATCACCGCCCATCGACAAGCCGAGAGACGCGGTCTATTCCGACGCGATCTGATCTGATGTCATCGCCTTGAGAATGATACGGCAATCGTGATCCGAAATGCGGACCACGCCGAAGCGGAAGCCATAGCCCCAGTTGGTCTTGCCCGTGGTCAGTTCGAGATGCTGGAGAAGGCGGGCGATTGGAGTGATATGCGTCGCCTGCCATTCGACATCCCGCCGATAGGGCGTGAAGCCGCCGCCCATGTCGAAGAGATAGGGCTCGCCTGGTTTGACGGTGCCAGCCGCGGTGAAGCTCTGCAACTTGTCGGCACCACCCATTTCAGTTGCCGGAGAATAGAAGATGACCGTATCGCCCGGCTGGATGCGGGCGATCGGCGCATGCTTGCCGTGACTTACCTGCATGAAGCCGCCTTCACGGCCCCTCGCTACGTGATCTGCCGAGGCGACCCCGATCCAGGCGGTCACCGCCCCATGTCCAGATGCAGGACGCGCAAACGGTGGCCATCGGGATCAAGCGCGGTGAAGGTGCGGCCGAAATCCATGGTCTCCGGCTCCTGGATGATCGAAATTCCGCGTGCCTTCCAATCGGCAGCAAGCTGGTCGACTTCCCCATCGGACCCGACCGGCAGACCGAGTTCGAAACCTCCGGGTTGGTTGGCGGCGGGCTTTACGTCATGCTTGTTCCAGAGACCGAATTTAATCCCGTTCGGCAGGATGAAGAGCACGAAATTCCCGGAGTCCTCGACAGGCTTCAGATCCAGCAATCGGGCATAGAAATCACGGCTTGCCGGCGCATTGTCGACATAGAGCAGATTGTAATTGGCAATCATCGTCGTTTCCTTTCAGGCTGCGGCCTCCATCCGGCCGCTGGAAACGATCTAACACCACATGCTGTCAATTTTTGTCAGTATTGGTGTCGGCAATGCCATTGTGCTCGACCCGCCACTCCTTGAGCAGGACAGCCTTGCGGCGCGGATAGCGTATGCCGGTCAGTTCCAGCGTGACGATCCGGTCCGTGCGAAAGTGGCGGACGTCTTCCCTCAGCGCGCACCAGGCAGCAACGACCCGCACGCGCTCGAAATACCCCAGCACGAAGGGCCAGATACGTCGCGTGGATGCGGCACCTGCCGCATCAAGATAGGTGATGTCGAGCATGTGCTCGTTGCGGATCGCCTTGCGAATGACGGCAAGGTCGATATGGCTGGGCTCGGAAGCGGGCGCCGGGGCAACCATGAGGTTGGTGCCTTCGATGCGTGGTTTCAGATCATCGGGCAGCACGGCGGCGATCTTGGCGAGAAGGTTGTTGGCGGCCTGGCCGAGTTCATTGTCGGTTCGTGTCGCGACCCAGCGGGCGCCAAGCACCAGCGCCTCGATTTCATCTTCGGAAAACATCAGCGGCGGCAGCATGAACCCGGGCTTGAGGATATAGCCGAGGCCGGGCTCGCCTTCGATATCGGCGCCCTGAGCCTGCAGCGTCGCGATGTCGCGATAAAGCGTCCGGAGGCTGACGCCGCTCTCTTCCGCCAGCCGTTGGCCGCTGACGGGCCGGCGATGGCGCCGAAGCGTCTGGATCAGGTCAAGAAGGCGTTCGGAACGTGACATGGGCTCGCAAGCGATGATTACCGGTTCGATATCGCAGGTCATGCTGTCATATTGTGGCAGTATAGAACAGGCAATTTTATCTCGACAGAAAAGTCCGTGTCCGTTAACACGGGCTGCAATTCAATCGTTTCAGGAGACGGCTCTGATGAGCGGCAAGACCGAGACTCTTCTTTCCACCCTGCGCCTACAGCCCGTCGTGCCGGTGATCGTCATCGATGATGTCAAATCGGCGGTTCCGCTGGCCCGCGCGCTGGTGGCGGGTGGCCTGAAGGCGATCGAAATCACTCTGCGCACGCCTGCAGCACTCGACGCCATCAAGGCGGTGGCCGACGAGGTCGAAGGTGCGGTCGCCGGTGCGGGCACCGTGCTCGACGCCCGGCAGTGGGATCTGGCGATCAAGGCCGGCTCCAAATTCATCGTTTCGCCGGGCGCCGGCCCGTCGCTGCTCGATGCTGCCGACCAGAGCGACATACCGCTGCTCCCCGGTGCGGTCACCGCCACCGAAGTCATGGCCCTGCGTGACCGCGGCTATAGCGTGCTGAAATTCTTCCCGGCTGAACAGGCCGGCGGGGCGGCCTATCTCAACGCGCTGTCGTCGCCACTCAATGGCATTCTCTTTTGCCCGACCGGTGGCGTGTCGCTCAACAATGCCCGGGATTATCTCAGCCTTTCGAATGTCGTCTGCGTCGGCGGCTCCTGGGTTGCCCCGAAGGCAATGGTTGCAGCAGGCGACTGGGCAGGGATCACCAAGCTGGCTGCGGAGGCTGCGGCTCTCGGCCAATAAGCAAAATATCGGCGCTGCGTTTGTAATATTCCCGCCGTGTTCCTATGTTCTTCTCGCCTGATACAACCCCGCATGGAGGACCGCATGTTCGACGCGAAGAAGCTTCTGGATCAATTCTTGGGTTCGCAAGTGCCCGGTGCCGGAGGCACGGTCAAGGATCGAGCCGGCCAGGTCGGACAAATGGCCAAGGACAATCCGCTGGCTGCGGGGGCGCTCGCGGCTGTGTTGCTGGGCACCAGCACCGGTCGTCAATTGGGTGGCTCGGCTTTGAGGCTGGGTGGCCTTGCCGCTATCGCCGGCCTTGGCTATCAGGCCTACAAGAGCTGGCAGGCCGGCAAGGACGTGCCGCCTGTCGATGCATCGCCGGCTCGGACCACCACGATCGAACTTCTCCCGCCGCCTCAGGACAGTGGTTTTCATACCGAGGACGAGGCCAACAGCGACGATTTCGCGGTGATCCTGGTGCGGGCGATGATCGCTGCTGCACGTGCGGACGGCCACATCGATGACGCGGAACGCGAAGCGATCCTCGGCAAGGTCAAGCTCGCCGGCCTCGGTGCCGATGCGCAGGCCTTCCTCGAGAGCGAACTCGTCAACCCCGTCGATCTCGATACGATCATCGGCGCTGCCCGGACGGAGAGCCAGAAGGTCGAGCTCTACACTGCGTCGCGCATCGCCATCGAACCCGACAGCCGCGCCGAACGTGGCTATCTGGACCTGCTCGCCGGCCGGCTGGGTCTGGCCGATGCCCTGATCGATCACATCGAAGCGACGGTGGCGAGCGCCAAGGTCGCATAAGTCCAGTTCATCAATAAATTTGACTTGCCTATCTCTATCGGAGGCGATGATATCGCCTCCGATTTCATATTGAGAGTGCTCATGGAAGATCTGAAGAACTGGACGCCGAAACCCACCCCGCAGCCGGTCACCCTCAAGGGCCGCTATGTTACGATCGAGCCCTATATACGTGCCGAGCATCTCGATGCCCTGTGGGACGCGCTCGGCCGAGAAGGCACCAATGCGCATTTGAAATATTTTTCCGCGCCGGATTTCGCCCATGCCGAGGATTTCGGCAACTGGCTGGACAGCGTCAAGAAGGTCGGCTGGCTGACCGAGATATTCCGCGACAACAGCACTGGTCGGGTCGTCGGCATGGCACACTACATGCGTGCCGATCCGGCCAATGGCGTGGTCGAGGTCGGCGGCGTGGCGCATGGTCCGGCGATGATGCGCTCGGCCATATCGACCGAAGTGCATTACCTGATGGCCAGGCACGTGTTCGACGATCTCGGCTATCGCCGGTATGAGTGGAAATGCAACAATGACAATGCCCAGAGCAAGATCACGGCGGCGCGGCTCGGCTTCAGTTTTGAAGGCGTGTTCCGCAAGCATCTGATTTCGCGCGGCGCCAATCGCGACACGGCCTGGTTTTCGATCATCGATGACGAGTGGCCGATGCTGAAGTCGGCATTCGAGGCGTGGCTGGATCCATCCAATTTCGATGCCGACGGCAAGCAGAAGCAGACGCTGCAGGACATCCGCGCAGCGATCATGGAAGGCTGAATTTGATGACCGATGACAAGCATGAAACGCGCAACACGATGATTGCGGCGGCCGTCATCCTTTTGACTGCCGGGCTGGCGCTGTATTTCATGCCGCAGATCGTACTGGGCATCGGCGCCTATTCCCCGGTGCTCGGTTTCATTGCCGGAGCGGTGATCATCCTGTTTTTCTTTGCGATCTTCTGGCTGCGGTCGAAATACAAGAGATAGCCTCCTCTCGGCAATCTCGCGGCCGCGTGACACAGCGCTCTCGCCGTCTCACGCCGTTGTGACGAAAGTTGCGAAACTATTCCGGCGATCTCGCGTATAATCCATTGAAACAACCACTTCAGGGATCGAGGGATCGTCATGCCGGCTTACAGAGCGCCATTCATCAAATCGTCGGAAATCACCTCACGGTCGCTTTACATGAAGCGGCGGCAGTTCATGACCGGCGCCATCGCAGCCGGCCTGAGCGGCAGCCTGGCTTCTTCGGCGAACGCCGCTCTCAATGCCAAGCAGTCGAGCTATATCGTCAACGACAAGATCACGCCGAAGGAAGATGCGACAACGTATAACAACTACTACGAATTCGGCACCAGCAAATCGGACCCGGCCGCCTATTCGGGTGATTTCAAGCCGCAACCCTGGAAGATCAGGATCGACGGCATGGTCAAGAAGCCGATGGAGTTCGATCTCCAGGACCTGATGGCCAGGATGCCGCTCGAGGAACGCATCTATCGCTTCCGTTGCGTCGAGGCCTGGTCGATGGTCGTGCCATGGACGGGCTTCATGCTCTCAGAACTGCTGAAGCAGGTCGAGCCGCTTGGAAGCGCCAAATTCGTGGCCTTCCAGACGGTGCTTCGTCCGGAGGAAATGCCCGGTGTCGGCGGCTTTGCACCCGTGCTCGACTGGCCATATCGCGAGGGCCTTCGCCTCGACGAAGCCATGCATCCCCTGACGATCATGGCCGTCGGCATTTATGGCGACGTGCTGCCCAACCAGAACGGCGCGCCGATCCGGCTCGTGGTGCCCTGGAAATACGGCTTCAAAAGCATCAAATCGATCGAGAGGATCACGCTCGTCGACAGCCAGCCGGTGACGGCCTGGAATGTTTCGGCGCCCGGTGAGTACGGCTTCTATTCCAACGTCAATCCGGAGCGGGACCATCCGCGCTGGAGTCAGGCGCAGGAGCGGGTGCTGGGTGCCGGCGGCGGTTTCTTCGGAGGCACGGGAAAACGCGACACCGAGAAATTCAATGGCTATGGCGATGAAGTCGCATCGCTCTATGCCGGAATGGACCTGCAGGTAAACTACTGATGGCGACCGCAACCAGCACGACCGGCGCCAAGCTGCGCAAGACTGACAGGCCCAAGCAGATCAACAAGATGCTGGCCAGGATCTCGCCGTGGTGGATTTATGCCATCGGCCTGGTCCCGGCTGCCTGGTATTTCTATCTCGGCGCGCTCAACAACCTCGGCGCCAATCCGATCCAGACATTCGAACATCTGCTGGGCGAGTGGGCGTTGCGGTTCATGATCGCCACGCTGCTGGTCACCCCGATTCGTGACCTGACGCGGATCAATTTCTATCGTTTCCGCCGGGCATTCGGTCTGATGACCTTCTATTACGTGCTTTTCCACTTCCTCACCTATTTCATCCTCGATCGGGCGATGAACCTGCCGGTGATTTTCGTGGATATCTTCAAGCGGCCTTACATCATCGTCGGCATGACGGCGTTCATCTGCCTGATTGTGCTGGCCGCCACCTCGAACAACTGGTCGATCCGGACGCTGGGGCGTGCCTGGGGGCGCCTGCACCTGCTGGTCTATCTGATCGCCACGCTGGGCGTCATCCATTTCTTCATGGCGGTGAAAAGCTGGCCGCCGCGCCCGTTCATATACGCGACGATCATCGCCGTGCTTCTTGGCTACCGGTTGGTCAGGCTGCTGTTGGATCAGCGGCGGACGGTACCCGCATAGGCACGGACCGCGTCGCCGAACGCCTTGAACAGGCGGGCCGAGGTCGCATCGCTCTCCACCCAATATTCGGGATGCCACTGGACACCGACGGCAAAATTCTTGGCATCGATCACCGAAACCGCTTCAATGGTACCGTCTTCGGCAACCGCTTCGACCGAAAGGCGAGGAGCCGCTTCGTCAATAGCCTGGCGATGCAGCGAGTTGACCTCGAATTCGCCGGGGCCGAGCACGCCGGCGATGCAACTGCCTTCCTTGACATGCACCTTCTGCCGGATCGCATACATACGGTCGCGTTCGGGCACTTCGGGGCGGCGGTGGTCCCATTTGCCCGGCTTGTCCTGGATCTCGGTGGCCAGCGTGCCGCCCAGCGCGACGTTGAGCTCCTGGATGCCGCGACAAATGGCGAGCAGCGGAATGCCGCGATCGATCGTCCGGCGGATCAACGCCATGCTGGTGGCATCACGATTGGGATCGTAGGGGCCGTTGCTGTCGGCAATTTCGCCGCCATAGAGCGACGGATGCACGTTCGAGCGCGAGCCCGAAATCATCACGCCATCCACCCGGTCGAGAATCGAATCGATGTCGTTGCCCTCAAGCAGCGCCGGCACGATGATCGCGGTCGCCTTGGCGCCCTTGACCACCGCATTGACATATTGGTTGGGCGTCGCGTGCCAATTGTAACCGTCCATCTCGCGCGTATCTGCGGGAATGGCGATAATCGGGCTTGGCATAACGGTCTCCAGACAAATCAGGCGTTCGGTCTATCTGGTGCAGCGTCGGACGGGCACTGTCAACCACAAACAGTCGTAACTATCAGTAAGCATTGTCTTACCGCGCAAAATCAAACCAAGAAAATTACTGCTTTGGCTTGTAAGGGCCGGTTGATCATGGTTATCTCCCGCTGTGCTGCGGGGAGGCGGTGCAGGGAACCACGCCCCCCCGTTTTTTGATTCCACCTGGGAGGATTTCGATGGATCGCCGTTCATTTTTCAAGAAGGCCGGTAAGGCGGCAGTTGGTGCTGCCGCTGTAACGACGCTCGCCGCTCCGGCCATCGCGCAGGAGAACCCCAAGATTTCGTGGCGCCTGGCCTCGTCCTTTCCGAAGAGCCTGGATACGATCTATGGCGGTGGCGCGGACATCGCTGCGCATGTGAAGGCGGCCACGGACGGGGCATTCGATATCCAGGTGTTCGCCGCGGGAGAGCTTGTCCCCGGTCTGGAAGCAGCCAACGCCTGCGGTGCCGGTACCGTCGAAATGGCCCACACGGTGCTTTATTACTATTATGGCAAGGAGCCCACCTACGCCCTTGGCTCTGCCATTCCGTTCGGTCTCAATGCGCGGATGCAGAATGCCTGGTACCACGCGGGCAACGGCGGCACGCTGATGAACGAGTTCCTCGCGACCCAAAACCTTTACGGCATGCCCGCCGGCAATACAGGCGTGCAGATGGGCGGCTGGTTCCGCAAGGAAATCAATACGGTGGCGGATCTGAACGGCCTGAAGATGCGCATCGGCGGTCTCGCCGGCAAGGTCATGGAGCGCCTCGGCGTCGTGCCGCAGCAGATCGCCGGCGGCGATATCTATCCTGCGCTCGAAAAAGGCACGATCGATGCCGCCGAATGGGTCGGCCCCTACGACGATGCCAAGCTTGGTTTCAACAAGGTCGCCAAATACTATTATTATCCGGGTTTCTGGGAAGGCGGTCCGGTCGTCCACGGCGTCGTCAATCTGGCAAAGTGGAACGAACTGCCCAAGCATTATCAGGCGATCCTGTCGGATTCGTGCATCGCAGCCAATTCGATCATGCTTGGCAAGTACGACGCCAGGAACGCTACGGCGCTCAAGGAGCTCGTCGGTGGCGGCGCCGTGCTGAAGCCCTATAGTCAGGAAATCCTCAACGCCGCATATGACGCGTCGCTTGCCACCTACGCCGAGCTGCGTGAAAAGAGCCCCCATTTCAAGAAGATCTATGACGATCAGCTCGCCTTCAAAAAGGACAGCTATCTCTGGGCGCAGATCGGCGAATATACGTTCGATACGTTCATGATGATCCAGCAGCGGTCCGGCAAGCTGTAACTGGCGAAAATACCGCGGGAAAAAGGCTTCGGAACGCGGTTCCGGAGCCATTTTATTCTTCAGGGCGCATATAATCGATTTGAAGGCGCTTTGGCCAAAACATCGCATTGCGATTCAGAATGGCTTTGTGTAAGCCCAATCGCAGGATAGGTTCATTTGCTGGTCGAATGGATCCATTGCAGCATCATTCCGGCGGATTGCAGGGCTTTTCGCCGATATCGCCTTGGGGAGACTTTAATGGCTGAGCATCATTCGGGACCGGTGGAAGTTGGCGCGGAAATGGACTACGCCGAACACGACAAGACCTATAATGGTTTCGTTACCGTTGCCAAATATGGCTCGATGATGATCGCCATCCTGATGCTCTGCATGGCAGCCGGCTTCTTCACGAAAGCAGGGTTGCTTTTTTCCACACTGCTTTTCATCGTTCTCAACCTGATCGGCTTCTTCGTCCTCTAAACCGCTGATGCCCTGTCTTCCTGGCCTGGAGGTAGGCCAAAAGGACAGAGCTGGGAAGCGCGTGTTGTTGTGCGGGGGAGTCTATGGCCAGCACTGTATTCATTGCCAAGGAGACCGAGGGCGAGCCCCGCGTTGGCGGCTCGCCGGATACGGTCAAGAAGATCAAGAGTCTCGGGCTCGACGTCGTCGTGGAAGCAGGCGCGGGGGACAGCTCGCGCATTCCCGATAGCGAATTCGAGGGGCAGGGCGCCAGGATCGGCTCAAGGGCCGATGCCGCGACCGCCGACATTATTCTGAAAGTCCGGCGTCCGACCAGCGACGAGATCCGTGGATACAGGTCCGGCGCGATTGTGATTGCGATCATGGATCCCTATGGCAATGAGCCGGCCATTGCCGAGATGGCTGCAGCCGGGCTGACATCCTTTGCCATGGAACTCATGCCGCGTATCACCCGTGCGCAATCCATGGACGTGCTCTCGTCGCAGGCCAACCTCGCCGGCTATCAGGCGGTCATCGATGCGGCCGAGGTCTATGACCGGGCGCTGCCGATGATGATGACGGCCGCCGGCACCGTGCCGGCGGCAAAAGTGTTCGTGATGGGTGCCGGCGTAGCCGGCCTGCAGGCAATCGCCACGGCGCGGCGTCTGGGCGCCGTTGTTTCGGCGACCGACGTGCGGCCCGCCGCCAAGGAACAGGTGGCTTCGCTCGGCGCCAGGTTCATCGCCGTCGAGGACGACGAATTCAAGGCAGCCGAAACTGCCGCAGGTTATGCCAAACCGATGTCGGAAGCCTATCAGGCCAAGCAGGCGGTGCTGGTTGCCGAACACATCGCCAAGCAGGATATCGTCATCACCACGGCGCTTATCCCCGGCCGCCCCGCACCGAAGCTGGTCTCGCGCGACATGCTGAAGGCGATGAAGCCGGGCTCGGTGGCTGTCGATCTCGCCGTCGAACGCGGCGGCAATATCGAAGGCGCATTGGCCGATCAGATTGCCGATGTCGAAGGCGTTCGCGTCATCGGCTATCTCAACATGGCCGGTCGCATCGCAGCTTCGGCCTCGCTTCTCTATGCCAAGAACCTTGTGACCTTCCTCGAGACGATGATCTCCAAGGAGAGCAGGGAGATCGCGCTCAAGTCCGACGACGAACTGGTGAAAGCCACCATGCTGACCCATGGCGGCCAGGTCGTTCATGCCAATTTCGGCGGCGTCAAGGAGGGTTAACATGGCAACCGACACGGTAACCAAGGCCCTCGAAAATCTCGATCGGGCCGTCTCGGCCGTCCATGACGCTGTCGCCACCCAGCCCTCGATCGCCGATGCAGCACATGCTCTGTCCGGTGGGGTGATCGACCCATTCGTCTTTCGGCTGGCGATCTTCGTGCTGTCTATCTTCGTCGGCTACTATGTCGTCTGGTCGGTGACCCCCGCATTGCACACGCCGCTGATGGCGGTGACCAATGCAATTTCGTCGGTCATCGTCGTCGGCGCCTTGCTCGCTGTCGGCCTGTCCGTCAGCCACTGGGCCACCGGTTTCGGCTTCGTGGCGCTGATTCTGGCCTCGATCAACATTTTCGGCGGCTTCCTGGTCACCCAGCGCATGCTGGCCATGTACAAGAAAAAAGAGAAGTGAGGGCGATATCGATGTCCGTCAATATCGCAGCCTTCCTGTATCTCGTCTCCGGCGTGCTGTTCATCATGGCGCTGCGAGGTCTTTCGCATCCCTCCACCAGCCGCAAGGGCAACACCTATGGCATGGTCGGCATGGGGATCGCGATCCTCACGACACTGGCGCTGGTAACGCCAACGTTCAATGGTTTCGTGCTGATCATCGCCGGTCTCGCCATCGGCGGAGGCATCGGTGCGGTGATCGCCCGCCGCATCGCCATGACATCGATGCCGCAACTGGTCGCCGGCTTTCACTCGCTGGTGGGACTAGCCGCCGTGCTGGTGGCCGCAGCCGCACTCTATGCGCCGTCCTCCTTCGGCATCGGCGAGGTGGGCCAGATCCACGGCCAGGCGTTAGTGGAAATGTCGCTCGGCGTCGCAATCGGGGCGATCACATTCACCGGCTCGATCATCGCTTTCCTCAAGCTCGACGGCCGCATGTCCGGCAAGCCGATCATGCTGCCGATGCGCCACGCGATCAATGTCGCGATCTTCGCAGCCATCGTCGTGCTGGTCGGCGTGCTGGTTCTCACCGAAAGCCATTTCGTCTTCTGGCTGATTGTGCTCCTGGCGCTCGCTTTCGGCGCGCTGCTGATCATTCCGATCGGCGGCGCCGACATGCCGGTCGTCGTGTCGATGCTGAACTCCTATTCTGGGTGGGCCGCTGCCGGCATCGGCTTTACGCTTGGCAATCTGGCGCTGATCATCACCGGCGCGCTGGTTGGCTCGTCGGGTGCAATCCTCTCCTACATCATGTGCAAGGCCATGAACCGATCGTTCGTATCGGTCATTCTCGGTGGCTTCGGCGCGGACACGTCTTCTGCCGCCGCGGACGATTCCGATAAATCGGTCAAACTCGGCTCGGCAGATGATGGGGCCTACCTGATGGCAAACGCCTCAAAGGTAATCATCGTCCCCGGCTATGGCATGGCGGTAGCACAAGCCCAGCATGCGTTGCGCGAGATGGGCGACAAGCTCAAGGCTGCGGGCGTCGAAGTCAAATACGCCATCCATCCGGTCGCGGGCCGCATGCCGGGCCATATGAACGTGCTGCTGGCCGAAGCCAACGTGCCCTATGACGACGTGTTCGAACTCGAGGACATCAATTCGGAGTTCGCGCAGGCTGATGTCGCCTATGTCATCGGCGCCAACGACGTCACCAATCCTTCGGCCCGCGACGACAAGTCCTCGCCGATCTACGGCATGCCGATCCTCAATGTCGATCAGGCCAAGACCTGCCTGTTCGTCAAGCGCTCGCTCGCCTCCGGCTACGCAGGCATCGACAATTCGCTGTTCTACAAGGACGGTACGATGATGCTGCTTGGCGATGCGAAGAAGGTCACCGAGGATATCGTCAAGGCGCTGGCACATTGACATAAGAACGGAATGCAGACTTGAAAAAGCCCGGTCAATACCCCGGGCTTATCCATGAAATCAATAAGTTGGACAATCAGTTCGCCGCGACTCCGCTTCTGGTGCGGGCGACGCCGTCCCTGGCCGGCTGGTATTTCGCGTCCAGAGACAGCGCATGCGAATAGGATTTATAGGCGCGTTTGAGATCGCCCTTGCGCTCATAGACCAACGCCTGGTTCGACCAGGATTCGGCCAGCGTACCGTCGAGTTCGATGGCATGGTTGAAATCGGCAAACGCGTTGTCGTCGTCATTGGTCGCCAGATAGGAAATGCCGCGACCGTTGTAGGGCTCGGCCGAGTTCGGCGACAGCGAGATGGCGGTCGAGAAATCTTCGATCGCCTTCGCGTGATTGTTGCGCCTCTGATAAATCAGACCGCGATTGTGATAGGCGCGCGGATCGGTGGTATCGAGGCCGATGGCCTTGTTGTAGTCATTCATCGCGGCATCGAGCTGGCCCGCCTGTCGGTAGACATTGCCTCGGCCGATAAATGCGACGTCGTAGCGCGGGCTGAGCTGCAGCGCAGTGTTGTAATCCTGCAGCGCCTGTTCCGGCTGGCCCATGTTCCGATAGATCAGGCCGCGATTGGCATAGGCCTGGTAGAATTTTGGATTGAGCTCGAGGGCGCGGTTGAAGTCAGCGAGCGCCCGCTTAAACTCTCCGGCGCGGCCATAGGCCGATCCGCGGGTATTGTAACCTTCCGGATCGGACGGATTTGCGTCGATCACCGAGGTCAGCGAAGAAATATTCTCTTCGGTGCCCTGTTCCTTGTTGATGCGGATCGTGTCGGTCGTGTCAGTGGTGTTGCAGGCAGCCAGAGCCGCAGCGAGCGCAAGCAGAACAAGCCCGGTGCGCGCACTCCTGGCGGCAACTCCGCGCGTCAGGAACAGCCCGTTCGGGAAATCCGCATTCAGTTTGATCATGATCGATATTCTTCCCGCAAACCGCCCTGATCGGGCAGTCACTTCAATCGAAAAGGCGGCGGCGAATCAATTCGCCCCCGCCATGCAGACATTACAGCCTGTAAATTTCGTCAGAACAACGGCAGATCACCGAGCGCCAGCAGTAGCCGGACGGCTGGGGGCCACGATGCCGCTTTCGCGCTGAGCACGCTTGCGGGCAAGCTTGCGAACACGACGAACTGCCTCAGCCTTTTCACGGGCGCGCTTCTGCGATGGCTTTTCGTAGTAGTCGCGCATCTTCATTTCACGGAAAATGCCTTCGCGCTGCATCTTCTTCTTAAGAGCGCGGAGCGCCTGATCAACATTGTTATCGCGAACCAGTACCTGCACGTGAATCCCGTTCCTTATCTCGAGTTGATATCCGGAACATGCGTCGTATCCGGAACAAACAATAATCTTGCGCGCGGCCGGAGGTCACGCGATTGGTCAAACGCGATAACAGATGACTTGTTCCAAGTCCAGTAGCGACATTCATATTTTGATTGAAATCACGCGCTATGACCATAAGAAGGCGATGGCGGAGCCACGCACAGCGGCGTCGCAAAAGAAACGTTGTCAGCGTCGTAATTTTGCGATCTGCTGCAGCAACGTGAGCACATTGCCTCTTGATACGGAGTTTCCCGCGGATGCGCAAATATTCAGTTTTCGCCATTGCCCGCGAGGCCATGCGTGGCCACACAGGCTGGGAGAAACAATGGACATCGCCCGAACCGCGCAAGGAGTATGATGTCATCATCATCGGCGCCGGCGGCCATGGTCTCGGCACCGCTTACTATCTCGCCAAGGAGCATGGCATCACCAATGTGGCGGTGATCGAGCGCGGCTGGCTGGGCGGCGGCAATACCGGCCGCAACACCACCATCATCCGCTCGAACTATCTCTACGACGAGAGTGCGGCGCTTTATAACCACGCGCTGAAAATGTGGGACGGCCTGTCGCAGGATATGAATTACAACGTCATGTATTCGCCGCGCGGCGTGATGATGCTGGCGCACAACATCCATGACCAGCAGGTCTTCAAGCGCCATATCCATTCCAACCGCCTGAACGGCGTCGACAATGAATGGCTGACGCCGGAACAGGCAAAAGAATATTGCCCGCCGCTGAACATCTCCGCCGCTGCGCGTTATCCTGTCATCGGTGCGGCCCTGCAGCGCAAGGGCGGCACCGCCCGCCATGATGCGGTTGCCTGGGGCTATGCCCGTGGCGCGTCCGATCGCGGCGTGCATGTCATCCAGAATTGCGAGGTGACGGGCATCAATCGCGGCCCTGATGGAGCCGTTACCGGGGTGGAAACCACGCGCGGATCGATCGGTGCCAAGAAGATTGCGGTCGTGGCTGCCGGGCATACATCCGTCGTCATGCAGATGGCCGGCCTGAAGCTGCCGCTGGTAAGCTACCCCCTGCAGGCGCTGGTCTCCGAGCCAATCAAGCCGATCTTCCCCTGCGTGGTGATGTCCAACACCGTGCATGCCTATATATCGCAGTCCGACAAGGGCGAGCTGGTGATTGGCGCCGGTACCGACCAGTATGCGTCCTATTCGCAGACCGGTGGCCTGCACATCATCAATCACACGCTCGATGCGATCTGCGAAATGTTCCCGATGTTCACGCGCATGAAGATGATGCGTTCCTGGGGCGGCATCGTCGACGTGACGCCGGACCGTTCGCCGATCATCGCCAAGACGCCGGTTCCGGGCCTGTTTGTCAACTGCGGCTGGGGCACGGGCGGTTTCAAGGCGACGCCGGGCTCGGCGCATGTCTTCGCCCACACCATTGCCCGCAACGAGCCACACCCGATCAACGCGCCGTTCACGCTGGAGCGCTTCCGCAATGGCCGGCTGATCGACGAGGCGGCAGCTGCCGCCGTCGCGCACTAAGAGGGGTTCCCGATGCTTTTGATTCACTGCCCCTATTGTCACGAAGAACGGCCGGAACTCGAATTCCGCAATGGCGACGAGGCGCATATCCTGCGTCCGGAAAACATCACGGAAATCTCGGATGCAGAGTTCGAGAATTATTTCTTCCTGCGTGACAACCCGAAAGGGCTGGTGTTCGAGCGCTGGCGGCATATTTCGGGCTGCGGCAAGTTTTTCCGTGCCATCCGCCACACCGTCACCGACAAGTTCGTCATGACCTATCGGCAGGACGAACCGAAGCCGGACCAGTCCGTCATCGATGCCCGGATCGCCGGCAATGGAGTTCAGAAATGAGCGGAGCCAACCGTATCGCCGGCAAGGGTCGCCTGACGCCCGCCAAGACCGCGCGCTTTTCCTATGACGGCCGCACGCTGACGGCGCTGGAAGGCGACACCGTCGCCTCGGCGCTGATCGCCAACGGCATTCATCTCGCCGGTCGGTCGTTCAAGTATCATCGCCCGCGCGGCATCCTGACCGCCGGTCCAGAAGAGCCGAACGCGCTGATGGATATTTCCCGCGACGCCGGTCGCGCGGCCCCGAATGTCCGCGCCACGATGCAGGAAGTCTATGACGGCCTGACCGTGAAGTCGCAGAACCGCTGGCCGTCGCTGGCCTTCGATGTCGGCGCGGTCAGCAATCTCATGGGTCCGTTCTTCGCCGCCGGCTTTTACTACAAGACCTTCATGTGGCCGAAGGCTGCGTGGAAGAAGCTTTACGAGCCGCGCATCCGCGAGGCTGCAGGCCTTGGCGTTGCGCCGAAGGAAGGCGATCCGGACCATTATGCCAACCGCTTTGCACATTGCGACGTGCTGGTCGCCGGCGGCGGTGCTGCCGGTATCGCAGCCGCTCTGGCTGCGGCCGAAACCGGTGCAAGCGTGATGATCGCCGACGAGCGCAGCGAATTCGGCGGAGCGCTGCATTTCGATGCTGGCGTGATGATCGACGGCCAGGACGGGTTCTCCTGGGCCCGGAAGATGATAACCAAGCTCGCCGCCATGCCCAACGTCCGGGTGCTCATCCGCACCACCGTGTTCGGCTACTATGCGCAGAATTTCATCGGCCTGGTCGAGCGCGTCACCGATCACGTCGCCCGCCCGGGCCGGCATGCGCCGCGCGAACGGCTGTGGCAGGTCCGCGCCAAGCGGGTCATTCTCGCGACCGGCGCGATCGAGCGGCATATGGTGTTCGACGGCAACGACCGGCCGGGCATCATGCTGGCATCCGCAGGCCGCATGTATCTCAATCATTATGGCGTCGCAGTTGGCGCCAAGGTCGGCGTCTATACCTCGCACGACTCGGCCTATGAAGCGGCCTTCGACCTCAAGGCCGCCGGGGTGCAGATCCCCGCCATCGTCGATACGCGTGACCGTCCGGGCGAGGCGGTTCTGAACAAGGCCCGCGAACTCGGCATCACCGTCATGACCGGCTCCGCCGTGATTGCGACCCGTGGCAATCTGCGCATCAACTCCATCACCGTCGCCCGCAAGGGCATGACCTCCGGCGACAAGATCGTCGTCGATGCGCTGCTGATGTCATCGGGCTGGACGCCATCCGTGCACCTGTTCTCGCAGTCGCGCGGCAAGCTGGCGTTCGATACCGAGAACCAGCGCTTCCTGCCGGGCACCTATGCCCAGGATTGCCTGTCGGTCGGCGCCTGCAACGGCACCAATTCGATCGATGCGACGATCGAGGAGGCGTTGGGCGCTGGCGAACTGATGGCGCGTGCGGCGGGTGCCGAAGGCGCGATGTCGCTCAGCATTCCGGCAAGTCAGGCGTTCGACTGGACCGGCGGCATGGCCGGTGCGGAAGATGGGGCTGGGCCGGAAAATACCTCCGCCAAAGCCTTCGTCGATTTCCAGCACGATGTCTGCGCCAAGGATATCCGCCTTGCGGTGCGCGAGGGCATGCATTCGATCGAGCATATCAAGCGCTTCACCACCAATGGCATGGCGACCGACCAGGGCAAGCTTTCCAATCTCCATGGTCTGGCGATCGCCGCCGAGGCGCTTGGCAAGCCGATCCCGGAAGTGGGGCTGACGACGTTCCGCGCGCCCTATACGCCGGTGACCTTCGGCGCGATCGTCAACCACGCGCGTGGGCCGCTGTTCGACCCGGCGCGCAAGACGCCGATGCACAAATGGCACGAGGATCACGGCGCGCTGTTCGAGGATGTCGGAATCTGGAAACGCGCCTGGTTCTATCCCCAGGCCGGCGAGGACATGCATCAGGCGGTCAACCGCGAGTGCAAGACAGTTCGTACCGTGGCCGGCGTGTTCGACGCCTCGACGCTCGGCAAGATCGAGGTCGTCGGTCCCGATGCCGCGACCTTCATGAACCTGCTCTACACCAACAGCTGGGATACGCTGAAGCCGGGCCGCTGCCGTTACGGCATCATGTTGCGTGAGGACGGTTTCGTCTATGACGACGGCGTTGTTGGACGGCTGGCCGAGGACCGGTTCCATGTGACGACGACGACGGGCGGCGCGCCGCGCGTCATGAACCATATGGAAGACTATCTGCAGACCGAATGGCCGCATCTCAAGGTATGGCTGACCTCGACCACAGAACAGTGGGCGGTGATCGCGGTGCAGGGTCCGAAGGCGCGCGAGATCGTCGAGCCGCTGCTCGAAGGCATCGATCTTTCGGCCGAAGCCTTTCCGCATATGAGCGTCGTCGAAGGCAGGATCGCCGGCGTGCCGACGCGGCTGTTCCGCATGACATTCGCGGGCGAACTGGGCTTCGAAGTCAATGTGCCGGCTGATTACGGTCACGCCGTCTGGGAAGCGATCTGGGAACGCGCCGAACCGCTGGGCGCCTGCGCCTACGGCACCGAGGCGATGCACATTCTGCGCGCCGAGAAGGGCTACATCATCGTCGGCCAGGATACCGACGGCACGGTGACGCCCGATGACGCCGGCCTTTCCTGGGCTGTCGGCAAGAAGAAGGCCGATTTCGTCGGCATCCGCGGCCTCAAGCGTCCTGATCTCGTCGCCGAGGGCCGCAAGCAACTGGTCGGCTTGCGGACCAAGGACCCGAAGGAAGTGCTGGAGGAGGGCGCGCAGATCGTCGCCGATCCCAACCAGCCGATCCCGATGAGGATGCTCGGTCATGTGACTTCGTCCTACTGGTCGGAGAATTGCGGCCACTCGATTGCCATGGCGCTGGTTGCCGGCGGCCGGTCGAAAATGGGCCAGACGCTCTACGTGCCGATGGCCGACCGGGTGATCGCGGTCGAGGTCTGCGACGCGGTGTTCTATGACAAGGAAGGAAGCCGGATCAATGGCTGAGGCAATGCGCAAATCACCCCTTTCCAACGTCCATAGTGGCTCCGGCACCGTTCGACTCAGCCTCGCGCCGGCCGCCAGCCGTGCTTCGATCCGGGCGCTGCCTGACGCCAAAGATGCCTTGTCCGCCGCCCTTGGTGTAACGCTGCCCCAGCGTCCGAAGACTTCGGTCACGGCCGGCGACCGGCATGCCCTGTGGCTCGGTCCGGACGAGTGGTTGCTGATCGGCGCCGATGGCACGGACTTCGTCGATCTGGCGAAGAATTCCGGTGTGCTGCATTCGGCGACCGATGTTTCCCATCGCAACATCGGCATCATCGTCTCGGGACCGGGTGCGGCTGTGACGATCAACTCGGCCTGCCCGCATGACCTGACGGAAGCATCCTTCCCGGTCGGCGCCTGCACACGCACCGTGTTCGGCAAGATGGAAATCGTCCTCTACCGGACCGGCGAGGACAGCTATCGCGTCGAATGCTGGCGGTCGTTTGCCGAATACTGCTTCGGCATGCTGGCCGAAGGGGCAGCAGACGCGGATCTGTGAGCTTTGATAACGAATAATCATGCGCTATATAAGCGTAGTACGCTGAAGTAGCGCATGGTGGATACTATGGCGAGTGTATCTTTTTCTCTCCGTCGTGATCTCGATCTGAAGCATCGGCTCGAAGAAGCGGCGCAGAGCGAAGATCGATCCCCGAAGGATATAGCCTCGGATGCGATCGCAGCCTTCCTGGACGCGCGCGAGTTCAAAAAGGCGGAAATCGAAGCTGCCTTGGCGGAGGCGGACAAGGGCATATTCGTTTTTCAAGAAGCCGTCGATCGTTGGATGGATTCGTGGGATGCGGATAACGAACTGCCCATGCCTGAACCCGACATTTTTCCTGCCAATGAGCAGAAATGAAAATTGTCTATCTGGCCAGCCTTCTTCCCGATATTGCCTGGATGCGCCACACTATAGATCCGTTTTTCTGTAGGGAAGAAGATGGCAAGTGACCCGGGTGTGTGATTCGGACCGTGTCAGTCCAGCCTGCCGACGAAAATGCCGACCGATCGCGCCGCAACGGTCATGCCCTCGCCAATCAAGCATTTCCAGGCCTTTGCGCCACCGGGCAGATGAAACAGCTTGTCCTCATGCGTGCGGTTGAAGGCCACGGCAAGGCGGCAGAGTTCGTTTGCAGGCCGATCGACGGTCTTCAGCATCATGATCAGGTAACCGTTTTCCGGCGCCTCCCAATCTCCGACCTGCATCGGCTCGCCATTCGGCGCCAGCCATTCGACATCGCCCGAATCAAGGAATTCCGTGCCGGAAAACACGTCGAAGCGCTGGCGAAGGGCCGAGAGCGCTGCGGCATGCGTCTGGATCTCCTTGTCGGCATGCTGCCAGTCGAGCCAGGTCAAGGCGTTGTCCTGGGCATAGGCGTTGTTGTTGCCATCCTGCGTGCGGCCGAATTCGTCACCGGCCATCAGCATGATGGTGCCCCGGCTCATGAACAGGGTCGAGAGCAGCGCCTTGACATCGGTGCGGCGGCGCCCGCCAACGTAGGGATCGCCGGTTCGGCCCTCGACGCCGTTGTTCCAGGAATAGTTTTCATTGTGGCCGTCGCGGTTCTGTTCGCCGTTCAGCGCGTTGTGCTTGGCGTTGAAGGAGACCAGATCGAGTAGCGAGAAGCCGTCATGGGCGGCGACGAAATTGACCGTACGGGTTTGCGTCGCGCCATCGCGGCCGAAGATATTGGACGAGCCAGCCAGCAACGTGGCGAGATCACCGATCTTGCGCCCGTCGCCGCGCCAGAACTGTCGGATATCGTCGCGTGCCCTGTCGTTCCATTCGAGAAAGCAGGAGGGAAAATTGCCGAGCTGATAGCCGCCGGGGCCGATATCCCAGGGTTCTGCGATCAGCACCCGGTCCCTTAGGACAGGATCGTCATGCATTGCCTTGAGCAGAGGGGCATTGCACGAAAAACCATGGGCGCTGCGACCCATGACAGGGGCGAGATCGAAGCGGAAGCCATCGACGCCGCAATGGCGGACGAAATGCCGGAGCGTGTCGAGCACGAGATCGCGAACGACAGGATGATCGCAGGCAAGCGTGTTGCCTGTGCCGGTATCATTGACCAGGCCGCCGGGATCACCCTGCGGATGACGGTAATAGGTCAGGCTGTCGAGCCCGCGCATCGACAGGATCGGACCGAACCTGTCACTCTCGCCGGTGTGATTGAACACCAGATCGAGAATCGTGCCGATGCCATGCGCATGCAGCGCCGCGACAGTTTCAGCAAGCTCACGGACGCCGCCGGGGCAGAGGCGCGGATCGAGCGCCATCATCGCGATCGGATTATAGCCCCAGCTGTTGCGGAGATTCAGCGGCGGCAGATGGCGTTCATCGATCCAGGCGGTGACTGGCATCAATTCGACGGCAGAGACGCCGAGTCGCTTTAGGTGGGCGATAATCGACGGATGGGTCAGCGCCCGCACCGTGCCGCGTTCAGCATCGGGAATGTCGGGATGCAGCATGGTCAGCGCCCGGACATTGACCTCATAGATCAAGCTGCCAGGCTGGAAATGCGGAGGGCGCGGCAGGATATGCGCACAATCGGTGACGATGGCCTTGGGCACGATAGCCGATGTCTCGACACTGAATTGGGAGAGGATCGGATCGTAGGTGAAAGGGCGGTCGATCTCGATCGCATAGGGGTCTACGAGCAGTTTCGCCGGATCGAACCACAGTCCGCGATCCGGCGCCCATTCGCCATGCGCACGGTAGCCGTATCGTGTGCCGGCATGTGCGCCATCGACGAAAGCATGCCAGAGATGGTCCGGGCCTTGCTGCATCGGCAGCCGGCAGAGTTCGTGACCGCCATGATCGGCATAAAGGCAAAGCTCGACAAGCGACGCATGACGCGAATGGATGCCGAAATCGACGCTGTGAGGAGTGATGGTTGCGCCGGGCTTCGGATGGGGCATGGATTGGCTCTCGAATAGGTCGATGAAGCCAGTCTAGGCTAGAAACGATAAGAAGGTATTGCGGGGCAGGGAAGCGCCCCGATCGTCCGTTTACCCCCAGAACGTGAACTTCCGATCCCCGCCGGACGAACTGGCGCTGACATGCGACAGGATCTCGCTCATATCCGGATGCGGCGACGCCAGCACTTCCTCGGTAGCGCGTTCGACCGTGTCGCGCGTCTCGGCCTTGAGCGGCTCCAGGCCATCGGGGGCGAGCAGCTTTTCGGCGATCAGCTTTTCAGCCAGAATGTCGACCGGGTCGCGCTTCAGCCACGCGTCAAGTTCCCCCGGCCGGCGGTAAGTGGCGGGGTCGGAGCGCGAGTGGCCGGAATAGCGATAGGTCTTCATTTCGAGGAGCGACGGACCTTCGCCGCGGCGGGCGCGGGCAACGGCGGTTTCCATCGCCGCCGCCACGGCATCCACATCCTGTCCATCGACGATGACGCCGGGGATATTGTAGCTCGTGGCGCGGACCGCAATGTCCTCGACGGCGGTCGAAAGTTCGATGCGGGTATATTCGCCATAGAGATTGTTCTCACAGACGAAGACGACGGGCAATTTCAACACTGCGGCGAAATTCAGCGATTCATGAAAGGCGCCGATATTGGCGGAGCCGTCGCCGAAGATCGCCACCGCGATACGGTCCGTGCCCCTGGCCCGCGCCGCCATGGCCGCACCGCAGGCAATCGGCAGGCCCGCGCCGATAATTGCGGCAGTGGGCAGCAGGCCGACAGCCGGCTCGACCAGGTGCATCGAGCCACCCAAGCCACCGGCGCAGCCGATCGTGCGGCCGCAGATTTCTCCGATCACACCCACAGTGGTGACGCCGAGCGCCAGCGCATGACCGTGGCCGCGATAGGTGCAGGTGACGATATCGTCGGGATCGATCGAGCGGGCGACGCCGACCGAGACCGCCTCCTGGCCGCTGGCGAGATGGGTGGAGCCGCGAATATGGCCTTCACCGAACAATTTCTGGATGCGCTCCTCGACAGAGCGGATCTCGATCATCCGGGTCAATTGTTCAAGCCGGCTTTTGAGCGCCTCGCGGCGGGCGAGTGGTGCGTTGGAATTCGAGAGATTCATGCTGCATTCCTCCACCAGGGCAAGGGCGGCTTGTTGGACGAGACGAGGGCATCGACCTGCTCTGTGACGTAAGGTGCGCTCGGCAGATAGCGCGCTTCGAGCGCGCCGCTGTAAGGCACGGGCGCGTCGGGCAGGGTTATGCGGTGCGGCGCGGCTTTCAGCTTGCCGAAATGCTCGACGGCGATGGTCGAGACGACGTCGCCGCCCCAGCCGCTGCCGGCCGGGGATTCTTCCAGCGTCACCAGGCGGCCGGTGCGCGCCACCGATTCCGCGACCGTCTTTCTGTCCCATGGCCAGAGTGTCAGGAGATCGATCACCTCGATATCCGCGTTGCTGTTCGCGGCGGCTTCGAGCGCCACGCGCACCATCGCGCCACAGGCAATCAGCGTCGCATCCGTGCCGGATTTGACAATCTCTGCCTGGCCGAGCGGAATGCGGTAGTCCGGATCGTGCTCATAGTCCTCGCGCTCGGAATAGAGAATGCGCGGCTCGAGGATGACGACGGGATCGGGATCCTCGATCGCCGCGCGCAGCAGGCCGTAGGTCGTCCGGGCATTGCTGGTGACGGCGAGCTTGAGGCCGGGCGTGCCACGAAACCAATGATCGAGCATTTGCGAATGCTGGCAGCCGAAACCCTGGCCGGCGCCGGCAGAGGCGCGCACGACCAGCGGCGTCGTCAGCAGCCCGCGCGACAGATAACGCATCGTCGCGGCCTGCGTGGTCAACTGGTCCAGCGCCACGCCGATGAATTCGATGAACATCATCTCGACCACCGGCTTCAGGCCGCAGACAGCCGCACCGACGGCCGCGCCCATGAAGGCCATTTCCGATATCGGCGTGTCGATAACGCGGTTTGCGCCATGCGAGGCAAGCAGCCCTTCGGTGACCTTGAACGGCCCACCGGCCACAGCAACGTCTTCTCCCATGACGATCACGGTGGGGTCGTCCTTCATCGCGTCATCCAGCGCCTTCAGCACCGCCTGTCTTACCCAGATCTTGGCCATCTCTCCTCCGTTCCTCCCAATCCACGCCGCCGAAATGCGGCTTGATATCAAACCTCGAGCACGATGGTCGGTGCGCCGGTCTTCACGTCGTCGCCGGCACCGATCAGGATTTCGGCGACCGTTCCGGCAAAAGGCGCTGGCACCTCGACCGTGGTCTTGTCGGTCTCGACCACGAACAGCGCCTGGCCCTCGGTTACCTTGTCGCCGATCTGCACCTGTATTTCGCTGATCACCACTTCATCGACGGCATCACCGACCTTGGGCATTTTGAGCGTTGAACGCATCTATGAGACTCCATCTGCTATGATTGTCATGAACTCGCCTGCAGCCATGTCGGTGCTTCCGGAATGCCCTGAACGATCCAGCCGCCGTCGACGACGATCGACTGCCCGGTCATGTAGGTCGCCTCGTCGCCGGCCAGGAAACGCACGGCATTGGCGATCTCCTCGGTCGCCGCAAGCCGCTTCATCGGTACGCGCGCCACCATCCAGTCTTCCTGCAGCGAGCCGTCGGCCAGGCCCTGTTCGATGAACTTGGTGCGGGTGAAGCCGGGCGCGACGGCATTGACGCGGATTCCCTGGGTTGCGACTTCAAGCGACAGTGCCCGCGTCAGGCCGAGTATGCCGGCTTTGGCCGCGCAATAGGCGCCGCGACCAGGCAGGCCGACAAAGGCCGCGGTCGAGGCGATGGAAACGATCGCGCCGCCCTTGCCGCGCCTGACCATGCGCGGCACGACCTCGGAGGCGCAGAGAAAGAAGCCGTTCAGATGGGTTGCGACGACGGCGGAGAAATCCGCAAACGACACCTGGCCGACCAGCCCGACCCGCTGGATGCCGGCGTTGTTGACGAGGATATCGATCTGGCCGGCCTGCGCGTCGATCGTCGCGAAGGCATTGGCGACGCTGTCGGGGCTGGTCACATCGGTTTCGAGGTAGGTTACGCCGTCGCGGGGTTCGTCGGGTGCGATCTTGTCGAGCGCGAAGACCCTGGCGCCGTCGGACAGCAAGCGGGCTGCGATCGCATCGCCGATGCCGCGCGCACCGCCGGTAATGGCGGCAACCTTTCCTGCGAGGGAGTTCGTCATGGCCAATCTCCTCAATACATCAGCCAGCCGCCGCTGACATTGATGGTCGCGCCGGTGATATAGCCGGCATGATCCGATGCGAGGAACAGCACCGAGCCAGCAAGCTCGGAGGGCGCTGCCATATAGCCGAGCGGAATCTGCGCGGTGGTCGCGGCAAGTGCCGCATCGTCCATGCCGCTGCGCATCATCGCCGTGTCGGCTGCCCCCGGCGAGACGGCATTGACGGTGATCCTGTCCTTGGCAAGCGAGCGGGCGAGGCCGCGCGTCATCGAGACGATGCCGCCCTTCGAGGCCGCATAGGCGACCGAACCGCCGAAGCCGCCGCTCATCCAGCCCTGCGAGGTGAAATTGATGATCCGTCCGCCTGCGCCCTGATCCGTCATGATCCGGGCAGCAGCCTGGCAGAGGAAGAACGTCGCCTTGAGATTGACATCGTGCTGGAAATCCCAGTCGGCTTCGGTGACCTCGAAGACGCTGGGCCGGCGGACCAGTACGCCTGCGGTCTGCACGAGCACATCGAGCTGGCCGAACGCCTGGAGGACTTTGGCCAGCATCGCGCCGTGATTGGCGACCGGACGGAGATCATGGCCGATGGCGAGATGCGGCCCGCCATCCATCTCGGCAACAACCTCGTCGGCACGGGACTGGTCGAGATCGACCACGGCAACGCGCGAGCCCGCCGCAGCGAAGGCGAGGCAGACCTCGCGTCCGATGCCGCCCGTGCCGCCGGTGACGATGACATTCCTGCCTTCCAGTCCAGACCCGAGATTGAACGCCATATTATCCCCTCAATACCCTTCCGGCGGCGTGACGACCGTATGTTCGGTGACGTAACAGGATTGTCCCTCGCCCAGGAATTGCTTGCGGTCCTCGACGAGCTGGCTCGCATAGGGCTCGGTGGCGAAGGCCTTTGCCGCGTCCTCCATGCTGTCGAACCAGACCTCGCCGACGCCGTCCCAGGCCACGTCCCCGGGAGTCCAGCTTTGCACGATGCCGAAGCGCAAGCCGCGCACACCCGGCAACTGCCGGACGATGTCGGCATGCGGGCCGGTCCAGTAGGCAAAGAATTCTTCCTTGGTCATACCCTCTTTGCGGCGGATGAGACTGACGCGTTTGATCATGTGGCGCTCCTTTTCGGCGGCTGGAAAAACTCCAGCGTAATGCCGTCATGGATTCGAAGATAGGCCGCCTTCGCGCCAATATTCGGTCCGCCATCGATTTCCACCGGGCCGTCCGGTGCGATCGGCCGGGCGCCGCACGCTACGGCATGCTTCCAAGCGGTCTCGGCATCCCCTACGGAGAGGCAGAGATGCACATTGCCGGGGTTGGCGGTCGGCTCGGGCTGCTTTTCCTTGCCGTCGACCTGATAGTCCAGCAGCTCCAGCGTGTTGCCGCCGGGGAGATCGATAAAGGCCGCCTTGATTCGGACGCCGGGATAGCCGACATGTTTTCCCAGATAGGGTCGGTCGAGCACGGTGCGCCAGCGGGCGGGTACGCCGAGAAACCCCTCCCAGAAGGCCAGCGCGTTGTCGATATCAGCAACGCTCATGCCGACATGGTGGATGGCGGTTGCGGTGGCGATCATGCCTGCGCTGGGTGCTTGATCCATGGTCTCAGATCCTGAACAGTCGCTCTGCATTGCCGGAGAACATTGCAACCTGCTCGTCGCGCGGGAAGCCCGAGATGATTTCGGCATAGGCGTTGATGACGTCGGGATAGGAGCTGAACATCCGGTCCACCGGCCAATTGGTGCCGAATACCACGCGGCTCACGCCAAAGGCCTCGATACTGCCGAGCACGTAAGGCCGGATCGAGTCGACGGTCCACAGCGGGTCGCCCATGCCGAGACCGGAGATTTTCATGGTGACGTTTGGAGAGATCGCCATCACGTCCATCGCCGCGCTCCACTGGCGAAAGCTCTCAGCATCACGGCCCATCGGAATGGCGCAGTGGTCGATGCAGATCTGCGTTTCCGGGAAGGTACGCGCGAGATCGAGGATATCGTCTGCGCGTTCGACACGCGTATCGATGCATGAGACGAGATTGCGCGGGGCCAGTTCGGCAAAGCCGCGTCGCCAGCCCGCATCGATCAGGTAGCGGCCCTCGCCGAAATCGCGGATGCCACGCACATTGGGGTATTTCAGATGCCGGTCAAGCACGTCGGCCGCATCGGGCAATGCCAGATGGCACTCGGCGACGATGGCGTGCGGATAGCCCGTCTTGTCGGCAAAGGCCTGCAGCCACGCGGTCTCGACCACCGGATCGGGCGTGTTGACCGCCGCCTGTACATGGATTGCCTTCGGCACATTGGCGAAGCGGATCTCGGCGATATAGTCCTTGATGAAGTAATGCTGCGATTTCAGCGGGTCGGTATCGGCCAAAAAACCATGCACGGCATCCGGCTCCAGCCAGCCATAGCGCAGGCTCGGATGCTTCATGTCGTGCAGATGAAAATGCGTGTCGACAAACGGGATATCAGCCATGGCGGAGGGCCTCCGGACGGCGGGACAAAGCATCGACAATGGCCTGCCCAAGCGAGGCTGTCGATCCGGTCCCGCCCATGTCGGGCGTCAGATTCTCGCCCGAGGCCAGCACGCGGGCGATTGCCGTCACGATCGCATCGGCCGCGTCCTTCGCGCCAAGATGTTCGAGCATCATCGCCCCGGACCAGATCTGGCCGATCGGATTGGCGATATTCCTGCCGGCGATATCGGGCGCGGAACCGTGTACCGGCTCGAACATCGAGGGAAAGCGCCTTTCGGGGTTGAGGTTGGCCGAGGGCGCAATGCCGATCGTGCCGGTCACCGCCGGGCCGAGATCGGAAAGAATGTCGCCGAACAGATTGCCGGCCACCACCACGTCGAAGCTTGACGGACGGCGGACGAAATGCGCAGTCAGGATGTCGATATGATACTGCTCGGTGGCGACATCGGGGAACTCCTTGGCTATTGCCCGGAAACGCTCATCCCAGAACGGCATCGTATGAATGATGCCGTTGGATTTGGTCGCCGACGTCAGTTTCCTCTTGCGCTTGCGGGACAGTTCAAAGGCAAAGCGCATCACCCTGTCGCAGCCGAAACGGGTGAGAATGGTCTCCTGGCTGACCATTTCCTGGTCCATTCCCGGAAACATCCGGCCGCCGATCTCGGAATATTCGCCTTCGTTATTCTCGCGGACGATGTAGAAGTCGATCAGGCCGGGATTGGCGAGCGGTGAGGGCACGCCGTCGAACAGCCGGACGGGACGCAGGTTGACGTATTGCTGGAAATTGCGGCGGATGGGCATCAGCAATGTCCAGAGCGACTCGACGTCCGAAACAGTCGGCCAGCCGATCGCGCCGAGGAAGATCGCGTCATGCCCCGCGATGCGGTCGAGGCCGTTTTCCGGCATCATGCGACCGATACGGGCGTGATGATCGCAACCCCAGTCGAACTCCTCCCATTGCAGGTCGATACCGAAGAGACGGGCGGCTTGCCTGACGACTTTGATGCCCTGCGGGACCACTTCCTTGCCGATTCCATCGCCTTCGATCACCGCGATCTTCGCTGAGGGCATGATTCACAGACTCCGGAAGAATGGTGGAATGAGAATAATATCGTTTCAATTATAGTCGGCGTAAAACACATTGCAAGGCCCTCTTGCATGAAGTTTGGAAGATTGACCCTGGCTTGTCGCTGCGGGTCTCGCCGCAAGCCTGCGCATCATCTGCAGAAATGTGCTCAATCGGCTGAAGTTGCTGCAATGTGCGCCTCTCGCGTTAGCAGAGGGTCAGTCCACCGTTTCGCTGTCCGGTGATATTTTCAATGAGGCCGGCCTTCGCCGCCGGCTCCCCAGGTAGGGTAATCGTCTGAAAATAGTACTTGCATTCTACTGATAACGTTTCAATATAGCGGGCGAGGGAGCGGCTGTGCCGCTCAGGAGGGGCGCATCACATCGAGAGCCCGCGTCGTTACATGATAGAGTGGCGCGTCGAGCGATGGCAACGCGTCGGGAGGCTGGAAGCGGAATGGATCCTCGCAAGCGCAATCGCCGCGCCATCGTGACCGGAGCCGGCAGCGGCATTGGCCGGGCAGTGGCCGTGCGCCTGCTGCGTGAGGGCGTGCATGTGCTCGCGGTTGATATCGACGCGGCCAAGCTTGCCGATTTCGCCAACGACAATTGCCGGACCATTGTCGCCGACCTTTCCGATCCGGCGGCACGGGCGGAGCTTGCCGCTATTGCCGAGGATGCGGATTATCTCGTCAATTCGCATGGCGTGCTGAAAGTGCAGTCGATCTTCGACGTGTCGGTCGACGATTGGCGCCAGATCCAATCGGTCAATGCCGAATCCGTGTTCTTTCTCTGCCAGCAGATCGGCCAGAGGTTGCGGCCGGGCGGTGCGATAGTCAACCTGTCATCGAGTTCGTCCAAGCTTGCAGCGACAACCGAGGTCGCGGCCTATGCTGCGTCGAAGACCACCATCCTGTCGATTACGCGCTCATTCGCCTATGCGTTGGCGGCGCGGCCAGTGCGTGTCAACGCCATCTGCCCCGGCATTGTCGATACGCCGATGCAGGATATCGTACTCGAAGGCATGGCCAGGCTGCGGGGGATGAATGTTGGCGAGATGAACGCCACGCGCAACAGGACGGTTCCGCTCGGCCGTGCCGCAATGCCCGAGGAATGTGCAGGCGCCATCTGGTTCCTGCTGTCCGACGAGGCAAGCTACATGACCGGTCAGGCGGTGAATTTCACCGGCGGGCTGGTAACCTGGTAAGGGGAGGATGAGAGATGAAAAGACCGCAGATTATACGCGCTACCGGCCTCGGCCATCCGGAAGGCCCTTACGAACTCGATGACGGCCGGGTGATTTACGCCAATACCTATGCCAGCGAGATCGGCGTCTGGGACCCCAAGACCAACACGCAAGGCACTTTCGCCTTTGTCGGCGGCGGGCCGAATGCCTGCATGCTGGGCAGCGACGGTGCGATCTATTCGACCCAGACACCGAATGTCGGCTCCTGGGTTGCTCCCGAGCATCGGCCGCCGTCGATCCAGAAGACGCTGCCTAACGGTAAGGTCGAAATTCTCGTAACCGAAGCGGACGGCAAAAAATTCGACGGTCCGAACGACCTGACCTTCGGTCCGGATGGCCGGCTGTATTTCACCGATTCCGGCGACTGGAATCAGGTCGACAAGCCCCATCCTGGCCGCATCATCGTCATCGAGAAGGATGGGACCGCCCATATCCTCGAAGAACTCGACTATGTTTATCCGAACGGCATCGTCGCCGAACCGGATGGCTCGATCGTCTGGGTGGAATCCTATACGCTCAACGTCGTCCGCCGGAAGCCAGATGGCACCAAGTCTGTCCTTTGCAAAATGCCGGAAGGCCATATCCCGGATGGGCTGAAGATCGACATCAACGGCGATTTCTGGATCACGGCTGTCGCCGGCGGCGGGGTCGATCACTTCTCCAGGGATGGCAAGCATATCGAGTTTCTCGAAACCGGTGGCACCATCCTCAATTGTTGCTTCGGCAGGGGCGGCAAGCTGTTCTGCTGCGATATGGGGCCGTTCGATACGACGGGTTCGGCGATGACCGGCTACCTCATCGAGGTTGATCTTGGCATCGAAGGCATGCCGCTCTATCGCGGTTCGATCGGATAAGGAAAGCCACCAGCATGAAAATCGTCAAAGTCGAAGCCATTCCGGTCAGCTATCCCGAGCCCAACGATTTCAACGCGTTGCGCCACCTTTGCCTTGCCAGGATCACCGCCGATGACGGTCAGGTCGGCTGGGGGGAATCGATCACCCAGTTCCAGGAAGCCAATTTCGCGGTCAAGGCGATCATCGAAGGCATGGCTCCGAACCTGATCGGCAAGGACCCGGTGCATACCGAGGCACTCTGGCGGCAGAACAAGCAGCAGGCCTGGTGGTATGGCTATCACGGCGGCATCGCATCCTATGCCGTCGCCGCCATCGACATCGCGCTCTGGGATCTCAAGGGAAAGTCGCTGGGCAGGAGCGTGCTCGACCTGCTCGGCGGTCCGGTACACGAGAAACTGCCGGCGATTGCCTCCTGTCATGCGCATTTTGAAGATATCGGCGAGATGGCCGAGGAGACGGCGGAATGGGTGTCGACAGGTCTGCAGGGGCTGAAGACCGGCTTCGGCAAGCGCGGCAACGCCAATCTCGGTTACGATCACAAGCGCGACGTCGCCTATGTCAAGGCGATGCGCGAAGTGCTGGGCGACAAGATGCTGATGATCGACAACGGCATTGCCATCAAATGGGACGTGACCGACGCGGTGCGACGGGCCAAGGCGATGGAGGAGTATGATCTTGCCTGGATCGAGGAGCCGCTCGGGGCCTGGGACCCGGAGGGCTATGCCAATCTGCGCTCCAAGACCACGACCCGGATCGCCTATGGCGAGCGCGAATGGACGCTCGAACAGTTCGAACGGGTGCTGGCAACCGGCACAGTCGATGTGATCGGCGTCGATCCGGGCCGCGCCGAAGGCATCACCGGCTTCAAGAAGGTCACGGAACGCTGCGAATTCTACCGCCGTCAGGCGAACGCACACGCCTGGTCGTCGGCGATCGTCACCGCGGCAAGCCTGGCGATTTCTTTCAATACGCCAGCCTGCAAGCTGTTCGAATTCAAGCCGCTCCGCAACCCGATGCAGCACGATCTCGTCACCAAGCCGTTCGAACACGTCAATGGATGGGTCTACCCGCCGACGGGACCGGGCCTCGGCATAGAGGTCATCGAGGAAGTGGTGGAAAGCTATCGCAGCGAGAACGTGCTGGGACTGATCTAGCAGACTGCGGCAGGGAGGAGACCGGTCGCGGGAAGAAGTCAGAGAATGCAACATGTTCAGGGAGGAACACATGCGTAATCCATACCGTCACCTACTGCTCGCGGCCGCAGGCTGCGCGACGATTTCCCTTGCCGGCGCCGCTTTTGCCCAGGAGCCGGAGAGCCAGATCCCGACGACAGGCGAAAAGGTCGAGGGCGCGCCCCATGAAGTCAAGCGTGACTGGGGCACGTTCAAGCTGGCCGAGCGCATTGCCGAGAAAATCAAGAACGGCGAGCCGATCAACTATGTCTTCTCCTATCAGGCGTCGGGTATTCCGTTGTTTTCGCCGCAGTACAAGGCCGGCTTCGAGATGGGCTGCAAGATGGGCAAGGCGATCTATCCGATGGAGTGCGCATCCATCGCGCCCGTCCAGAACGATCCCAACCAGCAGGTCAGTCAGATCGAAGCCAAGCTCGCCGCCGGCGAGATCGATTGCATCGGCATCGAGCCGGTCAGTTCGGACGCGATGACTGCGATCACCAACAAACTGATGGACCAGGGTATTCCGGTGTTCACCGCAGGCGTCAGCTCGCGCGGTCACGAGTTCACCAATTTCACCCAGATCCCGGATAAGGAGGGCAAGACCGCCGCCGAGACCGTGCTCAAGTGGATGAAGGACAACAACAAGACCGATATCAAGGTGTTTGCTGTTTCCGGCGGCGACCCGACCCAGTTCTGGGCGCAGGGTCGCATGAAAGGTTTCCAGGACGCGATCATGGCGGCTATTCCGGACGCGACATTTGTGACAGGCGCGGAAAACGGGCTCAACACAAGCTATGAGCCGGGCAAGACCTTCGACACTTTTCGCTCGTTCCTGACTGCCAACCCGAACGTTCAGTTCATCCAGAATGTCGATATCGGCGCCGAGCATGCCGATCGCGCCATCGAGAGCCTCGGCCTTGCCGGCAAGGTGTTCACGATCGGCTGGAACTCCTCCAAGGGCCAGCTCGATGCGATCGAGAAGGGCATCCAGGTGGCTCAGCTTGACCAGCGTTGGCCCGATCAGGCGGCCTTCGGCGCGCCGGCCTGCGCCCAGTTTCTGAAGAACGGCGTGATCCTGCCCAACACCCAGACGCTGAAGGCGGTAATGAAGGACGGTGTCGATCAGGCGCGCAAGGAACTCGACAAGACCATGCAGCAATAACGACATGACGAAAATGATCGAGCTGCGGGGAGCGGCTCGATCGATTCCGGCCGGACCGGTCATCGGCCGCAAGACCTGGGAGTTGAGGATAGCATGAGTTCAAGTGAGGGCACCCAGCCGATGGAGGCAAAGCGTGGGCTTTCCGGGGCAGGCAAGGCGACCATCGATGCGGCTTTGCGGGTGGGCGGGCTGTTTGCCGCAGTCATCGCGGTGGCGCTGGTGTTCATTTTCATAAATCCCAATTTCGCCAATCCCAATCTCGGCGTCTCGGTGCTCCGGGCGATGAGCTCGGTGGCGATCATGGCGATGGGCCTGACGCTGGTGATTGTCGTCGGCGAGATCGATCTCTCCTTCGGTGCCATGTATGGTCTGGCCGCCAATGTGCTGGCCGTCACCTGGATTCTAATGGGCATATCGGTTTATCTGGCAATCCCGATCGCACTGGTGGTCGCGGTGCTTGTCGGCCTGTTCAACGGTTTCCTGGTCACCAGCTTCAAGATACCGTCCTTCATCGTCACGCTCGGCAGCTATAACCTGCTCTACGGGCTGTCTCTATGGGTCTCGAACACCGGCACATTCAATCCCAACTATCCGCCGCCGGGCGGCGAAGTGGCTGCGGGCGAACTGAATTTCTTCATCGGCCTGACGCAGAACGTCGGCAAATACAGCCTGTCGATCGAGGTTTTCTGGATGCTGGGGATCGCCGTGCTCGTCGGCTTCCTGCTGCATCGGTCGCTGTTCGGCTTTCGGCTGATGGCGATCGGCGGCAATCCCGAAGCCGGACGGCTGGCCCGCCTTCCGGTCAGGCGCTACAAGATCCTCGCCTTCATTCTCTGCTCGGTGCTTGCGGCGATCGCTGGTATCCTCGATTTCTCCTTCATCCAGACCAGTCAGCCGGATATCGGCCTGTCACAGACTTTCCCGGTATTCGCCGCCGTGATCATCGGCGGCGCGAGCCTGTCGGGCGGCAAGGGCACGATCATCGGCACGCTGGGCGGGGCGCTTCTGCTTGCCGAACTGCAGATCGGCCTGGCGCTGCTGTCGCCGGGGCCGCATGTACAGCAGATCTTCCTGGGCGCCGTCACCATCGGTGCGGTGGCGCTCGATCTGTTCCTCACCAAGTTGCGCAAGAGCCGGGCGTCATGAGTACCGCGCAGGGCGCGACGACCAGGGAGGGCATCAACATCCGCGGCGTCAGCAAGCGCTATGGCAGCACGATCGCGCTCGATGGCGTCGATCTCGATATCGTCCCCGGCGAAGTGCTGGGGATCGCCGGGCCGAATGGCGCCGGCAAGAGCACGCTGATCCGCATCATTGCCGGCGAGGAAAAGCCGGATGCAGGCGAATTGAGTTTCGATGGTATCTCGTGGTCGCCGACCGTCGATTGGCAGGCGGTGGCGGTTGTGCATCAGGAGCCGCAGCTTTTCCCCAACCTGACGGTTGCCGAGAATGTGCTGGTCGGGCGCGAGGGCACCAATCGCGCCAAGCCACGGCTGGGCGACGCGGATGCCAGGGTGATGGACGCGCTCGGCATCGGCCATCTCAGGAAGCGTCAGCTTTCCGATTGTTCGCTTGCCACCCAGCAGCGCACCGAGATTGCCCGTGCGGTGGCGCGTTCGGCGCGCGTCTTCCTGTTCGACGAGCCAAATTCAGCGCTGACGGCGGATGAATCCAACGAGCTTTTCCGCGAGATACACAAGATCGCTGCCGATGGCCGTATCGTGCTGCTCGTGACTCACCGGCTCCAGGATCTGGTGGCGCATTGCAAGCGCGTCGCTGTCGTTCGCGACGGGCGTGTGCGGACGATCCTGCAAGGTCGGGCGCTGACGGAAGATGGTATCGCCCGGCAGATGGTGGTCGACAGCGGCGCGGTGCATGGATCTGCCGCCCGCAAATCCGTTGCGCAAGCTTCCTTACAGCCGGTCCTGTCGGTGCGCGACTGGACCCATCGCAAGGCATTCCGAGATATCGCGCTCGAAGGCCGGGCCGGCGAGATCATCGCCCTGGTGGGCGTCGAAGGCTCGGGTTCTCGCGAACTGATCCGCTCTTTTGCCGGATTGGAGCACTGCAGCGGGACCATGGAGATCGCCGGATTGACAGGCGTGTCCGCAATCGACAGGGGCACTGCTTATGTGCCGGCGACCCGGCAGCTCAGTCTCTACAGCAATTTTTCCGTCGGCGAAAACCTGCTGGTGCGGCTCGGCGCGCCCGAGATCGCCGGTTTCGGGATGATGTTGAAAAAGCGCAGGATGAAGGAAATGGCGGCCGACGCCGTCAAGCGTTTCCTCGTCAAGACGCGCACGACCACTCAGGGTATCCGCTCGCTGTCTGGTGGCAACCAGCAGAAAGTGGCAATCGCGCAGGCGCTACATTGCGGGCCGAAACTGCTGCTGCTCGAGGAGCCGACGCGCGGCGTCGATATCCATAGCAAAGCCGAGATCTACCGACTGTTGCGCGACTATGCCGATGCCGGCCATGTCGTGGTGATCTTCTGCACGGAGGTGCTGGAAGTCTATGAAGCGGCCGATCGCGTGCATGTCATGGCTGACGGCCGCTTGTCGCCGGCGCTGAAGGTCGCGGACTACGATCAGGTCGAGCAACTGGCGACGGATATTGCCCGCCTGGAGCAGGAGAGCCGTGAGACGGTGTTGACGGTGGGGTAGGGGTGCCCTGGCAATGGCGATTTTTTGGCATTGCGATTGGTATTTGAACGTTAGCCTCTCACCTGCAAAGTCAAGACGTTAGAAAATACACCGACTGTCCTGCGAGTGGCAACCTTCGTTCCGCATTTCCTAACATCATGATTTTGCTTCCTCTCCCACAAGGGGCGAGGAGGAGCTTGCGACGCCGGTGCGGGCAATCGCGACGTTGCCGTTGTAGCAACGCCGGGAGGCCGCGCTTGGTGAGGGGTGGCCTTCAATTGCGAATCCCAAACCTCAATTCACCGTGTATTTCCTGATCGTGGCCTCATCGAGAACCAGCCCGAATCCCGGGCCTTGCGGCACGTCATAATAGCCGTTGTCGAATTTCGAGCGGTTGGCGACCAGCGCGTAGAACATCGGGTCGCGATCCGGATGAAACGTTTCCAAATACGTACCGTTCGGGATCGAGGCGAGCAGATGCGCGGAGATTTGCGGCTCTTCGTGGTGACCCATTTCGACGGTAAAGCTCTGCGCCAACGCCGCCACGCGCCGCCATTCGGTCGGCCCGCCGCCCCAACTGGCGTCGAAGTTGCAGACGTCAATGGCGCCCGACATCATCAGGTCGCGGCATCCGGCGCGGCTGATTTCGCTTTGGCCGGCAGCAACCGGAATGCCCATCTGGCTGCGGGCGGCCGACATGTCGAGGCGGTCATTGTACCAGCGCACCGGCTCCTCGAACCAGCGGATATTGAGATCCTGGGCATATCGTGAGAACTCCACAGCCTCCCGGAGAGACCAGCCTTGGTTGGCATCGACGATCAGCACGAAATCATCTCCGGCAGCACTGCGCGCGGCGCGGACGCGCTCGGCATCTTCCCTGGGCGTGCGGCCACCGATCTTGAATTTGCACCCCGAATAGCCGGCGGCGCGGATATCTTCCATCTCGCGGCCGAAATCCGCCAACGTCTTGTTTTCCTCATAATATCCGGCGATGCAGATGACCGGCAACTTGTCTCGATAGCCACCCCACATCTTGTAGAGCGGCACGTCCAGAGCCTTGCCGACCGTGTCCCAAAGCGCGGAATCGACGCAGGCCTGGGCGCACATGGCCAGCTTGCGGTCGCGAAGGATATTGTAGCTCGGTTTGCGCATTTCCTCCCAGCAGCCTTCGATATTGAAGGCGTCCATGCCGATAAGTCTTGGCGCTATTTCCTCCAGGATGATCTTGACGACTTCGGCCTGGGTTTCGAACTCGTCGCCGTTATAGACTTCGCCGACAATGCCTCCCGAGGTGTAGATGCGCGTGATGATGGTGCATCGATGAGTCATGTAATAATAGCTGCCCCGGAAGGTGCGAGGCAGAGGCATGCAAAGGGGTACGCATTCGATGCGTTCGATTTTGAGTGGCGCGACCATGGATCAGTCAAATCCCGAGATGAAATTGAAACGTTTCCATAATTATCCAATTGCTTGCAAAAGGTCAAGTTATATCCCGTCGCATATCTCCCGCTGCCATGATATAAGTGACGCAAGATTTGGGTTTCGCAATGGTTTCGGCGACTTGGCACGAACAAAGGCATTGCGTCGATAAGGGGACAGGCGTGACGAAAGGCCTAGACAAGAAAGCGACGATACGGGATGTGGCGCGTGTTTCCGGCGTCTCTGTCGGAACCGTTTCACGCAGTCTCAACGCTCCGGATACGGTCAAGCCGGATACACTCGGCAAGGTGCGGGCGGCGATCCAGTCGCTCGGTTTCACGCCGGATTTCCGCGCGCAGAACATGCGCCGCCGGAACACGATGACCGTCGGTTTCGTGATCGACGACATCGCCAATCCCTGGCATGCGAGCTGTTTCAAGGCGGTGGACGCGGAAATGCGCGAGAAGGGCTTTTCGCTCTATCTCGTCAGCACCAATGGCCGGGCCAGCGAAGAGGCGGCGGCCATCGACATGTTGCAGCATGGCCGCGCCGATGGCGTGATCATGACCTTGAACAACGAGCAGGACGCGCGCACAATCAAACGTCTCAAGGAACTCAAGATCCCCGGCGTGCTGCTCGATCGCGACATTCCGCTCGACATCGATGCGGTGCTGACGGAACACGCGACCGGCCTGCGTCAGGCGACCAACTACCTGATCGAACTCGGACATCGGCGCATCGCCATCATTACCGCCGGCAGCGATATCAGGCCGGGCCGCGAGCGCGTGCGTGGTTTCGTCGAGGCTTTCGAGCGGGCCGGCCTGCCCGTGCCGCGCGACTTGATCCGCTCGCAAAGCCTGTCGGCGGACTACGGTTTTCGCGAAGCGACGACCTTGCTGCAAATGCCCGAACGTCCAACTGCGATCATCGCCGCCGGCAACCGCATCCTGGTCGGCGTTCTCCGCGCCATGCAGCAGCAGGGGGTCTCGGTACCGAACGATATATCGCTGATCGCCTGCGACCGATCCGATGTGGCCATGCTTTATCCCGGCCCGATAACGCTGATCGATCGGCCGGTCGAAGATATTGGCCGGACGGCGGCGCAACTGTTGCTGGAGCGGCTGGATGGCAAAGGCGATCGTGCTGTGCAACGCATCGCTTTTCCGACACATCTGATCATGGGCGGGTCCTGTCTGCCTGTTCGCAAATAACCTTCAGTGCAGCGCCTCGCGCCGCCGGTCAGCGCGGCGGACACGCTGGACCTTGATCAGGCGATCAAGCGAAACCGCGAGCACGGTGACGGCGCCGGTGAAGAAGGTGCTCCAGGTCGCATCGATGCCGAAGAAGATCAGGCCGCTTGATATAACCTGGATGATCATCATGCCGACAACAGCGCCGATGATCGTGCCATGGCCGCCGGAGAGAGGCGTGCCGCCGATAATGGCGGCGGCGATCACCACCAGCATGAAATCGCTGCCCTCGTTCGGGTCGATCGCGCCGCGAAAGCCGACATACATGACGCCCGAAAGACCGCAGATAGCTCCCATCAGCACCAGCGTCTGCAATCGGACAAGTGCTGTCGGAATGCCGGCATGGGCGGCGGCTTCGGGATTGCTGCCGACCGCCTGCACCCGGTAGCCGAAGCGGGTGTGATGCAGCACGAGATGCATGGCGATCGCCAACGCGACGAAGATGATCACCGCGACGGGGACGACACCGAACAGTTTCTGCGAGATCACCGAAAAGAACGTGCTGCTCTGGTCGGACGGCACGATCGCACGGCCCTGGTTGACCACCAATGATAGTCCCTGGAACATCGAATAGGTGCCGAGCGTGACGATGATCGCCGGCAGCCGCAATGTCACCGCGATCAGGCCGTTGACGAGGCCAAGTCCGGCCCCGAACAGGATGCCTGCGAAGGCGGCGATCCAGGGGTCGAGGCCCGCCACCATCAGCAGTGCCGCCACGACTGCCGAGAAATTGAATATCCAGCCGACGGAAAGATCGATCTCGCGCACGGCCAGCAGGAAGACCATGCCGACCGCCAGCATGCCGAGGAAGGTGGTGTTGCCGAGCAGCGAGAACAGATTGATCGGATTGAGAAAGCGCGGCCGTGCCATGCCGATGATCGCGACCATTGCCAGCAGGGCGACGATGACGCCGATTTCGTCCGGCATGCGGAAGCGCCGCCTGGCTGGACGGGCAGGGGCCTTGGTTGGCTCGATGTCTGTCATGCCATATCCGTCCTGCTATTGTCGTTGGTGGCGCTGCGGGCCGGCATTTCGCCGGTATTGGTGAGGTGCAGGACGGTCTTCGTGTCCATATCCCTGGCTGCGACCTCGCCGGCGAGACGGCCCTGATAGATCACGAGGATCCGGTCGCAGAGACCGATCAGTTCGGGCAATTCGGTCGATGCGAACAGCACGATGCCGCCCTCGGCCGACATCTGCCGGATCAGGCCATAGATCTCGCGCTTGGCGCCGACGTCGACGCCGCGGGTAGGGTCGTCGAGCAGGAAAACCTCAGGGCCGATCTCCAGCCATTTGCCGATCACCACCTTTTGCTGGTTGCCGCCGGAAAGCGAGTTGACCGGCGCATGCGGCGCGCCCTTGATGCGCATCGCGGTGATCTGCCGGTTGGCGCGGGCAAGTGCGACCTTGGGCAGGAACCATGGAGAGCCACCATCGCGCGCGCCGACGACGACATTGGAAATGTTGAACAGGATGGATTTGTCGAGCATCAATCCGTGATGCCGGCGATCGGCCGGTACGAGGCAGACCTGCCGGCGGGCGGCTTCGGTGGGACTTCTCGGAATGCCACGGCCATCGGGGAAACTGACCGCGCCGCTGCGCGCATGCCGCATGCCGAACAACATTTCCAGCAGGTCCGATACACCCGAACCCTCGAGGCCGGCCAGGCCGACGATCTCGCCGGATCGGGCGGTGAAACTGATATCGCTCAGCCGTCCGCCGCTCAGGCCCGACACCTGGATCTGCTGATTTTTCGCGCCGGCTTTTCGAGGCAGGGCAGGCGGGAACAGTGCCTCGCGTTGCTGGCCGATCATGCCTTCGATCACCTCGGGGATGGTCAGTACCAAACGATCTTTCGTCAGCACGTCGCGGCCGTTACGAGTGATGGTGACGCGGTCGGAAATTGAGAAGACTTCCTCCAGCCGGTGCGAGACATAGAGCATGGTGATGCCGCGTGTCCTGAGGCCGCGCAGCACGGTGAACAGCCGCTCGGTCTCGCGCTGATTGAGGGCCGAATTCGGCTCATCCAAGATCAGCAGCCGTGGGTTTTCGAGCAAGACCCGGCAGAGTTCGACCAGTTGCTGTTCCCCAACGCTGAGCCGGCTGACCGGTGCATGCACATCGACATTCAAGCCGAGTTGGGCGAGCAGGTCGCGGCTCCTGTCCTCCATCGCCCTCTTGGAGATGAAGCCGTGTTGCAGCGGCTCGCGGTTGACGAACAGGTTGGCGAGCACCGAGCGTTCGGGAAACAGGCTGAGTTCCTGATAGACCATGCCGATGCCATGCTGGCGGGCGGCATTGACGCTGTCGATGGCCACCGCCTGACCATCGATCTCGATGCTGCCGGTATCGGGTTTGACGACACCGGCCAGCACTTTCATCAGCGTCGATTTGCCGGCGCCATTCTCGCCGACCACGGCATGGATGGTGCCGCTGGCGACGCTGAGGCTCATGTCTTCGAGCGCAACAACCCCGCCGTAGCGTTTGGCGAGGTTGTGCACGGAGATCATTGGCTGGTCAGGCATGGGCTCTAGGCCGTCGGATCATTCGGATTCGGCCGAGATCGGCGGCGGGTTGGCGGAAAGCATGTCTGATGTCAGCGACTTGGTCCAATCCTTGTAATAGGCCGCCGTCGCCGCAGGGTCGGCCGCGAGCTTCTGCGCCTCCTCAAACGAGATTGCCGGCAGGCCGTTGCCCATATCGACCTTGTCGGCGGTGACGATCTGCGAGCCTGCATTGTAGAAGCCGGGTCCCAGCTTCTTGCCGCCCTTTATCGCATTGACGGCGAGGGCCACCGGCAGATAACCCTGCACGAAGGCGCTCTGGCCGATCGTCACATAGGCATGGCCTTCCTTGACGGCCTTGAGGTTGAGTTCCGTCAGGTCATAGCCGCCGGCCACGAACTTGTCGCCGTTGGCGGCATTCAGCTTGCCGAGGCTGGTGATATCGGGCGCACAAAGGCCGACCAACGCTACCGCATCCGGGTTGGCGGCATAGAGCTGTTCCCAGCGGTTATAGTTGTCGACAGCGGAAACCTTGACGTCGAATGGGCCGATGACGTTGAGGCCGGCAGCCTTCTTCAGCGATTCCTGAACGCCTTTGGCGCGGTTTTCGAGAACCGGGAAACCCGGAAAGCAATTGCCGAGGATGACGGTGCCCTTGGCGCCGTCGCCACCGAGCTTGTCGACGATCATGCGGCCGAGGATACGGCCGCTTTCGACCGATTTTTCCCCGACGTAGGGGGCGTTGACCCCAGTCGAGAGCAGATTGAACTGCACGATCGGTACGCCGCTGTCGATGATCTCGTTCAGGCCCTTGGCCATGGATTCCCCGGGCACGGAGGTGACGACCGCCTGTGCGCCGGAATTGGCGAAATTCTGCACGAGTTTCAACTGGCCTTCCGGCGCGCCGCCCGGCTGCTGTGCGACGACCAGCTTGACGCCGAGATCGGTGGCGGCGGCCTGCGCGCCGTCCTGGATCTGCTGGACGAAGGGGTCGCCCTGTGCATGTGCGACGAAGCCTATGGTGATGTCCTCGGCCTTCGCATTCGAGATGCCGAAGACGACTGCGATCGCGCTCAGCATCAATGTGGATTTCAGCGTAGCCAATGCCATTTCCTGTTCCTCCCTGAGTTGTTATTGCGTATGCGATACGTTCAGATGGCGGTCAGGCCGCCGTCGACGAACATGAACGAGCCGGTCATGTAGGACGCGTCGTCGGAGGCGAGAAACGCCACCGCGCCGGCGATTTCCTCCGGTTCGGCGCCGCGCTTCAGTGGTATGTTCTGGATCTGCCACTCGTAGACCTTGGGGTCGGCGACGAGTTCGCGGACGATCGGCGTCAGCGTAAAGCCGGGCACCACCACATTGACGCGGATGCCTTCGGGCGCATGGTCGACGGCCATGATCCGCGACAGGCCATGGACGCCCCCCTTCGACGAGCCATAGGCGACGTTCGCCGGCGTGCAGCCGGACATGCCGGTCGGCGATCCCGTCAGCACCACCGAGCCCTTGCCGGCGGTCGCCTTGATCGTCCTGACGCCGTGCTTGCAGGAAAGATACATGCCGGTCAGGTTGACGCCGACGATCTCATCCCAGATTTCCTTCCTGAGGTCATCGACCTTGTCGTCACGCTCGCCGGAGAATATGCCGGCATTGGAGACGAGAATATCCAGCCGGCCAAAACGCCTGACGATCTCGGCGAAGGCGGCTTCGACGCTTGCCTCGTCGCTGACATCGGTCCTGATGGCGATCGCTTCGCCGCCAGCCGCCGTGATGTGATCGACAGTCGTCCGCGCCCCGGCCTCGTTGATGTCGAGAACCGCGACCTTGCAGCCTTCCTCGCCAAGCCGCTCGGCTGCGGCCTGGCCTATGCCGGAGCCTGCCCCTGTCACGGCGGCGATCTTCCCTTTCAGGCCTCGCATGCCAACTCCTCCGCTGGACCTGCGCTGCTGACCTCCTCGTCAACGTCAGCGCATGGACGGAAATAATAACGTTTCCAATAATTGTGTCAAGGAATTCGGAAAGAGTGCCAAAAAGTAAAGAATTCATCATTAAATAATTGAAATTTATGAGCATAAATCGTTGCTGGTGTAGATGTCCTGCCTGTATCGTTTCCAATTTATATGAGTGTTTGGGCAGCGTTCGGGCATTTTGACGACCCCGCGGATGTCATCCTCCACTATCCTGTCCGGTCATTTGACCTCGCGACGGAAAATGCGGAACAGCTGAACGTAGCGATTTCTTTTTTCATGCCATGGTGCGACAATTGCGGCCTGGAGACAGCAGCGGCTTACGTGGATGGCGAAGCGCGACATGCAATCGGGATCCGAAGGCTCGGACGTGGTCTATGCCGCGACGCGCGAGGGTTATGATTTGCCGGTGATCGATGTCACAAATCCGCGTTTCCACGTGCCCGACGATCCTGAATCGCTGCGGGGATTGAAAGAGGCGCTGCTTAGAAGTGAGTGGCAGCGGCAGTTCGTGCCGAAATTCGTTATGCGCTGGATGCTGAAATCAGCGGCAGAGCAATCGCGCCTGGTCAATGCGCTGTTCGGCAGCGACAGGACATTCCTCGATGGCATTACGACCTATGTGATGAAGCTCGGCGCCGAAAACCTGGTGCCACCCTATGACACCCCCGTCGATCGCCGGTTCGCAGCCTCCCCGCATGTCACCTATCTCAGGCTCAGAACGCAGCAAATGGCCGAGCTGGTCGTGGAAGGACTTTTGCCGTTTCTGGCGTCGAGCGGCACGCCATTGCATCTGATCAACATTGCCGGCGGTCCGACGATCGACAGCCTGAACGCCATGATCTTGCTGTCACGCCGCGATCCGGCGTTGTTGAAACGGAAGATCACCGTGCATGTGCTCGATCAGGACGATACCGGCGCGTTTTTCGGCCGCAATGCACTCGCCGCCATGCAGAAGGAGGGACGGCCCCTTGCGGGCTACGACATCGCCTTCGAACACCGGACCTACAACTGGGATGAGACATCGCTGCTGGCTGGGCTGGTCGGCGATCTGGCAGCCGGTGGCGCGATCGTCGCCGCCTCGTCGGAGGGCGGCCTGTTCGAATATGGCAGCGACCGGGCGATCGTCGCCAACCTGAAAGCGTTGAACGCCAACGGCCATGGCGCGCAATTCGTTGTCGGCTCCGTCACCCGCGACGACGACTTGCGCCGCCGGATCATGGAGCAAAGCCCTATCAAGCTTATTCCGCGAGGGCTCAAGGGCTTCCAGCCGCTGGCAGGAAAGGCGGGTTTCGCGATCACAGAAATCCGCCCGACCATCTGGAGCGACCAGGTGCTGCTGCTGCCGCGCCCCGGAGGCCTTTGACAGCCTGTCTTATGGGCGGATCAGGTGATCACGCTCGGCGTGTCGCGGCCGGTGCGTGACTTGATGCCGGCAATTTCATCCGCCACCAGGATGAGATCGGCCAGCGCTTCCTGAGTCTCGATATCGTGGCGCGAAGCGTCAGGCTCGTAGCGCTCGATATAGACGCGGAGCGTGGCACCCGACGTGCCGGTGCCTGACAGACGGAAAACCACGCGGCTGCCGCCCTCGAACAGGATGCGGATGCCCTGATGTTCCGACACCGAGTGATCGACCGGGTCGTTATAGGCGAAATCGTCAGCCGTCTGTACAGTGAGATCGCCAAATTTCCTGCCGGGAAGGGTTGGGAGCTGAGCACGGAGATTGTCGACCAGACCATTGGCCGCCGCCGTGTCGACCTCTTCGTAATCGTGGCGGGAATAGTAGTTGCGGCCGAACGCGGCCCAATGCTTGGTGACGATATCCTTGACGCTCTCGTTGCGCACAGCCAGGATGTTCAGCCAGAGCAGAACCGCCCAGAGGCCGTCCTTTTCACGCACATGGCTGGAGCCGGTGCCGGCGCTTTCCTCGCCGCAGATCGTCACCATGCCGGCGTCGAGCAGGTTGCCGAAGAATTTCCAGCCGGTCGGCGTCTCATAGATGCCGATACCGAGCTTTTCGGCAACACGGTCGGCGGCGCCCGAGGTCGGCATGGAACGGGCGATGCCGGCGAGACCTTTTGCGTAGCCGGGCGCGAGATGGGCATTTGCGGAAAGCATCGCCACGCTGTCGGACGGCGTGACGAAAATGCCCTTGCCGATGATCAGGTTGCGGTCGCCATCACCATCCGACGCAGCACCGAAATCGGGCGCATCCGGTCCCATCATCTCGTCATAGAGGTCCTTGGCATGAACGAGGTTCGGGTCCGGATGATGGCCGCCGAAATCCGGAAGCGGCATGAAGTTCTTGACCGAACCCTTGGGTGCGCCAAGGCGGTTTTCGAGAATTTCCTTGGCATAGGGACCTGTCACCGCGCTCATGGCGTCGAAGATCACGCGGAAACCGCCCTGGATCTTGGCCCTGATCGCCGGGAAATCGAACAGTGCCTCCATCAGTTCGGCATAATCCTCAACCGGATCGACGATCGCTACTTCCATGCCGTCCAGCGACTTGATGCCGGGCATATCGAGGTCGATATCGTCGGCATCGGAGATGCGATAGCTGTCGATCACTTTCGATCGTGCGAAGATTGCATCGGTGATCTTTTCGGAGGCGGGGCCTCCATTGGATGCGTTGTACTTGATGCCGAAATCCTCGGTCGGGCCGCCGGGATTGTGCGAGGCCGAGAGGATGATTCCGCCGAAAGCGCCGTATTTGCGGATCAGGTGGGATGCGGCCGGGGTCGAGAGAATGCCGCCACGGCCGACCATGACCTTGCCGAAGCCGTTGGCGGCGGCCATCTTGATGGCGATCTGGATGACGTCGCGGTTGTAGTAGCGGCCATCGCCGCCGATCACCAGGGTCTTGCCGAGAAAACCTTCCAGCGAATCGAAAATCGACTGGATGAAGTTCTCGGCATAGTTCTTCTGCTGGAAGTGCGGGACTTTCTTCCTGAGGCCAGACGTGCCGGGCTTCTGATCCGAGTAAGGCGTGGTCGAAACGGTGTTGATCATGACACTTGAACCCTGGCTAGAAGATGCTGATAGAGATTGGCATATTGGCGGGCGCTTGACGACCAGGAGACATCCGATTTCATCGCTGTCTTCTGCATGGTTGCCCAGGTTTTCGGATCGGCATGCAGCCGGAACGCGCGGCGGAGCGCCCCGAGCAAGCCGTCCAATGTCACCGGCGTAAACTCGATGCCGGTCGCGACCCTGGCGGCGACCGCCGCGCCGTTGGCGTCGATAATGGTGTCGGCCAGCCCGCCCGTGTGGCCGACGATCGGAATGCAGCCGTAGCGCAGCCCATAAAGCTGCGTCAGGCCGCAGGGCTCGAAGCGCGACGGGATGAGAATGGCATCGGCGCCGGCCTGCATCAGGTGCGAGAGCGGCTCGTCATAGCCGACCACCATGCTGACACGACCCGGATAGCGCACCACTGCCGCTTGCAGCGCGGCCTCAAGCACTGCGTCACCGGAGCCCAGGACCGCGAGGCTGCCGCCGTTCGCGACGAGGAAGTCGATTGCCTCGATCACCAGATCGATGCCTTTTTGCCCGGTCAGCCGCGACACGATGCAGAAGATCGGACCGTCGCCGGGCGTCAGGCCCATCCGTGCGCAAAGAGCGGCGCGGTTTTCCGCCCGTCTTTTCAACGTCGCGGAACTGTAGTTGGCGGGAATATGCCGGTCGCCTTCCGGATTCCAGACGATATCATCGATGCCGTTGACGATGCCGGTGAGATCGCCGACGCGTTCGGCGATCAGGCCCTCCAGGCCCATGCCGAACTCCGGCTGAAGAATTTCCGTTGCATAGGTCGGACTGACTGTGGTCAGCGCCCAAGCTGTGCGCAAACCGCCCTTGAGATAGCCGACATCGCCATAATATTCGAGGCCGTCGACAGTGAACGCATCCGGCGGCAGTTCGAGGCTGGGGAAGATCGTCGATGAATACTGGCCCTTAAAGGCGATATTGTGGATGGTGATGACCGAGGGCACGCGACCGCCGGCTGCGCTGTATTTCAGATAGATCGGCGTCAATGCGGCCTGCCAGTCATGCACATGCACGAGGTCGGGCGACCAGTCGGAATCGAGGCCGTTGGCAATCTCTGCACCGATACGTGACAGGGCCGCGAACCTCTGCCAATTGTCGATGTGATCCAGGCCGGACGCATCAGCATAGGGACCGCCGGGGCGATCGAAGAAGAAGGGCGCATCGAGAATATAGAGTTCGAGCCCGGCATGGCTGGCCGCCAACAGTGCCGCAGTTTCGCCGAGCAGCCAAGGCAGTTCGGCTACCACGCGCATGTCGCCGAGCTTGGCCATGACCTGCGGATAGCCCGGCAGCAGGGTGCGCATTTCAACGCCCAAGGGGGCGAGCGCCAGCGGAAGGGCGCCCGCGACATCCGCGAGCCCCCCTGTCTTGATGAGCGGAAAAACTTCCGAAGCGACCGAAAGGACCTTCATCACATGCCCAGTTTGTCGATCATGTTCTGCGTCACTAGGCAAATGCCTGTTTCGGTGCGGCGGAAACGCTTGGCGTCCAGTTCCGGATCCTCGCCGATGACCAAGCCTTCGGGAATGACGACGCCGCGATCGACCACGACATTCTTGAGCCGGGCACGACGGTTGACGATGACCTCCGGCAGCACGACGGAATGGTCGAGCTGGGAATAGGAATTGACCCGGCAGCCGGTGAACAGCAGCGAGCGATTGATCGAAGCGCCGGAGACGATGCAATTGCCTGAGATCAGCGACGACACGGCCGCGCCGCGGCGGCCAGCCTCGTCATGGACGAACTTTGCCGGCGGCGTGATCTCTGAATAGGTCCAGATCGGCCACTGGCCGTCATAGAGGTCCAGTTCGGGCACGATATCGGTCAGGTCGATATTGGCCTGCCAATAGGCATCGACCGTTCCGACATCGCGCCAGTAGGATTTGGTTTCCATCTCGGCACGGACGCAGGATTCGTTGAAGCGATGGGCGACGGCCTTGCCGTTCTTGACGACATAGGGGATCAAGTCCTTGCCGAAATCGCGCGAGGAATTCGGGTCGGCCGCATCCCGGTTGAGGAGATCGACGAGGAACTTGGTGTGGAAGACATAGATGCCCATCGAGGCGAGCGCCATCTCCTCGTTGCCGGGAATGCCGGGCGGATCGGCGGGCTTCTCGACAAAATCGATGATCACGTCCTTGCTGTCGACATGCATCACGCCGAAGCCGACAGCCTCCATGCGCGGCACTTCCAGGCAACCGATCGTGACGTCGGCGCCGGAGTTGACGTGCTGGCGGAGCATCAGCTCATAGTCCATCTTGTAGATATGGTCGCCCGCCAGGATCACCATGTATTCGGGATTGTGCGGCTCGATGATGTCGATGTTCTGATAGACCGCGTCGGCGGTGCCCTCATACCATTGCGTTTCGGAAACGCGCTGGGAGGCCGGCAGGATATCGAAACTCTCGTTGCGCTCGGGGCGGAAGAAGTCCCAGCCGCGCTGCAGATGGCGGATCAGCGAATGCGCCTTGTACTGGGTCGCCACACCGATTCGGCGGATGCCGGAGTTCAGCGCGTTGGACAACGCGAAATCGATGATGCGTGTCTTGCCGCCAAAATACACCGCAGGCTTGGCGCGGCGATCCGTAAGCTCCTTGAGGCGACTTCCTCGGCCACCCGCCAGCACATAGGCCATAGCGTCGCGAGCCAGCGGTTGCACTCTCTTTTCTGCCATTTTGTTCCTCCCTACGCGTTATCGTTCACTCAGACCAGTTCCAGCCAGATTGTCCCCAGTGGCGGCAGAACGCATGTTGCCGCCAGTCGTCCCGATGTCTCCCTGACGGCAGTTACCTCCCCGGCATTTCCCTTTCCGGAACCGCCATAGATTCCAGCATCGGTATTCATGATTTCACGCCACTTTCCTTCCGCCGGCAATGGCACGGAATAGTTGTCACGGACGATCGGCGTGAAGTTGGTGATCACTGCCACCGGCTTTTCCCCCGGCGCCTTGCGGATCCATGCATAGACCGAATTTTCATGATCGTCGGCGATCGCCCATTCGAAGCCTTCGCCCTCGCAATCGCGGGCATGCAGCGCTGGCTTTGTCTTGTAGAGCGTGTTCAATTCCTTGACGAGGCGACGCATACCCTCGTGATTGGGGAAATCGAGCAGGTTCCAGTCGAGCGATTTGGCTTCCGACCATTCGTTCCACTGGGCAAATTCCTGGCCCATGAACAGCAGTTTCTTGCCGGGATAGCCCCACATGAAACCGTAATAGGCGCGCAGATTCGCGAATTTCTGCCATTCGTCGCCAGCCATCTTGGTGATCAGCGAGCCTTTGCCATGCACGACTTCATCGTGGGACAACGGCAGCACGAAATTTTCCGAAAAGGCGTAGAGCAGGCCGAAAGTCAGTTCGTTGTGGTGGTGCTTCCGATGGATCGGATCATGCTTGAGATATTCCAGCGTGTCATGCATGAAGCCCATGTTCCACTTGAATCCGAATCCCAGGCCGCCGTCATAGACCGGTGCCGAAACCTTGGGCCATGATGTGGATTCCTCGGCGATGGTGAGGATGCCGGGGTGGGAGCCATAAAGATGGTGGTTCATGTCCTGCAGGAACTTCACGGCCTCGAGGTTCTCGCGGCCACCATGTTTGTTCGGCACCCACTCGCCTTCCTTCCGGGAATAATCGAGATAGAGCATGGAGGCGACGGCATCGACGCGCAGGCCATCGGCGTGGAATTTCTCCGCCCAGTAAAGCGCCGAATTGATGATGAAGCTTACCACCTCGTTGCGACCAAAATTGTAGATCGCGGTGTTCCAGTCGGGATGGAAGCCCTGGCGCGGGTCTTCGTGCTCATAGAGCGCGGTGCCGTCGAAGCGGCGAAGGCCGTGCTGGTCGGTCGGAAAATGCGCAGGAACCCAGTCGAGCAGGATGCTGATACCGGCCTTGTGGGCGCCGTTGACGAAGCGGGCAAAGGCTTCGGGCTCGCCGAAACGCGCGGTCGGCGAGAACAGGCCCGTCGTCTGGTAGCCCCAGGACGGGTCATATGGAAATTCGGTGATCGGCATGAATTCTATATGGGTGAAACCCATATCGACGCAGTAGGGAATGAGCTTGTCGCCCATTTCATCCCAGGTCAGCATGTCGCCATTGGCTTTGCGACGCCATGATCCCGGATGGACTTCGTAGATGGAGATCGGCTGGCGTCGCGCATCGACCGACGACCACCAGTCGCGATGTGCCTTGTCGTCCCAGACCTGATCGATCTCCGGCGTCGTCAGCGACGCCGTCTTGGGCCGAAGCTCCGAACGCCGCGCATAGGGATCGGCCTTGAGCGGCAACAGCGTACCGTCCTTGGCGAGGATTTCAAATTTGTAGGTCTCACCGCCGCCGATGCCGGGAATGAAGATCTCCCAAACGCCGGTGTCGCTCCTGAGCCGCATCACATGCCGCCGGCCGTCCCAGTTGTTGAAGCCGCCAACCACGGAAACACGGGCCGCATTGGGCGCCCACACTGCGAAATGGAAGCCATCCGCGCCTTCGTGATGTAGCGGATGAGCGCCCATCTTGTCGAACAGGCGCAGGTGCGAACCCTCGCGGAGATAGTAATCGTCCATCGGGCCCAGGACCGGACCGAAGGAATATGGATCGACGACGTCCCATTCGCCGATCGCGTTCTGAGCCTTGTAGCGCAGCGGTTGACGGGATTTGACCGGAACCAGGCCTTCGAAGAAGCCAGCATTGTCACGCCGCGCTATCGAGCCACAATCCTCGCCCTTCAGCGTGCAGGCGGTGATCTGCTCGGCGCCGGGGATGAAGGCGCGGGCAACGAATTCCTTGCCGAATTCATGCACGCCAAGCACGGCGAACGGATTGGCGTGAACGCCATTGACGATCGCCGCAACCTCTTCGTTGAAAATCCTGAAGTCCTTGGCTTCCCTGGGCCTGGCAGGCTTCTTGGCACCATTGTCGATCATTGGTGCCGCTTCCGGCGCGGCGCTGCCATTCGCATCCTCTCCCGATTTCGATTTCGTGCGACCGGCTTTGCCCGCCTCTTGTGTCATCCCGCCCTCCAGATTTCCTTTGCATATTGCCGGATAGTTCTATCCGAGGAAAACCATCCCATGCGTGCTGTGTTCCGTATCGTCTTCGAAAACCAGCTTTTTTCGTCCGCCCAGATGCGATCGACCTCGCGCTGGGCGTTGGCATAGGCGTCGAAATCTCCGGCGACCAGAAACCAGTCATGCTGGTAAAGACCGTCCACGAGGCTCGCGAAGCGATTGGGATCATCGGGTGAAAATACCCCGGTGCGAATGGCATGCAGCGCTTGCGAAAGCTCCCGCGATGCTTCGATGATCGCGCGAGGATTGTGGCCCTCCGTGCGCACCTTGGTCACCTCTTCGGCCGTCATACCGAAGATCTGGATGTTGTCGGCGCCGACATAGTCGCGCATCTCGACATTGGCACCATCGAGCGTGCCGATGGTCAGCGCGCCGTTGAGCGCGAATTTCATGTTGCCGGTGCCGGAGGCTTCCATGCCGGCGGTCGAGATCTGCTCGGAAAGGTCGGCTGCGGGCACCAGGACTTCGGCGAGCGAGACATTGTAGTTCGGGACGAAGACGATCTTCAGGAGACCGCGCACGGCCGGATCGGAATTGACGACACGGGCGACGTCGTTGGCAAGCTTGATGATCAGCTTGGCGTTGTGATAGCTCGGCGCCGCCTTGCCGGCGAATATCTTGACGCGCGGCACCCAGTCCTGCTCGGGGCGTGAGCGCATCTGGTCGTAGAGCGCCACGGCTTCGATAATGTTCAGCAACTGGCGCTTGTATTCATGAATACGCTTGACCTGAATATCGAACATCGCCGACGGATCGAGCTTGAGACCCATGCGGCTCTGGATAAGCTGGGAGAGCTTTGACTTGTTCTCGCGTTTGACGGCTGCGAATTTCTTCTGGAATTCGGCGTCGTCTGCAAAGGCGTTGAGGCTCTGCAACGCTTCGGTATCGTCGAGAAACCTGTCGCCGATGGCTTCCTTGAGCAGGTTGACGAGCCCGGGATTGCACTGGTTGAGCCAACGGCGCGGTGTGATGCCGTTGGTCTTGTTGTTGATGCGGTCCGGATAGAGCCGGTGCAAGTCTGCAAACACCGTCACCTTCATCAAGTCGGTATGCAGCGCCGAAACGCCATTGATCGAATGCGACCCGATAAACGCCAGATTTCCCATCCGCACGCGGCGGTCGCCGCTTTCGTCGATGATCGAGATCGCACGGATCTGCGGATCGCTGAAATTCTTCTCCTTGCGCGCTTCCAGCAGGATCTTGGCATTGATTCCGTAGATGATCTGCATGTGGCGCGGCAGCAACCGCTCGAACAGCGGCACGGGCCAGGTTTCCAGCGCTTCCGGCAGCAGCGTATGGTTGGTATAGGAGATCGTCTTGCGGGTGATGTCCCAAGCGGCATTGAATTCGTAGCCGTGGACGTCGCAGAGAAGCCGCATGAGCTCGGCGATCGAGACCGATGGATGGGTATCGTTCAGCTGGATCGCCACCTTGTCGGAAAGGTTCTCAAGCGTGTTGTACTGCTGGCGATGGCGGCGCAGGATATCCTGCAGCGAGGCGGAGGAGAAGAAGAACTCCTGGCGCAGGCGCAATTCCTGCCCGGCTGGCGTCCCGTCGGCCGGGTAGAGAACGCGGGCCAGACTTTCGGCCTTGTTGCTTTCCCGGAGCGCGCCGATGTGGTCGCCGGCGTTGAAGGCGTCAAGCAGGATCGGATCGATCGGCTGTGCCGTCCAGAGCCGCAACGTATTGACACGGTTGGCCCGCCAGCCGACGATCGGCGTATCATAAGCAATCGCGATCACGCGCTCGGATGGCTTCCAGACGTAGCGGGCATCGCCGTCAGGGGCGAGGACGGATTCAACCGAGCCGCCGAAGCCGACTTCATAGGCGCTTTCACGACGCTCGAATTCCCATGGATTGCCATGGGCGAGCCACGTTTCCGGCAGTTCGACCTGCCAGCCCTCAGCGATCTGCTGGCGGAAAAGGCCGTGGACATAGCGGATCCCATAGCCATATGCGGGGATATCCGTCGTCGCCATGGATTCCATGAAGCAGGCGGCGAGGCGGCCGAGGCCGCCATTGCCAAGTGCGGCATCCGGTTCGAGGGCGGCTATGACGTCGAAATCCACTCCCAGGGATTTCAATGCTTCCCGCAACTCATCCATCAGGCCGAGATTGGAGACCGCATCGCGCGTCAACCGCCCGATCAGGAACTCCAGTGACAGATAATAAACCCTCTTGCCACCGCTCTCGTAAGTCCGGCGCGTCGATTCCATCCACCGATCGATAATGCGGTCGCGGATAACCAGCACCGATGCCGTCAGCCAGTCATGTGGTTTTGCTACCTTGGCGTCCTTGCCGATGCGGTAGATCAACCGTTCGACAATGTCGGCAGCAAGCGTGGCGGGATCGGTCTGTCGCTGCGGGGGGCTCGGGATCTCGGTCGTCTCGGGGGAATTTTGCATAAGCGGCTCAATCACTTCGGGTTCAGTTTGCGGGGCACACGAAGGACACAGCGCCACACCATTCAGCGAGATTTGCACCGTTCAAAACCACATGCAACGGGTTTATTCCGTTCGGGAAGGAAAATTGCGGATGACAGGAAACAACAGGTAGGCTGATGTTCAGCATAATTTGCATTCGCTATTTGTCTCCCTGCCAGCGATACAAATATATTAGACATTTAATCGATTTAAAATCAATAGGCCAAAAAAATACCGCCGGCTATGAAACCGGCGGCTTGTAATGCTTCCACGGCAGGGAGGTTGGGAATAAAGCTATTGTGTAAGGCGCGTTGCGGTGTCGGTCGCACGCTCACCGATATATTCGAAGGCGGCATTCAGGTCGTCGGCGTTCTCGGCCGCGAAATAGTGCGCACTGGTCGTCGCGCAATAGCTCAGCAAGGCCCGGCCCCGGTCAGGTGCCATGAAAGCCACCGAATAGACTTCGATGCCGTTGGTACGGGCAAGGTCGCACCATTTCTTGGTTTCGGTATCCGCCGATGTATAGTTGTTGTCGCCATCGGTCATGAAGACAATGTATTTCGAAGGCACCTGGCCGTTCTTGTTCATATGCGCGGTGTTTTCCGACGATGCGACCAGAGCCTGGTAGGCGGTCTTGAAGGCCATGCCGGAGTCCGTGCCGCCGTCGGCCGTCAGCGTGCTGATATAGGTCTTCACGTGGCTTTCGCCCCATTTCATGGCGACCGGCGTCTGCATGGCGGAATTATACGAGACAGCGGCACTTCGGACCAGCGCAGTGTCCGGATCGGACGACGAAAGCTGGTTCATCAGATTGGTCGCCGCTATGCGAAGCGCGGTAATCTTGTCGTAATAGGTATAGCAGGTGTAGGTTTTGCGGCCGTAGCGGCACGAATAGCTGCCGGACACCGTATCGGTATATTCCGCCATCGAGCCGGACCGGTCGAGCACCAGATACATCGACAGCGCGTTCTTGCTTTCGGTGGTCGATTCCGTCGAACTTGTGACCGTCAGGCGGCCACCGGACTGGCCGAGGAAAGCCGAGAGCGCTGAATATTTCACGTCGTAGCATGTCTGGACGGTAACATTGAACTTCTTGGCGGTCCCGACCGTCGTCTGGTCCTTCACGTTCACATGCGTGCAGCTTGAGAAGTTGAAGGGATGGGTTTTCTCCACTTCCGGATTGTCCATCTTGTTGGCCATCTGGCCGGAGATGAAGTCCGCGGCCAGCGCCTTGGCCTCATCGTTGGTGATGCCCTTGTTGGCCAAGGCCGATGCGGCGGCGAGCGCGGCGGCGTCGGAAGCGTTTTGCAGCGCCGCCTTGGTCGCGATCATTTTCGACATGTCGAGCGCGAGCCCCGCCGCGCCCAATCCTACGGGCAGGATCAGTGCTGCCATGACTGTCAGATTACCACTCCTGCTGCGTAGAAGACGACGTAGGAACGAAGAGGCGAGTGATCTCATGGACGCTACTCAACGAATATGGGGTTGGCCTAATTGATTGGCGAGAGGTTAACAGCGATTCATTCGTATTAAGTTTCTGAAAATATTTGGATTTGATGAAAGTTTAGCCCTAAAATTTCTTGTGCAAAGTTACTCTTTTTTCAGAGTTTCGCACGACCACGCGAAAAAGCGCCGGGAAGCAGGGCATCCAGTCATTGCTATAACGCGAGTATGTTGAAAAAGTTTCGCCATTTCGGCTAAAAATTGCAGTCAGGCCTTTACAGGCACGACGTCCACGGCCTGATCGGTCTTGTGGCTGCCGTAACTCTTGAGAATTCCGATGACCGGGGCGACATCGGAATAATCGCGACCGTAGCCAACGCGAATGTGATCGCTGCCCGCCATGATGTTATTGGTCGGGTCCCATTCCATCCATCCCGACGCCGGTCCGCACCAGACGCGCACCCACGCATGCATCGCGTCGGCGCCTTCGAGCCGTTCCTTCCCGGGCGGGGGAATGGTGCGAAGAAAACCGCTGACATAGCCGGCGGGAATGCCCACCGAGCGAAGCGCCAGGATCATGATGTGGGCGAAATCCTGGCAGACCCCCTTCTTCAGCTTGAAGGCGGTATTGGCCGGCGTATCGACCTTTGTGGCGCCGGGCACATAGGTGAATTGCTCATGGATCCTGGTGCAGACGAGTGTCGCGGCTTCTCGGACCGACATCTGCGGTTTGATCATCGCCCGGATCCATGCGGAAATTTCGCTGGACTGCCCGAGCCGCGGACTATCACCCAGGAAGTGATGCGGCGCTTCGGCATCGAGTGTCCAGCAATCGAACACCTCGTCGCCGATACGAGCAACTTTCGGGGAGAGATCGGCCTCCAGGGCCGGCTTGTCAACAAGCACGCGGGCCTGCATGCGGATCTCGAACTTGTCGAGTGGATTGCGGAAATTGACCGTCGTCGTTGGATTGTGGAAGAAGTCGCTGAAATCCGTCCGCTCGTCCGGGGATGGCGTAAAGGTGACGGTGCCGGCGATCAGCCTTTGTCCCTTGCCCAGGGTCAAAGGCAGAACGCGGATGACCTGCCGCGCGCCGGAAGCTCCGACCTCATAGGAATAGTCGATTTTCATCGATACGTCGTAGAGCATGGCCTATCCGATATAGGTGCGGGCAAGAAGATCGGAGAATCGTTCCATCTCCGCTTCGAGCTTATTATAGACCTCGTCGTTCATGCTCTCCGGTGTCATCAGGGCAAGAGTCGAGTAAAGCCTGAGGGCGTCGCGATAGAAAGGCGACATCTGCCCGCTGATGATGGCGTTGGGCAATTGTTCTACTTCAGACTTGATCTCATTGAGCTGGTAGAGGATCGAACGCGGATTGAGCGGATCGAGCGCCAGGAGGTCGGTCACGGTGAGGCGTGCGGTCGCGACATTGTAGCGGCGGCGGTGGGTCATGACGCTGTCGCCGATCTCGATCAACATGTCGAGCGCGCCGTCCGGGGCATCCGGGCCGGAGAGATGGCCGAGCAGCCGCGACATATGCAAGGCGCGTTCGAGGTAGCGGCCGATCGACAGGAACCGCCAACCGGTGAAGCGGTACATGTTTTCATGCACCAGACCGGCAAAGCCCGCGAGTTTGCGCAGCAATATGGTCATGGCGCCGGTCGCATCGTCGCCCGGCTGAATGCGCTCCTGAAACTCGCGCGCGGTCTTGGCGAGATCGTTGAGCGCCAGCCAGCCATCGGCGGAGAACCGGTCGCGAATGTTCGACGCGGAGTAAAGGGCGCTCGAAATGTTCATCACCAGGCTTTCGGGCACCGTCTCCTCGGTGTCGATATCCAGGGCTGCCAGATAGTCCGAGACATTGGCGAGCAGCGGTTGTGTCCGGTCGGCATATTCGGCATAGCGGCCATGCCAGGCCCTAAGAATGCGAAGCGCGCCCTCGGCCCGTTCGATATAGCGGCCAAGCCAGAAGAGGTTGTCGGCCGCCCGGCTCGGCAGGCTGCCGGGCATGTTGCGGGTGAAATTTTCTTCCGATGGCAGCAGCGTCGACCATTTGACCGGGGTGTCGGAAACGATCCAGACGTCGGCGACCGAGCCGCCCTTCTGCATGGCGATCGCCGAGACATCCTCGCTGGCGCCGATACGCGCAAAGCCGCCGGGCATGATCTGCCAGCCGTCACGGGTGCGTGCGGCGAAGACGCGCAGGCTCATCGGCCTCGGCGTCAGCTTGCCATCGACGAAAGCGGGGGTGGTCGAGAGCTTGACGATCTCCTGACCCACCAGGCGGCTGCCTTCCTGTTCCAGTCGCTTGAGAAAGTCCGCCTTGTTTTCCCTGAGCGCCGAACCGGGAACGGAGGCGCCGGCGTCGTCGAAGAACGGCGCGGGCGAATATGCCGGGCCAATGACCATCTTGTCGAGATTGCGGGCGACGTGTTCGCGCTCGGCCTTCTGTCCGCACCACCAGGTGGCGATCGATGGCAGTATCAGATCCTCGTTCAGGAGGTGGCGACAGATCGCCGGCATGAAAGCGAGGAAAGCGCGGGTTTCCAGAAGACCCGAGCCGAGCGCATTGACGATGGTGACGCTTTCCGCCCGCAGCGCCTGGACGAGGCCGGGCGTGCCGATTTGCGAACTTTGATTGAGCTCCAGCGGGTCGGCATAGGCGGCGTCCAGCCGTCTCCAGAGAACGCTGACCGGTTTGAGACCCGCAACCGTGCGGACCATGACCTGATCGTTGACGACGGTCAGGTCTTCGCCTTCCAGCAGCATGAAGCCGAGGTACCGGGCGATGTAGGAATGCTCGAAATAGGTCTCGTTGGCAGGACCCGGCGTCAGGACCGCGATCCGGTCGTCCCCGTTCTTCTTGTGGCTTTGCAGCGCATCGCGGAAGGCGCCGAAGAAGGAGGCCAGCCGATGGACATGGGTTTCGGCATAGATGTCGGAGAAGGCGCGGGTGGTCGCCACCCGGTTTTCGAGCGCAAACCCCGCGCCCGACGGTGCCTGGGTGCGATCGGCGAGAACCCACCAGTTGCCATCCGGCCCACGGCCGATCTCGAAGGCAATGAAATGCAGGTAATGGCCGCCGACCGGGCTGAGACCCGCCACTGGCCGCAGATATTCCGGATTGCCGGCAATCAGCGCCGGCGGTAGGAAACCATGCTGCACGAGAAGATTGTCGGAGTAGATGTCGGCTGCGATCCTCTCCAGAAGATCGGCGCGCTGTACGAGGCCGGCAGAGAGGTTCTCCCATTCCTTGCCGTCGATCAGCACAGGCACATGGCTGAGCGGCCAGGAGCGCTCGGCATTCGGCGCGCCGCCATAAGCGCGATAGAAAACACCGGCATCGCGCAGATAGCGATCCGCCTTGGCAATGCGGTCTTCGAGCTCGGCCTCGTCCATCCGCGACAACGACTCGACAAAATGCCGCCAGACCGGGCGAACCTTGCCGTCCGGTCCCAGCATTTCGTCGGCAGTACCCGCCAGCGGTCGATAGTCGAACCGCTCGATCGCCTCTGCGGCCGATTGCCGTTTGCCCTTAGCCCCCGTAACGGTCATTTATACTCCCGGCGGCCTCCTGAGGTCGAGCGTCAGTGGAAATTCCGGATTGGGTGTTTCAGGCCGGAGCTGATAGCGACCGGCCGTATGCCCCCACGGCTCGAATCGGGCGAGCCGCCGCGCCTGCGCTTCATTACCATTGACTGGGAAGGTTTCATAATTGCGTCCACCGGGATGGGCAACATGATAGATGCATCCGCCAACAGCCTTTGCGGTCCACTTATCGTAAATATCGAACGTCAGCGGCGTATTGACCGGCAGGGCGGGGTGAAAGCCGGCTGCCGGCTGCCAGGCCTTGAAGCGGACGCCGGCGACCGCCGAGCCTCCTGCCCGCGTATTCTTCAGCGGCACCGGCCGGCCATTGCAGGCGACGGTGAAGCGTTCCGGATTGGCGGTCTCGAGTTTGACCTGCAAACGCTCGACCGAGGAATCCACGAAGCGCACGGTGCCGCCGATCGCGCCGGATTCCCCCGTCACGTGCCAGGGCTCGAGCGCCTGCCGGAGTTCGAGCTTGGTACCTTCGAAATCAACCTCGCCATAGAAGGGGAAGCGGAATTCGAGCTGGGCCTCGAACCATTCCGGACGGAAGGCGAAGCCATGCTGCTTGAGATCCTCCAGCACATCGAGGAAATCGGTCCAGACGAAATGACCGAGCATGAAGCGATCATGCAGGGTCGTGCCCCAGCGGGTGAACCTGCCATCCAGCGGCGATTTCCAGAAGCGGGCGATCAACGCCCGGACCAGCAATTGCTGCGCAAGGCTCATGCGCGGTTGCGGCGGCATCTCAAAGCCGCGGAACTCGACCAGGCCGAGACGGCCGGTCGGGCCATCGGGTGAAAACAGCTTGTCGATGCAGATTTCGGATCTATGCGTGTTGCCGGTCGAATCGACCAGAAGATTGCGGAACAAGCGATCGACCAGCCATGGCAGCGGGGGCACGCCCTGATCCGGCGCCGGGACCTGCGACATGGCAATCTCGAGTTCGTAGAGCCCGTCATGCCGCGCCTCGTCGATGCGCGGCGCCTGGCTGGTCGGCCCGATGAACAGGCCCGAGAACAGATAGGACAGCGACGGATGGCGCTGCCAGAAAAGCACGAGGCTCTTCAGGAGGTCGGGCCGGCGCAGGAACGGACTGTCGTTGGGGTTGGCGCCGCCGACCACGACATGGTTGCCGCCGCCGGTGCCTGTATGGCGGCCGTCGATCATGAATTTCTCGGCGCCGAGACGCGATTGCCGCGCCTCCTCGTAAACCTTGGTGGTGATATCGACGCATTCCTTCCAGCTCGCGGCCGGATGGACGTTGACTTCGATGACGCCCGGATCGGGCGCCACGCGGATGACGTTCAGCCGCTCGTCATGCGGCGGGGTGTAGCCTTCGATGTGTACAGGCAGGTTCACGGCCTTGGCGGCACGCTCGGCCGAGGCCAGGAGGTCGAGATAGTCCTCGATGGATTCGGTCGGTGGCATGAAGACGCAGAGTCGCCCGTCGCGCACCTCGACACTGACGGCAGTTCGGACCCGGCCGCCAATCTCCTCGAAGGACTGCCCCATCTGCGTTTGCGCAGCCGGCGTTGCCTGGGTGGAATGCGAGGGCAGAGCGCGTCCGCTGTCCTTGTCGAAATCCGGCAGTTCGCCGCGCGGCACACTGGGATCGACCGGATGCATATAGGGGTATTGCGACGCAGACAGATGGGGCAGGGAGTTCAGCGGCAGGCGATAGCCGACCGGGGAATCGCCGGGCACGAGATAAAGCCGTCCGCGCCGCGTCTGCCATTTTTCGCTGATCCAGCGCCGGCCGCTGGCGCGGGCATTCCATGCCTGGACCGGCAGGACATATCCCGAAGGTTGGGTCAGGCCGTTGGAAAACACCTTGGCAATGCGGGCCCGCTCTTCGGGATCTTCGAGCTTTGAATTGGCCGGGTCGACATTTTCCGGAAGATTGGCTTCCTTGACGATCCATTCGGCCGGGTCCTCGTAGGCCGGCACGACGAGCGTGGGGTCGACATCGAGCTCGGTCGCAAGCGCCGCCAGCAGTTTCTCGGCATCGGTCGTCTCAACCGAATAGGTCTGGTTCTCGACGGCGATCAGATCTTCGTCGTTCCAGACCGAGCGGCCGTCCTTCCGCCAATAGAGCGAGAACGTCCATCGCGGCAGGCTTTCGCCGGGATACCATTTGCCCTGGCCCATGTGCAGGCAGGCGCCGGGGGCGAAGCGTCGGCGCAGGCGGCGGACCAGCTCGTTGGCGCGTTCGCGCTTGGCGACGCCGAGCGCGCCGGTGTTCCATTCCTCGCCGTCGAAATCGTCGAGCGAAACGAAGGTCGGCTCGCCGCCCATGGTCAGGCGCACGTCACCGGCCTTGAGATCGGCA
>JAQGJP010000058.1 GCA_028290545.1 Rhizobium sp. | reverse complement strand
ACCCCTCCCCACAAGGGGGAGGGACTTAACCCCAGGTTCAACGCATTGCCCAAATCAACATCGAACCTTGTCAAACGGTTCGATTGGCCGGGCATTGAGGCTCGTTAAGCCCCTCCCCCTTGTGGGGAGGGGTTTGGGGCGGGGTTCTCTCTTCACACTTCACTGCTCGAAATCATCCCGATCCAGGCTGAACCCCGGCCCGATACTGCCGATCCCTGCTACCAGCAATTTCGTCAGCCCCTCAAGATCACCCAGATCGCAAAGCTCCAGCGAAGAATGCGAATAGCGCATCGGGAAACCCATATCGATCGAGGCGATCCCTTGGCCGACCAGTTGCACATAGGACGAATCCGTCAGGCAGCCGATATGGGCGCTCTTCTGCAGGTTGAGCGCCTCGGCTTTCGCAGTATCTTCGAACAGCCTGACCATGGCCGGATGCGGGATCGTGCCGTTCAGTGTTCCCCGGCCATGGAAGGAGAACATCGCCATGCCCGGCCCCTCGCCCAGCTTGACATCGCCGCGGCTGGCCATATCAGGCGTATCGCCAGTCAGGATCAGATCGATTTGGATGGCAATATCGGGCTGCAGGATCTGTGCCGCTGTCAATGCGCCACGCAGGTTGAACTCCTCCAGCGTCGAGAAGACGATATGCACTGTCGGCCTCTTGTCGGCCTTGGCCAGCGCCCGCGCAGCCTCGACAACGACCGCGCAGCCCGCCCGGTCATCGACCGAAGTGCCGGCGACGCGATCGCCGGCGAGTTCCACGAAATGCGGCTGGTAGACCACCGGCGTGCCAATATCGATACCGGCCGCCAGCACCTGTTCGGCACTGGAAAAGCCCGCATCGATATAGATGTCCTGATAGGGCAGAACCTTGTACTTTTCCTCCGGCCCTGTCGCATGATGCGATTTGTTGGCGATCAGCCCCGGAACATCCCTGCCCTCGCCGATCGAAAACAGCACCGCCTGCGCGGCCAGCGCGCGCTCCGGCACGCCGCCCAGCCGTTCGACCCGGACATAGCCGTTCTTCTCGATCTTTCGAACGATCAGCCCGAGCTGATCCATATGCGTGAACAGCATCACCGAGGGCGTGCCCGGATTGCCCTCGATCGTGGCAATCAGGTTGCCGAGCCGGTCTGTCTTTGTCGTCAGCCCGAGCGCCTGCATCTCCTTTTTCAAGTAGCGGCGCACCCGGCCCTCGTGACCTGAAAGGCCGGGGATCAGCATCAGGTCTTTCAGCAGTGTCTTGAGACGCGATTTCATGCCACTTTCACCGGTCGAGCTTGACAAGGCGCATGAATTCCTTGGCGCGCTCCGGATCGACGGCGTTCCACGTATGGCCCTCGACCTTCAGCGACGAGCCGACGATCACGCCATCGGCGACCTTCAACGTGTCGCGCACCGTCGCATGCTTCACGCCGGTATTGGCAAACACATAGGTATCCGGCAGCACGCGCTTGACGGCTTCGAGATCGACCATCTCGGCCGCCTCGCCGGTGATCGTGCCGGATACCAGCACCGCATCCGGAATGGAGGAGAAGACCGCACTGCGGGCGCGATCGGCAACGCTGCGCTGGTCGAGAGAATAGGCGAACTCGGCCGAGATATTGTAAAGCAATGCCAGGTTCTGCCGGCCCAGCCGGTCGCGGTAGCGCATCGCCTTGCCGGCGTCTGGCGTCCATGGCCCCATGTCGGACGCATAGGTGCCGGTGAAGATCTCGCGCACGAAGGATGCGCCGGTGGCCGCGGCAAGCGCGATCGAGCTGTCCGGATCCCAGAGAACATTGACGCCGAACGGAATCCTGATTTCCGAACGCAGCTGGCCGATCACATAGGCCATGGTGGCGGTCGAGGCGATATCGACCTTGAATTCATAGGGCCGGTCGTTTTCATTGCCGAACATCACGGCATCGAACCCGGCGTCCTGGAGCGCATGCAGATCCTTGCGGCATCCTTCCAGAAGCGCGTCCAGTCCACCCTGCTGATCATACAGCGGCGCACCGGGAAGCGCGCCGAAATGCACCATGGCTATTACAGGTTTTACGTCACCGAAAATACGTTTAAGCTTGATACTCAACGGGAATTCCTCCTTGGAAATTTTTGCCGACATTGGCATTTCGGGTGCGACTTGTCATCACTGGCTCTATGAAATCAAATAAAAACAATTGCTTTCGAAGGCCAACTGTTTTTAATCAATTCAAATCAATGATGCATCAGCGGGAGAGAAAATTCATGAAAATCCGACATTGGGACCGACTTGGAAATGGCGGCCTGGACTTTACGGAACTCGGTTTCGGCACCGCGCCGCTCGGCAACCTCTACAAGACAGTGTCCGACGAGGATGCGCATGCCACGCTGCAGGCTGCATGGGACAGCGGCGTCCGCTATTTCGATACCGCGCCGCTCTATGGCCTCGGCCTTTCGGAAACCCGGCTTGGCAACTTCCTGCGCGGCAAGAACCGCGACGATTACATTGTCTCGACCAAAGGCGGCCGGCTGATGCGGGTCTGCCCGCCGGACCAGCGCACGGGCATCGGCAAGTTCTTCGACACGCCGAATCGCCAGGAGGTCTACGACTATTCCTATGACGGCGTCATGCGCTCCTTCGAGGCCTCCTTCGAGCGCACCGGGCTCGACCGGTTCGACATCCTCTTCGTCCACGACGTCGATATCTTCACCCATGGCTCGAAAGAAGCCTCCGATGCGCGGATCGACGAGTTCATGAAGGGCGGCTATTACGCCATGCTGTCGCTGCGCGACCAGGGCGTCATCAAGGCATTCGGAGGCGGCATCAATGAGTGGCAGGTTTGCCAGACGCTCGCCGAACGCGGCGATTTCGACCTGTTCCTGCTGGCCGGACGCTATACGCTGCTCGAACAGGAGGCACTCACCAGCTTCCTGCCCATGTGCGAAAAGCGCGGCATCGGCATCGTGCTTGGCGGCCCCTATAATTCCGGCATCCTCGCCCGTGGCCCGTCCGAGACGGCGCAGTACAACTATTCCGACGCACCAAAGGAGATCATCGAAAAGGTCAGGCGACTCAACACCGTCTGCGAGAAGCACGGCGTCCGGATGATCGAGGCGGCGCTGAATTTTCCGCTGCTCCACAAGTCTGTTGTATCGGTCATTCCGGGCGGCCAGAGCGTTGCGGAAGTCCAGTCCAACAAGGCAATCCTCGACAAATCGATCCCCGCAGAACTCTGGGCGGAGCTCAAATCCGAGGGCCTGATGCGGGCCGATGCGCCAGTTTGAAACAATCGGATGGAGGCCATGGGTGGATAGCCCTTGGCTTCCATTTTCTTGCATTATCCGGCTGTAGCGATTTGGCATGCAACCGAGAAAAATCGTGGCGGCGACATCTTGAATAGTGTCAAATTTTCTGCCATTGGATTTGCATCGATTTTTTACGGCCGAATTGGCTTGGCCCTTGCTGAGTGACGAGTTCAAGCAAGCGCCCACGACCTCTCTGCAGACGTATATCGATAGGAACGTCAGCTATTTCGGCGGGCACAACATAACTATGCATGTTCTCGAAAGGAACTCCAGATGAACACTGGCACCGTAAAATGGTTCAACTCTCAGAAGGGCTTCGGCTTCATCCAGCCGGACAATGGCGGCCCGGATGTGTTCGTTCACATCTCCGCTGTTGAACGCGCCGGCATGACCACGTTGAACGAAGGCCAGAAGATCTCCTACGAAGTGCTGGCCGATCGCCGCACCGGCAAGTCTGCTGCCGGCAACCTGCGCGCCGCATAATT
>JAQGJP010000029.1 GCA_028290545.1 Rhizobium sp. | reverse complement strand
CGGCGGGCGTCATCACCCGAGACGGTCTGCATCTGCAGTTTGCCGGTGAGGAGTTGGTGATTGATCGCAAGGGCACGGACCTGCTGGCAAAGATCGCGGCATAATCACACCCGCCCCAGCATCAAATAGGGGTGCCCCACATGCCCCAAATAGTCGGCATGTGAAACATCAAATGCAGTGCTTACACCCGAGGAAAGGCATAACCGATGAGTGGCGATATCGACGCGAACGTCAATTTTCAGCTCGGAAAACTGCTGGGTGAGGTGTCCAACCTGCGGGAGGATGTCCGCCGGTCCGAAGATAAGTCGGACCAGAGCCGGGCGGCGATGCACCGTCGGATGGATGACATCGTCACCAAGGTCGGGGGGCTGGAAATCTCCGCATCGGCGGCGGCAGCAGATATCGCCGACATGAAACCCGTCACCGAGGACGTCCGCAAGTGGAAACTGATGGGCATGGGCGCATTGGGCGTCGTCGGCCTTGGCGGGGCAGCGCTCGGGGTGACGCTGGCCGGCGCCTTCGATCAGATCATGAAGTTGCTCCGATCCGGGTAATCGAAGAGAACATTGAACGGTTAAGCCCGGCGCCGAAAGGTGGTCGGGCTTTTTTGCGTTTGGGGATCAGAACGGTTCATCCGGCTCGACCTTGCGGGAGGCATATTGCATGCTAGCCCGGAGCGAGCCGAAACGTCACCTTTCGACCGCCGCATTTTTCGCAGCGCCAATTCAGCTTGATCAAATCGCTATGCATGCAGCTGTGGTCCCGGCCGATTCTTGCCGCCAGCTTTTCGAGATCGACGTCCTTGCCATGCCAGCAATTGTCGTCCGCGCAATAGACCGTCAGCGTGGTTAAGCTGTCGATCAGGGCGCCAATAGTGTCGATGTAAAGGGTCATGTCGCGATGCAAATCACAGTGGGTTGATGCCGGGATCGCCATCAAATCTGGATGAATTGACGTCCCGCGACACCTGGTGAAACTGCAGGCGGCCGTTAAGATTGTGGTCGAGCAGCATCGGCTTGAGGTCTGCGAGCGGCGTGCGTGCCGATAGCCATGCGTCATAATATTCCGGATCGAGGATGACAGGCATCCGATCGTGCAATTGGCTGGTCGGCCAGATCGACGGTGCAGTGACGATCGTGCAGCTATAGATATCCAGCTTGGCGTTGTGTGCCCACAGGCCGGCAAACGAAAACGGCGACGGGCCGGCCAGATGGATAAACCAAGGGTCTTTCTTGCCGTCCTCGGCATTGAGCGTCCATTCGTAATAGCCGTCTGCCGGGATCAGACAACGCCGCGTTTTCCACGCGTCTCGAAATCCGGCGGTGGTATCGACTGTCTCGATGCGGGCATTAAACATCGCGGCCTTGGGTAGCTCCTTGGCCCAATGCGGCACCAGCCACCACCGGCCCTCGCGCAGCACCTGCATGCCAAGATCGTCGTGGTGGATAAAGGGTACGATCTGTGTCGGGGCGATATTGTAGCGTGGCGGCGTGTTGCGCCCGAGCCAAGGGTCCGTCAGCCGGTAAAGCCGGATCAACTCCGGCCAGGGCAGCATTTCCGTAAAACGACCGCACATGGACAATCCTCGTGACTGTTCTCTTTTTGATCACGGCAAAATGGAGGGTGATCCGGCGAGAGTCAAGCTGGCTAGATATCGCCCCGACGCTTGCGCATATCCTGCAGAAGCGTCCGCATATCCACCAAAGTGCATTGCTGCAGGGCGATGTTGTCGGCAAGCTCGATGATGGCGGTGGTGATCTTGCCGACGCTCCAGCCCGCCGCCTCGGCATAATCGATCACGGTCACCAACGCGTCCTCAAGAGCGCATTGGCAATCTATGTGTCGGTCAGCATATTCATGGGGGTGGCGGGGCGCGGCAAAGATCTTGTCCATCAGGACAATGTAAGTCAGCCAGCCGGCTGGCGCAATATGGGTGTCAGATGTCGTCGTCCGCGAGCTTTTCGATGACATTCGGCAGGGCTCCGAGCCGCTTTTCCGTCAGCGTCTTGAGTTGCCCCAGCAGATGCCCGGCCTCGCCCATGCGCCCCTCGCCGATCGCCCGCTCCAGCAAATGGATGGTGATGTCATTGTCTGATTTCCAGGCTGCCTGCCATTCGAGCGCAATGGCTTTTCTCCGATCGAGAGAGCTGGATTTTTTGATGCGTTCGCCGATTGACCGTGCCGTCATAGTATGATTACTTTCTGCCGTCGCCCCTGGCGTGGATAGAAATTACTTCAAGGGGTACGACCCGTTGAGCTTTTCGCCGGCATGCCGGCGTGGATCAAAACCTTTTCACGGCTCCGCATCGATCAGGCACCATGCGATCAAACGCTCGAGGTCGCCGGCCTCGATGAGGATATCGGCAAACATCGCCGGGTCACGCATGGCCAAATGATTGGGGCTGATAAAGGCCGCAAGCCAAGGCGTTTCCTCGGGGCGCCGCAGCCTGACACCTGGATCTCGCGGCATCGCATCGATCGTGCTCCATGCTGGCTTCGAGGATTGGTCATCGAGACAAAGGATGCAGGTCACCACCCGTTGCCCCTCATGCAGGAGGTCAAAGGCATAGGCGCCGGCCTTTTGCATAACAAAGACGGCCGACCATCCGGTATCTCCGAGCTTGCCTTGCATCAGCGTGCTGGCCGCCAGCATCCGGCGCATGCGGTCCAGTGCGTCCGGCTGCATTTCCGATCTCGACGACGTGCGGCTGGCGCCGGTGTTGACGGTGACGTGTTCGAAATCCGCGATCATTGCGGCTTTTCCTGCTTGATCAGATCGTCGATATCATCCGGCGGCCTGGCACCGGCCAGCATCATTTCGATGGCGACCGAAACTGGCCCGGATATTGTGGTCTTGCCGCGCTCGTAGTCGCGTATGCTCTCGCCGGGGTCTTTCCTTCCTTGGCCGCGCCCGCCGAGGCGCAGCGCACGGCCGAGCTCTGACATCTTCAGGGGGCGATCCAGCCCCCACATTTCGCCGAGCGTGGCTCTGGCATCGCGCATGGCGTTGCCGGTCATAAGAGGTTGGGTGTCTTTTATCTGCGCGATTGCGACCATGCTGTCACCTCTGCTTTTAAAATCGGTAGGGTTTTTTGAACCATCCGCCAGTGTTCTGCCGGCACGAAATACGTGCCTCTCAATCTCATGTTGGCAACGCTGTTGCGGCCATACAACCCAGGAGTCTGCCTGCAGCCAGGCAAACGCTTGACGCGATCGGTGATAGGACCGCTATTTGGGATACAAATTTCGAAGACGGGGCCGCCCATAAATTTCTCGTTGCGGCGCAGGATGCAGTAGTACCGGCTGTAATCGTCGCGGCGCGACGATCGCACCGGGCCCTTCTTTTCCGGCAAGCCATCAAGCACACTGAATTCGCCCCAGTCTTCGAAAAAGGCCGCGTCGGCGGCCCTCTCTCGATCATATTGGTTCGTCATCTGCAATCCTCAAACCAGCTTGGCTGCAATCTTGTTGATCACGGCTGCCTGCTTTTCCGAAACGAAAGTTTTGGTGCCGAATTTTTCGTACCGCTTGGAAATTTCGGTGACGAAATCGCCTTCCCAAGTGGTGACGCGACGATCGCGCTCGACCCAATAGGCGTTAGCAATTTTGTTGATCTTGGCAAGAAGGTCTTCGGTCATCTGCTTGTCTCCTTGGAGTGGGGCGCTGCCCCGTTGCTGATGGATTATGTATACGGGTATTATCCGTATATTGCAAGAGAAATTTTTACACAACCGAGAAAATATTTGGACGCGAGCGCAATGTCAGCGCGATGAGTTTCACACCGATATCGGCCGCCCAAAGGCAGTCGCCAGGTTGGCGACCGCTGCCGAAATCGGGTCGGTCAATTCCAGGTCGCGCTGTCGCGCGCTTCCTGGCGCGAGGCGAGCAGGGCTGCCCATGCTTCAGGATCGGCGGCCTTGGCCGCTTCGAATTTTGCTACGGCCTCGGCGACATCGTCGAGTTCCTGCTTTTCCTGGTCTGCCGTTTCGGGACGGCGTCCGGTTTCGCTGGCGATCTCGATCGATGCTGCCCATGCGCCACCGACTTCCTGGCGGGCGTTTTTCACGGAGCGTTCGAGCTCGTCGAGATCGCTCTTCCGGTCCATGAGCGACAGGACGTAATGCTTGTTGGCATTCAAAATCGCGTCGAGGTCAGCCTTGGTCAACGAGTAGGGGACGCCTTTGACGATCACAACTGCGTGGATCATGATGCCTGTCGAGTGCTGCTTGGGGGTGATGAACGGACGATAGTCGCCCCAGTTTCCATCAACGCGCAATTCGCCAACGCCGTAGCGGACTGGCTTGACGGTCAGGACTGCGCCGTTCGAAAACGTCTTGATCGTGATTTGGGTTTGGTCGGTCATCTGCTTGTCTCCTTGGAGTGGGGCGCTGCCCCGTTGCTGATGGATTATGTATACGGGTATTATCCGTATATTGCAAGAACTATTTTTCACAACCAGCGGGAAAAATGCGGGCAGCCCTATGATCTCAGATCAACCCGATGGCATGCGCAACGGACAGGATGATGCTCGCCAGACTGGAGAGGGCAAACAGGGCAAAGATGACGGTCCAGACGTGGCGCATGACAGGCCTCAATTTCGCGATTATTAGTATCGCGAGGATTGCATATTTGTAAATATCGGCGGCGACACTCCCGCAAAATGCAATACATTTTGCACTACAAACGTCGAATTTGAAAATATAAGTATCTGAAATTAAATGATTAAATATGTCGTTCGAGTCTTCTCGACCGCACCATTTAAAGAAACCCGCTTCGGCGGGTTTTTTTGTTTTCGTGCCGTTCGTTCTTTCATGGGCGGTATCAGTCCACTCGCTTAAAACTCTAATCATTTTCGCGACTTGCTGTTAATGACGCATTGCTAATGTTCCATCTCGGCCCTTCCGGCCCGGGTACAGTGCAATGACGCTTTCGATTCCCTCGCTGCTGTTGCTGATCACCAACCTGGGTTTGCTCTGGTTGCTGCTTGCCGCTCCCGTCGGCATAAGGACGATCCGGATGCGGAGGGTATTCAGCGCGACGCCCGAGAGGATCTGGGACATGGTCTATCCGCTGGGCCGCGACGCGTCATGGTCGCCGGCGATCCTGTCGAGCGAGCCGGCAGCGGAAAAGGGCAGGGTGGTGCAGCGCTTTGCACATTCCGATCGCAAGGGCGAGCCGATCCGCCGGACTCTGGAAATCGATACCGACGAAACGGCCGGCGCCCATGGCTATGACGCGAAGGTCGTCGAGGACAGTGCGCTGGATTCCTCGTTCTGGGCAAACTATCACGAAAGGCGGGTCGTTGCGGCCTCGGCAGGCGGCACGGAACTGACGATCGAGCAGACGGACCGATATCGCGGCCTGGCATTCCTGGTCTTTCGCTTCTTCATGATCCGGCGCGAACTTCACCAGCTTGATAGCTGCCTGCGCACCGGCAAGGCGTCCCGGTCCGGCATGTTCGAACATCCTCTGACCCAGTTGCTTCTCGCGGTTCTCTCGACATTGTTGCTGTGGCCGTTTTTCGGGCTCGGCTTCAGTGGGCTGATGATGTCGACGACGCTGACAGTGGTGATCGCATTGCACGAGCTTGGCCATATGGCCGCCTATCGCGCCTTCGGCCACAAGACCGTGCGGATGATCTTCATTCCGCTGCTGGGCGGCATTGCGATCGGCGGCCGTCCGTATAACAGTCATTTCGAAGTCGCGGTCTGTGCCCTGATGGGGGCGGGATTCTCGGCGTTCCTGGTGCCGGCGCTGATCGCCATCCATGTGCATTTCTCAGGCGACGCCGCATCGGCCTGGCTCTCGGGTCCGGTGATGGTGTTCCTGCTGGTGCTCGGCGCCTTCAACCTGCTCAATCTGTTGCCGATGTCACGTTTCGACGGGGGGCAGGTTTTGCGTCAGGTGTTTCCGACCCGCGACGGGTTGATGGGCGCGACATTTCTGGTGACCGCCGGCATTCTGTGGACCGGACATCAGATCGGTATCCCGCTCGAAGCTCTGATTGGCGGCCTGGCGATCATGGCGCTGATGAGCTTGACCAACAACAATTCGGTCAAGCCCCGGCACGCTCTCGATGAAATGACCGGCAGCGAACGACTGAATGCCGGCTTGGGCTATTACGCGGTGCTGGCAATTCATGCCTATGCGCTGGTTTATGCCAGCGAACGGCTGTTTCATCTGGCAGGCTAGGCAGGTGAGACGTCAGGCACGAGCCTCGAAATTGAAATAGCCGGCGACCGGCACATGGTCCGATGGCTTTTCCCAGGAGCGCACATATTTCTCGATCGTGGTCGAGGCGAGGCGATCGGCGGCCTCGGCCGACAGCATGAGATGATCGATGCGAATGCCCATGTTCTTTTGCCAGGCACCGGCCTGATAATCCCAGAATGTATAGGCGGGAACGCCATCGGTGGAGGCGCGCACCGCGTCGGTGAGCCCGAGGTTTTCGATCCGCCTGAAGGCCTGACGCGTCATCGGCAGGAACAGCGCGTCGCGTTCCCACACTTTCGGATCCCAGCAGTCGTGCGGCTCGGGGATGACATTGTAGTCGCCGGCGAGAATCAGCGGCTCCTCGAGCGCCAGCCGCTCGCGCGCATAGGCCTCCAGCCGGGCCATCCATCCGAGCTTGTAGGGATATTTCACCGGATCGTCGGCCGGATTGCCATTCGGAAGATAGATGCTGGCGACCCGGATCACGCCGGTCTCGACGGAAAACACCGCTTCGATGAAACGGGCGTGCTCGTCAGTGTCGTCGCCCGGCAGGCGGCGGGCCACTTCATCCGGTCGGATCTTGGAGAGGATCGCCACGCCGTTGAAGCCCTTTTGCCCATGGGTTTCCACATGGTAGCCCAGCGCCTCGATATCGGAGCGGGGGAAGGCCTCGTCCTGGCATTTGATTTCCTGGAGGCAAACGATGTCCGGATCGGATTCCTTGAGCCAGGCGAGAAGATTGTCAATTCTCGCGCGGACGCCGTTGATGTTCCAGGTGGCGATTTTCATGCGTTCAAAGCGTCCTTAAATGGCAAAACTCGTGCCGCATCCGCAGCTTGCGACGGCATTCGGATTCTTGATCTGAAAGGATTGACCCATCAGGTTGTCGACGAAGTCGATCTCCGAACCTTCCATATACATCACCGACATCGAATCGATCAGCACGCGGGCGTTGTTCTTTTCGATGATCAGGTCGTCGTCGGCGCGGTCGTTGACCAGATCGAACTTGTAGGAAAAGCCTGAACAGCCGCCGCCTTCGACGGAAACGCGCAGCGCGGTCTTTTCGGCATCCTTGGCAACGATGGTAGCGATGCGCCTGGCAGCGGCATCCGTAAGCGAAATCGTCTGTGTCATCTTTGTCCTTCCTCTCCAACCAGGTTCAAGGCCCGGCGGCAAGTCTCTTATATCATGGCGAAAATTAAACGCATGACAATGTCGCGCTTTAATTGACGCGTCTCTATAGGTATGAAGGCACAGAGTTGACGTCAATGGTCGAGTGATTTGGGTTGAGCGATTTGGACGGGTTTCTTCAGAATGACGATTGACAGGCAGGCACTGGGATTTGGCGTCGGCGCGCTGGCAAGCTATGCCTCCGATCCCTGGACGACACGTGGCCGGCTTTTTCCCGAGAGTATCAGCCCGACGCGTTCGGATTTCCAGCGTGACCGCGACCGCATTGTCCACACCACGGCCTTTCGCCGCCTGAAGCACAAGACGCAGGTGTTCATTGCCGCCGACGGCGATCATTACCGCACCCGGCTGACCCATACGATCGAGGTTGCGCAGATCGCCAGGGCGCTGGCCCGTGCGCTGAAACTCGACGAGGATCTGGCGGAAGGCGTGGCGCTGGTCCACGATTTCGGACATACGCCGTTCGGGCATACGGGAGAGGATGCGCTGCACGCGGTGCTCGAGCCCTATGGCGGTTTCGACCACAATGCCCAGTCGCTGCGCATCGTCACCAAGCTCGAACGCCGCTATGCCGAGTTCGATGGTCTCAATCTGACATGGGAAAGTCTCGAAGGGTTGGTCAAGCACAATGGCCCGCTGATCGGCAAGGACGGGCAGGGCACGCGCGGGCCGGTGCCGCAGCCGATCCTCGATTATTGCGCCATCCACGATCTTGAACTCGACAGCCACGCAAGCCTTGAGGCGCAGGTCGCGGCGATCGCCGACGACATTGCCTACAACACCCATGACATCGACGACGGCCTGCGCTCCGGCTATCTCAAATTCGAGATGCTGGAGGATATCCCTTTCCTCGCAGACCTGATGAAGGAGGTCCGCGATCTCTATCCCGGCCTTGAAGCGAGCCGCTTCACACATGAGATCATGCGCCGGCAGATCACCCGGATGGTCGAGGATGTGATCGGGGTGGCGCAGGGCCACCTGCGCGATCGCAGGCCCGAAAGCGTCACCGATATCAGGAAGGCCGGCATCACGTTTGCAAGCTTTTCGGATGAACTTTCCGTGACCGACAAGGCGATCAAGAAGTTGCTCTTCACCCAGATCTACCGGCATCCGGACATCATGCGCATCAGGGCAGGGGCCGCCCAGATCGTGACGGATCTATATACCGCGTTCATGGCCGAGCCCAAGGAAATGCAGAGCCACTACTGGTATGACACGATCCATATGATGCCGGAGCATGTGAAGGCGCGGCATGTGGGCGATTACCTCGCCGGCATGACCGACACATACGCGATCGCCGCCCACAGGCGTTTGTTTGACCATACACCCGATTTGCGATAGGCACCCGCCAAATCGTCTTATGCCGGCGGAACGAGAGATTCCGGCGGCCCGAAGGAATGTTATGATGAATCTTTTTGCGGAATTCGAAACCCGGATCAAAGCTATTCTGGCCGACAAGGTCATTCCGGAAGACAAGCGCGAAGACGCCGACCTGACCCGCGTCGTGGTCGAGCCGCCGCGCGATGCCGCGCATGGCGACTTGGCCACCAATGCGGCCATGGTACTCTCCAAGCACATGGGCATGGCACCGCGGGCGCTTGCCGAGGAGATCATCAGCCATTTGAAGCTGGATGCCGATATCGCCGAACTGAGCGTCGCCGGTCCCGGCTTCATCAATATGCGCCTTTCGGGCGCTTATTGGCAGCGACTGCTGGGTGGGATCATCCGCCTGGGCGGCGGCTTCGGCCGTTCGAATATGGGTGCCGGCCGCAAGGTCAATGTCGAATATGTGTCTGCCAATCCCACTGGCCCGATGCATGTCGGCCATTGCCGCGGCGCCGTCGTCGGCGACGCGCTGGCCAATCTACTGGAAGTGGCGGGTTACGGCGTCATCAAGGAATATTACATCAACGACGCCGGTTCACAGGTCGAGGTACTCGCGCGCTCCGCCTTCCTGCGCTATCGCGAGGCCCTGGGCGAGACGATCGGCGACATCCCGGAAGGCCTTTATCCCGGCGATTATCTCATGCCGGTCGGCCAGTCGCTGAAGGCCGAGTTCGGTACAAAGCTGCGCGGCATGACCGAGGCCGAATGGCTGCCGCTCGTCAAGGACCGGACGATCGATGCGATGATGGTGATGATCCGCGAGGATCTCGCGGCGCTCAACGTCCACCATGACGTGTTCTTTTCCGAGCGTACGCTGCATGCCGGCAACTCCGGCCCTATCCTTTCTGCCATCAATGACCTGACCTACAAGGGTCATGTCTATCGCGGCACGCTGCCGCCGCCCAAGGGCCAGCTTCCGGAGGATTGGGAGGACCGCGAGCAAGTGCTGTTCCGGTCAACCGAGGTCGGGGACGATATCGACCGTCCGCTGATCAAGTCGGATGGCTCCTACACCTATTTCGCCGCCGACGTGGCCTACTTCAAGGACAAGTACGACCGCGGCTTCACCGACATGATCTACGTGCTCGGCGCCGATCACGGCGGATATGTCAAGCGGCTGGAGGCAGTGGCGCGTGCGGTCTCGGACGGCCGTGCCAAACTGACGGTGCTGCTCTGCCAACTGGTCAAGCTGTTCCGCAACGGCGAGCCGGTGAAAATGTCCAAGCGCTCCGGCAACTTCGTCACACTGCGCGACGTGGTCGAGGAGGTCGGCGCCGATCCGGTGCGCTTCATGATGATCTACCGGAAGAATTCCGAGCCGCTGGATTTCGATTTTGCCAAGGTGACAGAACAGTCCAAGGACAATCCGGTGTTCTACGTGCAGTATGCGCATGCACGTTGCGCGTCGGCCTTCCGGAAGGCGACAGAGGCCTTTCCGGACCTCGACAGCACGGACGCCACGCTCGCCTTCAAGGCTGAAAATCTGATCGATGATCCCAATGATTTGCAGATTGTTGCAAAACTGGCAGAATACCCGCGTGTGATCGAATCAGCGGCGGCTTCTATGGAGCCTCACAGGATCGCTTACTATCTCTATGATCTGGCAAGTTTGTTCCATAGCCACTGGGCAAAAGGCAACGACAATCCGGAGTTACGTTTTGTTAATGATAAAAATAGAGAATTGACCATGGCCAGGCTTGGGCTGGTGCGTGCTGTTGCTGCGGTGTTGAAATCCGGTTTGTCAATAACTGGTACTTCTGCTCCAGAAGAAATGCGGTAGCTGTCACCATTTCCCCACATTGCTCTGGCAATAGCCCAGAAGAGCGTATTTTGAGTGGTGAGAATGGCAGATAAACAGCTTTTGCTGAAGCAGAACGCCGAGGACGGTTTCTTCGCGGATGATGATCCGCTGGCGGAACTCGCTCGAATCGCTAGTTTCGATCCACAAGGCGAGACGCGGCCGAAACCGGTGAACGCCCGTCGTGAGCCCGAATTCGATCTCGAGGACGAACTGCTGAAGGGTTTCGAACAATACGAAACCCCCTCAGTTCCCGAGCGCGTTTTCGAGACACGTCCGGAAGAGACGCCGTCTGTCGAGGAGCCCGTGCTCGCCGACGATCCGGCATTCATCGAGGATGAACTCGTCGCGGTGCCGGATGTTGAAATCCATCCCGCTACGGAGCCGGAACCGGTGCGGGACTATCCGGAACTGCGTGCGGTCCCGGTCCCCGAATTCGGGGCGCAAGTTCAGCCGGTCCGCCCGGTTTCCCATCCCGTATTCGATCTCGAGGACGAGATTCTTCGTGAATTCGCGGCCTTCGATGCCAGGCGCGCGGTCGAACCCGTGCGCGCCGCACCACTGGCTGCCGAAAACTTCGCAGCGCAGCCGGTTCCGGCCGTCGAGCCGGAAGTCGCGGCATATGTCCAACCTGCGGTGCAGGTGCCGGACGATGTTCCGTCACGCGTTGAGCCTGATTTCGATAGCGTCGAGCAAAGCGTTGAACCGCATAATGGTCGCTCCGGTTATGGAGATGACGACCTGAGTGTCAAGGCGGATGCTCTTCCCGAAAGTGTTTCGTTCGAAGCGCCGGCACTGGATGCCCCCGCTCTGGATGCGATGGAAGCCGAAGTTGATCCAGTCCTGTGGCACGAGACCAAGCAGCAGATTTTCGAAGAGGAAGAAGCCTACGTCGTCCAGGCAGCGGATGAGCCTTTTCAGGCGGAAGTAGAAGAACCCATTCATTTGGACGCCGATTCCGCGCCTGAACAGACCTGGGTATCCAAACAAGAGTGGGTATCCGAGCAGGATCTGGGTGATGAGGTTCCCGGCCAGTTCGATACGACGGCAGACGAAACGGTTTCCGTAGAAGAGCTGCAGCAGGAGGCATTCAATCCGCAGGCCGAGATCGAGCCCGAAACGCCTGTTGTGACAGATGTTGCCGAGCCTTTAGCCGCTGTCGCGGAAGCGCCGGTCGTCGCAAGGGAAGTGCCGGTCGTTGCAAAGCATGACGACTTCGGTCTTGACGAGTTGCTTGCCGATGTCGAGCGCTACCCGGTCAACACCACAGCCGCCCGCTGGCAGCAGGCTCCAGCCGCCATGCCTGCGGCCCAACCCGCAAAAGAACAGCTACCCCCGGCTGTCGAAATACCCGTACTGGACGCCGACCCGGCTGTTGCCGCAGCCGAACTGGTTGATGCGTCGAAGTCCGAACCGGAAATTGCATCGGTCGAGACGCTGCCGGTGCCGGAGGTTCATGACGACGGCGCATTTGAACTCGATCTCACCGAGATCGAACTCGACATGCTGGAAATGGAAGTTGAAAACTCGGTCGCTCCACCAGCGCACGAGGATCAGATCGTCGCCAGCCCGGCAGCACTTGCAGAGGTTGCCGAAGTCACCGTCCCCGAGCGGCCGGCCTACCTCCCTGAACGGGCGTTTGTCGCTGTACCGCGTCCTGCGGAGGACTATTCATCACTGCCGTTCGATCCGTCGCAGATTTCCGGCGACGACGATCCGGTCGAGGCTTTGGCCGAGATGGACGTGCCGGAAATGCCGGTGGTCGATCACGGCGTGTCCGCGCCGACGCAACCCGACTACGATATCGATATCGACGCGGAAATGGCCCATATATTTTCGCGTCCTGCCGAACCGGGGATGCGCCCGACCGGCCCGAAATCGACAAGTGCAAACCAGGCCGCATTGCCCGATGTCGCTGCCGTTCCATCCGCCGATCTCGACGAGTTCGAACGGGCGCTCGAAGAGGATTTCCGCCGTTCGCTGAGCGAGAACCGTGCCACGAGCACGCCGGATCGGGTGGCGCTGACGCCAGCGGCCTATGACGGGGGCAAGCGCGAGGGATCGACGAGCCGCCGGCTTATGGTCCTTGCCGCCTCGGTCGCCGGTGTCATGCTGATCGGTGGCGCGGGCGTCTATGCCTATATCGGCGACGGCTCGAAATTGATGACGACATCAAGCGAGCCCAAGATCATTCTCGCCGACAAGGACCCCGTGAAGGTATTGCCGAAGGATCGTGGCGGCCAGACCGTGCCGAACCAGGACAAGGCTGTCTATGACCGGGTTTCCGGCGACGATAAGGATGCCGCCAAGCAGGAACGCCTGGTGACCTCCAACGAGGAACCCGTGGATGTCGTTCAGAAGACGCTGATGCCGGAAAACCTGCCGATGGACAACGAGGAGCAGGTCAACACAACGGATACCAGTGACACATCCGATCCGCGCCTGTTGCCAGATGGCCAGGACAAGAACATAACCGCGACGGAAAAAGTGGTCAGCGGCGTATCGCCACGCAAAGTGCGGACCATGGTCGTTCGCTCCGACGGTACGCTGGTCGCCCGCGACGAACCCGTTGTCGATGAAACGAAGGATGTAACGCCGGCGGAAGCGTCGCAGGAACGTTCGCTTGATATTGCTCCTTCTGCCGAGGTACCGGACCGGCTGACCGCGAACGACGAGACTGGCAAGTTGGTGCAGGAAGCCAATGCCGACACCAAGGCATTCGTGCCCCCGGTCGAAAAGCCCGCTGATGTGGTGGAAAGCACTCCGGCGGTGACGGACGAGCAGCCTGCGGTCAAGACGGAAGACAAGCCTGTTGTGGTGGAGGAGACGGCTGTAAAGCCCGTGGAAGCAGCCCCCGTCGAGCAGGAAGAAAAAGTTGCCGACGCGCCTGTCAGCCAAACCGAGGACACCCAGGCGGCCATCAACGATGCGGCAAATGCGGAAGTCGATGAGATCGCTCCGATCCATACGGTGAAGACCACCAAGATCAGCGCCAACACCCCGATCCCGGAAAACCGGCCGGTCGACCAGCCGGTCGACATCGTCGGGACGGTCACCGACCAGGGCAATGTGCGCGACACGCAGGAAGTGGCGAATGCCGATCCTGTCAAGCAGCCGGTCGAGAATGCCCAGACGACCACGACGCCAGCCGGCGCCTATGTGATCCAGATTGCCTCACTGCCGTCAGAGGCCGAAGCCAAAAGTTCCTACACCAAGCTCTCGGCCAAGTTTGCAAGTGTGATCGGCGGCCGCAGCGTCGATATCAGGAAGGCTGCGATCAAGAACAAGGGCACCTACTACCGTGTCCGCATTCCCGTCGGCACCCGCCAGGAAGCGACTGAACTCTGCTCGCGCTACAAGCAGGCGGGTGGCAGCTGCCTCGTCTCTAAATGATGCGATCCAGGTGAAATGATCAGGCGGGACCGACCAGTCCCGCCTTTTCTGTTGGTCGGTGCTGTGTCATCATCGCCTTTTCAATCATTCCAACTATCATTGAGCCATGAGCGAATCAAAAGCAGTTATCCTGGGAGTCAGCGGCCTCGAACTGACGGCCGACGAGCGCGCCTTTTATCAGGACCAGCAACCCTGGGGCTTCATCCTGTTTGCCCGCAACATCTCGGCCGAGCCGCAGCAGATCAAGGATCTGGTTGCCGCCCTGCGCGACACGGTCGGTGGCCGCAATGCGCCGGTGCTGATCGATCAGGAGGGCGGTCGTGTCCAGCGCATCCGCGAGCCGATCTGCCCGCGTTATCCTTCCGGCGCCGATCTCGGGGCAATCTACAACGCCGATCCGGAGAAGGGGCGCCGTGCAGCCTGGCTGATGTCGCGCCTGCACGCTTTCGATCTTCTGAGGCTCGGCATCAATGTCGATTGCCTGCCTGTCCTCGACGTGCCCGTGGAAGGCGCAAGCGATGTGATCGGCAGCCGTGCCTATGGAAAGCAACCGGCAATCGTCACCGAGATGGGGCGCGCCGCGGCACTTGGTTTGAAGGCTGGCGGCGTGCTGCCGGTGATAAAGCATATTCCCGGCCACGGCCGCGGCTTTGCCGATTCCCACCATGAACTGCCTGTGGTCGATACGCCGCTTGCCGAGCTTCGGGCACATGACTTTCCGCCCTTCAAGGCGCTGGCGGGCGAACTGATGGCCATGACAGCGCATGTGGTGTTCACCGCCATCGACCCCACGCACCCGGCAACCACATCCGAGATCGTCATCCGCGACATTATTCGCGGCGAAATCGGTTTCGACGGTTTGCTTGTGTCGGACGACAGTTCGATGAACGCGCTGGCCGGCACACTGGGCGACAGGGCGCGCGCAATCGCCAGCAATGGCTGCGATATCGTGCTTCACTGCAACGGCAAGATGGACGAGATGCAGGCGGTCGTTGCCGAGGCCCGGCCGCTGGCAGGCAAGGCGTTGGAGCGCGCATTCCGCGTCGAGGCTGCGTTCGGGAGGATCGACGATCTCGATGAAGCGTCGATCAGGGCGGAGTTCAATTCATTGCTGCCGAGCGTGTGAGGCCGGCGATGGCGGCGCCCGGCCCACAGAACCCGCCAGCCACCTCGTTCGAAAGATTATGGGGTGAAAAGCCCGAGCGCACGGATGTCGAGGATGAGCCGGCGCTGGTGATCGACGTCGGTGGTTTTGAAGGGCCGCTCGATCTGCTGCTGCATCTGGCTCGCACGCAGAAAGTCGATCTCGCCCGTATCTCCGTGCTGGCGCTTGCCGAGCAATATCTCGGCTTCATCGAGCAGGCCCGCCGCGTGCGGCTGGAACTTGCCGCCGATTATCTGGTGATGGCCGCCTGGCTCGCCTATCTCAAGTCGCGCCTGCTGATTCCCCTGCCGCCCAAGGACGACGGTCCTTCGGGCGAGGAGATGGCCGCGACCCTGGCCTTTCGGCTGCGACGCCTGGAAGCCATGCGCGAGGCGGCGAGCCGGCTGGTCAATCGCGATCGGCTGGGGCGGGATTTCTTCGCGCGCGGGGCACCCGAACTCATCCCGGACGAGCATAAATCCGCCTACGACGCCAGTTTCTATGATCTCCTGTCGGCCTATGCCGCGCTTCGGCAGCGGCAGGCGGTCACCAATGTTACCATCGCCCGCCGCCGGGTCTGGTCGCTTGCGGAAGCCCGGCTGATGCTCGCAAGGCTGGTTGGCGCGCTGGACGGCTGGACCGCGCTGGACGGCTTCCTGATCCGCTACATGGCCGATCCCGAAGAGCGGCCAACGGCGATCGCCAGTTCGTTTGCCGCAACGCTCGAACTCGTGAGGGAAGGGCGGATCGAGCTTCGGCAGGACGGCGCCTTTACACCGATCTACATGCGCACCGGTGTCAATCCTGTCACGGAAAAGGACATCATCGCCATGGAGGCCGGCCTTGATTGAAGAGCCGGACACCGACATCCGCATGGGGTCGGTGCTTGATCGGGATGAGGCACGTTCGATCGAAGCGCTGATTTTCGCTTCCGCAGCGCCCGTATCGGAGAGTTATCTGGCGGAACGCCTGCCGACCGGCACCGATCTGAAGGCCATTCTCTCGGCGCTCAGGGATTTCTATTCGAGCCGAGGCGTCAACCTCGTCGCCATCGACGGTCGCTGGGCGTTTCGCACCGCATCCGATCTTTCCTTCGCGCTCCGGCAGGATGGGCAGGAGGTCAAGAAATTGTCCCGCGCGGCGCTCGAAGTCCTTTCGATCATCGCCTATCACCAGCCGGTGACGCGCGCCGAGATCGAGGACATCCGCGGGGTCTCGACTTCCAAGGGCACGCTGGATGTTTTGCTTGAGGCCGGCTGGGTGAAGTTTCGCGGTCGTCGCCGCACGCCGGGCCGTCCCGTGACCTTCGGCACCACGCGCGATTTTCTCGACCATTTCGGCCTGGCCGAGATCCGCGACCTGCCGGGGATGGAGGAGCTCAAGGCTGCCGGCATGCTGTCAGGACGCATTCCGCCGGGGCTGTCGATGCCAATACCGCGGGGTGACGACGACCTCGGGGCCGACGAAGACCCCATTACCCAGCTCGATCTTGAGGAACTTGGATTATTGACGCCGGGTGGAGATGCGGAGCAATGAGTGGCCGTTGGCGGCGAAGCCACTGATTTCCAGAGGAAATCAGCGCGAATGCATCATCCGGGATTGCGGTATGCCAGCGTTTCCGTTAACGAACGTGACACATTGGTATTTGAAATAGCCGCAATAAATGACTAAATCAGGTCAGCGTGCGAACTTGGGAGTAACAAGGCATGGGTTCTTTTAGTGTATGGCACTGGCTGATCGTTCTTGCGGTTGTCCTGATTTTCTTTGGTCGCGGCAAGATTCCCGAACTAATGGGCGATGTTGCCAAGGGTATCAAGAATTTCAAGAAGGGGATGGCTGAAGAAGATACGGCCGACAAGTCCTCGACTGTTGAACACAAAGCCGACGAAGTGAAGTAACCCGAATATCGGACCGGGCCGGCGGCACGGTGGTGCCGCGCCCATCCGCAGGAAACGTGCGAGATGCTTGAAGTCGGCTGGAGCGAGATCCTTGTCATCGCGCTCATTCTGATTATCGTGGTGGGTCCCAAGGATCTGCCTGGAATGTTGCGTACCTTTGGCAAAATGGCCACAAGGATGCGTGGAATGGCCAATGAATTCAAGGGTCAGTTCGATCAGGCCCTGCGTGAAGCGGATCTCGACGACGTCCGAAAGGGACTGAGCGAGGTCAGTAAGCTCAATCCGACGAATTCGTTGCGCGATGCGATGAACCCGATCCGGAAGCTCGGCGAGGACATCAAGTCCGATCTGCAAAAGGCTTCAGATATGACGCCGCCGGTGACGGCGACGCCGCCGAACACCGTGACTGCGGTTACGCCCGCTGCAGAAACTGCCGCGACGCCTGCCATCGAACCCATCGCCGCTGCGGCAACGCCGGCCGCGGTTGAGAAGATCGCCGAGCCCGCACCCCTGGCCCAGCCTTTGGCAGCAAATGTGATCGAGACGCCTCCCGCCAAGCCGAAGACGACCCGCAGGAGGGCAGCCGAGCCCAAGAGCCTGTCGGATGCAGCCGTTGCCGACCCGGTGCTGGCCAAGCCTGCCACCAGGAAGGCGCCGGTGCGGATCAAGGATGCTGCTGTTGCAGCCGTTGCCGCCGAGGCGGCGGCCACGAAGCCAGCCAGCCGCAAGAATCCGGCAATCGCATTCACTCCCGATATTGCCGCCAGCGAAAACACCAAGCCCAAAAGGGCCGCCGCCCGCAAGACCACCATGAAAGCGGGTGACGCATGACAGCCGAAATCGAAGACAAGCCGCAGCCGCTGATCGAGCATCTGATCGAACTTCGAAAGCGTTTGATCTGGGCGGTCGTGGCGTTCTTCGCGGCCTTTCTGGTCTGCTTCTATTTCGGCAAGATGTTGTTCAACCTGCTCGTCATACCCTATCGCACGGCCGTGGTCTGGGCTGGCTTGAGGGTCGAGGATGCGGAACTCATTTATACCGCGCCGCAGGAATTCTTCTTCACCCAGATCAAGGTGGCGATGTTCGGCGCAATGGTGGTCGCCTTTCCGGTGATCGCGACCCAGATCTATAAATTCGTGGCTCCGGGCCTTTACAAAAACGAGCGCGCGGCCTTCCTGCCGTTCCTCATCGCCTCACCTCTGCTGTTCATTCTGGGCGGTGCGCTGGTCTATTTCTTCTTCACTCCCATGGTCATGTGGTTCTTCCTGTCGATGCAGCAGGCAGGCGGCGAGGGCCAGGTGGCGATCCAGCTGATGCCGAAGGTCTCCGAGTATCTCGACCTGATCATGATGCTGATCTTCTCCTTCGGTCTTGTGTTCCAGCTGCCTGTGGTGACATCGCTTCTGGTGCGTGTCGATCTTCTGAGTTCCAAGTCGCTGTCCGAGAAGCGCAAATACGCGATCGTCATTGCCTTTGTCGTTGCAGCGGTGTTGACGCCGCCCGATCCGATTTCACAGCTTGGCCTGGCGATCCCGACCATCCTGCTCTACGAAATCTCGATCATCGCTGCCCGGTTGATCGAAAAGGGCCGATCTCGCAAAGCGATTGAAGACCAGGCCGACAGCTGATCATGCTGCGGCGTGTCGGGTGTGTCCTAGGGCGCAAGTTGCAACTTGAGTTTTTGGCCGCTTCGCGCCAAAACCCATTCAAAGGGGGAATCGATTTGGATTCCCTCATTTCCAGACCTATGGTGCTCTGATGCTCGATATCAAATGGATCCGCGACAATGCTGCGGCTTTGGACGCGGCGCTGTCTCGACGTGGCGCCGACCCGCTTGCCGCCGGTCTGATCACGCTCGATGAGAAACGGCGTGCCATCGTCCAGAAGGCGCAGGACATGCAGTCGCGCCGCAATGCCGCCTCCAAGGAAATCGGCATTGCCATGGGGCAGAAGAATTCCGAACTGGCCGAGAAACTGAAAGTCGAAGTCGCAGCGATCAAGACAGAACTTCCTGCCGCCGAAGAGGAAGAGCGCCGGCTGACTGCAGAACTCAACGATGCGCTGTCACGTATCCCGAACATTCCGGCGCGCGATGTTCCGGATGGCAAGGACGAGCATGACAATGTCGTCAAGCATGTGACCGGCGAAAAGCCGGGCTGGAGCCATGCCGCCCGGGAACACTATGAAATCGGCGAAGAACTCGGCTGGATGGATTTCGAGGGCGCGGCCAAGATCGCCGGCGCCCGCTTCACCATCCTCAAGGGCCAGCTTGCCAGGCTGGAGCGCGCGCTTGGCCAGTTCATGCTCGATACGCACACGCAGGAGCATGGCTATCTCGAAGTCCAGCCGCCGCTGATGGTTCGCGATGAGGCGGTGTTCGGCACCGCCCAGCTACCAAAGTTCGCCGAGGATCTCTTCAGGACGACGGACGGCCGCTGGCTGATCCCGACCGCCGAAGTGCCGCTCACCAATCTCGTGCGCGAGGAAATCCTCGAACAGGACAAGCTGCCGTTGCGCTTTACAGCGCTGACGCCCTGTTTTCGCTCGGAAGCGGGTTCGGCCGGTCGCGACACGCGCGGCATGCTTCGCCAGCACCAGTTCAACAAGGTCGAACTGGTATCGATCACCGACGCCGAGAGCGCGACAGCCGAGCACGAGCGGATGCTTGAATGCGCGGAGAATGTCCTGAAGCGCCTCGGCCTGCATTTCCGCACCATGACGCTCTGCACAGGTGACATGGGCTTCGGCTCGCAAAAGACCTACGATATCGAGGTCTGGCTGCCGGGCCAGAACACCTATCGCGAAATCTCGTCCTGCTCGGTCTGTGGTGATTTCCAGGGCCGCCGCATGAATGCCCGTTACCGCGACCGCACCGACAAGGGCCTGAAATTCGTCCATACGCTGAATGGCTCGGGAACCGCCGTCGGCCGGGCGCTGATCGCCGTGCTCGAGAATTATCTCGATGAGGACGGTTCGGTCACAATTCCGGATGTGCTTCTGCCTTATATGGGTGGCCTCAAGAAAATCGAAAAGGCGGGTTGAGCAGTGCGCATTCTTTTGACCAATGACGACGGCATTCACGCCGAGGGGCTCGCTGTCCTGGAGCGCATCGCCCGCACACTGACCGAAGATGTCTGGATCGTGGCGCCCGAGACCGACCAGAGCGGCCTTGCCCATTCGCTGTCTCTCTCCGAACCGCTGCGCCTGCGCCAGATCTCCGAAAAGCATTTTGCGTTGCGCGGCACGCCGACCGATTGCGTGATCATGGGCGTCAAGGAAGTCATGGCTGAAATGAAGCCGGATCTCGTGCTTTCCGGCGTGAATTCCGGCGCCAACATGGCCGATGACGTCACCTATTCCGGCACGATCGCCGGCGCCATCGAAGGCACGTTGCAGGGCATCAAATCCTTCGCCCTGTCGCAGGCGGCGAATTATCTCGATGGTGAGCGGAGTGTGCCGTGGCAGGTCGCCGAGCAGTACGCGCCCGAGCTTCTGAAGAAGTTGATGGCCGTCGATATGCCGAACTGGAGTTTCATGAATATCAACTTTCCGAATTGCCAGCCGGAAGACGTCCAGGGAATCGCAGTCACCGCGCAGGGCAAGCTCGATTTCGGCATGAATGTTGAAAAGCGCAAGGATGGGCGCGGATTGCCTTATTACTGGCTGAAATTCGACAGCCGCAAGGGCGATTTCCGCGAGGGCACCGATATTCATGCGCTCCGGGACGGCAAGATCTCCGTTACCCCTTTGAAACTTGATCTGACTGATTATACTCTGCTCGAGCGTATCCAGCAGGCGGTCGCGTAAGACAGCTGATATCGTGTAAGGCGGCTAATATGGTCCAAAGCCGAAGTGGCAAGGAAGGATTTGCAGCACTGTGCCTGCGCCTGCGGGCAAAGGGCATCGTCAATAACGATCTGCTGAATGCTGTCGAGCAAACCCCACGCCATTTCTTCGTTCCTGCAGAACACAGCGCCCATGCCTGGTCGTCCCGCACGCTGCCGATCGAGTGCGGCGCCATCCTCGAAGGCGTGGATCTCGCGGCCCGACTTCTTGATGCCTTGAAGCTCAAGCCGAGCCATCGCGTGCTGGAAATCGGCACGGGTTCCGGGTTCACCGCCGCCGTGCTCGGCCGGCTGACGGAACGCGTGCTGACGGTCGATCGTTATATTACGCTGGTGACGCTCGCGCAGGAGCGCATGGACAAGTTGTCGCTCCGCAACGTCATCGTTCGCCAGGCAGATGGCAGCTCCGGCCTGCAGGGCGAGGGGACATTCGACCGCATTCTAGTCACAGCGGCGTTTTCATCGCTGCCGCGCATTTATGCCGAGCAACTGGTCTCGGGTGGCGTGATGATCGCACCCGTCATTGGAGAGGGCGGCGTCGCCCGGATGATCAAGCTCACCAAGTCCGGCAGCCGCTTCGAGCGCGAGGAGATGTTCGACGTGCCTTATCAGGCGATCATTCCGCATACCGCCAAGATCCTGTAGACGTTCGTCGGCTCGGTTAACACCCGTTAAGGTTATCGTTTTTCAGGAATATTATCTTTTCCTGGTGGTGTGTTAACTGGCCAGTAACACTAACGCGCTTTAATGAATTCAAGTAAATGCGTAGCTTGGGTTGCTGTCATGCGTAGCTTTGAAATTGTAAAGTCCAGAGTATCACCTCTTCGTATCGTGACCGCTGTCCTGCTCGCAGGTGCGGCCTCAGGTTGTAGCTCCGATGTCACCCGTTTCGACGGGATATTCTCATCGAAGACCGATCAACTCACGACCAGCTCCATTCCTCACAAGGTCAATGCGGTCAACGGCAAGCTGCCGACTCCGCGCAAAAATGTGACGAATGCCGATGACAATCGGACCGATGTCACCGGTGATGCGGCGTTGAACCAGCCCTATCCGGGCAACAACGACAACGTCTCCTATGATCCGATCAGTACATCGACCACAACTGAGTCCGATGCCCGTGCATCGGTCAAGCCGATCAGGATCGAGCGTACCGAGCTCTCGACGCCGAAGGCCAAGCTCAAGCTGGAAGAAAAGGTGGCGCTCGCCCAGCCTTTCCCATCCAAGACGATCCTCTCCGTCAAGGCGGAGGTCAATGCCGATCCGATCAAGACCGGCACGGTCAAATCGATCTGGCGCGTTGCCGATAGCTCTCCGCGTATCATGATCAAAAGCGGCGATACGCTCTCGGCAATCGCTGTCCGCTACAAGGTTCCGCAGGCCGAAATTCTCAAGGCCAACAGGCTGACGAGCGGCGCTGACCTGAAATTCGGCAAGTCGATCATCATTCCGGTTACCGTCAAGGTGGAGATGAAGGCAAAGGCCGTTCCGGTCGAACTGGCCGTCAACACCAGGAAGAAACTACCGGTCCCGGGCAAGCTGCCGGAACAGGACAAGGCGATCCTGGCGGTCACCACGAGCCGCGACAAGGCGAAGAACACCGACGCCAAGCTTGCCAAGGACAATGGCAGGAATGACGCGACCGACGGCACGCTTTATGTGGTCAAGCAGGGCGACTCGCTTGCCAAGATCGCCAAGATGCACAAGGTCAACATCGATACGATCAAGTCTGCCAACGGCATGACGACCGCGTCGCTGAAAATCGGCCAGAAATTGAGCATTCCGGATGCCAATACCGTGACGGCGTCCATCCTGGCGAAGAAAAGCGAAGTCAAGGAAGTCACCGAGAACAAGCCCAAGACCTATACCCCGCCGGTTGCCGAAAAGAGCGTCGCCGAAGCCGAGAAGACCGACACCGGCGAAGATGCTCCGGATGCGACGGGCATTGGCAAGCTTCGCTGGCCGGTTCGCGGCGCGGTGATCGCCGGGTACGGACAGAATGTCGACGGCATCCGCAACGCCGGTATCGACATCTCGGTTCCCGAGGGCACGGCGATCAAGTCGGCTGAAAACGGCGTCGTGATCTACTCCGGCAGCGGCCTGAAGGATCTTGGCAATACGGTTCTCGTCCGCCATGATGACGGCACCGTCACAGTCTACGGCAATGCGTCCAGCCTTACCGTGAAGCGCGGCGACAAGGTGACCCGCGGCCAGGTGATCGCCAATTCCGGCATGACCGGCGGTGCCAAGCGCCCGAAGGTCCACTTCGAGGTTCGCCAGAATGCCGTCGCCGTCAACCCCATGACTTTCCTCCAGTAGTGCGTAGGGGAGACGTGAAGAGCCCGGCCATCGCGCCGGGCTTTTTGCATTTCAGATGCTCTTCCGCATCCGCCCGGCCAGATCCTGGATATATTGCCAGGCAACGCGGCCGGAGCGCGAGCCGCGCGTCGTTGCCCATTCCAGCGCTTCAAAATGCAGCTTTTCCCGCTCGATCTCCAGCTTGAAATAATCGGCATAGCCATCGACCATCGCCAGGTAGTCGTCCTGGCTGCATTTGTGGAAGCCGAGCCATAGGCCGAAGCGGTCCGACAGCGACACTTTCTCCTCGACCGCCTCGGATGGATTGATCGCTGTCGATTGCTCGTTTTCGATCATGTTGCGGGGCAGGAGATGCCTGCGGTTGGACGTTGCGTAGAAGATGACGTTCTCCGGGCGTCCCTCGACGCCGCCGTCGAGCGCCGCCTTCAGAGATTTGTACGACGTGTCGTCATTGTCGAACGAAAGATCGTCGCAGAACAGGATGATGCGGTGGTTCGTTGCCTTGAGGATGTCCATCAGCATGGGCAGTGTCTGGATATCCTCGCGATGCACCTCGACGAGTTTCATCGCCTTGCCGCGCGCCTCGTTGATCGAAGCATGGATGGCCTTCACCAGCGAGCTCTTGCCCATGCCGCGCGCACCCCAGAGCAGGACATTGTTGGCGGCAAAGCCCTCGGCGAAGCGATCGGTATTGTCATGGAGAATGGATTTGACATGATCGACGCCACGGATCAGCGATAGATCGACCCGATTGACTTTGCTGACCGGCGTCAGGTTGTGGCGTTCCGGATTCCAGACGAAACAGTCGCCCGCGTCCCAGAGGACGGGCGCGGGGGCCGGGCCGGCCACACGCTCGGCGGCATTGGAAAGCCGCTTCAGTTCGGCGAGAATGGCATTCAGAACGTCTTCACTCACGGTTTCTTCTCCCCAAATTCAAATTCGTTCTGCCGCTAACATGGAGAGGCGGGCTGCGGAAAGGGCGGTTTGCCTGCAAAACGTCCGTTTTCGTTCTCAAATCCTGAAAGCGCTGTTGCAAAGGATAGGCATGTTCCTATATTCCGGCGGCCAGAAAGCGGGCAGGAGTCCGCCGTGTTGGATAAATTCGTCCGGGAGTAACAAATGATCTTTACCGAAGCCTTTGCCCAGTCGGCACCCGCAAGTTCGTCGCCGCTTGGTGGAGGATTTGATATCCTCATTCTTTTCCTGCCGATGATCGTCGTCTTCTATTTCCTGATCTTCCGGCCGCAGCGCCAGCAGGCGAAGAAGCGCGAAGAGATCTTGAAGAACATCCGCCGCGGCGATCAGGTCGTGCTCGGCGGCGGCCTTGTCGCCAAGGTCACGAAAGTGATCGACGATGCCGAGCTTGAGGCCGAGATTGCCGACGGCGTCAAGGTCCGCGTCGTCCGCTCCATGGTGGCCGAAGTGCGCGTCAAGGGTGAGCCCGCCAAGGAAGTCCAGGCGGCCAACAAGCCCTGATCGCTTTCCTGCTGGTCTGAAAATTTCGTAACTGCATAAATCAATCGCCTGACGAACCGCATCGAGAGACCCATGCTTTATTTTTCGCGCTGGAGAGCATTTTTCATTTGGCTCGTGACGGCGGTGAGTATTCTGATCGCCGCCCCGAACTTCGTGCCGAAGGATGTGCTGAATTCCCTGCCGTCATGGGTCCCGAAAAGCACGATGACGCTTGGTCTCGATCTGCAGGGCGGTTCGCATATCATGCTCAAACTCGAGCGCAACGACATCATCAAGGAGCGGCTTGAAACCGCGCTCGATGATGTCAGGAGTGGTCTGCGCAAAGCGAACATCGGCTATACGAGCCTGGTCGGCAACGGACAGAAACTGACCTTCAAGCTCCGTGATCCGACCCAGATCGATGCCGCCAGAACGGCACTCAAGGATATGACCGGACTGGTCAGCGTCGGCGGCCTCACCGGCGGCACGGTCCAGGAAGCCACCCTGTCGAACACATCGGATGGCGCGTTCGAGATCGACCTGACCGACCAGGGCATCAACTACCGGGTCCAGTCCGCCGTTTCGCAATCGATCGAAGTCGTTCGCCGTCGCGTCGATGAACTGGGCACGACTGAACCGCTGATCCAGCGCCAGGGCAGCGATCGCATCATCGTCCAGGTGCCAGGCCTTCAGGATCCGCAGCGTCTCAAGGCCATCCTCAACAAGACGGCCAAACTGACCTTTCATCTGGTCGATAACACGATGTCGGCCCAGGATGCGCTGAATTCACGGCCGCCGGCCAATTCCGAGATCGTCTATTCCAACGACGATCCTCCGGTACCCTTCCTGATCGAGAAGCGGGCGATCCTGACGGGCGAAAACCTCGTCGATTCGCAGCCCGGCTTCAACCAGCAGAACAATGCCCCGATCGTCTCGTTCCGGTTTGATTCCGCCGGCGCGCAAAAATTCGGCCGCGTGACGCAGGAACATGTCGGCGAGCCCTTTGCGGTCGTGCTCGACAATACCGTGATCACCGCTCCGGTCATCAATGAGCCGATCCTCGGCGGCCAGGGGCAGATTTCAGGCAATTTCACCGTTCAGTCGGCCAGTGACCTCGCGGTCCTCTTGCGCGCGGGCGCATTGCCGGCCACGCTGACGGTCATCGAAGAACGGACCGTCGGACCCGGCCTTGGAGCCGACTCCATCCGTGCCGGCTTTATTGCCGGCATCATCGGCCTGATCGCCGTCATTGCCTTCATGACGTTCTTCTATGGCACGCTCGGCATAATCGCCAATGCCGCCATGGTCGTCAACGTGGTCATGATCATCGCAATCCTGTCGATGCTCGGGGCGACACTGACCCTGCCGGGTATTGCCGGTATCGTTCTGACCATTGGCCAGGCGGTCGATTCCAACGTGCTGTTCTACGAACGTTTCCGCGAGGAAGTGAAGCAGGGACGGCCCATCGTGCAGGCGATGGAGGCCGGTTTCAACAAAGCCTTCGGTACCGTCATCGACGCCAACGTCACGACGCTGATTGCAGCGATCATCCTGTTCTACATGGGATCCGGCCCGGTACGCGGCTTCGCGATCACGCTGTCGATCGGTATCGTCACAACGGTGTTCACCGCCTACACCGTATCGCGGCTGATGGTGGCGATCTGGTTGCGGCGGACGCGTCCCAAGGCGCTGCCGAAGGGGATCCGCACCGGCTTCTTCGATTTTGCCCAGATCCGCTTCATGGCACTGCGCAATTACACGTTCATGGGTTCGGCGGCCCTGACCATCGCTTCGATCGCGGGCTTTGCAACGATCGGGCTGAACCTCGGCATCGACTTCACCGGCGGCTCGATCATCGAAATGAAGGCGAAGCAGGGCGCGGCTGATATCGGTGACATTCGTGACCGGTTGGGTACGCTCAATCTCAGCGGCGTCCAGGTGCAGGGCTTCGGTGATCCAAGCGATGTGCTGATCCGCGTGCAAAGCCAGGAAGCCGGCGAAAGCGCCGAGCAGTCGGCGGTGACCAAGATCCGTTCGGAGTTCGACGCTCAGTACGAATTCCGCCGCGTCGAAGTGGTCGGTCCCTCGGTTTCCGGCGAACTGGCGCTGACGGGCATCATCGGCGTCGGCCTCGCACTTCTGGCGATCATGGTCTACATCTGGTTCCGGTTCGAGTGGCAGTTCGCTGTCGGCGCGATCGTGGCCACGCTCCACGATCTGATACTGACGATCGGTTTGTTCGTGTTCACCGGGCTGGAATTCGACCTTACCAGCGTTGCGGCGGTGCTGACGATCGTCGGTTACTCCTTGAACGATACCGTCGTCGTCTATGACCGAATGCGTGAAAACCTCAGGCGGTTCAAAAAGATGCCCATCCCGCTGCTGATCGATACATCGATCAACTCGACGCTGTCTCGGACCATCCTGACATCGGTGACGACGCTGATCGCGATCCTCGCGCTGGTGGTATTCGGTGGCGAGGTCATCCGCGGGTTCACCATATCGATGCTCTTCGGTGTTGCGGTGGGCACGTTCTCGTCGATCTACATCGCTGCTCCGGTGCTCATTATCTTCAGGCTCCGCCCGGGCGGCAACCGGGACGATGAAGAGGAAAAGGGCGCGGCCAAGATAGAAACGCAGGCAGTCTGATCTGGTGGCCAAGGGAATCATCATCCGTGAGCAGCATTTTCCCGGTCGAGCGCCGATCGATGCTTACGGTAATGGTGGTTTCCGCTTTGCCGACATGAGCCATCGCGGCTCGATCCTCTGCCTGCCATCCGGCATTTATGGCTGGGACATGCAGGAGGGCACGCCGCTCGATGAGACCAATCTCGGCAAGGTTCTTGCCGAGGCAGCGGAGATCGAGGTCCTGCTCGTCGGTACGGGCAATCACCTCAAGCCGCTTGGGAAGGAACTGCGCGCGGCGCTTCGCCAAGCCGGTATTTCCGCCGATCCGATGTCGACGGGTGCCGCGGTGCGGACGTTCAACATCCTGCTCGCCGAACAGCGCGCGGTGGCAGCGGCCTTGATTGCGGTGGAGTCATAGCCAGATGTCGCTTGATCGAAGCGGCGCCTATGAGGCCTGCCTCGCCACGCTCCGCACCACCGATATCGACCGCTACCTCGCCTGCCTGCTGATGCCGGAGGAGAGGCGTGGCGCGGTTGCTGCACTCTATGCATTCAATGCCGAACTTGCGCGTATCCGCGATATCATTCGTGAGCCGTTGCCGGGCGAGATCCGCCTGCAGTGGTGGCGCGACATGCTCGAGGGTGAAGGCGAGGGCGATAGCCTCGCCAACCCGCTGGCGGCCGGGCTGATCCATGCCATCGATGAACACAGCTTGCCCCGCCAGCCGCTGGTCGCCATGACCGAAGCGCGGATATTCGATCTCTATGACGATCCGGTGGACAGCACCGCGATGTTCGAGGGGTATGCTGGAGAGACGGCATCGGCGCTGATCCAGCTGACGGCAATGATCCTCGATCCGGAACATGCGCAAAAGGCATCGGACGCTGCCGGCCACGCCGGTATTGCGCAACTCGTTGCCGGCTCGCTGCTGCTGTTGCCGACTCATATGCGGCGGCACCAGGTCTATGTTCCCGGCGATATCCTGGCGGCCACCGGTCTCACCGCAGAAGCGTTCCTGAGAGGCGGGGACAGGCCGCGCATCGGGGCGAGCCTGTCGGCCTTCATTGGGTTCGGCCGGGATCATCTCCGAAAAGCAAGGCAGGCTTCCGTGGGCACGATGACACCTGAAGCAAGCCTGGCATTCCTGCCCATTGCGTCGGTGGAGGGCGTGCTCGACCGTGCCGGCAAGCTCGGCGCTGATATTCTGACAACCTCGCCGCAGCAATCCCAGTTGCGGCGGCAGTGGAACATGTGGCGGGCATCGCGCAAGCGCCGGTTTTGATTCGCTAAATTAGCGCACTCCCTTCATTCTTCGGTAACCATTCTCGGTCAGAGTTGGCACAATAGTACCGGACTGTCCGGCGGATTGGATCATGAGTATTGCGTTTCCAATGAGTTTCCGGCGGGCCTGCCTGCCGACGCTTTTATCGCTGGCGTTGAGCGCCTGTTCCGGCCAGATGGTGCCGCCTGCCGATATCGACGGCGCGACGACCGTATCCTCGATTGAGCCCAGCCAGAAGATCGAAGACAGCAATTATTCAGCACCGGAAGACCCTGCAAGCCGGGCCTCGGAGAATGCCGATTATCTCAATACGCCGAACCTTGCCGGCGTCGACGATCAGCAGGCGCAGAAGGCGGAAGATCAGCCGTTGCCGATGATCGACGAGGAACCGACCGTTGCAAAGCAGTCGGACATTCCGGAAAACGGCGTCAATATGGACTCCGATCTTGGCGCGCAGCCGACCAGCCTTGCGGAAGAGGAGGCGGACAATATTGCCGAGGGCAACACCGAACAGCCGGTCGTGGACGGCATCGGTACGGAGACGCTGAAGGAAGTCAATCACGGGGCCAGACCCGTCGATCAGCGCATTCCGTTCGACCAGGCCGAGAGCGCGGATCAGGTTACGTTGCCGACCAGGCGGCGCGATCCCGATAACGAGACCCAGGTTGCCTTCATTCCACGTTTTTCGGATCCGTCACAGGTCCCCGAATCCTATGGCGGGCTAACCGTTTCCGACCGCGCCTGCCGGACTGAACTCACAAGGCTTGGCGTGCGTTTCCGAGAACTCGAGCCGATCTCCAACGGTCGTAGTTGCGGCATCCCGCATCCGATCGAGGTTTCGGGCTTTGCCAGCGGCATCACCCTCAGGCCCGCTGCGAAGCTCAATTGCAACATGACGCGGACATTTGCCAAATGGGTGAAAAACGAATTGGTGCCCACGGCGCGCTATCGCTATTTCTCCGGTATAAAGGAGATTCATCAGCTTTCCTCCTACTCCTGCCGCAAGATGAATTCGCGCTCGAACAATCCGTGGTCCGAGCACGCCAAGGGCAACGCGATCGATATCGGCGGCTTCATCCTGAAGTCCGGCAAGGAAATCGATGTGCGTAAGAAGAGTTTCTTCGCATTCCGCGAGAAGGGGTTGCTGAAAGCCGTGCGTTCGGACTCCTGCAAGTATTTCAATTCGGTGCTTGGCCCAGGCGACGCCTACCATGGCGATCATTTTCATTTCGACATGCGTTATCGGAAATCTGGATACAGGCATTGCAGCCTCTGAACACATTCTGATCGCGGGTTTGCCACATTTCGGACACAAGTCTGTAAATTTGTTCATACCCGGCTGAATAGATTTTAATTGCCGCGCGTTATCGTCATAACACCAGACGGAAACGCGAGCCATGACCAAGCAAACGAACGGCAGGAAAGCATCTTATATCAGGGCCAGCGTCCTGACGGCGCTTATGCTCCTCGTCGGCGGCAAGTGGTACACTTATGTGGCGCATGCCGACAGCCCGTTCGACGATTTCGGATCGAGCATCAATTCGATCATGCCGGGCCCGATCAACCGGCTCGGCTGCGACATGCTCAAGAAGCGTTTCGGCGACATTCCCATTCCTCCGAAGGGCTGCAATATCGGGGGACGCTGGGCGTAATCAGCCGGAGGCGTACCGATTTACCGCCTCATGAACTTGTTGTGCCGCCTTGCAGAGCGTAGCGACATCCGGACATTGAACCAGTCCGGACATGATCATGCCCCCTCTCTATGAACTCGTCATCTTCGCGCTGGCCATGATCGCCGCGGGCGCTGTCTCGGGCCTGCTGGCCGGTCTTTTCGGCGTCGGTGGCGGGGCAATCCTCGTGCCGGTGTTCTACCAGGTCTATGGACTGGTGGGCGTGCCCGACGCCGTCCGGACGCATGTGGCGGTCGGCACGTCACTGGCGATCATCGTTCCAACTTCGATCCGTTCGTTCAAGGCGCATCAAGCGCGAGGCGCGGTGGACATATCGATCCTGCGCAACTGGGCGATCTGGATACCGCTCGGCACGACCGCGGCGTCGGTCGTCGCGGCCTATATTTCCGGCCGTGAACTGAGGATCATTTTCGCGGTCCTGGCATTGCTGATCGCGATCCGCATGTTCTTTAACCGGGAGCATTGGAAACTTGGAAATGAATTGCCCGCCGGCCCGGTAAACGGCGCTGCGGGCTTCGGCATCGGGCTGTTTTCCGGCCTGATGGGCGTCGGCGGCGGGGTGTTGTCCAATCTCTGGATGACGCTGTTCGGCCGCACGGTCCACCAGTCGGTGGCAACATCGTCGGGCGTCGGTGTGCTGATTTCCATACCCGGATTGGTCGGCTATGTCTGGGCCGGCTGGGGCGAGACGGGGTTGCCGCCATTTTCGACCGGCTTCGTCAACTGGATCACCGTCGTGCTGGTCATCCCGCTGACGCTGGTCGTCGCGCCCTATGGCGTGCAACTGGCACATGCGCTGCCGAAGCGCCAACTGGAAATCGGCTTCGGGCTGTTCCTGACGGCCGTTTCGATCCGGTTTTTTATCAGCCTTCTCTAATCCCGAAGTTTCAGCTCGTCGCCGCTGAACGACACGGAACTCAGGGTGCCCAGGAAATTCATGCCAAGCAGGCTCTTGCCGAGTTTGCCGCGTTCGGCGATCCCGGCTCTGACATTGGTGCGCTCGATGCCGCCGACCGAAATCTGTGGCAGGGTCGCATAGGCCGTGCGGGCAGGGCCGTTCGCAGTCATGACCGTATAGCTGAAATCCAGATTCTGCGGATTGAGCCCGATCTTCTCGGCGTCCTCATAGGATAGCGCGATGCTGGAAGCGCCGGTATCGACCATCATGTTGATCGTCTGGGTGCCGATCTGCGCGTCGGCGAGGTAGTGCCCGCCCTGACCGCGATAGAGCACGACGGTGTTGAAGCCGTTGTCGTCCGTGATGACTGCGGCGCGTCCGGGAATCAGGCCAGCCGTTACCCGGGATGCGATCTGTTGGGCGTCGTCCCGATACACATAGGCTGTGACGAGGGCCAATATGATCAATGCCCAGAGCCCGAGGTTCCTGAAGGCCTGGCCAAAGTTGCGCCGGCTGGCGAAAATTCCCGATCCGATCAGGACGGCGAACATCGCGTAGTAGACAAAACGCATCGTATCGTCGCCATCGAGCTCCGAACTGCCTGACGAAAGGCCTTTGACGAGCAGGAGCGCCGCGAGTGCGATAATAACGATGATCAGGATCCGTTGCATGACATCTATTCTCCACGCGCCATGCGCTGGCGTCTGGTTTCCCGGCGAGGTCGGCGTTCGACTGTTTCCAGCCTCGCCGCAAGCGCTTCCATGATCTGACGGCGCTCGACGCTCGAGTAGAGCGTCCATCCGCCGATTTCCTCGCGCGTCCGGCCGCAGCCGAAGCAGTATCCGGTTTTGTCGTCGATTGAACAGACGAGGATGCAAGGCGATTCCATGGGCTCTCAATTCCGCGTTAAGGCTTATCTGGTCCTTCAGGTGCAAAGTGCAAGGGCAGCCAGCGCCGCCATTTCCGCACATTGTTGTGAAGCACCGATTGTGTCGCCGGTATGGCCGCCGATCCTGCTGCCGATATAGCGCGTGAGGCCGAAAGCCGCCAGTCCGGCCGCGGCAATGACCGCTATGGCTGCGGCAAGTCCGGTGAAGAAGCCGATGATCACGACAACGATGGCGGCAGCGGAAACGATGGCGAACATCACGGATGCGTCTTCCGGCCCGCCCACGGACACGGCGACGCCGTCGCGCCGCGCCGGCGGCAGCGCGGACCAGTGCCAGACCATCGCCGCCCGGCTTGCCGCAGCAGCCGCAATCAGCCCGAATGCCGCGCCGATGGGCGAAAGCGATGTGCCGATCGCCGCGATCGACGCAGCCCGCACCCCATAGGACAATATCAGCGCCGAGGCGCCGTAGGAACCGATCCGGCTGTCGCGCATGATGGCGAGCACCGCTTCGCGATTGCCGCCGCCGCCGATGCCATCGGCGGTGTCGCTCAAACCGTCCTCATGCAGCGCACCGGTGAGCAGGGTGACAGCCGCAAGCATGATGAATGCGGCCACAAGCGGCTCAAGCTTCAAGGCCAGGAGCACGGCGAACATCGCCGCCGCCGGCAGCATGATCAGGCAACCCGCCAGAGGAAAGGCACGCACGGCACGTGCCAGACTGCCGTCATGCCCCTCGAAATAGCGGCCCGGCACCGGCAATCGGCTGAGAAAGCCGAGAGACCGGGCGAGGTCGTTCTTGAAATCCGTAATATTCATCGATCCCCAGCGTCTTTGTCCGGCGTGTTTGAGATTGCCGCCGGACGAGTCTGCCGATAATAGGATCTCGCCCGCCAATGGGAAAGACAATTCAGGAGCACAGGCTATGAGCGTCAGCGGCCTTCCATTCGACGATTTCCGCAATCTCATTGCCAACCTTCCGGGTCCGCAGACTCAAGCGCTTGTCGATGCGCGCGAGCGCGACAAGCAGCTGACCAAGCCACCCGGCGCTCTCGGCCGTCTTGAGGAGATCGCCTTCTGGCTTGCCGCCTGGACCGGCCGCAAGCCCGCGGTCAATCGGCCGCTGGTGGCGATTTTTGCCGGCAACCATGGCGTCACCAGGCAAAGGATCACGCCTTTTCCATCGGAAGTCACCAAGCAGATGGTCGCCAATTTCTCAAGCGGCGGTGCGGCAATCAACCAGATCTGCGCGGCATACGATCTCGGGCTCAAGGTCTTCGACCTGGCGCTCGACTACCCGACAGGCGATATCACCGAGGAAGCCGCGCTCTCCGAGCGGGATTGCGCGGCGACCATGGCCTTCGGCATGGAATCGATCGCCGGCGGCACCGACCTCCTCTGCATCGGCGAGATGGGCATCGGCAACACCACGATCGCTGCGGCGATCAACCTGGCGCTCTATGGCGGCACGGCCGAGGAATGGGTCGGCCCCGGTACCGGCTCGGAGGGCGAATTGCTGACGCGCAAGATCGCCGCCGTGGAAAAGGCGGTGGCTTTACACAAGGACCATCTGTCCGATCCGCTCGAGGTCCTGCGCCGCCTCGGCGGCCGCGAAATCGCGGCGATGGCCGGTGCTATCCTCGCGGCACGCATGGAACGCATACCGGTGATCATCGACGGGTACGTGGCCACCGCCGCGGCCGCAATCCTGAAGGCCGCCAATCCATCCGCTCTCGATCATTGCCTGATCGGGCATGTTTCGGCCGAGCCGGGCCATATGCGCGCAATTGAAAAACTCGGCAAGACGCCGCTGCTGGCGCTCGGCATGCGGCTGGGCGAGGGAACGGGTGCGGCGCTCGCAGCCGGCATCGTCAAGGCGGCCGCCGCCTGCCATTCGGGCATGGCCACCTTCGAGAGCGCAGGTGTTTCGAACAAGGACTGATAAGACGATATTCATAGGTCAGGTTTACAATCACCAGCTCGATATGTTCAAAGGATGCCATAAGGGCTGGGGGACGAAGCAACATGATGGAAGAGCCGCTTGGCAAGAAGACCGGACTGGCGCATTTGTTCGCGGCCGCCAGCTACTCGGTTGCCGGATTCTGGCGCGCGCTCAACGAATCCGCTTTCCGTCATGAGATCATCTTTTATCTTGTTGGCTTGATATTGTTTTACTTCGTGCATGCGACGCTTGCCGAATATCTGATCCTGACCATCCTGTTCCTGATGATCTTCGCTTTCGAAGCGCTCAATACGGCAATCGAGGAACTGGTCGATCGCGTGTCGCCTGAAGTATCCAGGACGGGCAAACATGCCAAGGACCTCGGATCCTTCAGCGTCGCATGCGCGCTTGTCGCCGCCGGCCTGTTTATCGCCTGGGTCGTGTTCACATAGCCAGAATCAGGCAAAGCTCTTGCGACGGCGGTCCACCGCATGCGCTTCCTCGACGGCGGGCAATGATTGCTGCACGCGCTTGGCGGGCAGGATGGCGATGCATTCCGTGCCTTCGCGCAGTCTGGATTTCAGATAGAACTGGCCGTCATGCTTGTGCAGCAGGGCCTGCACGATCGGCAGGCCGAGGCCGGTGCCCTGTTCTGCACTCTTGATGGCGATCGAGCCTTGCCCGAAGGCTGAAAGCACCACCGGAATTTCCTCTTCCGGAATGCCGGGACCATTGTCCTTGATCGATACATATTGGCCGCCCGAAGCTGTCCAGCCGGCCTTGACGGTGATCTCGCCGCCCGATGGCGTAAACTTTACCGCATTGGACAGCAGGTTGAGAATCACCTGCCGGATCGCCTTTTCGTCGGCCCAGACGGACGGCATGTCCGGTTCGAACTGGTCGATGATCTGGATATTCTTCGAGCGAGCCCGCAACTGCACCATGCCGATGCAGTCCTCGGTAATGTCGATGAGCTGCACCGCCTCTTCATTCAGTTGGTAGCGGCCCGCCTCGATGCGCGAAAGATCGAGAATCTCGTTGATCAGGTTGAGCAGGTGCTGGCCCGATGTGTGGATATCGCCGACATATTCCTTGTAGGTCGGATTGTTGAGCGGACCCAACACCTCCGTCGCCATCACTTCGGAGAAGCCGAGAATGGCATTGAGCGGCGTGCGCAGTTCATGCGACATCGACGCCAGGAAACGGGATTTCGCAAGGTTTGCCTCTTCCGCCCGACGCCGCGCTTCGTCCGACATCGATTTTGCCACTTCAAGCTCGGCGATCAGGTCGTCCTTTTCCGATTGGAACGACAGAAGCTTGATGTTGGTATTGTAGAGCCGATCGGTGATGAAGGAAAAGAACGCCATGGAAATGGCAAACACGGCCGTCAGCGCCAGATCCAGCGGGTTCAGCTCCATTACCGATAACGTTGCGAGTGCGACCACCACCGGCAGGAATGTGTAGAGCGTTGCGCCGCGCAGCAGGAACTGCGACATGGAGGTCGCGGAAAGCGCGACGATCAGTACAGCGCCCTTGAAATAGAAGAAGCCGGTCGTGCCGCATGCGGCGCAATCCATGAAGGCCAGCCAGCCCCAGGCGATGCCGGTCAGCACCTGCCCGGCCAGCAATCGCCGCCGCCATTTGAGCGCATTCTCCACCGTCAGGTCGGAATTTCGCGCCCGCAAGATGAGGACGACATTGGCCGAATGAACGAGAAGCGAGACCAGCATCCAGGAAAACAGGTCGGTGTTGCTGAAATAGTAGTTGGCAAAAATGCCGATCATCAGCACGACGAGCGGCAGGACCGCGGCACTGTTCTGTATCGACGAAAGGTGGAGAAGCAGCATGTCCCGGTCGAAACTGCTGGTCGCATTGCCATTGGTCTGCAGCCGCTCGCGCGTATTCCTGATCGTCCGCGCCACGGCCTGATTCTTCGAGGCGCGGGAACGGTCGACTATGATCTTGTCGGGCGACGAACTGGCTCTATGACTCATGACACGAACTTGAGCTGGACATTCTCGGGCGAGATTAAACCGCAATCCTTAAGAAGATGCTTCCGTGATAAGGATTTGTTTGCCATGCCACAGTCTCGATTCTAGATTTGGCGCGGCCAGGCACCGGAAGTGGAAATCAATGAAATTCAGTGTGTTGCACAGTGGCGTCGTGGCCGTCTGCTTCCTGGCTCTGATGCTTCTGATCGCCATGAAAGTCGAGACCGACGCCGCAAGAACATTTAACGGCCGCTACCGGGTCGCCGATGGCGACAGCCTCTCGCTCGGCCATGACCGCCTGCGCCTTCTCGGCATAGACGCGCCCGAGCTCAAGCAGACCTGCAGGCGCGATGGCGAGGTCTGGCGCTGCGGGGAAGCGGCGCGGCAGACCCTGGCGTCGCTGGTGGAGGGCAGGGCGGTGATGTGCAAAGGCGATCGGAAGGATAAATACCAGCGCATGCTGGTGACATGCCGCGACGGTGACATCAACATCAACCGGCAGATGGTTCGCCGGGGCATGGCGTTTTCCTTCGGCGACTACCAGCGCGACGAGGATGCGGCGAAATCGGCGCATATCGGCCTGTGGAGCGGAAAAGTCGAGCGCCCCTCGGACTGGAGGCGGACGCATGCCCATAGCGCCGCCATGGAGGATGAGGGGCCGCATCTTCCGTCGTTCTTCCAGCGCCTGTTCGGCGGACAATAGCCCATGCAGACGATGCCCGGGAATCCGATGATCGAAATCCAGAGCCTAGGGCGCGATATCGCTGCTTGCCGGATCTGTCGCGACCATCCCGCCGGCGAGCCGATGGCGCATGAACCGAGGCCGGTGGCGGTGCTTTCAAAGGTCGCCCGGATATTGATCGCCGGCCAGGCGCCCGGGCTACGGGTGCATGAAAGCGGTATCCCGTTCAACGACGCATCCGGTGACCGTCTGCGAGAGTGGCTTGGGGTCGACCGCACGCGGTTCTATGATCCCGGCAACTTCTCGATCCTGCCGATGGGATTCTGCTTCCCCGGATATGATTCGCACGGATCGGATCTGCCACCGCGCAAGGAATGTGCGCCGAAGTGGAGAGCCAAGGCTCTTTCGACCATGCCGCAGGTCGAACTGGTGCTGGCTGTCGGCGGCTATGCGCAGGCCTGGCATCTGGGCCTGAAGTCCGGTGTACCAATGACCGAAACCGTGCGTGACTGGCGTCTTCATCTTCAGAAGGGCGTTCTGCCCCTGCCGCATCCAAGCTGGCGTAACACCGGCTGGTTGCGCAGAAATCCATGGTTCGAGGCCGAACTTGTTCCCGAACTGAGGCGTCTGGTTTTGCAGTGGATTTCTTGAGACAGGATTCTGCTTTTTTCCAGATTTCATGTAAGGGTGAGCAAAATTTTTTAACCGGAGGCAGGAATGGACCGGCTCGACAGAAAAATCCTCAGGTTGCTGCAGGAAGATTCCACATTGGCAGTGGCGGACCTCGCCAAGAAGGTCGGCCTGTCGACAACCCCCTGCTGGCGGCGCATTCAGAAAATGGAAGAGGACGGTGTTATCAAGCGCCGGGTCGCAATCCTCGATCCCGTCAAGGTCAATACCAAGGTCACGGTTTTCGTGTCGATCCGTACCAGTTCGCATTCGATCGAGTGGCTGAAGCGATTCTCCGAGGTGATTGCCGAATTCCCGGAAGTGGTGGAATTCTACCGCATGAGCGGTGATGTCGATTATCTCCTGCGTGTCGTGGTGCCCGATATTGCTGCCTATGATGCGTTCTACAAGCGCATGATCACCAAGATCGAGATCCGCGATGTCTCCTCGGTTTTCGCCATGGAGCAGATCAAGTATTCGACCGAATTGCCGCTCGACTACATGCTGCTGGAACAGCCCAAAAGCGCCGAAGACTGAAATATTTCGTCTCGCTAAAATCCGAACTTGGCGAGAACCTTCTCTCCCGTCAACTCCTTCGCGGCGTCCCTGCCGATCCAGAGCGCAGTCCGGTCGTCGCTTTCGGCAAGCTTTTCCGCAAGCGCAAGCGCCGGATAATAGCAGGCGATGTTGCGTTTGCCGATCTGGCGCAGCGCCCAGTTGGCCGCCTTCTTGACGAAGTTGCGCGGGTCGGTGGCATGCTTTTCGATCAACGGCAGCCAGGCAAGCATTGTTTCGTCAGGTGCTTTTTTCATATGCACCGCACTCCAGGCCATCATTGCGAACGCGGTGCGCCGGACGAACTCGCGCTCGTCGCCCGCGAATTCGGGGATCAGGATGGATTGCAATCCCGCGTCGCCGTAGAGGTCGCTGACCGTATCGACTATTTCCCAGGAATCGAAATCATCGGCCCAGCGGCGGGCCTGTTGTGCGGTGACCTTCTTCGGCTCGTCGGTGAAGGCGGCCATCAGTCGCGCCTCACGAATATTGCTGTCCCAGAGGGCAAGCGCCCGATCGTGGTTGCGCTTTAACTTCCGGGCCAGCGGTCGCAGCACGGCGTTGGAGACGCCGAGCGCGGTTGCGGTTTCAATGCCGAACCGGCTCATGCCCTCGATATTTCGCTGGTCGCGCAGAGTTTCCAGATATGCGACGATATCGGCAGCGGATGAGGCCGGCCCGAGTTCGGTCATTTTTCCAGCCGTGCCAGCAGCGACGACGTATCCCAGCGCTTTCCGCCCATCTGCTGCACATCGCCGTAGAACTGGTCGACAAGGGCGGCGACCGGCAGTGTCGCGCCGTTCTTGCGCGCCTCGTCGAGGCAGATCGCCAGATCCTTGCGCATCCAGTCGACCGCAAAGCCGAAATCAAATTTGCCGGCATTCATCGTCTTGTGGCGGTTTTCCATCTGCCAGGAGCCTGCGGCACCCTTGGAAATCACGCTGATCACGTTTTCGACATCGAGTCCGGCACGCTTGGCGAAATGCACGCCTTCGGCAAGTCCCTGGACCAGACCGGCGATGCAGATCTGGTTGACCATCTTGGTCAACTGGCCGGAGCCCGCAGGCCCCATAAGCCCGACCATCCGTGCATAGGCGTCGATCACCGGCTTGGCATGTTCGAACACATCGGGCTTGCCGCCGCACATCACGGTCAACACGCCATTTTCGGCGCCTGCCTGTCCACCCGAAACCGGCGCATCGATGAAAAAGCAGCCCCTCGCTTCAGCGGCTGCTTCAAGCTCGCGGGCGACTTCGGCGCTTGCGGTTGTGTTGTCGATCAGCGTCGCACCGGCTTTCATTGCGGAAATGCAGCCATCCGGGCCTGTGGTCACTGAGCGCAGGTCGTCGTCGTTGCCGACGCAGGTGAAGATAAAATCGGCATCCCCGGCGGCCTCCGCAGGCGTCGGCGCGGCTGTGCCGCCGAATTCCGCAGCCCATTTCTCGGCCTTGGCCGTCGTGCGGTTATAGACGGTGACATCATGGCCGCCCTTGACCTTCAAATGCCCCGCCATCGGGTAACCCATTACGCCCAAACCGATAAAGGCAACCTTTACCATAAGAAACTCCCTCATGTGTTGGATGCGGGAGGTTTAGATTATCGGAGTGCTCAGTAAAAGAGACGAATTGCAAAAAGCCGATTTTGTCCGTTCGCCGGTCGTTGTGACATTTGCAGCATCAGACGGGTAACGGCTTTCCATCAGGCAGCATTTCCGATTCCGGGCCAAGGCTTTTCGATATCTCGATCCACAGCCGCCTCAAGCGGCGGACATGCAGATCATCGGTGATCCAGCGGATCATGTGTTCGATTGCCAGGGTGATTGCCTTGTCGTGTACACTCAATGCACCGTAGGCCCACTGGCAATATTCGTTTATCCCGGCAACCTTGCCTGGATCGCTGCCCGGCAAGATGAAGTTGGTGCTGGCGATCGCGGATGTTCTTTTCAACGACGCCGTGGGCGCCAGCAGGATGCCACCGTAGATCTGATCATACTGCTCCGGCGACGCTTTGCTCAATACCGCACGTTCGAGGTCGAAGATCGTCCTGATATTCAACTCCCTGAAGATCAGGAACTTTTCGACGCCGACGATGTGGCAGAGTTGCGCCTGGGCGATCCAGTCGAACACCTGGTAGATGCCATAGGGCGTTTCGATGAACAACATGATGGGATTGTATGTCGCGAGGGCCTGCACATCGGCAATTCCGCTTTGCTCAAGCCTTATTCGTGTCCAGTAATCAATCCCGTCGATCACATCCAGCGGGGTGATCATCGTCACTTCCGTGAATCTGTTGTCCTCGCTCTTGATCCACTGGAAATACTGCCGGAAGCGAATGAAAAGATACTTGGTCGCGCTTTCCGGAAACAACCCGAAAAGCGGTGCCATCGCCAGCCAAAGCAACGATATCCGTGCGGCCGGCTGCCATGTCTCGTTGCTGACCATCGACGTGACCTGGCCTACCGGATCAGGAAGCGCCCGAAACAGAAAGACCACCCCAAGCACGGATGCCAGGGTCTCGGCAGCCTGCTTGAGGAAGGTGAAGCTGGAGAGATCGAATACCGCCATTCGCCGGAGGAGTTCGCGGATTGTGGCGATATAGGCTCCAAGGAATGCGAGAGCCGCGACCGTCAGCACCTGCTCTCCAAAGCGCAATGCGTCGGCGCTGGGTGCGCCGATGCCGCCCACGAAAACCAGGTTCTGGAGGGACGTGGAGCATGCTCCTGTCGAGACGAAACATGAGATCCGTTCGAACGAGACCGCAAAGCCGAAATAGGTAATGAGTGCAAAGCAAACTGCCGCGAACATCAGGCGGCGGTTCGCGGTCAATCGGAAAAAGGAGGGTGGTGCTGCCAGCAGGTCCTGGATCTTTTCGCTCGTCGGCCACTGCGCAGTCTTGCTACCAGCCCGGCGCGTGATTTCCTCATCCCGGATATCGGATATATATTTTGATTTTACATATTCGAACGTCGGGTTGCCGGTCTCGTTGTCATTATTCTCTTTCTGATTGACAACGCTGAGCCGGGTGCGGAAGGAATTGTCATAGTCATCGATCATTCGCAATCGTCGAAAGCGAATTTCGTGGTTCACGTAGATGATGAGAAAAGGCACCAATACTGCGAAAAGCAATGCAGGAACATCAATGCCCAAGACAAAATCGTAGAGCCAGCTGCCGAATGTTGTTAAAAAGCTCATGTCACCCCCCTTGAATACTATGGAAATCAGATTCCCTTAACTTCAGGTAAGCAACAAACTAAGTACAATCAGTGATTGTATTGGCAATCCATGATTGTTTGAGCGCGAAAATAAATGTGCTTATGGGCGAGTGGTCATCTTTGCCACGACCAGATGCCCGGCAATCGGTTCGCCGTCTTCCAGCCGCACGGTGATATCGCCGAGCTCCAGCACGTCGAAGCCGGCGGCGCCAAGGGCCCTGCGCACATAGGCTTCTGCATGCGCAAAGCGCTGATGCGGCCCGACCATGAAATCGCGGCCCTGGAGCATCTCGTCCGGCAGTGTCTCGGACGAGAAGATGAACAGTCCGCCTGGCTCGGCATTATCGGCAACTCCGAAGAACAACTCCTCGAGGAAGCCGATATAGGGCAGGACGTCCGTTGCGGTGACGATGTCGAACGGGCCGTCCTCATTGTCTTCAAGGTAATCGGCGGCCTCGGCGACGTAGAGCGTCTCGTATAGCTCTTTCTCATGGGCGATCTCGACCATGTTTTCGGATATGTCGAGCCCGGTGATGTTCCCGACGATGTCGCGAAGCGCGCCGCCGGTCAGCCCCGTGCCGCAACCGAGATCGAGCAGCTTGCTGAACGGCCCGAGCCCAAGCGCCTGGATGCGCTGGCGCACCAGCATCGGCACGCAATATTCCAGCTGGTCGACGAGGATGGATTCGAATGCCTCGGCATGCTGGTCGAACAGCGTCGCGACATAGGCGTCGGGCGCCTTGGGAGGCACGTCGCCAAGCCCCATCGAGGCGATGCGCACGGCGGCCCCGCCATGATCCTCGGGATCGAGAGACAGTACCTTCTGATAGGCGGCTGCCGCTTCCTCGATCTTGCCGGCCTTTTCCAGTGCCAAGGCCTCGTTATAGGCGTCTGCCAGCGCTTTCTCGTCGATCTTTTTCTTCTTAGCCATGCGCTGTCATCCTTCGAGCCAATTGTCTGGCTCTTAAGACTGCGACAGTGCAAAAGCAATCAGTTGATGATGAATTCTCCTTTCAGCGCCCGCCAATCCGTCGGCGTGATCAGCCTGTTATGGACATACCGGACCGAATGCAGCGCCCCATCGAGCTTCTCGCGCCAGAATTTCAGGAAACTGTTCATCTCGGGAAAATCCGGAGCGATATCGTAGTGCTGCCATACATAGCTTTGCAGAAGGCTCGGATGGTCAGGCAGGCGATAGATGATTTCGGCGGTCGTCAGGCCATAGCCCTTGAGCCGCAAGTCGAGTTCCTTGGTCATTTGGGCAACCTCTTGAGTTAGAGTGTTTCCTCCCCAGCTTGCCTGACCATTGAACGCCCTTGATGGTTAACCCAACATTAACGACACATGTGTTTTATGACATTTCCTTGAAAAATCAGCATGTTAGCAGCGAAGGGCAATGAGTGCTGCCAAAGTTGTTGTCATCGGTTGAGGTGGCGTGTCAGGCGGGCTTCCAACCAGTCCCAGACGTTGCGCAAGAATTCCACCATGATCAGATAGAGGACGCCTGCCCAGAGATACATCTGGAAATCGAAGGTCCGCGAATAGGCGCGGCGTGTCTCGCCCATCAGATCGAATACCGTGACGATGGCGACGATCGCCGAGCCCTTGATCATCAGGATGATCTCGTTGCCATAGGGACGGAGTGCCACGATGATCGCCTGGGGCAGGATCACCTTCAGGAATGCTGGTCTTTTCCGCAGGCCGAGCGCGTCGCAGGCTTCGAGCTGGCCGCGAGGTACGCTTTCGATCGCCCCACGCAGGATTTCCGCCTGGTAGGCGGCGGTGTTGAGCGCGAAGGCGAAGATCGCGCAGTAATAGGCATCCCGGAAAAACCACCACAGCCCGATCGATTCAAATGCCGGGCGGAAACTGCCGAAGCCGTAATAGATCAGGTACAATTGGGCGAGAAGCGGCGTGCCGCGGAAGAAATAGACGTAGCCATAGGCGATCCACGACAATATCCGCGACTTGCTCATCCGGGCGAAGGCGACCGGAATCGAGAAAATTGCACCGCAGACAATCGATATCCCGACAAGCTGGAGTGTCACGCCCAGACCCGAGATCATTCTCGGTCCGTATTTCCACAACTTCTCCTGGTTGAAGCTCTCATACATCGAGAATGCGGTGGCTATGAATATGGCGATCCAGATCGCCATGAACACGCTGCCGAAGAAGCGTTCGATCGAGTAAGGCCTGGCTTGTTCGAGCGGCGGCGCCTGTGGGGGGATGATTTCGGTCGCGATGCTCACCGGCGGACCTCCGCGCGCCTGGACTTCGCCTCGATCCAGTTGAAGACGAAGGACGAGAGAATGGCGAGGATCAGGAAGAGCATGCAGGCGACGCCGAAGAATGTGAAGGCATGCTTGGTCACCTTGGCGGCGATGCCGGTCTGCCGGAGAATGTCGGGAAGGCCGATCGCCGACACCAATGCGGTATCCTTGAGCAGGATCATCCAGAGGTTTCCGAGGCCGGGCAGGGCGACGCGGATCAATTGCGGCAGCACGACCAGGCGCATCGTCTGCCAGCGCGTCAGCCCGATCGCGTAGCCGCCTTCATACTGCCCCGACGGTATGGCCTTGAAGGCCGACTGCAGCACCTCTGAACAATAGGAAGAGAAAACGATGCCGATGGCGATCATGCCGGCAACGAAACCGTTGACCTCGACCGGTCCGGCATAGCCCAGTTGTGCAGCCAGACCCTGAAGGGCTATCGGTATGCCATAGTAGATGATGAACAGTGTCAACAGTTCCGGCAGCCCGCGGAACAGCGTCGTATAGATATCGGCGGCAGTGCGGAGCTGGCCGACGGACGACTGCTTGGCAAGCGCCAGGAAAAAGCCGATGACCAGGCCGAGCGGCAGGGTGCAGAGTGCCAGGCTGGCGGTGACATAGAAGCCGAAGGCGATCTCGTCGCCCCAGCCGGCATTGCCGCAGGAAAGCTGGCCGTTGCCGCCGAGCAGGGAAAAAATCCCGACTGGCCCGCAGAGCGGATCGATTGTTGCCAGAATGGGATGAAGAACGTACCAGATCGCCGAGGAGATCGCATCGAACATAGCCCATAGAGGCGCCAAAATCGAATCTGTGCTCTCCGCCGTGACAGCGACGTCGCCCTGCATTCCTTGCCCCTTGTCCCGGTTCCGGGTCTTCTTGCTTTACTCAAGCAAAAATGGCGGAAGCGCAAGCGCCCCGCCACCGGTTTCACGTCGATATCCGGCGATTAATCGCCATAGACGTCGAACGGGAAATACTTTTCGTTGATTTTCTTGTATTCGCCGTTGGCGCGGATCGCGGCAATCGCCGTATTGAATTTCTCACGCAGGGCGTCGCCCTTGCGGATGGCAATTCCGGCGCCTGCACCGTTGATGACCGGATCGACCGGCAGTGTACCGAGTAGCTTGCAGCATGCGCCGTCCGCAGTCTTCAGCCATTCCGAAAGCACGACCACGTCGTCGATTGCACCGTCGATACGGCCGTTGACGAGATCGAGCTTGTATTCCTCGGTGGTCGGATAGAGCTTGAGTTCGGCTTTTTTCATATGCGCTTCGGCGTAGTTGGAATGTGTGGTCGAGGATTGCGCGCCGAGCACTTTGCCATCGAACCCTTCTTCAGTCGCCGTGGTAATGGCCGAGTCCTTGGGTACGGCGATCGCCGGCGGCGTGTTGTAATATTTATCGGTGAAGTCGACCTTTTCCTTGCGCTCGGGCGTGATCGACATCGAGGAGACGATCGCATCGAACTTCTTGGCCTGCAGTGCCGGGATCATGCCATCCCAATCCTGCGGCACGAAGGTGCATTCGGCCTTCATCTCTGCACAGAGTGCCTTGGCGATATCGATGTCGAAACCGACCAGCGTGCCGTCTGCCTCGAGATTGTTGAACGGCGGATAGGCGGCCTCCACACCGATGACGATCTTGTCGGCGGCAAGGCTCGCGCCCGCGACAGCCGAAAGAATCGAAAAAGTGGCAGCGAATGCAAGACGTCTGGTCATGCGCATGATCATTCCCCTGGTTCTGGAACCATGCCTCCGGTTGAGCACAAGCGGGCATGGCTGATTTTTTTCGGCGGCGCCGTTTATACCACGCCAGCACGATATTCTTTCAGCTTAGGAAGGGAATGCAACATCAAAGAACAGATTGTTACACAAATTTTTCGAGCCGCGGATTCGCCAATGTGAACGGGAACTGAATTGGGAGTTCAGTGTTGGTAAAGGTTGCGCGCAATAGGTTAGCAATAGACAAAACCGCAAAAAACACAAAAAAGCCCGGAAAATAAGCAGGTTTTGATATCCGGAATCACAGAAAACAAAGAGGACACATTCATGGCGTTCAAAAACAAGCTTTTGGCCACCGCTGCGATACCATTGATTGCCTTGATGGGCATGACCCCCGTATCGGCAGCCGGACTGGTATATCCCACCGTCCCAACGCATGCCGAACCGCTGGTCGTCAAGGTCCAATCGGACGAAGATGAACTGCGCAAGCAGAAGCGCCAGGAGCGGCAGGAACGCCGCGAGAAGCGGCAGGATCAGAACAACAATGCCGGCGACCAGAACGATCAGGACAACGGCAACAACAAGCGGCGCAACAAGCAGAACAACGACAACGCCGCGCAGGATGATTCCGGCGAGGTCCAGCAGCCGCGCCGCAAGAAGCAGAACCAGCAGGCTGACGATCAGCAGATGCAGCAGAACGATCAGGAGGAGGTTCAGCCGCGCAGGAAGAAGAACAATGCCGACGCCCAGATGCAGCAGGACGACGGCAATCAGGTTCAGCAGGATGACTCCGGCGAGGTTGAGCAGCCGCGCCGCAAGAAGCAGAACCAGCAGGCTGACGATCAGCAGATGCAGCAGGATGATTCCGGTGAGGCCAAGCCACGTCGGAAGAAGCAGAACGACAATGCCGCGGCCGACCAGAACCAGCCGAGCGATGAAGAGCTGAAGAACGCGATTGAAAAAAACAACCGGAAAGTTCGCAAGCAGAATGATACGGCGAACGAGGACAATGCGGGCCAGGCCCAGCAGGATGATTCCGGCGATGTAGAGCCGCGCCGCAAGAAGCAGAACCAGGATCAGGCCGAGCAGCCCTCCGACAACAATGATGGTTCGATCGAGAAGATCGAGACACCGCGCAAGAAGAAGCAGGATCAGGCGGACGACGGCCAGTCACGCGATAAGGTGAAGGCCGACACTCCAGAAAAGATAAAGGAAAACAAGGCGATCGCCGCCGATCCCTCGAAGACCACGGACACAGTGGTCTTGCCTGTTGAAAATGGCGCGGCGGTGCTCGACAGCGACAAGGACGCGGATAACCGCGGGGGCGACAAGTCCCGTGAGCGCCGCAAGCGCGAGCGCGAAGAGGTCGAGCCTGTACGTGTGCCGAAGTCCGACAAGGACGCGCAGGCAGGCTTCAGGGAGGATAAGGATCCCGTTCGAGTCAGGCCCGTGCTTGAGGAAAAGGGTGAACGCCTTACTGGCTTCAAGGGTTATGATGATGTCGGCGGTCGCCGGGTCGGCAAGAATGACAGCGACAACCGCTTCATCATCAACATCGATGGGCGCATCGTCATTCGCGGCGATAACGACACACGCATCGCCCGTCGCGGCGAACGTCGTTTCGAACGCCTTGCGGATGGCCGTATCCGTGAAATCGTCATCAGCAGCAATGGCGATCGGGTCGTCACGGTGCGCAACCGCTACGGCGAGATCATCCGTCGTTCGCGTATCGACCGGAACGACCGCGAAGTCGTGATCTTCTTCTCGCCGGATCTCGATCGTGGTCGGGAACGCCTGTTCCTTCGCGACCCCGGCGCCAGCCTGCCGCCGATGCGCCTGCGGATCCCGGTTCGCGATTACATCATCGACGTTTCCGGCGACAAGAACCGGGACTACGAGGAGTTCCTCGACCAGCCGCCGGTTGAACCCGTCGAGCGCGTCTACTCGGTCGATGAGGTGAAGTATTCGGCACGTATCCGTGACAAGATGCGCCGTATCGATCTCGACACGATCACCTTCGACACCGGCAGCGCCGAGATCTCGATGAACCAGGCATCGTCCCTGAAACAGGTGGGCGGGGCGATCAAGCAGATCCTCGACAATGATCCGGGAGAAACCTTCATAATCGAAGGTCATACGGACGCGATCGGTTCAGACGAGTCGAACCTGGTGCTCTCCGACAGCCGCGCTGAATCGGTGGCTGACGTGCTGAGCGACATGTTTGACATCCCGCCTGAGAACCTTGTGACCCAGGGCTATGGAGAACGGTTCCTGAAGATCGATACGGATGCGCCCGAGCGGGAGAATCGCCGCGTCACCATTCGCCGGATCACGCCGCTCGTAAGGCCGCTGGCATCCGCCGAAGAACAATAGCCATACCCTACAATCGCCGGGACGAAAGTTCCGGCGATTCTTCTTCATGACATCCGGTGTTCATACAGCAGGATTTGCACTCAGCCGGTGATGAGGCGCGCGACGCAGGACCATCGACCGGTCGCCGAACCAGTTGCCAGACGAATTTATTAACCATCTGTTGAAATTCAATTCGCAGCCACCGCAACCTCGGCGCATTTGATGCATATATCATGTTGAGACGTGGAAGATTCCCACTCTGCGCAAGCTTCGCCGGCTAGAAACTGACTCCAGGTATCGGAATGGAGCATGTGATGGTACTGTTGCTTTGGTTAGTGATCATCGTCGCGGTGTTGATATTCTTTTTCTGGACCACCGGGCTCGTGAAACAGGGTGAGGCGAATGAGCGCTTCGATGCCGGTCTGGCAATCGTCGAATTCGGCCGCGCCTATCCGAATGAAGCCATCCGAAACGTGATTATTTCCGCCGATGGCGAGATGGTTTTCATGCGGCTGTGGACCGGCCTCGCGGGCTGCATGCGGCGCAACGGATCGCGCTTTCTTTGCCACCTGATCGACCCGGCTGTCGTGCGCGTGACGCCGACTGCGGACGGCAAGGGCCTTGCCCTCGACTTTGGAGGGTTCAAGGCGTTGTCCGGGACCTTTGAATTCCGCACACAACGGGAAGCAGCGGAAGTCTCGCTGTGGATCCTCGGCAGCTTCACGGTGAAGCCCGAGCACGACATGCACATGCCGAGCCACGCCTGATACAAATACAGTCAGGCGGTCGCTTCCAGCCATTCCCGGCAATGCACGAGTGCCCGTGCCGCTATTGCCCGCCGCTTGGCGACGGTCTTGTCCTTGCCCTTCAGTCGTTTGCCATCGACCGTGGTGATGACGGTCCCCGGCTCGGGCTCTGGAAACAGCCCGAAATTGATGTTCATCGGCTGGAACGAGCGTTTACCGGGTTCTTCATCCGAAACGATATGGCCGCCGGTGATGTGGTTGAGCAATGCGCCGAACGCGCTGGTCGGTGGCGGCAGCGAAATCGGTCTTCCGAGACGCTCGGCGGACGCGAAGCGCCCCGCAAGCAGACCGATGCTCGCGCTTTCCACATAGCCCTCGCAGCCGGTGATCTGCCCGGCAAAACGCAGGCCCGGGCGCGATTTCAATTGCAGGCTGGTGTCCAGCAGGACGGGCGAGTTGATGTAGGTATTGCGATGCAAACCGCCGAGCCGCGCGAATTCGGCGTTCTCAAGGCCGGGAATCATCCGGAAGATATCGGTCTGGGCGCCGTATTTGAGTTTCGTCTGGAAGCCGACGATATTGTAGAGCGTGCCGAGCGCGTTGTCCTGGCGCAGCTGCACGACCGCATAGGCCTTGACGGTGGGGTTGTGCTCGTTGGTCAGCCCCATCGGCTTCATCGGGCCATGACGCAGCGTCTCGATCCCACGTTCCGCCATGATTTCGATCGGCAGGCAGCCGTCGAAATAGGGCACATGCTCCCATTCCTTGAACTCGGTCTTGTCTCCGGCAATCAATGCATTGACGAAGGCTGCATACTGCTCCCGATCCATCGGGCAGTTGATATAGTCCTTGCCGGTGCCGCCGGGGCCGACCTTGTCATAGCGAGACTGGTACCACGCGACATCCATGTTGATCGTGTCGCGATGGACGATCGGCGCGATCGCGTCGAAGAAGGAGAGTGAATCGGCGCCGGTCTGCGTGCGGATCGACTCCGCCAGCGAGGGCGCGGTAAGCGGACCGGTGGAAATGATCGCATTGTCCCACTCTACAGGGGGCAATCCTTCGATTTCCTCGCGAATAACCGAGATCAGCGGGTGATTGGCGATCTCATGGGTCACAGCCTCGGCAAAAGCATCGCGATCGACCGCAAGCGCGCCGCCCGCCGGCACCTGATTGCGATCGGCCGCCGCCATGATCAGCGAACCGGCAAGTCGCATCTCCGCATGCAGGACGCCCACAGCGTTGGAGATCGCGTCATCCGAGCGGAAGGAATTCGAGCAGACGAGTTCGGCGAGACTGTCTGTCTTATGGGCATCGGTGCCGCGAACGCCACGCATTTCGTGCAGGATCACCGGTATGCCGCGATTGGCAATCTGCCAGGCGGCTTCCGAGCCGGCCAGACCGCCGCCGATAATATGAATGGGAGAAGGTAAATCTGTCGTCATGCGCGGCTCATTATCATGGGCAACGAGCAATACCAAGAGCGATGCTGATACCTAAAAACCGAAACGCCGCCTCGAGGGGCGGCGTTTTATGACGTTCTCATCCGTAGATCTCAACGGAAGGAGCGGGCCGCAATATTGCGGATCTGGTAACGGTTCACACCGATGTCGGAGAGCGTGTCGTTCGACAGGTTGGACAGTTCAGAAATCGTGCGGCGATAGTTGACGTAGTTGGCGACGATACGGAGCGGGTTCATGATGTTTCCTCTTTAGACTTCTTTGTGCGGCGGCGTTTTGCCGTGCTTCAAACTTGAGCCTTTATACGCGTGAATAATAAAAATGTGCAGTGCAAAAAATATGCAGCTGCCATGCAAATAAGCATCAAATGCACGATTTTCAGGCGCTGAATAAAATCGCGCCGTTCGTTAACGGGGCCGCAAGCCACGCGCTGCAACGGCGAGTAACAATTTGAAAATATGAGGTAATTTTATGTGATTGCCTATCTGTTAGGCAGGCGAGGGCGACGAAGCGCTCGCGATGCGCAAGCACGTGACCGCAGCCTCGGTTTTTTGCAGCGCAACGAAACAACGCTCCTGGAGGAGATGGATCTCGGGGAGCGTGCCGGAATAAGTCGTCCGATGCGGATACAAAAAAACCGCCGGATTTCTCCGGCGGCTCTTGTCAGTCTTGGGAGGACTGTCGAGGTATTGTTAACGTACGGCCTGCCGAGCAACCTTGCGAATGTCTTCGCGAGCAATGCCGAGGTCGCCGAGTTCGCGGTTGGTCATGCGGCCGAGTTCGTTGACGGTCTGGCGATACTTCATCCAGTTATTGTAGGCGCGGGAGATGTTCATGGTCATTTTCCTTTCGACATGGGCTGCATCGCTGTTGTGCCGCCCTTCAAATCTCATGACCGGAATATAATGCTGCACTGCGTTATGTACCAGCGCCAATGCGACAAGTCACCTATGCGCTAAATGCATTTCACAGTCCTAAGCTGTTCACAATGCTTAATATTTATTCGGAATGGCAGCGCTTTGACGTCAAAAATGCGGCAATTATGTGCCAAACGGCATCTGTTCAGCGTGTCAGCCCGCATGGGATCAAACCTGAGGTGCTGGACACGTCGCGCCAGGTCACAGAAAGCAGGCAAGGAGAAGGCGGTAGGCTGGAATCAGAACGCCCACCGGGGGAGGAGATCCGGTGGGCGCCGTTGAGTTTGACTGACAACTGGGAGGAGGAGTGTTGTCAGTCCACATCGGAGGGCGCTGGGAGGAGGAGGGCGCTTGCTCCGAATTCCATTTCACTCATTTCTGAGCGGGCATCTTACTCCGGTTTCCCGGGCGCGGCCTGCCAAGGCTGCTTTGCTTTTCGTCCGGCGTTTCGCCTTCCGATCATCTCAATATAGTACGACTTATTCGTTTTGTGCAGTGCAATAAATTCATAGGCATTATGCGTTGTCCGCATGGCTAAAATCAAAGTCCAGATCGCCGATAGGTCCACATTAGAATGAAATGTTTTACAAAATATTAACGCAGTGGCCTCCGCCAGGAAATCGGTTGAAAAGGCGGGCATTTCGAGTTTTGCCTTTGCAATGCCGGTCTCAGGTGCTAAGGAGGCGCCGCAAGATGTTCGATGCCCGTCGCTTTCATGGCCGACTATGGGTGTCGGCTGATTGCCGATGCGGGTGTGGCGGAACTGGTAGACGCACCAGATTTAGGTTCTGGCGCCAAAAGCGTGGGGGTTCGAGTCCCTTCACCCGCACCAAATACTCGCTAATGGGTGAAATTTCAGGGAAAAAAAGCAGGTTTCCGGCTGAGCAACCCCATTTCGCTTGCAAAACTTTTGTGAATTTGCATAAAGCCGTTCCCGGCAGATGAGCTATAATCGTGGTTCGTCTTAACGACAGGCAGGCGCCAATCGAGCCGCCGCGACTTATGAAGGTAGGAACATGCAGGTTATCGAAACGATCGCTGAAGGGCTGAAGCGCGAACTTAAGGTCGTCATTCCGGCCAAGGACATGGAAGCTCGGATGAACGAGCGTCTCGAAGAGGCCAAAGGTCGCGTGAAGATCAATGGCTTCCGTCCCGGCAAGGTGCCTTTCGCGCACATGAAAAAGATGTACGGCAAATCGATCATGGCCGAGCTCGTCAATGAAATCATCCGCGACCGCCCGAGCGAAATCCTCACCGAACGCGGCGAGAAATCGGCGACCCAGCCGGAAATCGCAATGACCGAGAACCAGGACGAAGCCGAGAAGATCCTCGCCGCTGAAGCCGATCTCGAGTTCACGCTCTCCTACGAAGTTATCCCGCCGATCGAGATTCAGGATGTCAGCGGTATCAAGGTGACCCGCGAAGTCGTCGAGATTCCTGATTCCGAAGTCGAGGAGCAGATCCTCAAGATCGCCGACAGCTCGCGCACCTATGCCGAAAAGACCGGCAAGGCCGCCAATGGCGATCGCATCACCATGGATTACGAGGGCAAGGTCGATGACGTGCCGTTCGAAGGCGGCAAGGATTCGAATGCCGAACTCGTTCTGGGTTCCGGCCGCTTTATCCCCGGCTTTGAAGACCAGCTTCTCGGCGCCGAAGCCGGCGACGAGAAGACCATTACCGTGACATTCCCGGCCGATTACCCGGCTGCCAACCTTGCCGGCAAGGAAGCCACATTCGACGTTTCCGTGAAGTCCGTGGCCTCTGCCGAAGAACTGGAGATCAACGACGATCTCGCCTCCAAGCTCGGCCTCGAATCGGCCGACAAGCTACGGGAAATCGTTCGTGGCCAGCTCGAAAGCCAGTTCGGCAACATCACCCGCCAGAAGGTCAAGCGCCAGTTGCTCGACCAGATGGACGCGCTCTATTCCTTCGATATTCCGCAGCGTCTGGTCGATGCGGAATTCGAACAGATCTGGCGCCAGATCAATTCCGATCTGACCCAGTCGGGCAAGACATTCGAAGACGAGGACACGACCGAAGAGAAGGCGCGTGATGAATATCGCAAGCTGGCTCAGCGTCGCGTCCGTCTCGGTCTCGTACTCTCCGAGATTGGCGATAAGATCGGCGTGGAAGTCACCGAAGAAGAGATGAACAAGGCGCTCTACGCCCAGATCTCGCAGTTCCCCGGCCAGGAAAAGGAAATCATCGAGTATTTCCGCAACACGCCGGGTGCCATTGCTGGTCTCCGCGCGCCGATCTTTGAAGAGAAGGTTGTCGACCACCTGCTGGGCGAAGTCTCGGTGACCGACAAGACCGTCACCAAGGACGAACTTATGGCCGATGACGAGGCCGCCGACGCCAGCTCTGAAAAGCCGAAGAAGACGGCCGCCGAGGCTGCGGACGCTGCCGAAGGTGAAGAGGCTGCGCCGAAGAAGAAGGCGGCTGCGAAGAAAAAGGCCGCCGACGACAAGACAGAGTAAAGCTCGCTTTCTTGATCAAAAAAGGCCGCTTCAAACGAAGCGGCCTTTTTATTTTCTGGTTTAACGAATGCCGGTAAACAATTAGAACAGAATGAAATCGTTGGCTTGCAGGTCGGACTTGTGCATGTTGTCGATCGTCAGACTGTCGCCATTGCCGAAAACCAGCACGACGTCCTTGCCATGATCGTCAGCGTGGGTCTTCACATCACCGACACCGAGGAACCCGTAGGCGCTGAGATCGATCTTGTCCTGGCCCTTGAAGTCCACGATCGAGTCCTTGTCCCAGCCCTTTTCGAAAATGAACGTGTCATTGCCCTTGCCGCCGACCAGCAGGTCATTGCCTTGCCAGCCATCAAGCTCGTCATTGCCGGAATTGCCGACGATGCGATTCTTTCCCTGGTTACCCCAGATAATATCATTGCCGGAGCCGCCAGCGGCGTCTTCGATCAACGACCTGTTGTCGCCTTTGTACTGAAGGGCGTTGAAGATATTTCCCCTGGCCGTATGGCTGCTGGAATTGCTGGACGTGTCTAGATCGGCAAGCTGTGATTCCCTGAACTGGGAATAGGAGCCGGCGTGTAGATCGACATAGACATTGTTGTGATAGGCACTCAGATCATACTTGTCCCGGCCGCCGCCATCCCAGATGGTAGCAAAGATGTTGTCGCCCCCGGAATTGATGCCGACCTTGCCGTTGACATAAGTGTCGCCGCTGTTCGGCTTCCAGCTATAGACCGTCCTGCCGTCGTTGACCTTGAAATTGGCGCCGTACATGTGCTGCAGGGCGGCAATATCGGCCATCATATACGTCTGCGGAAACCCGAAATTTTCATTGCTGTAGGGGCCGTCTGGGCCGTTGACATAGCTTCGATAGGTCATGACCGAGTATTCAGAGGAATCCCACTGGTCGGGGATCGCCGGATTGCCGAAGCCGGCCTCGTGGCCATGTTTCAGGCCCAGTGCATGGCCGAGTTCATGAATTACAGTCGCGTATTCGTAATTGCCGGAAACCGCGTTGCTGTAATTTGCTTTCTGGCCGAACCAGACATCGCCGCCGCGAGCACCCTGGTTGGGGAAATAACCGTAGGCAGTGGGATCGGCATCGGCGGATTCTGCCAGGCGAAGCGTCGCGTTGTTATCGTTTCCCCGGCTGACCTTCATCGCGGTGAAACCCTCAACGGCGAAGCCGTCGTTTGCCTTGCTGCCGTATGAAGTGTCGAGGATGAATTCCGCTGCATCCCTGATCTTGCCGCTCACGACGCCGAAGTTGTGGTTTTTTTCACCGCCGTACTGATAGTCATTCTTGTTGTCGGGAAAGGCATAGGTGACCTGGCCACCCTTCCATGCCAAGCCGCTGATCACGCCGTCGATAAAGTCGCTGCCGCCGGTACCGACATGCTTTATGGCCTGACGTCCGATTGCCTGGGCGATAATCGCGTCGTCGCCATAAGTTTTACTATAGTTCTTCTCCGAGCCTCTGGCCACAGTTGTCTCCCGCTTTGGTTCGGCTGAGCTGTTCTGAATCGTCCATCGATCCAAATCGGTGACGTTTCAGAAACGGTTTTCATCGATCGAAATCGTTGTTAAAATGCTTGCGCATAGTATTTTATCGTTTTCCCGTCATATTGCCAGTCGACTTGCGGGGACCTCGCCCGAGGATATAGAATAGAGTAGGGCGCCGGCACGTCATCTTGACGTCACCACGAACCGTCCACCCATGCTTTCTGTACTCAGAGCCCTCTGGAGTGTCTTTATGCCCGCCATGATGCGTCTTCTTGCGATCGTCCTGCTTTTCGCAGCTCCCGGTCTTGCTCATGCCGGACGCACATTCGGGCTTGTGATTGGAGTCAACAATTATACCTATGTACCAACCCTGGATGGTGCGCGAAACGATGCGCTGGATATAACGCAGGCGCTGAACCGCAGCGGCGCGGCCCGGGTCATAACCCTGTTGGATCAGGATGCGACGAAAATCAACGTGACCGGCAGCTGGCGATCGCTCATCAGCGAGGCGAAGCCGGGTGATGTGGTCTTTCTGTCCTATGCCGGCCACGGCGCCCAGGCGCCACAGCGCAATAGCGGTGAAGAGAAGGACGGCTTAGACGAGTTCTGGGTGCTGCCTGGTTTCAATCCCAGGAATATCCGCGAAACCTGGCGCGAAACGGTTTTCGACAATGAACTCTCGCAATGGTTCACCGAGGCTTCGAACCGCGGCGTTCGTGTGGTCCTGATCGCCGACTCCTGCCACGCGGGAGGCATGGAGCGTGCCGTCAACGGCAAGTTGCGATTTGTCGATCTTGGCAAGTCGCGCCTTCTCGGGGAACTGTTCGCGCGGTTGATGAAAGACGGCGAGCCCGCACCCCAAACGGAACAATCCGTATTGCCGGCGAATGTCACCATGCTGGCGGCGACGCCCGAGGCACTGCCTGTTCCGGAAGTCGTCATCAACGGCCAGGCCAGGGGCGCGCTTAGCTGGAGCGTCGCACGCGCGATCGAAGGTCTGGCGGACCGAAACCAGGACGGCATCATCACACGCAACGAAACAGAGGACTATGTGCTGGCAACGGTGCGTATGCGCTCCGAGTCGCTCCAGACGCCCGTCTTCACGCCACTCGCCGCCCGCTCGGCAGATGAGATCCTGCTCGCTGTGCAGCCGCGGGAATCCACGGAGTTGGCGAATGAAGCGGTGGGACAAAGCTCCAGCCGGCCGCAGCCCATGGCCCGCGAACTCGGTTTCAAGCCGGTATTGCCGATTTTGGTGACGGGCGCGGATATTCAGCCGGAAGACACCGTGGCGGGTGCATTTCCTTATCAATGGGATGCCAGGAAGGGCATATTTATCACCCCCAACGGGGATGTGGCGGCTGAGCATATCAGTGCGTACACGGTCAATGACGTGGTATCGAAATTTATCCTGCTGGATTTTCTGAAGGCGGTTGCATCCAGAAATCCGGGGAAGACCAGGATCACTCCGGAAAAGTCACTTTACCGCGCAGGTGAAAGAATCAAATTCGATGCCTTGCGTGGACGGTATCGCAACATGCTTGTCTTCAACCTGGCCAATACCGGCGAGGTGCAATTCCTTGACATGGTCATTGACGGGGAAGCGTCAAACAAGACATTTCTGAAAGAAATGCAAGTGGTTGCGCCATTTGGTTCAGATCATTTGGTAACAGTAACTTCCAATGAACCGCTGGAGGCCATCGGTCGTGCGATGGCGCGTGGGGTAACACCCAAGGAACTGTTGCAGAGTCTCTCCACCAGGATAGACGGCACGGATACCGCCGTTGCGGTCACACCCATCTATACACGCAAAAATTGACGATACCCCTAATTTAGTCTGGTTGAATTGTGATTCCATGCTAACCGCAAGTAAGAATTAAGTAAGCATTGCCCTTTAGGATCACGATGGAAATACGTGAAAAGGGGCCGTATCTAATGTCTATTCAAACTGTAAGTGACTTAAGTACCGTTGTGGCGGGCGCCGGAACCGCTGTGGACAACATCGTCCTGAGCAAATCCGACAATGACTCTCTGAACCTGGGCGGCGGCAATGACCGCCTGGAAATGAAGGGCGATGGCAATACTGTCGCTCTCACGAGCGTGGAAACTGTCAAGGGCAGCGCGGGCAGCGACCTCGTCACCCTCATGGATGCCGACGCCGTCAACATCAACCTCGGCGATGACGACGACCAGCTAAACTTTGCCGCCGCCGGTGGAACGCTGACCGTCGCCAACATCGAAACCATCGTGGGCCTTGCGGGCACGGAAGTCCTCACATTTGGTGCCGCGACGTCCGGTGTGACAATCGACCTGGGCGCTGGTACTGACACGGTCAACCTCGGCAAATTCGCAAACAACATCTTTGTAACCAACGTTGATGTCATCAACGGCAACAGCGGCGCCGACACGGTTACCGCCGACGCAGCGCTGAGCGGTACGGTTAATCTGGCCGGTGGCAACGACAAGCTGATCCTCAGCGATGATGGCGGCACTGTCACTGTTTCGAACATCGAAACCGTAACCGGTGGCGAAGGCGATGACGTTATCACCGTCGCGGTTGCGCAGAAGGGCGGCTTGTTCAACCTGGGTGGCGGCGACGACACGCTGGTCCTGGCTGATGCGGCCAACAATATCACTATCAAGGGCATAGAATCGGTCCTCGGCGGTGACAGCGCGGACGTCGTCACCATTGGAAACCGTATTACCGAAGGCAACATCGATCTCGGCCTTGGTAATGACCGCCTTGTCCTCGGCAACTATACCAATTCGATCGATGTCTATAATGTCGAAACTGTCACCGGCGGCAACAATGGCGACTCGGTCACCGTCCACGGCACGACCGGCACATTCAATCTCGGCACAGGCACCGACCTGCTGACGCTGGACACGACCGGCGGCACAGTCACGGTATCCAGTGTCGAAAGCATTGTCGGTAGCACCAACGCTGACGTTGTCACATTCAACGGCGTAGCAAATCTTGCGCTCGACCTTGCTGCCGGCACCGATACGCTTGTTCTCGGCAAGGTCGCAGGCAGCGTTACCCTATCCAACGTGGAAATTGTCACCGGTGGCGTTGCCACCGACACCGTGGTTTTGTCCGGCGAATTTTCGACGGGCACGATCGATCTCGGAAAGGGCTCCGACACGCTGACGCTCGACAATTTTACCAACGTCGCAACAGTGAACAACGTCGAGTCGGTTCTCGGCAACGCCGCAGCTGACGACGTGACTGTGGACCTGGCAATCACGAAATCGACGATCAACCTTGCTGGCGACGAAGACACCCTGACACTGAATAACGGCTCCGTCGGTTTGACGGTCATGAATGTCGAAATCATTACCGGCAGCGTGAAGAGCGACGAGATCATCTTCAACTCCCAGGCGACCGGCTCGACGATTGACCTTGGCTCGGGTACCGGCAAGGATACGCTGACCCTCTTTGCCGGTTTCGACAACACGGTCACAGTTTCCAACGTCGAGACTATTACCGGTAAGAGCGGCGACGACACCGTCGTCCTCGCAGGTGCTGCGGACGGCGTGACTATCAAATTCGCCGCCGGTGATGATATTCTTGATCTCACCGCAGCCACCAATTCCGGCGGCACCTTGACGGTTTCGAATGCGGAAACCGTGATCGGAGCCACGACAGCCGACATCATTACTCTGGGCGCGGTTGCGGCCGGCGATGTGATCACGCTCGACGATGGAAACGATACCCTCAATCTCGGCAACTTTGCAAACAACTCGGTCAATGTCGAAGATGTCGAAACCATCAATGGTGGCAAGCTGGCGGACACAGTCGTCCTGGTTAGCAATGCCAGCGGTTCGACCATCGACCTGGGTGCGGGCGTCGACGTTCTCGACCTCTCAGGTCAGAGCGCTGGTAGTACTGTCACGATCAAGAACATCGAGAGCGTTATCGGCAGCGGCTTCGATGATACCGTCACGATCAATGTCAGCCAAACGGGTGGCATCAAGATCGACCTCGATGGCGGCACGGGCGATACGCTCATCCTGACGGGTGCGAATGTCACGGCAACGGTCACGGACATCGAAACCATCACCGCCGGCGCAAGCACGCAGGTCATTACACTCGGAAGCGTTTTCGAAGGCACTATCGATCTCGGTACTGACGGCGACTCGCTGACGCTGATCGGTACGAACAGCGATACCAACACGTTGACTGCCGCGGGCATCGAAACGATTACAGGCGGCGCTGCTTCCGATCTCGTTACCCTGACGGACGGGGCTGCCCTGACCATCAACCTCGGCGCGGGTACTGACACCCTGACGCTCGATGATGGCGGTGCTACCCTGACGGTGCAAAATGTCGAAACAGTCACCGGCGATGTCGGCATCGACATCATCACTGCTGGTGGCGGGCTTACCAACGTAACCGTCGACCTGGATGGCGGCGCCGATAGGCTGATCCTGTCCACTGCGGCCAATATTGTCACCGTCATCGAAGTCGAGACCATTACCGGTAACAAGGCGGCTGACGTCATCAAGTTTGATGGCGACATGAGTGGTGGATCAACCATCGATCTGGGCCTGGGCGTCGATACCCTCGACATGTCCGCAGCCGACACCGCTGGGGTGGTGACGATCACCAATGTCGAGAGCGTGCTCGGCAGTGCCCTGGATGACACGATCACGATCACCGCGACACAGACCGCGGGATTGAACATCGATCTTTCTACCGATGCGGGTGACGATACCATCAACATCACTGGCGCAAGTGTTACCGCAACGCTCTACAACATCGAGTCGATTGTTGGCGGTGCAAGCAGCCAGGTCATCACGCTCGGCACGGTCTTCGACGGCGAGATCAATCTCGGCGCCGATACCGATACGTTGACGCTCGGAGGCGCCGCAAGTGGCATCAATATTGTCACCGCGACCAATATTGAGACCATCAAGGGCGCCGCTGCCGACGATACCATCGTCCTCGCCGACACCGGCGTGACGACTTCCGTAAGCCTTGGTGCCGGCGCTGATACGCTGACATTCGCAAGCACGGGTGCCACGCTGACGGTATCCGGCACCGAAGTCATCACCGGTAGCGCTGTCGCCGATGCGGTGACGACTGGTGCCGCTATCAGCGGTGCGACTTTCGACATGGATGCCGGCATCGACACGCTGACGCTCGGCAAGTTTATCAACGCCAACGTCACCGTTTCCGAAGTCGAAACGATTACCGGCAATACCTTGGGAGATCAGATCTTTGTCACTGGCGACGTGTCGGCGGGCTCGGTCATCAACCTCGGTACCGGGACCGATAGTGTTACCCTTACAGGTGCGACCACCGATACGGCCATTACGGTAACGGGCGTCGAAAACCTGACGGGCAGCGCCTCCGCCGATGTGGTCACCTTGGGTGCGGTTTACACGGCCGGTACCTTCGATCTGGCCGGCGGCGCCGCCGACGAGCTTCGCTTCGATGCAGCAGGTGGTACGCTGACAATCAGCGGCGCTGAAACCATCACCGGCAACACCGGTGTTGACAAGGTTACGCTTGGCGACTCTCCTACGGCGGGCGTCGTCGATGATGTCGAGAGCCTCACCATGGCTGCAGGCGGTGGCACTGTCGTCGTGACTGGTGCCCAAACCGTCACCGGCGGTGTGGCTACTGACAATATCACGATTGGCGAGGCCGTTACTGGCGGCATCTTCAATCTCGGTGCTGGCACTGCAGATACCGTCATCCTTGATGCGGCTGGCGGCACGATCAGTGTGTCGGGGGTCGAAGTCGTCACGGGCGGTGCTGGTGAAGACCTGATCACGTTCACGGCAGGAGCAACGGGTGTTACGATTGATCTCGCTGCGGGCACTGCAGATACAGTGGTGCTTGGTAACTTCGTCAACAGCCTGGTCACGGTGGTAGCCTCCGATATTGTAACCGGCGGCACAAACGCAGACGGTGTGATCCTCAGCGGCGCCTGGACTGAAGGACAGATCGATCTCGGTCTCGGGTTGGACTCGCTGACCTTCGGTACGGGTGGTACTCTCACCCTGGCGGGCATCGAAACCGTCATCGGTTCGACGGCAGTCGATCTGGTTACCATGGGCGGTGGCGTTGTTTACTCGATGGATCTCGGCACGGGTTCGGACGTACTGGACGCATCGGGTACCGACGCGTTGACTGCGACCCTGGCAAGCGTGGAATCGGTCACCGGCAGCTCGGCAGATGATGCCGTTACCTACTCTGCTGTGATTGCATCAACCTATGTTGACCTCGGAGACGGTGACGACACCTTGGCCCTGGGCAACAATGGTGCAACCAACCTGACGGTGCTGAACGTTGAAACTGTCACGGGTGGCTCGGGTGCCGATCTCGTGATTATCGATGGTGCGAGCGACGCGTACTCCGGTGCGTTCAATCTAGGCACTGGCGCAGACTCTCTGACATTGGGAGCCAGCGGCAATGCGGTAAGCATCAGCGGTGTGGAAGCTGTGACGGGTGGCGCGCTTGACGACAAGGTGACGTTCACCGATACGGCAGGCATGAATATCGACCTTGGTGCCGGTACGGCCGACCGGATAACGCTTGGCAACTTCACCAACATACTGACGATCAGCAATGTGGAATCAGTGGTTGGCGGATCGGGTGCTGATACGATTACGGTCAGCACGAGCGGTACAGGGGGCTACAACCTCGGTGACGGCAACGATACCGTGACCTTCAGCGCTGCGGCGACCGCGGTTCTGGGTTCTGTCGAAAATGTCACCGGCAGCACCGGCGACGACGTATTGTCGCTGAAGGCAAACTACGATGGCGGCACCATCGACTTCGTCAGTGGCTCCGACACCTTGGTCTTCCTGGGTACCGGCAATGTGACTGTAGCGAACGTCGACACTATCACCGGCAGCATCCGCGATAACGATATCACGGTCACAGCAGGTGGTGTGACGGCCAGCCTTGGCAGCGGTAACGACATCATCCATGTTGTGGGCGGCACCAATGTGCTCGCCGGTGAAGGCGGAGCGGATGAGTTCCACTTCACCGCAGCCTCTGCGGGTGGTACGCATACCATCAGCGACTTCGTGACTGCTGTGGATATGGTTGTCCTTGATACCGGTGTGATTACAACAAGCGGCTTCACCTACCTTGGTGATGACCCTGGTTCCTTCACAGCTGGAGCCGGCTCGGCTGAAGCCTACTTCGACACGACCACCAATCAGCTCAAAATCGATACCGATGGCGATGACACAGCTGATCTGACGATCACGTTGACGAGCATTGGCGCAGGCGGCTTCGACGAATCGGACCTCAGCTGGAACTAAAATTCCGGCAAACTGCAAGCAGAGGGCGCGGCGCAAGCCGCGCCCTTTTTGTTTTTCAATTTGCGCCGATGCCGTTAGGATATCGCAAGTTGATTCTTTGGCTTCAGGTGAGGGCGTTCATGATCGAGGTACCGGTTTCGTGGGGAGAGTTGGTTGACAAGATCACTATCCTGCAGATCAAATCGCACCGTATGCACGATGAGGCAAAACTCGCCAATGTCCGCAAGGAGTTGACACTTTTGACCGAAAAGCTTGGTGATAATGCCGGCATTCCCGAGATCGAGAGGCTCACCGGCGCGCTCTACGAAGTAAACGCGTTACTGTGGGACATAGAGGACGATATCCGTGAATGCGAAAACGCCGGTGATTTCGGTGAGAAATTCATTTCCCTGGCGCGCTCGGTCTACATTCGCAACGATAAGCGGGCGGATCTGAAGCGCGAGGTCAATACTGCGCTGGGTTCGGGCCTGGTTGAAGAAAAATCCTATCAGAAATACAAGATTCAATAGGTTATTTGCGGTTACGGTTATTTAAGCTTCGTGCAACGCCGGACGGTGTAGTTTGCTGCTTCGCGAAGCAGGCGGGGTTCAGGAGCGTTGCATGGGAGAACAGAATATAGGTATTGATCGGCTGACCGTCGATTATTGCCGCAGATTGCTGAGCGCGGGCCGCCTGGCGGAAGGCCTGCAGGGACTCGAGACACTCGAACCCGGTGATCCGGACAATGGCTCGCTGCAACACTACCTCGGTGTCGCGCTTCATCTGCTTGGACGGTCAAAAGACGCTCTCGAGCATTTTGACAGGGCTCATGCGCTCGATCCGGGCCAGGCCGCCGTCTATCAAAATCATTCGATCGCCTTGTTGATGGTGGGGCAGTCGGATCAGGCGCTTGCGGCAGCGGAAAAGTCGATTGCGCTCAAGCCTGAGGCCGCCGGCGGCTACATCAATCTTGCCCTCGCGCAGATGCAACTCAAGAAGAGCCAGGATGCCTGGGGCACGATTCGCAAAGGACTGGAGATAGCGCCGAACCATCCAAGCCTTCTGACCCAGGCGAGCCATATTGCCATGGAACTGCAGCGGTGGAGCGATGCGGAAGGTCTGGTTGCCGCAGCGCTTCGGGCGGCCCCCGACAGCATCGATGCACAGTTCAATTCAGCGATGCTTCATCAGAACCAGGGGCGGGATCAGGAGGCGATCAGGGAATTCGACAAGCTGTTGAAAAGTCAGCCGAAACACCAGGCTGCATTCCTCAATGCCGGTGTTTCGCTCAGGAGCCTCGGACAGGTGGAAGCGGCGATCCGTCATTTCCAGTCGGGTCTTCAGGCATGGCCTGACTGGGCGGTTCTCAAGTACAACCTCGCGATAACCATGCTATTTGCGGGCGATTGGCAAGGTGGCTGGCCCGACTACGAGTTGCGGTCTGAGGTTGCGGGATCCCTTTCGAAGTCGCCCCGGCCTCTGAGCCCGCGCTGGAATGGCGAGACGATCAGCGACAAGACGCTGCTTGTCATCCATGAACAGGGCTTCGGCGATACTTTTCAGTTTTTGCGGATGCTGGGTTTTGCCCAGAGACACGCTTCCCGGGTGATTTTCGTCTGCCCGAGCCGGCTCCACAGCCTGCTGTCGCGCCTCGACATGTTCCGCAAGGGTACGTTGGAACTGGCGTCCGATAACGTGCCGCTGCCTGCTCATGATGTGCATCTGCCACTGCTTTCGTTGCTGAACCTTGCAAAGATCGATGCCGAAAGCGTGCCGGCTGGTATCGGCCGGATCGATATCGAGCCGCAGCGGCGGGCTAAATGGCAGAGTTTCGGTGCGGTCGGCGGCCAGTCGCCGAAACCGTGGCGAATCGGCCTGTCCTGGCAGGGAAATCCGACCGTTCCGGTCGATCGCGGCCGGTCTGTGCCTGTCTCAGAACTGGCGCCGCTGGCTCGGGTGAGCGGCAAGGTCCAGTTCATCTCGCTGCAGCGCCACTTTGGTCTCGAAAAGCCCTTCCCGGATGGCATGGAAGTGCTGACGCCGGGAACGGACTTTGATGCCGGAGACGATGCTTTCGTCGATACCGCCGCGCTGATGATGACGCTTGACCTGGTGATTACTTCCGATACCGCGCTGGCGCACCTTGCCGGCATGCTCGGGCGTCCGGTCTGGCTGTTCTTGAAAAAGGTTCCGGATTGGCGCTGGGGCAGTGAAGGCCATCTTTCGCCGTGGTATCCGACAATGCGGATTTTCCGTCAGCAGGCTGCCGGCGATTGGCAGTCCCTGTTTACCGAGGCTGCCGAGAGCCTCGATCGCCTCGTTGTGGCGGCTGACAAGCAATCACAGGTGGCAGCGGCCCGTATGCAGGAGGCGGTCGACCTGCAGACCAAGGGTCGCTTGAAAGAGGCGATCGAGATTTATCGGTCGGCGATGGGCTCGAGGAGGGGCGATGCGCAATTCCTGAATTTTTATTCCATGGCGATTCTCGAAGATGGAAAAAGGGCGCGCCAGGCAGCGCAGGCCGCGCTTCCGTACGCGATGCATTCGCTGGCACTTAATCCCGGCTCCGGCGATTTCTGGAGCAATCTCGCCGTCCTCTTTGATGGTCTCGGAAGCCGCAAAGACTCGATCAGGGCGGTGCGTTACGGTTTGACTGTGAATCCCGGCCATCTGCCTTCGCTGATTTCATTGGCTAAAAAGCAATCCGCCGGCGGAGATCCTGAAAAGGCGCTGCGAACCCTTAAAGATGTCACCGCGAGCAATCCAAAATCCACGCAGATCCTGTCGGCGCTTTCGACAATCTATCAGGACCTCGGTCAATCTAAGGAAGCCGAGCGCGCCATGCGCCGCGCATTGGAGGTCGAACCGGAAAATGCGAAACTCTGGGTTCAACTTGGGGCGATTCAGTCAGCTGCGGAGAAGGCGGCCGAATCTGCGGACAGTTGGGAGAGGGCGGCATTTTATGATCCGCAAAACGTCGATGCCTTGAGCAATCTTGGCGTGTATGAGCGTAATCATGGTGAGCTTGAATTCTCGGTTTACCTGCAGCGGCGCGCGGTCGAGCGCGATCCTCTGCATGCCGAGGGCTGGAATAATCTCGGCATTGCGGAGTTGGAAGCTGCACGCGATTCCGTGGCTATTGCCGCTTTCCGGCAGGCGATCGCGGTTCGGCCCGGTTACGCGGATGCGCATCTGGCGCTCGGAATGTCGCTCCTGAATGGCGGCGACTTCGACCAGGGTCTCAAGAACTATGAGTGGCGCTTGAAGTCCGACAAGTTGGGGATTTCAGCGACCAAGCCGAATATTCCCTATTGGGCGGGGGGTGATCCGAAGGGACGTTCGATTTTCCTGATGGCGGAGCAGGGGTTCGGCGATGCCTTCCAGTTCTCACGATATGCGGCCTGGCTCAAAGAGCGAGGCGCCGCCAAAGTGTTCATCGGCTGTCGGGACATTATCGCGCACCTTATGAAAACGATACCGGGTGTCGATGACGTCTACGGCGACGGTGCCAAGCTGCCGAAGGCCGACGGTTTGGCTTTCATGATGAGCATGCCTGCACTGTCCGGCATGCAGCTTGCGACCATACCCGCCTATGAAAGCTACCTCAGCGCCGACCCGGTGCGGGTCACGAAATGGGCGGAATGGCTGGCTGAAAAGCCGGGTTTCCGGGTGGGCATCGTCTGGCAGGGAAATCCCGATGCCAAGGTCGACAAGGGCAGGTCTTATCCGTTGTCTGCGCTGGAGCCGCTTGCGAAAATCCCTGGCGTGCGCCTGATTGCGCTCCAGAAAGGCAGTGGAGAGGAGCAGATCGCGGCGCTCGGCGATCGTTTCGAGGTGGAGCGTCCGGGCCCGGACTTCGATACCGGCTCCGAGGCTTTTGCGGACACGGCCGCGCTGATGATGAATCTGGATCTCGTCGTCACATCCGATACCGCAGTCGCTCATCTGGCGGGCGCGCTTGGCCGTCCTTGCTGGGTCGTCCTCAAGGCACATCCGGAATGGCGCTGGCTCAGCGAACGTTCCGACAGCCCCTGGTACCCCGCGACGCGTCTGTTCAGGCGTTTCGAACGCGAAATCGAGGTCACGCCCTTTGCTGCCGTGATGGGGAGAATAGAGGCTGCGCTGAAGCGGCTGGTTGACGGAGATCTGTCCGAGCGACTGGTATCGGCTCCCGCGACGCCGGGTGAGATTGCCACGTTCAATCCGGTGGAAACGTTCAACAAGGCACTGGAAGCGCAGCGTACCGGCAATTCGAAGGCCGCGGAGGCGGGCTTCTCTCAAGTCCTCGAATTCAAGACCTTGCGCCCCGCAGCCCTGCATATGCTTGGCGTCATCGCTCTGCACAGGGATAAGAACCACCGCGCCGTCGTCCTTTTCCGAGAGGCGGAAACAGTCGGTCTGGCAAGTTCCGAGTTCCTGACAAACTATTCGATCGGCCTCAGGCGTACCGGCAGGGCGGACGACGCGATGAGCTATCTGAGGAAGGCGATCGCCCAGAAACCGACGGCTGAAGCCTACCTTTCCCTAGGCAATATCCTGCGCGACGAATGCCGGTGGGATGAATCGCTCGCCAGCTATGAAAGCGCAATCGCGCTCAAACCGAGCCTTTCCAAGGCGCATCGCGGCATCGGCAACCTGATGCGGGACATGCATCGCCCAGAGCAATCGCTCGCAGCATTCGAGCAGGCCCGCGCGCTCGATCCCCAGGACCCGGATCTTGTTCTCGATCACGCCCATGCCAAGCTGTTCGCCGGCGATTTCATTGGCGGGTTCAAGGATTACGAGGCACGCTGGGGAAGCCGGGAAATGAAGGTTCGCACCTTCGATGTTCCGCGCTGGGACGGCTCGCCGATTCCCGACAAGACGCTGATGATCCACGGGGAGCAGGGATTCGGAGACAATATCCAGTTTGTGCGGTTCGTCGAGCAAGCTGCAAAGCGAGCCGGCAAGGTGGTATTGGAAGTCCGGGCGCCGCTCATGTCGCTGTTCCAGAAACTGGATGCCGGCCTGCCGATCCAGGTTATCGAACAGGGACGCGAAAGACCGGTTTGTGATTTCGAAGTGCCGATGATTTCCTTGCTCAGCATATTCGGTACCACGGTTGAGACTCTGCCGCCGCCGGCCCGTTTCGACATCGATCCGGAACATGTTGCCAAATGGCGGGCGCGGTTCCCTGCGAAGGGATTCAAAGTCGGGATGATCTGGCAGGGCAATCCGAAGGCACGCGCCGATCAGGGGCGTTCGCCGCCGCTTGCGGAACTGGCGCCGTTGTTCGATGTGCCTGGCGTGGAATTCGTCAGCCTGCAGAAGACCGACGGGCTCGATCAGATAAGAGAAATGCCCTTCGCGTCGAAAATGATCGTTCCCGGTCAATCCCTCGGCGATTTCGCCGAGACTGCCGCTGCGATCCTCGCGCTGGATCTTGTCATCTCTTCCTGCACCGCGACCCTGCACCTTGCCGCTACACTTGGCGTGCCGGTGTTCGGGATGCTGAAATATCATGCCGACTGGCGTTGGTTCAATGAACGCGATGACAGTCCCTGGTATCCGTCGCTGAAGTTGTTCCGGCAAAAGACGGTGTTCGATTGGCAAAGCGTCGTCGAACCGATGACGCTGGCTCTTGCTGAATATGTGGCTGCGAAATGACTGACAATGACGTTATAGCTCTCCTGACCCAGGGGGCGGCACTTCATCCCGAGCGGAAGTTCGATGAGGCGATTGCGATCTATAAGCGGGTGCTCGACGCACATCCTGGCAATCTCGATGCCTTGACTTTTCTTGCATCCGCTTATCGATCATTGGGCCGGATCGGCGAGGCTGTCGCGTTGCACGACCGGATCGCCGAAACCAATCCCGACCGCGCGGATTTCTGGTTCAATCGTGGCAACGCTCTGGGAGACAGCGGCCGGCATGCGGATGCCGCGGTCGCCTATCAACGTTCGATCGAGCTCGAACCCGCCAATGCCGTGGTGCTGGCCAATCTGGCGATCTGCCATTCCAAGGTCGGGAATGCCGGCGAAGCGATCGCATGCTATGAGCGGGCGCTCGAAATCGATCCGGACAACAAGATCTCGCTGCACAATATTGGCAACTTGCTCGCCGATCAGGGCCGCTTGTACGAAGCTGCCGAATATTTTCGCCGAACGGTCCGAAGCTGGCCGGAGCTGGCTGAAGGCCACTATAACCTCAGCCATATATTGCTGAGGCTCGGCGATTTCACCGCCGGCTTTCGTGAATACGAGTGGCGGTGGGATACGGCTGATTTCTTCGAGAAGCCCGCCTACAGGGATGTGCCCGTCTGGAAAGGCGAAAAACTGGACGGCAAGCGGTTGATTGTACATTCGGAACAGGGGCTCGGCGACAGCATTCAGTTCGCAAAGATCTTGGGCATGCTGGCGTCTCTAGGTGGTGACATCGTGTTCCATGTGCCGAAGAACCTTGAGCGTCTGTTCAAGACGATGCCGTTTGCCGTGACCGTCACCGGCGCGCATCGTGCCTCGGACGCGGATTTCCAGGTCGCGCTCCTCAGCCTGCCGCATCGGTTGAAACTGACCGCCGGCTCGGTGCCCGCTGCATCCGCGTTTCTGACTGCGGAGCCTGCCGTAGCCACGAAGTGGAGCAGCCGGCTGAAGCTTGGCTCATCTCGTCCTTCGATTGGCCTGGTCTGGCAAGGCAATCCGAATTCACCCGCAGAACGCGGACGCAGCTTGCCCTCGGCAGAAACCCTGGCGCCGTTTGCAGCGCTCGCAGGCACCCGCCTCATTGCGCTCCAGATGCTTGCCGCCGAGGATCTGGAGCCTGCGGATACGCCCTCCGGCTGGCGGGTGCGCGGCCTGTCCTTCACGCTGGAGCATCCCGGCCCGGATATGGACAAGGGCGCCGACTCTTTCGCCGATACCGCGGCTATCATGGCGGGTATTGATCAGGTTGTCTCAGTCTGTACGGCGCCGCTGCATCTTGCCGGTGCGCTCGGTCGCCCCTCGATAGCGCTGCTGAAAGCCGTACCCGATTGGCGCTGGATGATGGAGAGGACGGATACGCCTTGGTACCCAACCATGCAACTCGTCCGACAGCAGCGCGGCGAGGACTACGGCCCGGTCGTGGACCGCGCCGTCGAGGCCGTCAGGCGGAAGCTTGATAATCAGTAAGCCTTGATGATCGACCGCATCTGGTCGGCAGTTCTTGCCCAGCTGAAGCCGGCGAGCTTTGCCGCACCTCGCTCACCGCGTCGGCGGGCATCGTTGCGATCGCGCCACGCCTGTTCGAGCTTGTCATCGATCTCGTCGATGCTGCTTTCGCCCCAGCCAGCGACATCGCCGACAGCCGCGCCATCGCCCGATACCGGCCTTTGCTCTTCGAGCGCATAGCAGTTCTGGCCATCGATCAGGTCCAGATGTCCGGTATTGGCCGACAGGATCGTCGGTATGCCGCAGGCCATCGCCTCCATTGCCACGAGATTGGTTCCACCTTCCGAACGGTTCGGGAAAAGTGCGACATCCATCTCGCGCAGGATCTGCGGCATCAGCGCATTCGGAACGGCGCCCACGTCGAGGAACTGGTTGTCCGCCAGCCCATTTTCGCGCGCCCAGGCATTAAGATCAGGCTTGCCGCTGTCGTTGAAGGGCAGGGGCGCCGCTTTGCGGGAAACGTCGATGTTCTTCGCCAACTGCGGCCAGGGGCTGTGCCAGGCACTGACGAGCAATGCTTCCGGATGCCGCTTGGCAAAGCGCGCAAATCCAGCCATCACCAGATCCTGGCCTTTGCGGAGTTCGAGCTTGCCGCCTGAAAACACCATGTAGCGATCCGAAAGAATGCCCTGGCGCGGCGCGGGGTGGAACAGCGACGGATCTATGCCCTGGATCACCGTTGTCACCGAGTTTACGCCCTGCGCGCGCAGGATCTTCTCGTTCCATGTCGAGCCGCAGATGATCAGCGGATAACTGCGGGCGCGTTCCAGGACGGCCTCCGACAGTCGCGGCATTTCGAAGAACACGACAGCGATGGTCGGTGCGCCGTGCAAATCGGTATTGGCCGTCGCCTTCGCGCCGGCGAATTCGTTGCCCAGGGCCGAAAGCACGACTGCGTCGACCGAGACGGCTTGTCCCTCGCGTTCCTTCAGCGCCTGCGTGAACTGGCGCGTGTTGGTATCGAATTGTCGAAGCGACAGGCGTCGCAGGGGATCGACGACGACCTGCTCATGGCTGAAGGCAAAAGAGCTGCGCGCCTCAATGCCGCCATCGCGCGCCCAGTTGAGCGCCAGATTCAGGCCGTACACGCCCCAACCGAAAAAGCTCGATATACCCCAGTTGAGAACGACCTTCTGGTTCATGTTCCAATCTCCCCGCGATTCTTTCGGGGAGACTGTAGAGCGAGACCGCCCATGATTGAAACCACCAAGACCGGAAAAGTTACGCTCCGATCAGAAGAGCCTCGGCGGTGATCAGTTTGCCGTGATGTTCTTGACGATCATGATGTCGCCGCCAAAATCGAATTTCACGTGCTTTCGCAGCGGATGGTGCCGCCGATTCAGCTGCGAGGACGGAACCTCATCTGGACGGGTCGGCAAGCGGCCGGGTGAAATCAATACCCTTGTCCGGAAGGAACTGTGGGCCGATGACCCTGATCTGGTTGTCGGGCACGTATGCCCTCTCCAGGCGCTTCAGCTCAGCGGAGGCCATCTCAGCCGGCTTTTGCAGGCTTGAACGCAGTGCGGGCGTCAGCCAGACGATGGAACTCTGCTTCTGCGGAATGCTGGCGGGATCATTGACATAAGACTGGCGCCTCTTCATCTCCTGGTAATAAAGCGCGAAGTTGCAGCCGCATTCGGCCTTGTTCTCTGCTTTCTTGGTGCGGAAGCGATAGGCGTTTTCCAGCTCGTCATAGGGCCGGCCGGTCAGGGTCGAGCGCATCTCGGTGCTTTCCGACTGGATGGAGTGATAATAGAGCTCGGTTTCCGATCCCGGGCACATCATCGAGCAAACTTGCGCATCGCGGCGGAAATTCGTCGCCGATGCATGTGAGGAGACTGGGAAATAGGCCCCGTCGCAGGTGCGCACGCACATTGTCCGGAAATTGCCGTTCATGGCGGCGCCGCCGAGATCGATGAATTGGCTGCCGTTATAGTTGGGTTCCGTTGAGGGTACGCGGATGGTTTCGAAACCGCTCGGATCGTCGCGGACCAACGGTTCCGTGCCGTCATCATCCGATGTCATGAGGCCATCGCCCGGCGTACTGACAAGAACGGGCTCTTCGTTGCAGCGGTTGTCATCCAGCGCCGCGACCAGCCGCTGGCGTTCGAGGCCGCTTCGGTCCTCCGAGAGCACCGACACACGTTTGCTCTCGAGGATTTGCAAGTTGCGCACCATCCGCGCCTTTTTGCTTTCGAGATGGCTGCATTCGGTCTCGTTCGGACCGCCGATCATCGTGAGGCTGCCGCTTGAACAGCCACCCTTGCGCATGGTCATGCCGAGCGCGCGCAAGCTCTGCTTCTGTTCAACGATGGCGCGGGCATATTTGCGCGCTTCCGCGGTCGGCCCGATCTGTTGGGAAAGATTGGCCAGCTCGAAACCCAGACGGTCGCAGATCAGCGATGCCGTTGCAGCACTACTGGAACAAAGGCCGAGGAGCAACGCCATTGCGGCGGTTCTGGCAAATCTGGGCATGAGCGATTTCGCGGAGCTTTTCGTGGCGGACTGCGGTTTCCTAAGTTAGTTTTGACTTAAAAGCGTGAAGGTCCGCTTAATCCCCAGGGTTAACGCCGCTTTGTCACAATGCTGAAACAGGACTCTGGTTTTCGATTGTATGAAAACCATATGAGGCCTGCGATGTCCGAACACGCTGAAATTCCCGAGGAAGATAGCGAAGAACGCAAGTACCGGACGATTTTTCTGTCGGACATTCATCTGGGTTCGAAGGCTGCCAAGGCGGACTTTCTTCTCGATTTCCTACGTGTCCATGATGCCGAAAATATCATCCTGGTCGGAGATATCGTTGACGGCTGGCGGTTGAAGCGCTCTTGGCACTGGCCGCAGAATTGCAATGACGTCGTCCAGAAGCTGCTCCGCAAGGGCCGCAAGGGTGCCCGCATCATCTACATCCCGGGAAACCACGACGCCTTCATGCGCGACTATCCCGGCATTCATTTCGGCGGCATCGAAGTCGAGAAAAGCATCATCCATCAGGCCGCCGACGGCAAGCGTTATCTGGTGCTGCATGGTGACGAATTCGACGTGGTGGTGCGCAATGCCAAATTTATCGCCCATCTCGGCGACTGGGCCTACGATATGGCTATGGTGCTGAACGTCTGGATCGCCAGGGTTCGCCGGCTGCTTGGCCTGTCCTACTGGTCGTTCTCCGCCTGGGCTAAGTTGCAGGTCAAGCGCGCGGTCAATTTCATCGGTGAATTTCAACATGTCGTCGCCGAGGAAGCCCGACGCCACCAAGTGGATGGCGTGATCTGCGGCCACATCCATCATGCGGTCATCGAGGATATCGGCGGTATCACCTATATCAACACCGGCGACTGGGTCGAAAGCTGCACGGCGATCGTGGAGCACTTCGATGGCCGGATGGAGCTTGTGCGCTGGCAGAATGTCAGCCAAATCAAACCGACCGATGGACCTTTGGTGCCGATCCGCCTGCTCGCCGCGCCGATGAAGGAAGTTCAGGCGGCGTGACCTGCCCCTTTTCCATGGACCGGAGACAAACGGGAGCGCGCGCAGCACTCCCGGATTCGATAAAGCCTCAAGGAAACAGGCCTCTCGTGGCCTTCGCCTGAGCCACTTTGTCGACGCCTATTGCCATTGCCGCGACGCGGTGTGAGATCGCATCCTTTTCCACCCGCACCATCACCCGCTCGAACGCGTTGTCCAGCAAGTCCCTGAGCCGGTTGAGCACTTCCGTGCGCCGCCAGAAAAGCTGCTGCAGGTCCTGCACCCACTCGAAATAGCTGACGATAACGCCGCCGGAATTGCAAAGGATATCGGGAATGATGAAGATCTCCCGGCGGCGTTGATCGAGAACCGCGTCGGCTTCCGGCGTCGTCGGGCCATTGGCGGCTTCGGCGAGAATCCGGCATTTGAGTTTTGCGGCGACATCCGCATCGATCACCCGTTCGATCGCCGCCGGCACGAGGATATCGCACGCCTGTACGAGCAACTGGTCAGGATCGAACAGAGCCTCGGTCGAGTACCCTTTGAGCGAACCATGTTTGCCGGCATAGGCGAGCAGAGTGTTCACATCAAAGCCGTTCGGGTCGAAATAGCAGGCCGTATGATCCGAAACGCCGATGATCCTGATGCCCTGCTGAGCCAGTTCGAGTGCCGCATAGGAGCCGACATTGCCGAAGCCCTGGATGATAGCCGTTGCGCCGGCAGGGTTCATCTGCAGACGTTGCATCGCCCGCGCGATCAGGTGGGCGACGCCCAGACCGGTGGCCTCGCGCCGTCCTTCGGTGCCGCCCGAAGAGACAGGCTTGCCGGTGACGATTTCGCTGACCGTGCGCCCCTGATACATCGAATAGGTATCCATGAACCAGGCCATGACCTGTTCATTTGTGCCCATGTCCGGCGCCATGACATCGACATGCGGCCCGACGAAGGGAATCATTTCCTGCATGTAGCGACGGGAAAGGTTTTCGAGTTCTCGGATCGACAGAGAATGGGGATCGACGGTAATGCCGCCCTTGGCGCCGCCATAGGGCAGGCCGGCCAGGGCGCATTTCCAGCTCATCCAGATCGCCAGCGCCGAAACCTCGCCGATATCAACGCTCGGCGCAAACCGGGTGCCACCCTTGGTCGGTCCAAGCGTCAGGTGATGCTGGACGCGATAGCCCTGGAACACCGCCGTTTCGCCATTGTCGAGATTGATCGGGCAGGAAATTGCGATCGCCCGTTTTGGATAGAGCAGCCGGTCGCGCTTGCCTTCGGGAATCTCGAGGTAATCGGCGACATGTGTAAACTGGTTGCGGGCCATCTCGAATACCGGGCCGGTGTAGATGCTGGACATTCCGTTTCCTCGCGCCGCTTGACTGGATCTGAAACCGGGGATGCGGCTACCCGTCGGTTGTGAAGAGGTTATGCGGCTAGGAGCTGTTGCGATTTCCGTGCGACTTCCTGATTTACCAACAGAAGGCCAGATTCTGGCAAAATTCAACACGGAAATGCGAATCCAGCATCCGATTCCATACAAGTCTCGGCAAAGTTCGTGGAAAAATGCGAGAAATCGTGATCTAATCGATATAATCACGATTTCCGAATATGAGGCAAGAAATGCAACCTGGGCGATCTCGGCGATTTTCGATGCCGACGAGCATCTCGGGTGTCGAAAGTCCACCACGTGGCCGGCGCCCTCAAGGATGTCCACGCGGCTATTCGGTCAGGCCGACGTGACACTGCGATGTTGCAGGATTGTCATTAAGCCGAATAATTTCAAATATTGCGGGAATTCGCCTTGGCCTTGGAATCCGCTGGTGGTAGCGACCCTTCATGCCGAAAAGTTAAACTGCACCGGATGATTCTCCTGGATCGCCGAAGTCACGGCAATTCTGGATTGAAGCATGCTCGTACTGTCAAGCCCCGCGCCTGCCTCTGATGTGCCACGATTATTTGCCTGGCGGGCCGCTTTGCTCTTCTGCGCACCGATGCTTGTCAACGGCATAGGGCTTCTCTATTTTCCGGTATTCCTCGAAGACATGAAGATAACCGATGTCGAAATCGGTTTTATCGTCTCGATCCCGTTTCTGGTGCGCATGATCGGGGTGCCGCTGGGCGCCATGGTCGCAGATCGGGTCAGTGACCGATCGATCGTGATGTTGTGGTCGGGGATCGTTTCGCTCGTCACCACCGTGATGATGTTCTTCACCCACAGCTTCTGGCCCGTTGCGCTGATGTACGCGCTCCAGAGCCTGTTCTATGCGCCCTATGTGCCGATCGCCGAGGCAATCCTGGTGACGGGCGTTCGCCGCTGGGGTTTCGATTATGGCTTCCTGCGGCTCTGGGGTTCGGTTGCCTTCGTATTCGCCACGTTGATCGGCGGCTGGTTGCTGGATCTGTTCGGTGGCGCGATGGTGCTGCCGTCGATGGCTATTTTCTTCGTGATGACAATCGTCATGGCGATCGCCGCGCCGAGACTCGGCCAGAGCAAGCCTGTGGTCGCGGAGGCGATGCATGGCTCCACCTTGTCCAAAAGCCCATTCTGGCATCTGGATTTCCTGCTGGTGATCGTCGGCGCGGCGCTCGTTCAGGGCAGTCACGGCATGCTGTTTGCGTTCGCGACGAATTACTGGGCGTCGAATGGCATTTCCGGTTTCCAGATCAGCCTTCTCTGGACCGCCGGCGTCGTTGCCGAAATAACCCTGTTTTTCGTGTCGGGACGTCTGCTGTCGCGCTTCAGCATCTGGGGCCTGATCCTGACGGGCTCGGTGATTGCGGTGGCGCGCTGGTGCATCTTTCCGCTGCTGGAAGGGTTCTGGCCGCATCTCGCGCTGCAATGCACGCATGCCTTCACCTTCGCGATCATCCACGTCGGCATACAGCGCTTCATGATGGGCCGCGTGGCGGACGGGAAGGGCGCCTCGGCCCAAGGGTTCTACCAGACGTTCATCGCGCTGTTCAACGTGGTCACGGCCTGGGCGTCGGGCTATATTTTCCAGATCTACGGTGTCGAGGGCTTTTACTCGATGGCGCTGGTGGCGGTTGTCGGTGTGATTTCCGTGGTCGTGGCAATGACGCTTCAGCCCCAGAGTGCGCGCTCGGGCGGATAGACCAGCGAAGCCTCGTACCGCAGCGACGGCGTGCAATCCTCGGCGAGCAGCAGCGGCCCGTCGAGATCGACGAAGGCTGCATCCTGCGCAAGCAGCACAGCCGGCGCCATGGCGAGCGAGGAACCGACCATGCAGCCGGCCATGATCCGGAAGCCCAGCCGTTCAGCTTCGGTTTTCATCCTCAGCGCTTCCGTCAGCCCCCCGGCCTTGTCGAGCTTGATGTTGATCGCATCGTATTTTCCGACGAGAACGCTCAGATCGGCGGTGATATGCGCGCTCTCGTCGGCGCAGATCAGCAGTGGATGGTCGATATGCGCGAGAATATTGTCCTTGCCTGCCGGCAGCGGTTGTTCGACCAGAGCGACGCCGCATTCCGCCGAAACGCCGAGATGGTGGGCGATATTGGCTTCCGTCCAGCCTTCGTTGGCATCGAGAACCAGGGCGGCGTTCGGCGCCGCTGCCCGCACCGCGCGAATGCGCGATTCATCATCCTCGGTTCCCATCTTGATCTTCAGCAGCGCGCGATGGGCATAGCTGGCCGCCTGCGCAGCCATCTTGTCGGGTTGGTCAAGCGATATGGTGTAGGCCGTCGTCAGCGATTTCGGCAATTTCAAACCAAGCCGTTCGGCGACGGAAATGCCGCTGATCTTTGCCTCCAGATCCCACAGGGCGCAATCGATCGCATTTCGCGCCGCGCCCGCATGCAGCCTGTCCTGCAGCTCCTCGCGGTTCATGCCTGAGGCTATGGTTTCGGAGAGGCCTGTGATCTCCGCTTCAACGCTGTCCAGAGTCTCGCCATAACGCTTGTAAGGCACGCATTCGCCACGCCCCTGGAATTCTCCGTCGTGGATCGTGCAGATGATGACATCGGCCGAAGTCTTCGAGCCGCGGGAAATCCTGAACTCCCCGGCGATCGGAAATCGGGCGATTGTGGTTTCGAGGTGACGCGGCAAGTTCAATTCCCTTTGTTTCCCGGTGGTTGATGCGAACCGTCTTGAATAGGCTGTCAATCTATTGTCAACGTGTGCAGCACCAACCGAATCGTCTTGTTTTATCACAAAAAAACCGATGATCGGCGCTCGCGAACCCGAGGACGAGGACAGCCAGATGGCGGATGCGGCCGATAAAGCCGGCCTGACTATCGACTACCCCCAAGGTGGGCTGCTGGTCCGCCTGGACGGCGCGTGGCTGAACAGCACCATTGCCGGCGTCGAGAAAGCGCTTCGGGACCTTGAACACGCGGATTTTTCCGGTGCGGCGACGCTCGATCTATCGGGGATCACCAGCCTCGACACTGGCGGCGCCTGGTTGATCCGAAGGCTGTTGAGCGCTCTCGAAAAGAAATCCTCTGCCGTCAGCGTCAACGATGCTCGCGCCGGCATGACCGAGCTCATCGCGGCGCTTCCGGATACGCTGCCTGAACCGGAGTTTGACTCGACGAGAAAACGTAACCTCTTCGAGCGGCTTTTTGCCCCATTGGGTGAAGCGATGGCCGGCCTTGGGCAGGATACGCTCCAGGCAATGAGCATTATCGGCTCGGCGGTGCGCGGCGCGCAGTTGAAGCTCGGGCGCGGCAGCGGCCTGTCGCCGGCGGCCGTTTTCACCCAGCTGGAACAGATGGCGGTCAATGCCGTGCCGATCATCGCGCTGATGTCCTTTCTTATCGGCGCGATCATCGCCCAGCAAGGCGCGTTCCAGCTTCGTTATTTCGGCGCGGAAATCTTCGTCGTCGACCTCGTCAGCATTCTGCAATTGCGCGAGATCGGCGTGCTGCTGACCGCGATCATGATCGCCGGTCGCTCGGGCAGCGCCATCACCGCCGAAATCGGCTCGATGAAGATGCGGGAAGAGATCGACGCACTGCATGTCATGGGCCTGAATCCGGTCGGCGTTCTGGTGTTTCCGCGGCTGCTGGCGTTGACGATCGCCCTTCCGTTGCTGACCGTCATTGCCAATTTCGCGGCCCTGGCTGGCGCTGCGGTTGTCGCAAACCTCTATTCAGGTGTTACGTTTGCGGTGTTTCTGTCGCGCCTGCAGCAGGCCATCGACATGTCTACGTTGGTGTCCGGCATGCTCAAGGCGCCGTTCATGGCCGTCATCATCGGCGTCGTCGCCTCCGTCGAAGGCATGAAGGTCGGCGGCAGTGCCGAATCCCTCGGCCGGCACGTGACGGCTGCGGTCGTCAAGGCGATCTTCGTCGTCATTCTCGTGGACGGGCTGTTTGCCATGTTCTACGCGGCAATCGATTTCTGAGGCCGCCGATGTCCGACCAACCTCCACCAACAAATGAACATGAACGCGAGACGATCCTTTCGGCGCGTGGCATTACCGTCGGCTTCGGCGATCATATCGTGCTGGAGAACCTCGATCTCGATATCTATCGCGGCGAAATCCTCGGTTTCGTCGGTGCCTCCGGAGCCGGCAAATCAGTCCTGATGCGGACGATATTGCGGCTGATTTCCAAGCGGGCAGGCGAGATCCGCATCCTTGGCGCGGACTACGGCAACCTGCCCGACAACGAGCGCTATCAACTCGATATGAAGATGGGCGTACTTTTCCAGCACGGCGCCTTGTTTTCGGCGCTGACCGTGAAAGAGAACATCCAGTTTCCGATGCGGGAATATCTCGACCTGCCGAAATCGCTGATGGATGAACTGGCGCGGCTGAAGATCGAACTGGTGGGCCTGGCGCCGGAAGCGGCCGACAAATACCCGTCCGAGCTTTCCGGCGGCATGACCAAGCGGGCCGCGCTCGCCCGCGCCCTGGCGCTCGATCCGGCGCTGGTCTTCCTCGATGAGCCGACCTCCGGTCTCGACCCGATCGGCGCCGCCGAATTCGATGATTTGATCACCAAATTGCGCGATACGCTGGGATTGACAGTTTATATGGTTACCCATGACCTCGACAGCCTGTTTTCGGTTTGTGACCGGATTGCCGTTCTCGGGAAAAAGCGTGTATTGGTCGAAGGAACGATCAAGGACATGCTTGATTGCCCTGATGAATGGGTACAGTCCTATTTCCGGGGCAAGCGCGCACGCTCTATTCCCGGGCTGGTGACGAGTAGTCGTGTATAAAGCGAGAGCCGGGAACGAAATGGAACTTGAGACGGTTTATTGATGGAAACAAAAGCAAATTACGCGATTGTCGGCTTCTTCACCGTTGTTGTGATGTTGCTTGCTTTTGGATTCGTCTATTGGATGTCGGTCTATGGCCGCGAAGGAAAGATGGAGCGGCTAATCGTGCGCATTCCCGGATCGGCCAATGGCCTGAGCGTTGGCTCGCCGGTCCGTTTCAATGGCATCCCGATCGGCTCCGTCAGGGCGCTGGATTTCGATCGTAACGATCCGGCTTTCTCCCTTGCGGTCACCGAGATTCGCTCGGATTCACCCGTCTATCCGACGACCAAGGCCGTGCTTGAGGTGCAGGGATTCACGGGGGCCGCCTATATCGAACTCTCCGGTGGCAACCCCAAGGACGAACCTATCCTCATCACCGCGTCGAAGGCCGGCAAAGTGGCGACAATCCGCGCGATGCAGTCCGGTGTCACCAACATCGTTGCAACGGCAGGCGAAATCCTCAACAAGACGGACAAGACGCTGGTGATCCTGCAGGAGTTCATCAGCGACAACCGCAAGCCGCTGACCAACACGATCGCCAATGTCGAGGTCTTCACCAAGGCGCTGAAGGACAATGCCGATGGCATCGACAAATTCCTGGAAAGCGTCAGTTCGCTGTCCGGGACGATCAAGACGCTCTCCGGCCGGCTTGACTCGACGCTTGCCGCCGCCGAAGGCCTCATCAAGGCGGTCGATCCCAAGAAGATCGATGCGATCCTCGTCAACACCCAGAAGGTCAGTGCCGACCTGGCCTCCGCCTCGGGCAAGGTTGGCGCGGTCGTCGACGACGTCAAGCTCGCCGTGAAGGATGCGGGTACCGCAGTCAAGAACATCAACGAGACGCTGGCGACCTACAAGACTTTCGGCGAGAAGGCCACCCAGTCGCTCGACAAGATCGACAAGCTCGTTGCCGCTGTCGATCCACAGAAGGTTCAGGGCGCCCTGGACGATATCCGGGCGGCCGTGGCCGATGCCCGCACGGCGGTCGGCACGTTCAAGGGCGTATCTCAGGATATCGACAAGCGGCGCGGCGATATCGACAAGACGATTACCAATATTTCTGAAATGTCAGCAAAGCTGAACAAGGCATCCGGCCGCGTCGATGGCGTGCTTGCGAAGGTCGATAGTTTCCTCGGCACGGGTGATTCCGCATCGCTGTTTGCCGATGCGCGGGCAACGCTGAAATCGTTCAAGCAGGTGGCGGACACATTGAATGCCAAGATCGGTCCGATCGCCGACAATCTCACCCGTTTCTCGGGTTCCGGCCTTAAGAATATCGAGGGACTGGTCGATGACACGCGCCGGACGATGAAGAGCCTGGATACAGCGATCACGCGACTTGACAAAGATCCCCAGCGACTGCTTTTCGGTGGCGAGGATGTGAAGCAATATGACGGCCGCACGAGGCGGTAATGGGGCATGGGGCGGGTATGGGAGTGAATGCGATTCTGTGGGCGGGCCGGGCGTCAATTCTGGTCCTGGCCCTGATCGGATTGAGCAGTTGCGGCGGCAAGGCGAAGGACGACACTTTCGCACTGTCAGCCATGCCCGAAATTGCCGGTCCGAAGGCGAAGAACAAGCAGATACTGATTCCCGAGCCCGCGGCGCTGAAGGCACTCGACTCCGAGCAGATCGTCATCCGTGTCACGCAATCTGAAATCCAGTATCTCAGCGAAGCCCGATGGAGCGACCGGCTGCCGAAAATGGTGCAAGCCAAGCTCGTCGAAGCCTATGAGAATTCCGGCAAGCTCGGCGGCGTCGGCAAGCCGGGCGAGGGACTGGCGATCGATTTTCAGGTGGTTACCGACATCCGCGCCTTCCAGATCGAGACCACCGGCGGCGATCATGCCAATGTCGAGATTTCGGTCAAAATCCTCAATGACCGCAATGGATCCGTCCGGGCTCAGCGGGTATTCTCGGCGACGGCTCCGGTCAATGGCGCGGGCAATCCCGCTTTCATTGCCGCGCTGGATGCCGCCTTTGCCAAGGTAACCGCTGATATCGTCGGCTGGACGCTGAAATCGATCTGATCGTCAGATCAATGCAATCCATTGACGAACAATGTTCTGCAAGTCCGCCGGTTTGGCGAGGACATCCTCGCCGGGATCGAATGTGATGACGCAGCGATCATCAGCGACCCAAGTCAACAGTCTGTTGGAATCCTCGATTGCACTTTTGCAAATGGCGCTTTGCCTGGTCTTGGCGCCGGTATGCATGATCAGTTGCAGCGTTGCATCGGGCCTGAGTTTCATCGTTGCGAAATCGTCCCTGAAATAAAAGCTTGGTGCATTCCATTTCACCTTTTCGGAAATCGCGGGATCGGCATCTAGAATAATCGACCGCAGCGTCTCGATGTCTGACTGGCGCGGATGGTCGAGTGTCCTCAGAAATTGATCGACAGCGTCTTTACCGTCGCTGATTACTTTCGCCATCGATATCTCCGCTCAAGAAAAAGGCCGCATGACACGGCCTCTTGATGGTTGATTTGGAATGGCGCTTAAGAGAACCGGCCGGCTGCGTGCGCCAGCATCGTATAGACCTTGCCGGTATCGGACGTCAGGTAGCTCTGGGTCAGCGCCTTGTCCCGATCATTGCGGGCGACGTCGGCCAGCAGTTTCTCGAAATCGTTGATGTAGCGATCGACTGCAGTGCGGAATTCCGGCTCGCGGTCATATTTTCGCTTGATCTCGTCAAAGGTCTGCTGGCCCTTCAGCGTATAGAGACGGCGGGTGAAGACATCCCGTTCACCGCGCTGATAGCGGCGCCAGAGTTCCACCGAAGCATCGTGATCGATGGCGCGGGCGATATCGACCGACAGCGAATTTAGCGATTCGACGACATGGCGCGGATTGCGGCTGTCCGGACGGGCGGCAGGCTGCGCTGTCGCGACCGGGCGAGCCTGCTCCTCGTTTTCCTCGCGCGATGCGTTGCGTAGGAGATCGCTGATCCAGCCCTGGTTTTCGTCGCGACGTGGTGCCGCCTCAGGTGTTACCGGACGAGCGACTTCCCGCGGCTGGATCTGCGCGGGCTGCGCGCGACGCTCAGTACCAAGGGTTCCACGCAGGCCAAGCGGCTCTTGTGCGGGGCGCTCCAGAGCAGATCGTTGCTCGACGACAGGCTCGGTCCGCTTTGGACGCTCGGCAATGACGGCTGCCGCGCGCACGTCCTCTTCGCGTACCGCCGGCTTGATTTCGGGCTGACGTACGGCGACGACCGGCTCGCGGCGCGGCTGCACCGGCTCCTGGCGGATGATTTCCTGACGCACAGTCTCCTGCCGAACGGGTTCCTGACGCACAGGCTCTTGTCGAGCGGGTTCCGGGCGAACGGGCTCTGGCCGCGCCACCGTTTCGTGCCGCACGGCCTTCGGGGTTTCGAGATGCGCAGAAGAGACGCCGATAATGCCGGTAAGCTCCTGCAGCGCGCGTACCTGTTCGGCAACCGCGCGGCGCATCTGTGCGGCATTTTCCTTGGCTTCCTCGGGCAGATCGAAGGCGCCCCGCTTGAGTTCGGCGCGGGTGTCGGTCAGTTCCTTGCGGATCTCGCCGGCAGTGCGGCGGATCTCGTCGGTGGCGCCGGAGAAGCGGCCCACGGCCTCATCGATGGCTTCTTTGAGCGCATCGCGAAGCTGGTTGGCGGTCGCAGCCGAGCGCTTGCCGGTTTCGCCCAGTTGGCGGTCGACATCGGCGAGCGACGAGGACACGCTGCCACGCAGGCGGGATGCGACCTCCTCGGCGCTTTCGCTGGCCTTTGCGAGCGTTGCTTGTACGGACGCGGAGGCGTCCGTTGCGGCGGAAGAGATCGATGTGCGCATCGATTCCGCCATGCTGGTCGCACGCTTTTCGGTATCGCCGAGAATCTTGCCGATTTCCGCGAACGAGGCCTGCACACCACTCCTGAGGTTGGTCGACATCTGGCCGGAGCGGTTTTCGGCCCGGTCGAAGGCGGCTTCCACCAGACCAGCGAGAGAACGCATGGTGTTCTCGATTTCCTCCGAGCGACGGAGAAGACCGACCGCGAGGGTCTGCAGCGCATCTTCGCGTTCTTCGAGCGTCGACACGAGGTTGGACTGCGCTGCGGAAAGCAGATCCGACGCCTGTCCAAGCACCTTCGAATGGTCGTCGAAACGCCCGACGATGCTGCCGATCTGCGACAATGTTTCGCTCGAGACGTTGGAAAGCCGGTCGGCATTGCCCTCGAGCAGGCGTGTAGATGCGCTGAAAGAATCCGAAGCGCGGGCTGCGGTATCGGCAAAGCGATCGGCACTGGTGTTGAGTGCCTCGTCGATCGCGTTCAGATTGACGCCGGTATCCGTGACCAGCTTTTGAATGCCCGAGCTGCTCTGGTCAAGCGCGTTCACAAGGTCGAGCACGGTTGTCCGCAGGGATTGTTCCGCGTTGCCCACAGTGCGCGCCGTCTCTTCCGTGCGCGATGCGATGGCATTAAGCAGAGTGGTATTCTCGGAGCGCAGCGTGTTTGCCCCCTCCTGGACCGCCTGGCTGATCCGCTCGACCGCGTCGCGGCTGATGTCGGAGATGCTAGCGGCGGCTGGCCGTGCCTTCTCGTCGATGATGCGCGCGAGCTCCGAGGAACGCGCGGCAAGCATCGAATTCAGTTCACGTGTCCGGTCGTCCAGCGTGGAACGGATGGCATCGTTGCGGGCAGCGAGCGCCTTTTCCGCGACATCCATGCTGTCGTGTATGGCAGCAGCGTCTGCCGCTACCTTTGTGCTGGCAGCGCCGACACGGGTCGCAAATTCGCCGGCATTGCGGGCAAGCGATCGCGCCAGATTGTCGGTCTGCTCGGAAAGCGTGCCGGAATAGCTTGCGACCTCGGTCGAAAGCCGCTCGGAATACTCCGTCGCCCGCGTTTCGAGATTGTCGGTGAACGCACCCGCCTCGGTCGATAAGCGGCTTGTAAACGTCTCGCTCTGGGTCGTCAGCCTGTTGCTGAAAGCGTCCGCGTTGGTCGCAAGCTTGCCGGTCAACGCCTCTGTTTCCTGCGACAGCCGTGCTGCATACGCGTCCGCATTGGTGGCGAGCTTGCCGGTCAACGCCTCTGTTTCCTGCGAGAGCCTTTCGGCATAGGTATCGGCGCCGGCGGCGAGCTTGCCGGTCAACGCCACTGTTTCCTGCGAGAGCCTTTCGGCATAGGCATCGGCGCCGGCGGCCAGCTTGCCGGTCAACGCCTCTGTTTCCTGCGAGAGCCTTTCGGCATAGGTATTGGCGCCGGTGGACAGTTTGCCCGTCAGCATCTCTGTTTTCTGCGCAAGTCTCTCGGCATAGGCATCGGCGCCGGTGGACAGTTTGCCAGTGAGCGCATCAGTTTCCTGCGAGAGTCTCGCGACATATCGGTCAGCGGTGTTCGAAAGCCTGTCGCTGAACGAATATGCATCGGACGACAGGCGGCCGGCAAAGACGTCGGCCTCGCCGGAGAGCCGGCCGGAGAACGCGTCCGCTTCTTCCGAGAGGCGATTGGAGAATCCCGCGCTGCGTGCCGCCATTTCATCGGCATATTCCATGCCCTTGTTGGCAATCGATTCGATCGCACGGGTGGCGCCCTCATCCATGTTCTGCGAAGCATCGATAACAGCCGTCCGCAGCGTGGTGGCCAATCCGGCGGCTTTGCCGTCGATCATCCTCGAGACGTTGTCGAGACCGATGCCAAGCGCGCGATCCATGGTCGAGAGCCGTTCATCGACCTTTGCGGTGCGGCTGTCGAAAGTCTCGGCAATATTGGCAGTGCTGACGTCAAGCGTTTCAGCGATGAGGACAGTGCGCGTATCGAGCGTTTCGGCGATATTCGCCACGCGGCTATCAAGCGTTTCGGCAATGCCTGCCGCGCGCGCGTCGAGTGCCTCGGCGATGGTCGAGGCACCGGCATTCAGCGTCTCGGCAATGCTGGCAGTACGTGTCTCGAAAGTCTCGGCGATACGGGCTGCCCCGGATCCGGCGATCTGGTCGAAATTCTGCAACTGCCCCTCGACCAGATCACGCAGGTTGCTTCCCGCCTGATCGATTGCGTCGGCAAAGCGGCCGGCATCGGTGTGTATGCCGGTTTCCAGCTTGTCGAAGCTCGTCAGGATGCGGCCGCCGGTCTCGTCGAAGCGCTGCGTGACGGAGGTGAGGGTGTTCTCGATGCGGTCGGAGAATGCATCGGCGGCACGCGAGATTTCGCTGGCCTTGTCGCCGAAACGGTCGGCGAGCGTGCCGGTGCTGGCAGTGATGACGCGGTCGAGTTCCGCCGCGCTGGCGGTGATCGCGTCCCTGAGCGCGGCTTCGCGCTCCTCCAGCTTCATATCCAGCATCATGATGTTGGACAGCATGTTTGCCGCGCCATTCTGAAGCCTGTCGTCGAGCGATGCCCCGCTTGCGTCGATGGTTTCGCGCAGGGCGTCGCGATGTGAGCCAATCTGGGTGATCAGCCGCTCGGCCATCTGGTTCAGAGTAAGAGCACTGTCGCCGAGCGTGTGGCGCATGGCGTCATAATTTGCCTCGACACCCGAAGTGATGCCGGATGCGGTGTTGACAAGGCGTTCATCCAGCGTTTCCGCGATGCCGTTGATGGCAGCGACGAGACTAGCCTCACGCTCGCTCAGGACATCCTCGATCTTCTTCGAGCCGTTCGAAAATGCGAGCGAGCTGGCCTGCATGCGTTCGTCGAGAGAATCGGCGGTGGCATCCAAGACCTGCCTGAGGTTTTTCTCGCGGCTTTCGATCCGTTCCGCAAAACGGGCGGCGCTGGCCTCCAGGTCGTCGGCACTGCGTGCCATGGCCTGCGACAGCGTTGCCGTCTGGTCGGCAATCGCGCCGGTCATGCCGATCGCTGCGGAATCGACGGTATCGGTGATCGCGCGCGTGCTTTTCTCGACAGTCTCGCGAATCCGGCTCTCGCCGTCCTCGAAGGACATTTCCAGCATGCTGGCGCCCATGGCGATACTGGTGCCGATCGTGGTGGCCTGGTCGTGCAGCGTTTCGTCAATCTGCTTTCGGCCTTCCTCCAGCGCGATCGTGATGGCCTGGGTGCGGTCCTCGAGCGTGGCGCGAATGAGCTCATGCGTCGAGGCAAGCTGGATCGAGAGGTCGGCGCTGCCATTGTCGAGGGCGGAGGTGATCTCCCTGACCGTCGATGTCAGCGTATTCTCGATTTCGCGCGTCGCAGCCCCGGTCGACTGATCGATGCGCGCGGTGCCGCGATCGACAATGTCGGCCATCTGCGCGCTGCGCTGCTCCAGAATGCCTGACAAGCCTTCCGTGCTCTCGCGAAGGTTGCTGGCGATATCGGCGCTGCGCTGCTCCAGAATTCCGGCAATCTCGGTTGTTCCTCGCTGCAAGTTGCTGGCGATATCGGTGCTGCGGCGATCGAGAATGCCGGAAAGCGCCGACGTGCCTTGCTGCAGGCTGTCGGCGATGCCAGCGCTGCGGTCGCTGAGGATTTCGGAAATTCCGGCGCTGCCGTCGCGCACGATATTCGACAGGCCCGCACTGCTGTCCTTAAGGATTCCGGACAGATCAGTGGTGGCTTGTTGCAGGCTGTCGGCGAGGCCCGCACTGCGGTCGCTGAGGATTTCGGAAATTCCGGCGCTGCCGTCGCGCACGATTTTCGACAGGCCCGTAGTGCCGTCCTGGAATATGCCGGCCAGACCGGCGGTACCATCCTGCAGGATGCCGGCCAGACCGCTGTTGCCATCCTCCAGAATGGTCGACAGACCCGCGCTGCCCTGCTGGAAAATGCCCGACAGACCCGCACTCCGCTGCTGCAGAATATCGGCTATGCCTGCGCTGCCATCGCCGAGTATGCCCGAAAGGTTTGACGTGCCATCCTGCAGGGTCGAGGACAGACTTGCGCTGCGCTCCTGCAGGATCTCAGCCATGGCGGCCGTCCGCTCGGAAAGCGTGTCATCAATGCGCTTGTGGTTTTCGCCAAGAGTTGCGGCGATGGTGATCGCGCTTTCGCCCAAGGTCTTCGAAAGGCGCGAGCGTGCATCCTCGACGCTGCCGGTAATCAGTTCGGTGCCGCGTCCGATAGCCGTCTCAAGCCGCTCGTGGTTTCCCCTGAAGGACGATTCGATCGCCGTCGACTTGTCCTCAAGCAGCGTGGCGATCTTCTCGTGACCGCCGGAAACGGCGTTTTCCAGCCGCTCATGGCTCCTGGCAAAGGCGGTTTCGAATGCATCCGATTGTGCGTCAAGCAATGACGCCATCTTCTGGTGACCACCGGTCACCGTGCCTTCGAGCCGCTCGCGATTCGTGGTGAAAGCTCTGTCGAAGGCCGTCGAGCGTTCGTCGAGCAGGCTGGCGATCTTCTGATGGCCGCCGCTGATCGTATCGTCGAGCTTGCGATGCGTCTCCTCGAACGCGGTGGCGATGCCGGACGCATTGTTGTCGAGAAGTGACGACATCCTGTCGTGGCCGATGGTGATGGCAGACGTAATTGCATCCGTCCGGTCGGTGATCTTGGCGGCCAGTTCGTCCGCCTTGACGCCAAAGCCGGTATTGAGTTGCTCGTTGGCGCGACCAATGACCTGGGTGATCTCGCCGACCTTGCTGTCGAGCGACATTTCGATATATTCCTGACCCGTGCCAAGCGCGGTCTCCAGCGCCAGCGACTGGCCGGTGAACGAGGATTCCAGCCGTTCGAGTGACGAATTCAGGATACCGTCGAGCGCATCCTTGCCACTGCCGAGTGAGTCGTTGATACGGGCGAGGCTCTCGGACAGCTTGGCGTCCAGCGAACCGGATCGCTTGTCAAAAGCATCGGCGAATTCCGTCAGGCGCCCATCGAAGGCGGACGAGACCAGATCGACCGACGAGCGCAGCTTTTCATCGAAGAAGCCGGAGCGCAGGTCGAGATCCATGACCGCTTCGTCGGCGGTTGTCTTCAGCGACTGACGGAAGCTTGCGCTCTTTTCATCGAGAGAGGAATTCAGCGTGTTCAGCACCCCATCGAGGCTGGATATGATCGTCTGCCCGCCCGAGGTCAGGGATTCGTTGATCTGCCGAGTCCTCGCAATGAGCGTCTCGTTGAGCTGGCGCGTCCGCTCCTGCAGTGCCGCGTTGAGCTTTTCGGTATTGGCATCGAGCACGGATGCACGCGTCTCGAATTCGGACAGCAGCGACTTGCCGCGTTCGCTGAGCGCTGCGCCCAATGCTTCGATCCGCGAGTCGAACTCGCCGGCGAGCGCCAGACCGGAGGTATTGAGGGCCGCGACAAGGTTCTCCGTCTTGCCCGAGAGCACCGTGCCGATCGAATTGGCGGCATTGCCGGTCCGCTGCATGATGATCGCGGCCTGGGTGTCGATCATCTGGGCGACGGCTTCGCCGGATGTCGCGATGTTCTTGGCGATATTGGTGCCGGCGGTCGACAGTTCTTCCCGAAGCTGGTCATGGGCGCTGGAAATCGAAGACCGGACGCGTTCCGCGTGACCGATGATAGCCTCACGCTCCGAGCCGAGTTCCTGCACCAGGCTGCGCACGCGCAGTTCGTTGTCGGTATAACTGCGCTCCAGCGCGTTGACTTCGGAATGCACCAGCGTTTCGAGCTCGGACGCCCGGGCAATGGTCCGTTCGATGCCTTCGTTCATGGCCGTCACTTCACGACGAACCGCCTGGCCGACCGACATGATACGCTCGGCGGCGGCATTTTCCGGCTCTGCGAGCCGCAGGGCAACTTCGGCCATCGAGCGGGCTGCCGCCCGCAATTCATGGGCGCGGGCAATCATGGTGGCGAAAGCAAAGAACACGAAGATCGGGAAGACCGTGCTGACGATGATCGCCAGTGCGCCGGGAACGGCGACGAGATCCTGCATCGAGCGGATCTGCCAGATAGCGGGTGCATAGAGAAGATGCGCCGTGCCGATGCCGAGCAATATCCACAACAACGAGATGATCGCTGCTATCCGTGTCGGATTGGATGACTTGGGCACGTCGATGCTGCGCACGGTATTGACGTTGGCGGTCGGCCGCTGGTCATTGGCCGGCTTGTGCGATGGCGATTTCGGTCCGGGCTCCGGAGCGAGGGCGCGAGCGATTTCCTCAGAACGACCAGCATCCTTGCCGGCTTGTTTTGCGGATTGGTTGGCTACATCAGACAATTTGCCCTCCCGAGGATCAAGGCCGCCCTGCGGGCGGTTTTCCTGGAAATTGATGGCGAGAGCTTCCTCAAGCGCCTTGTAGGCGTTCTCGGCCACCTCGTCTTTTTCCGTCTTGATCGTCATTCCGTTTCGCCTCGTATTCGTACTATGGGAGGGACTGACGAGGCCAGTTCCAGATCTCATAGCTCTGCCTTCGCCGGCTAATATTGGCACATCGCCGCCTGTTGATCGACGGTAAGCCCGTTTTTCGCCCGGAATTCATGGCCTTTGGTTAAAAGGAGCCGCAATTTTCCACGTAATGTAGTGGCACAGACGTCGTTTTGATACAATCACTTGGGCCGGCAAACGCAATCCGCTTAATGATTTATTAACGCATTTTTTGGATGAGGACGGTAAATAAGTAAACGAATTGACGTATTTAAACGCTGTTAACCATAGTTGAATTTTGTCCAACGCGAAATTGCCGCAATTAAGCATTGTTACGTCGTTCGATGTGATGATCGGCTGCGAACTGTAAGAAGCCTGTATCACAAACAAACATAAACAGGGAAATACCAATGGCAGCCGTGAGTATCGCATTTGAAGCGCCCGACAATTATCGAGGCTTCACGCCCTCCAGACACCGTCCGATCGATCTTGTCCATCTGGCCCACCAGACATCCGGCGACAAGAATCTCGAGCTCGAGGTTCTCCACACATTCGCCCGCCAGGCGCGCAGCTGCATGAACGAGCTTGCGACCGGCAAGGCCGAAACGATCTGCCAGACCGCCCACAAGCTCAGGGGGGCTGCGCTGGCCATCGGCGCGTTCAACGTGTCCGACGCGGCTGAACGCCTCGAGAAGCAGGCCAACGACGCGAGCGACATTGCCCAGTTGGGGGCGGCCGTTCTCGAAGCGGAAAACTTCATCCTCAAGCTGTCGCGTTAACGCTTGACTGCGTCGGCACACGCTGTTGACGCAATCCGGTTTTTGTTGGAAAAGGCGCCATGCAAGGGCTCTCAGTCCGTTCGTCTTTTCCAACACTATCAGGAATTCCATGCCCAAACTCACGATCGTTGCCTTCGACGGCACGCGCCATGACCTGGAAGTGGCCACCGGCTCAACAGTTATGGAAAACGCGATCCGCAATTCCATTTCCGGAATTGTGGCCGAATGCGGCGGAGCCTGTGCCTGCGCCACCTGCCATGTCTATGTCGATCAGAGCTTTGCCGACCAGGCTGGCAAGCCCGATCCGATGGAAGAAGATATGCTGGATTTTGCCTACGACGTCCGGCCGACGTCGCGGTTGAGCTGTCAGATCCGGATGAGCGATGCGCTCGACGGGCTTGTCGTCCACATTCCAGAAAAGCAGGGCTGATTGGCCTGAAAAGCAGGGTTGACCGGCCAGAAGGGCGGGAATGACTTGCCAGGCCGATGGTTTGCAAAAAAAAGGCCCCGCTCTCTTGTTCGATGAGCGAGGCTAGAGAGACGCACCGTAAACAGGCGAGGGAGGAGACACCTGCAGCCACTCGAATGCGTCTAGGGAAACCACATCAAACGCCCGGGATGACTACGCCCTGTACCTTAGATTTCATCCACAAGTGTTATTGAGAACCTAGATTAGAGAAGCTGCAAGTGCAATTCGCAGTTCTGACGGGTTAATTAACAGGTTTTGATACAGGCTCGCGCAAGCCTTGGCTGATTAGCGACAGGCTTTACTCGGAAAAGTCCCTGGAAACGTTTGCGGGCGCCGCTACGGCGCCTTTTTCGCTTCGATCCGGTATTTCAGCAACCGAATCATTCTTTTCTCGAAATTGATTGCCTCAACCCTGTCGAACCGCTTCTGGTCCTTGTCATGGTCAACCATGGCCAGCCGCGAGATTTCATTGACCCTGGATTTCAGTATCGCGCAGTTTGACGCGGCCGGCAGACCGAGGATCTGTCTCTCCAATGCACGGGCGTGATTGCGGGCGATCTCCGCATGACGCTCTTCATGGCGCTTGATGTCGGCCGAGAGCGTATCCCAGATCAGGCCGAGCTTCCTGCTGGCATTATTTCGGTTCGACCAGCGTGGCAACATGATCTTGGTCGCCAGCGTCACCTTGGCTCCGCCGATCGTGCAGCGGCCGTTCTTGCCGACGAAGGTGGCGTTGCCGGAAAACTGGATTCTGGTGGCGCCGGGATGCCGCCGTCCAGTCGTACTGGAAAGCGGTCCCCGCCGCATCATCTCACGGTCGAGATCGGCCGCTGTGCGGCCGCCAATGCTGAAATAGGTGATTTTCTTGTGGACAATCGTGTCAGCCGATACCGGCTGCGCCGGAGCCAGGGAGGCGAGCGTCGCGCATATGATCCCGAAATTGACGCAGAACCGGCTCATGACATCCTCCGCATGCGCAGCTTGCCATCCATGGGACATTGTATGGCGCTCCGCAATATGCAATCAGCACAAAAATGCAATGCTGCCCTTGGAGTTCCCATGCCTTCGCCTTTTGACCCGGTTGACTGGAAGCTGGCACATGGCCGCACTCTTTGTCTGGGGCCGGAAGGCCTGATCATGGCGATCATCAACGTCACGCCCGATTCATTTTCGGACGGTGGCGTCAATGCGAGCACCGATACCGCGATCGGCAATGCCCTGCGGGCGGTCAAGGCCGGCGCGGTTATCATCGACGTCGGCGGCGAATCGACCCGCCCGGGTGCAGCCGAAGTCAGCGCCGCCGAAGAGCAGGCCAGAGTTTTGCCGGTGATCGAGGGTCTTGCCGCACATTGCGAGGCGATTATCTCGATCGACACCTACCGCGCCGACACGGCCCGCAAGGCAATTGCTGCCGGTGCCCATGTCATCAATGATGTCCATGGCTTGCAGCGCGAGCCGGCGATCGCCGGTGTCGCGGCGGAGACCGGCGCCGGTCTGGTGATCATGCACACGGGCCGCGGGCGCGAGACGCTGGATGACCCGATCGAGGATCAGTTGCTGTTCCTCGGCGAGTCGCTCGACATCGCCACGGCTGCGGGCGTGGCTCGGCAGCAGATCGTGCTCGATCCCGGCTTCGGCTTCGGCAAGGAGACCGCGCATGACAATCTGGCGCTGATGGCACGTTTCCCGGAACTGCACGCGCTCGGCTACCCGCTTCTCGCCGGCACCTCGCGCAAGCGTTTTCTCGGCACGGTCACCGGCCGGGATCCAGCCGATCGTGGTGCCGCGACGGCGGCGAGCAGTGCCTTGCTGCGGATGGCCGGCGCGGCGATTTTTCGTGTTCACGATGTCGCATTCAACAGTGATGCGATAAAGGTCACAGATGCTATGCTAAGCGCATCTGACAGAGGCAAGGAACGACACCAATGAACGGAACCTACACGATCACCCTTGCCAATTGTGCTTTCTTCGCCCGCCATGGCGTCATGGACGAGGAGGAAGTGCTGGGACAGCGTTTCTTCGTCGATGCCGAGCTCGAAGTGCAGCCGCATGGACCGCTGGAAAATGATGCGCTCGAATCGACCGTCGATTACGGCGTGGCTTTTAAGGTGATCGAGAAAATCGTCACCGGACGCCGCTACTTCCTGATCGAGGCGCTGGCGATGGATATCGCCCGTTCGCTGGAAGCCCAGTTCCCGCAGATCCGCCGGGCGCGGATCACGATGCGCAAGCCAAATGCGCCGGTTGCCGGCGTGCTCGATTACGTGCAGGTCAGCGTCGAACATCATGCCGGCGAATGAGCCGCATGTGACGGCATATCTGGGACTGGGCGGCAATATCGGTGATCCGGTCGCCGCAATGACCGAGGCCCTTTATCACCTCGACGAACACAGGGACTGTTCGGTGAGCACGGTATCGCGGCTTTATCGCACGCCGCCATGGGGAAACACCGATCAGGCGTGGTTCTTCAATGCGGCGGCTGCGATCCACACGACGCTTGCCCCGCACCCGTTGCTGGATCTCTGCCTGGACATCGAGCGCTCGATGAAGCGCATACGGGCCGAGCGCTGGGGCCCGCGCACGCTGGATATGGACATACTCGCCTATGGCGACGTGTCGGTGACGGATGAACGGCTGACGCTGCCGCATCCGCGCATGAAGGATCGTGCCTTCGTGCTGATGCCGCTGGCCGACATCGCGCCCGATCTCGTCCTGGAGGGAAGGGCGGTTACAGCCTGGCTGTCCGATGCCGACAGGGCGGGAATCGAAGTGGCAGGTCAGCAGCGGGATTGGTGGCGGAAATCGTGAGCCAATAAAAAAGCCGGGAAAACCCGGCTGATCTTTGCATGCGTCAATGCGCCTATTTGATCGAACCGACCGCCAGTTCTTCCGTTTCGCGGTTCAGCGACATGCCGATCACCGGGATCATCTGGTCTTCGACCTTCACCGAGATCGTCACGGTCATGGTGTTCTTGCCTTGCAGACGGGCGATCATCGCTCCGTTCAGCTTGGCGCGGGTAATGCCGACAACCATTTTCTGGTTCGTCACATTGCCGGAGACGATGTCGAGGCCCTTGCCCGCGGCGCCATCAAGGAACTGGCCCTTGTAGCTGCGTCCGGCAGATTTGATCACGGCTTTCATCGGCTGCCTGAAAATGCCGACGCGGCAATAGCCGTCGAGCGTGATGCCGGTCGCGCGGTCTTCTGCCGTTCCCGACAGCGTGCAGTTGAATTTTGTGCCCTTGTACTTGCCGGCGACGATCTCGCCGGGGCCGCTCCACTCGCCCTCAACGCCCTCGAAGAAGACCTTGTCACGATTGCCGGCTTCAACCGGCGTCATTGTGGCAAACGTCGCCACGGCAAATGTCGCAACGCCAAGGGCAAACGGTGTCACGCGCGAAAACATGTAGCTTCCTTTCAAGTCAGCTGCAAAAAGCTCATGCCGGCCAGTTTTGGCCGATATTGGTTAATGGAGAGTTTCTCTAAAGCACAATTGGCTGCTTCGGGCAATGGAATCTTGTCAGGGAATACCAGTAGTTGCCGGCATGGATCGTTGAATTTTCAGTCGCGGGGATACACTCGTTGAACAGGAGGGATTGTCAATCTGACGACTTTCCATTCATTCCACCGGTCAGATCGCTGAGGAAATCAGCGACACCGGGCCGTTTTACGGCTTTGAAGGGCAGCGGTCGAAGAAGATCCATTGCCGCGATGCCGATGCGGGCGGTCATCAGGCCGTTGATGACGCCTTCTCCGAAGCGCGCGGAAATCTTGGACGCGATGCCATGACCCAGCAACTGTTGCGCGATTCCATCACCTATGGCGATCGAGCCGGTCACCGCGAGGTGCGCAATGACATCGCGGAACAGCCTGAGCATGCCGATTCGTCCCGGACGCGTACCATAGGTCTCGGCAACGGCCCGGATCAGCCTTGAGGCTTCGAACAGCACGTAGCCGAGGTCGACGAGCGCCCGCGGACTGACGGCTGTGACCACAGAAACGCGCTTGGAGGCCGACAACACAAGCAGCCGGGCCCGCCGATCGGCCGGCTGCAGCAATTCCAGCTCGGCAAGTCGCAGCAGCGCTTCGGAATCGATGATTTCGTCAGTCGTGGCTTCCAGTGCCGCCCGACCCTTGGCGGTTTCGGGCATGGCGGATGCCAGTTGAACGAGCCTGGCGACGACGGCACGCGCATGGGCGGGCTTTCGATCGCGTGAGGCGATCTCAGCCTCCTGTTTGAGCGCCTGCACCGACGCGAGCCGCCTGAGCCCGATCAGTTCGCGAAAGACCATTCCGACCAGCGCCAGGAGCGCAAGTGCCGTCAGGCCGATCGCGGCATAGCCGAGCCAGTCGGCGCGAGTGAACAGGTCGCGGATCAATGCATCGATCCACAGCGCCAGCGCTGCGGAAAACAGTATGCCGAGTGCCGAGAGGAAGATCGACAACAGCGGCAGGCGCCGCCTGCGCGGCACGGCAACCCGATCTTCCACCGAGGCTTCGCCGAGAAATGGATCGTCCTCGTCCGACGTCATGACGATATCGGCCTCGAATGCTGCCGGCGTCCGCGTCGCGGCTTTCGGCACCGATGTCTTCGGTTCGTCGAGCCTGAAAGCCTGCGGCTTGCGTGGGCTTTTTCCGATGTCGTCGCTCATGCCAGCCGGTCTCCGATCAGGAATTGCAGGGCGCGGTCGAGCCGGATATGCGGCAGCGACAGCTTGATGCCACCACCCGTATCCTCAAGCTCCGGAGGGCGAAAACGGATTGCGTTGACGCTCGGCCGTTCAGCTGATTCATCCGAAAAGTAAATATCGGGGTTTTCGGGCAGGTCGCCGGGGAAGATCGCGGTCTTGCGCCTGCCGTCGAAAATCTCGCCCTCGATCCTCTCGTTTTCGATCGGCGTGCCGACGATCACCGGCAGTTTCTCGCCGTCGCGATTGACAGTCGCCTCGCGTGTGGCCCGGACCGATGCAAGCGCGATCACTTCAATGCCCGCACCTGAGCGCCCGATAGTGGCAACGGCCCGATCGACGATCCGCCGGGTTACAGCCTCCAGCCGGTCATGGCTTTCATGATGCAGATGATCGGCCTTGGTCGCCGCCACCAGCACCTTGTCGATGCGCCGCGTGAAGAAGGATGACAGGAATGAGTTCGTCCCCGGCCGGAATGAAGCCAGCACATCGCCCAGCGCGCCTTCGAGATCTGCCATCGCCTCCGGGCCGCGATTGATCGCCTGCAGCGTATCGACCAGCACGATCTGCCGGTCGAGCCGGGCAAAGTGCTCGCGAAAGAACGGTTTGATAACATGCGTCTTATAGGCCTCATAGCGCCGTTCCATCATGGCATGGAAACTGCCCTTGACCGGCTTGCCCTCGGTGAAGTCGACCAGAGGTGCGAATGTCAGCGCCGGCGAACCTTCGAGATCGCCTGGCATGAGGAAGCGGCCGGGCGCCAGCGCCGAAAAGGAATGTTCGTCAGCCTTGCAGGCTTTCAGGTAGGCGGTGAACTCGGCCGCCAGATCGCGCGCCAGCATCTCGTCGGCCGGTGCGTCGGGCGCTATGCCGGCGGCGCGGGCCATCCATTGCCTGGAGAGTGCCTGGCGCGATCCCGTGGTGGCGAGCTTTGCCGCCTGTGCCGAGAACGTGCGGAAATCCTGCTCCAGCAGCGGCAGGTCCATTAGCCATTCGCCGGGGTAATCGACGATGTCGATCGATAGCTTGCCGGCCGAGAACAGCCTGTTCCAGGCGCTGGCGCTCTCATATTCGATCGTCAGACGCAGTTCGGATATGGCCCTGGTGGAATCGGGCCATAGTCGTTTGGCGATTAGCGCGCGGACATGATCCTCATATTGAAAACGCGGCACGGCGTCGTCGGGCTGCTCCTCGAGCCGCACGGTCTTGATGCGGCCCGAACGATGCGCTTCCAACAGCGGCAGCCTGCCCCCGTTGAGGAGATTGTGGATGAAAGCGGAGATGAACACCGTCTTGCCGGCGCGGGACAGCCCGGTAACGCCGAGCCGGATCGACGGATGAAGGAAATTGCTTGCCCGATCAGCCAGATTCTCGAAGGCGATGATCGCATCATCGGTGATCGTCGTGGGCGAAGGGGGCAAGGCGGTATCCGTGCTTGTCTGTCTGTGTCGTGAATATAAGCACGATTGATGTCAGGTCAAAGCCGGCGTCATCAACAGGGCCGGTTCTCCGCGATGCAGCGGATTTACTGTTAACGGCCGCTGGAAATCGAGCGCCAGCAAGCCGGCCGTTGGATAACCATGGGCAAGGCTGGCGCCGACCTTGCCCTGCCGGGGAAGCAAAGCAGCAAGCGCCTCGATCATCGGATTGTGTCCGACCAGCATCAGGCTGGCAGCCGACTGGTGGGTCTGGATCTGGTCGAGATACGCATCCGGTCCTTCCGAATAGAGCCGGTCGTCGTAACTTGCCGCGAGATCGCCGAAAATATCGAGAAAGATGCCTGTCGTTTCGACGCAGCGCCGCGCCGTCGATGAAATGATCTTTTCCGGTGAAAGCCCTGCTGTGTAGGCTTGCAGGGCGATGCTGCGCGCTTCGGAAAGCCCTCTCGCGTCCAGGGCCCTGTCGAAGTCACGCCCACCGGGCGAAGGCCACGCGGCGTGCGCATGGCGCAGTAGGTAGAGCCGGAAGACATCCCTTTGTTCCGATAGCATAGCGTCTTCCCGAGAGGCATATCTGGCGAGTCGCGCTGCACTGTTAACAACAGCCTCCAGATGTCGTCAATCGCGCCGTGCGTGTCGTGCCCGCGACCGATCGCGTCGCGTCGGTGCCTGCGGCAACATGCCTCAACGACTGCTCACGGTAGCGTGATCGCCAAGTGAGCTAAACTGCCGAACATGCTAAAGATCATAAAAAAATAGCCACTTAGCACGATTTTATGTCAGATTTAAAAATAACCAAGTTTGCTCTTTCAGCTTGAAACACTATGTCTCTGGAGCTATAGAGCCGCCTTGTACGGGTTGTTCTTCAGGAGAATCGCGTTGAGTGAGAATATTGATCTTGCGAACTATGTTCCCTCCGAAACAGAAGAGTTCATGAACTCCAGACAGCGTGCCTATTTCCGAACTAAACTGATCACCTGGAAAAGTGATATCCTCCGCGAAGCACGCGAAACATTGGAACATCTTGCAGAAGAAAGTGCCAACCATCCCGATCTCGCAGATCGGGCGTCTTCTGAAACGGATCGCGCAATCGAACTTCGGGCCCGCGACCGCCAGCGCAAGCTGATCTCCAAGATCGATGCCGCCGTCCAGCGGATAGATGACGGCACTTACGGCTATTGCGAGGAGACCGGTGAGCCGATCAGCCTCAAGCGTCTGGATGCCCGACCGATCGCGACCTTGTCGATCGAAGCCCAGGAGCGCCACGAGCGCCGCGAGAAAGTCTATCGCGACGAATAGCAATTTTCGTTCGGCGTCGACGTGATCGGGCAGGATCAGTTTGCGGCCGAAATCTGGCGATGATTGATCACCTCGCTGTGGGCGGGCCAGAATTCATCGCGATGTGCGCTCTTGCCGCCCTCTTGATTTCCTTCCGGAATATTGCGCGAATTGCTCGCAACATGATTCATTGCCCGTCGCGATGCGGTGCGGCGTTTTGCATGCTCGTTTTTGGCTGAAAAAATATTTTCCCGATGCGCAGCCGCAGGGACGAATGTGCCCATGCAGACGAATTTTGCAGCCTTATAGTCCTGGTGTGGTTTTTCTGCTTTCGCGGAGTGCGCGAAAGATAAAATCGGATCCGGGCTTAACAGCCGAAACGAAATCGCTATGATCGCCGCAATCACAAAAGGGAGGTTTTGATGAGCAAGGACAATCCGGGATTCTCGACGCTAGCGGTGCATGCCGGCGCGCAGCCAGATCCGACCACCAAGGCGCGGATCACGCCAATCTACCAGACCACCGCCTATGTGTTCGACAGCTCGGATCATGCCGCGGCGCTCTTCGGCCTGCAGCAGTTCGGCAATATCTACACCCGCATCATGAATCCGACCCAGGCCGTTCTGGAGGAGCGCGTTGCTGCCCTTGAAGGCGGCACTGCGGCGCTTGCGACTGCGTCGGGCCACGCTGCACAGCTGCTGATTTTCCACACGATCATGCGTCCGGGCGACAATTTCATCGCCGCCAGGCGGCTCTACGGCGGTTCGATCAATCAATTCGGCAATGCTTTCAAGAGCTTCGACTGGCATGTGCGCTGGATGGATACATCCGACCCAGGTTCGATGGAGGCACTGATCGACGAGAAGACCAAGGGCGTCTTCGTTGAAAGTCTCGCCAACCCCGGCGGTACTTTCGTCGATATCGCCGCGATTGCCGACATAGCCCACAAGCACGGCCTGCCGCTGATCGTCGACAATACGATGGCTTCGCCCTATCTCATCCGTCCGATCGAGCACGGCGCCGACATCATCGTCCATTCGCTGACCAAGTTCATGGGTGGCCATGGCAATTCCATGGGCGGCGTGCTGGTCGATGGCGGCACGTTCGACTGGACGAAATCCGGCAAATATCCGATGCTTTCGGAGCCGCGTCCCGAATATGGCGGCGTTGTGCTGCACCAGGCATTCGGCAATTTCGCCTTCGCAATCGCCGCCCGCGTGCTTGGCCTTCGCGATTTCGGACCGACCATCGCGCCGCTGAACTCCTTCTTGTTGTTGACCGGCATCGAGACGTTGCCCTTGCGGATGCAGAGGCATTGCGAAAATGCAATGACGGTGGCCAAATGGCTGAAGACCCATCCGAAAGTTTCCTGGGTCAATTATTCCGGGCTTGCCGACGATCCCAACCACGCCCTGCAGCAGAAATATTCGCCCAAGGGGGCAGGGGCGGTGTTCACCTTTGGCGTCAAGGGCGGCTACGAGTCCGGCAAGACATTCGTGGAAGCGCTCAAGCTGTTCTCGCATCTCGCCAATATCGGCGACACCCGCTCGCTGGTCATCCACCCGGCCTCCACCACCCACAGGCAGCTGACACCCGAACAGCAGATTGCGGCCGGCGCCGGCCCGGATGTGGTCCGTCTTTCGGTCGGCATCGAGGATGTCTCCGATATCATCGCCGATCTCGAACAGGCCCTGGAGCAGGCATGAGCCAGACTGCGCTTTCCTTTGATCTCTCCACAATTGTTCCGGAAACCGGCGCGCCCGCGCCGGACCGGCTGATCTCCGGCAATCCGGTATTCACGACATGGAATATCGAGGAGGCCGAGGGCGGCCTTTACGCCGGGATCTGGCAGGCGACGCCGGGCAAATGGAAGATTTCCTATGACGAGTGGGAATATTTCCACATAATTGAAGGTCATTCTGTGGTGACGGAGGATGGCGGTTCCGAAGTTCACCTTAGGGCAGGTGACAGCTACATCCTGCGGCCCGGATTCAAGGGAACATGGGAAGTGGTTGAAACGACACGCAAGGATTATGTGATCAGGGTGTGAGGACGCTTACCAGACCGACTGAGCGCCAAGCGCAGCCAGCATGCTGTCGATGGAGAGGATTGGCATTTCTTCCAGCACTGATTGGGCGGCGAGTATACGATCAAACGGATCTCGGTGATCTCCGGGCAAAAACACGCTTCGGACCATATGATTGGAGGTTATTGGCAAATGCTGAAAGCCTTCATCCGAGATTATGCCGGGCAAGTCATTTATGATAACCGAAGCGGAGGGTAGCTTGCCCTTAGCGTATTTTGTGGCAATTTCCCAAGCAGACGCAGAACTTACGAATATGTCGTTGTCTCGATCGGCTATCACCTCGCGTGCGACATGTGACAAGTCCGGATCATCAGCCAGCCACCAAAGGAGCGTATGCGTATCGAGCAGTGCTCTCATACGCCAGTAAGCTCCGACAATTCGTCGGTTGTAAGACCTTCAAAGAATTCAGGACCCACCGAAAGCGTGCCCTTGAACCTGCCGGGTCGGCGTGGAGTCTGATTGCGTGAAGCGCTGACACTTTCGTGCTCAGTCGCCACGCCTGAAAAGCGGCCTTTGACACTCTTTGCATCGAGAAAGCGACCTGCCTTCGAGTCTGCCGATGTTTGCCCGGTCTTTCCGTGGTCCGAACTAGTGTCTGACGTCGGTTTTGTATTTGCCATTCCGCCACTCATATTTTGAATAGTAATGGATCATGATTGTGAGATTACATGCGCATGAGTGTGACCGCAAGTTCTTGCCTCAAGTTCTGATACGAAGCCGGCAATTGCTAATTGCGAAGCCCATTCTCAAACGCGTCGGCAAATTCCGGCGATGATATGAGCGCCAGTGCCCGACGCAGTTCCGCCGATTTTTCCGCCCCGAAAACCTGGTCGAACCGTGACTGTGCCACCTGCCAGCGCGCCACCAGATCCGCCTGCTTTGCTTCGCCAAGCGTGGTCAGCCGCACGCGTTTGACGCGGCGATCCCGAGGATCGGCTACCAGTTCCACCAGCCCGTCGCGGATCAGCGGCTTCAGCGTGTGGCCAAGCGCGGAAAGATCCATCACCATCGCCTCCGCCAGCGCCTTGAGCGCTGGTTGCCCGTCTTGCCTGATTTGTGACAGCAGCGTGAATTGCGTGCCTTTCAGGCCCGTGTCGCCCATGGCATCCTCATAGAGCTGGCCAAGCTGGCGCGAGGCGCGGCGGATCGCGCTGTTGGTGCAAAGCATCCAGATGCCGTCATTTGCCATTTCCAATACTCCTTAACGGAAAACCTAGCTGGTTTGCCTCCGACCGGGAAACAAGAAATATTTTCAAGCTCCTCTTGTCATCCAAAACACCTTCCCCAGATATAGTGGTATATGCCAGTAAATTCCAGAAGGAGAGCAGAAATGGCACGTGCAGCACACTTGGGTACAGCTTTGGTAACCGGAGCATCGTCGGGCATCGGCGCGACTTATGCGGCGAAACTGGCGGCGCGGGGATATGATCTCCTGCTGGTGGCGCGGGATGGCAAACGCCTCGACGCGATCGCTGCGGAGCTCGCGGAGAAACACGGTATCTCGGCGGAATCCCTGCCCGCCGACCTGGCGAAAAGAGAGGACGTGAAGCGTATCGAGGCCCGGCTTCGCACCGACGACAAGATCACGTTGCTGGTCAACAATGCCGGCATTGGGCCCAAGGGACCGCTGTTGGCCGACGACATCGACTATCTCGACCAGATGATCGACCTGAACGTGACGGCGGCCAACCGCCTTGCAGTGGCGGCAGCGCAAGTGTTCGCCAAGCGGGGTAGCGGCGCGATCATCAATATTGCATCCGGTGTCGCGATCGCTCCTGAAGTGTTCAACGGCACATATAGCGGCACCAAGAGCTTCGTTCTCGGGCTGACCCAATCGCTTGCCAGGGAACTCGAAGGCAAGGGCGTGCGGCTGCAGGCTGTCCTTCCGGGGCTGACACGGACCGAGTTTTTCGATCGGGCCGGCGGTGATGTGCAAAACTATCCGCCAGAAATGGTCATGCATGTCGATGATCTCGTCGAAGCCGCGCTGGCCGGATTCGATACTGGCGAACTTGTAACGATCCCTTCGCTTGAAGACGCCAGCCTGTGGCAGTCGTTCGAAACAGCCCGCGCAGCGCTCGGCGCGCAAGTGTCGAGCAACAAGCCAGCCGCGCGCTATGGCGTCACAGCCAAGGCTGCCGCCTGATCACCACGCAAGATCGAGCCGATCGAGCCCGTGGAAATGATAGACATCCTTGACCACGGGCTCGGCGGCGATCCGCATGTTCGGCAATCGCTCGAACAGGATCGGCAGGGCGATCTGCATTTCCAGCCGAGCAAGTGGCGCGCCGATGCAGAAATGGATGCCGGCGCCGAACGACAGGCTTGTTCCCTGGTCGCGATCCGGCTTGAACACAAGCGGATCGGAAAACTTGCGAGGATCGAGATTGGCCCCGGCGAGGATTAGCCCCACCTCGTCGCCCTTTCTGAAGGAAATACCGTCGAATTCCAGATCCTCAAGCGCCCAGCGCTTGAATATATGTACCGGTGCGGAAATCCGGAAACATTCCTCCACCGTCAATTCCGTCGCGCGGGCGTCGCCGAAGAGTGCTTGCGGATTCATTCCGGATTTCAGAATGATGTTCACGGCGTTGCCGATCTGGTGCACGGTCGCCTCGTGCCCGGCATTGAGCAGGACGATCGCCGTCGAAACCAGCTCATCCTCGGTCAGATATTGCCCGTCACGGGTCGGTGACAGCATCAGCGTCAGCAGATCGTCCTGCGGATCGGCGCGTCGCTCGGCCGCGAGCTGGACGATATAGGCGGCGAATTCCCGGGCCGCCAGGTTGGCGCGGTGCTCGTCCTCGTCGGTTTTACTGAACATGTACATCCGCACATAATCATGGCTCCAGTCGAGCAATTGCCGGCACATGTCGGGCGGCACGCCGATCATGCTGGCGATCACCGTGACCGGTATGATCTCGGCAAATCGCGCCAGCAGTTCCGTCTCGCCGTCTTTTTCGAAGCCGTCGATCAGCCGGTGACAAAGGGCCGTGATCTCCGGTCGCAGCCGCTCGATATTTCGGGAGACGAAGGCGCGGTTGACCAGCGTCCGCAGGCGCGTGTGCTCCGGCGGCTCGATCGACAGCAGCGATCTGGATTCGGCGCGATCGAAATCGGCAAGATGCGGCTGCGGCTGAGGCCAGCCCAATTCTTCGCGGCTCATCACATGCGTGATCTGTCGCCCGAAACGCCGGTCGCGCAGAAGTGCATTCACGGCATCATAGCCGGTGAAATACCAATGGTTCTGCTCCTCCCACCAGAATGTCGGCGAGGCCGCATGCATCGCCGTATAACCGATGTTCGGATTGCTGTAAAACGCAGGATTGCGCGCGTCGAGTGACAGATGGCGCGTGGTGGGATCGAATTTGAAATAGGAAGGCAAGGACATGCTGCACAGGATTTCAGGTTCTAAACGCTTCGCCCGGTGCGGCATTCACCGCAGCGGGCTGGTATCCGGGCCGCGAGAATATCAGGGATTGTAGGTCTTCAGCCATTCGACTGTCGCGGGGACCATCTTGGTGTCGATGACTTCTGGGCCCGTAAAGGCGCTGAACACGTGGTCGGTGTCGAACACCTCAAGTTTCTCCTTACCCTCGTGGTAATTGAGAAAGATCTGGCCGGAGGCCGGTTGCGGCGAAACCGTGGTGTCCTGGGTGCCGACGATGACCTGCAGCGGACCCTCATATGTCGCGATCGCCGCGATCGGGCTGATGGTCACCATTTCCTGGTAGAAGGCGGCCTTCAGCGTCGTGTCGGCGCCCCATGGCAGCTTTGCGGTTATCTCGGTGTCGGGCGGGCTCGCAAGCGCCTTTGCCAGTTTATCTGCGCCCAAGAGGGCCGGATAGGTGTAGAGCGGGGTTGCAACAGGCGCCCAGAGGCTCACGGATTTGACCTCCGGTCTGGCCGCGGCCACATGCGCGCCAACCAGCCCGCCCTGGCTCCAGCCGAGGATCGAGATTTTTGTGCCATCGATCTGGTTGCTGGCTTTCAACCAGTCAACCGCGGCGATGCCGTCCTTGATCTGGCTCGAGAACGTCGTGTCCGGCCATTTTCCGTCGCTTTCGCCGGACCCGCGAAAATCGATCCTCAGGCTGGCATAGCCGCTTTCCGCCAGCAGCCGTGCCGTGCGAGAAAAAACGCCGTCCTTGGTGTTGTTGATGGCGAGTTCGTTGCGGCTGCCGCTGAAGCCATGGAACATCACCACCACCGGCGCCTTGGCATTGCCGTCGATCGTGGACAATGTTCCGACGACCTTCTGGCCATCGACCTGGAAGGAAATATTGGTTTCGGCCGCCATTGCCATCGATGACAAGGCCACGAGGCCCGTCGAGAAAAGCGCGATGCGAAGAGATTGAGCCGGAGAAGACATTGAATATCCTTTCGATGAACAAGGGCCGCGAAACAGACCCTAATGCAATCGATGCGGCGGTCAAGCTATTGGCCGATCCCGTTCATCGCGCCTCAGATTGCGACCAGGGCAAGGATGGACTAAACCAAGCGGACTTAGTCCAGCGGAGAGCATCACGCGTCAGATCAATATTCATGAGGCCAAGACCCACCTTTCGCGATTGGCGGAGGATGCTGGAACCGGAGAGACCATCATAATTGCGAAGGCGGGAAAGCCGATTGCGAAGTTGGTGCCGCCATGTTCGAAGGTCGGGAATGAACTATCTGGTCGATACCCACATTTTTGTTTGGCTGTCGATGCGCTCATTTCGCCTCGATAGCCCGGCCCGATTCTGAAGATCTGACCCGCGTCGCACATTCATCCTTCCTTCACCTTGGCGGACAATTTCCGTGCAAGCTTGCTCTGGTGTAATCCACCTTTAATGCCGAATCGTAGAGTGATGGCGGGCATTTTCCCGACATGGCTTGAAGTGCAGGGACCTGACACTCTATGTATGGGAAAGAAAATAGGATGATTCCCGAGAATCCACAGGGTCGGGGAAGTTTGTGCGAAGGATGGACATGAGAGATCCGATTGAGACCATGATGGCGATCGTGCCGACGGTCATTGAACAGACCAACCGCGGGGAACGTGGCTGGGATATCTTTTCTCGTCTCCTGAAAGAACGGATCATTTTCGTGATCGGTCCTGTAGAGGATACGATGGCCGCAGTCGTATGCGCCCAGCTGCTGTTTCTGGAATCGGAAAATCCGAAAAAGGAAATCGCGCTCTACATCAATTCTCCCGGCGGCATCGTGACATCCGGCATGGCGATCTACGATACGATGCAATTCATCCGCCCTCCGGTTTCGACGCTTTGCGTCGGCCAGGCCGCGTCGATGGGTTCGCTGCTGCTGGCCGCTGGCCACAAGGGTTCGCGCTTTGCGACGCCGAATGCGCGTATCATGGTGCACCAGCCTTCCGGCGGCTTCCAGGGTCAGGCGTCGGATATCGAACGCCATGCCCGCGATATCTTGAAGATGAAGCGCCGCCTGAACGAAATCTACGAGAAGCACACGGGCCGTACCTATGACGAGGTCGAGCGCGCGCTTGATCGTGACAATTTCATGACTTCCGAAGAAGCCAGGGATTGGGGTCTGATCGACAGCGTCATCTCGTCTCGCGTCGAAAATGAAGGCGGCGAAGAACTATAAGCATCCGGATACCGCATTTTCCCTGTTCTTGACAAGATTGTGATGGATAGGGTCTTTGCGGACAGGGGTGTCAGCGTTAAGAATGGATATTAAGCCTATGTTGAAGAATTGTGACATAGGTTCCCTTGAGCAGGGGGATTTGTTGCTGCGTTCGGGCATTTGTGTATGAGTAGCCCCAGCAGGATTCCCCGAAGCCTCGTGTAACAGCGGTTCGCCCGCTTCATGCCGGGGTGTCAGGATTTGACCCCGCGTTGCCCACTCCCGGTCGCGGCGTGCTGGAAGGAAGATGAAATGAGTAAAGTCAGCGGAAGCAGCGGCGGCGATTCGAAGAACACGCTTTATTGTTCTTTCTGCGGCAAGAGCCAGCATGAAGTACGCAAGCTGATCGCCGGCCCGACAGTTTTTATCTGCGATGAATGCGTCGAACTCTGCATGGATATCATCCGCGAGGAAAACAAGTCCTCGATGGTGAAGTCCCGCGAGGGCGTTCCGACACCGCAGGATATCATGAAGGTGCTCGATGAGTATGTGATTGGCCAGAAGCAGGCCAAGCGCATCCTCGCCGTCGCCGTGCACAATCACTACAAGCGCCTGGCGCATGCGACGAAGAACCAGGATCTGGAACTTGCAAAGTCCAACATCCTGCTCGTCGGCCCGACCGGTTGCGGCAAGACCTACCTTGCCCAGACACTGGCGCGCATCATCGACGTGCCGTTCACCATGGCGGATGCGACGACGCTCACTGAAGCCGGTTATGTCGGCGAGGATGTCGAGAACATCATCCTCAAGCTGCTTCAGGCGGCCGACTACAATGTCGAGCGCGCCCAGCGTGGCATCGTCTATATCGACGAAGTCGACAAGATCAGCCGCAAGTCCGACAACCCGTCGATCACCCGCGACGTTTCGGGCGAAGGCGTGCAGCAGGCTCTGCTCAAGATCATGGAAGGCACCGTCGCTTCGGTTCCGCCCCAGGGCGGCCGCAAGCATCCGCAGCAGGAATTCCTGCAGGTGGACACGACCAATATCCTGTTCATCTGCGGCGGCGCCTTTGCGGGTCTGGAAAAGATCATCTCGGCTCGCGGCGAAGGCTCGGGCATCGGCTTCTCGGCCGTAGTCAAGGATCCGAACGATCGTCGTGTTGGCCAAGTGCTAGCAGATGTGGCACCGGAAGACCTGGTGCGGTTCGGCCTGATCCCCGAATTCATCGGCCGCTTGCCGGTTCTGGCAACGCTGGAAGACCTCGACGAAGCCGCCCTGATGGAAATCCTGACGGCGCCCAAGAACGCCCTGGTGCGTCAGTACCAGCGCCTGTTCAACATGGAAGAAGTCGAGCTGACCTTCCACGAGGACGCCCTCAAGGCCATCGCCAAACGCGCCATCGAACGCAAGACCGGTGCCCGTGGCCTGCGCTCGATCATGGAATCGATCCTGCTCGATACGATGTACGACCTACCGTCGCTGGAAGGCGTCGAAGAGGTCGTGATCTCCGAGGAAGTGGTCAACGGCAAGGATGTACGTCCGCTGTACATCTATTCCGAGCGCAAGAAGGACGAAGCGCCCGCGACGGCGTGAGATTCTGGACTGAGTTAAACTGAGTTAAATTGAAAGCGCCGGGCCTTTGGGTCCGGCGCTTTTGTTTTGAGAACTGCCCGGGAGCGGATCGTGGCCGAGTTCACGTTTGACGCGCAGGTCATCTACTGGCGAGGGCCGGCTCCGTATTATTTCGCCTCGATCCCGGCGGAGATTGGCGCGAAAATCGCGGCGCGGGCACGCTCGGTGTCCTATGGCTCCTATGGCTGGGGCGTCATCCCAGTCGAGGCGCAGATCAATGGCGTAAGCTTTTGCACCTCGCTGTTCCCCAAGGACGGCAGCTATCTTTTGCCGTTGAAGGCCAAGGTCCGCGCGCAATTGGGGACGGCCGATCTCGAAACGCTGCACATTGCCATGACGCTGGGTCAGGCGGCCCGCTGAGGCCGTGGGCCGACGTAACGCGACTGCGGGCGGATCAGCCGGCCGTCGAGTGCCTGTTCGCGGGCATGGGCGATCCAGCCGCCGGTACGACCCATGGCGAAGACGCAGGTGAACGTCCCGCGGGGAAAGCCGAGCGATTCGAGCAGCAGAGCGGTGTAGAACTCGACATTGGTATCAAGGCGGCGGTCGGGCTTTTTGCGCCGGAGGGCGGCGAGAGCTGCGGTCTCGACGGCTTCGGCCAGAGCTAGGCGGCTCGGCTCGATGGCACCGGAGGCCGCGAGGAGTTCCACGGCGCCCTTGAGCGCATCGGCGCGGGGGTCGCGGACGCGGTAGACGCGGTGGCCAAAACCCATCAGGCGCTCGCCACGCGCGAGAGCGGCGTCGATCCAGGGGGCCGCGTTGGCGGGCGTGGCAACGGCGTCGAGCATATCGAGCACAGGACCGGGCGCGCCGCCATGCAGCGGGCCCTTGAGGGCACTGAGACCGGCCAGGGCCGCGGAAGCGAGGCCGGCCTGGGTGGAGGCGACGACACGGGCGGCGAAGGTCGAGGCGTTGAGGCCATGGTCGGCGACGGTGACGAGGTAGCAGTCGAGCGCGGCGGTCTGCTGCGGCGTCGGCGTCTTGCCGAGCATCATGGCGAGGATATCGGCGGCATGGCTGGCGGCGGGGTTCGGCGCGATCGGGGCGAGACCAGCATGCAGGCGGATGATGCCGGGAGTGAACACAGCCGTGGCCGCGACCAGTTGCAGGGCGGTGGTTAGATCGTCGCCGTCGGGTACGCGGGCGATGAGGGCGCGGACGGCCTCGATGGGCGATAGCGCGAGCAAATCGGCGTCCACGCTGGCGAGATGCTTGAATACAGCGACACGCGCGCCGCCAAGCGCCTCGGGCAGGGGTGGCATGGCGGGAAAGAAGCCGCCCAGCAGCAGCTCCAGCACATCCTCGTAGCGGCTGTGAGCGACGAGATCATCGAGTGATACGCCGCGGATAATCAGGCGGCCAGCATTGCCATCGACATCCGACAGCACCGTCTCGGCGGCAACGACATCTTCCAATCCACTGTTCATTTTGAGGCTCCTTGGTTCTGGCGCACTCAAGATCATCACTGCTATGATTGACGTCAATCTTGACCAATAGGATCAATGTATTGCTATGGACTGGTTGACGGCCCACGAGGCCCTGGTCGTACTCGGCACGCAGCCGCAGACGCTCTATGCCAATGTCAGCCGGGGCCGGATCAAGGCCAAGCGCGACCCCGAGGACAGTCGCAAGAGCCTCTATCGCGGCGACGATGTGCGGCGCCTCGCCCAACGCGCTGCCGGCCGCCGAAAGCAGGATGCGGTGGCGGCGCAGGCGATGCAGTGGGGCGATCCGGTCCTGCGCACGAGCATCTCGACGGTGGCCAATGGCCGGTTGCTGTATCGGGGGCAAGATGCGTGCGAGCTGGCGGAAAGCGCCGGCCTTGAAGACATCGCGGCGCTTCTCTGGCAGGCGGAAGGACAGCTCCCGGCTGTGGCGTCGCTTGATGGTTCGCCGGGATTGACCGCCGCGTTCGTCGCGCTGGCCAGGCGGGCGGCGGAGACCATACCCACTGTTCGCCCGCTTGCCGGGCTGACGCACGAGGCCGGCCTGGTGCTCGCAATCTTGGCCCAAGCGCTTACCGGAGACGCGCCAGCTGGCGCTATGCTGCATCTGCGGCTGGCGGGGCGATGGGAGCGCCCGGCCGCCGCAGACATCATTCGCCGTGCCCTGGTGCTGTTGGCAGACCACGAACTCAACGCTTCGACGTTTGCCGCGCGGGTAGCGGTTTCGACCGGCGCGTCGCTGTGGGCGGGCGCGCTGGCGGGTCTGGCCACCCTCAATGGCCCGCGCCATGGCCTGGCGTCGCGCGAGGTGGCGGCACTGGCCGAGGATATCGGCCACGCGCCCGATTCAGCGGAGGCGGCCTTGCGGGACTGGCTGGGGGAGGGTCGGCAGGTGCCGGGCATGGGGCATCGGCTCTATCCGGATGGCGACGTTCGCGCCGAAGCGCTGCTGGCGCAGTTCGAACTGCCGGCGGGGTTTGCCAGGCTGCGCGAGGCGGGCGAGGCGATTACCGGCGAGCGGCCCAATGTGGATTTCGCACTGGCAGCCATGGCGGCGGCGTTCGACCTGCCGGCGGATGCGCCGTTGACGCTGTTTGCCATGGCGCGCTGCATAGGCTGGCTGGCCCATGGACTGGAGCAGGTGCAAAGTGGCCAGGAGATCCGGCCGCGGGCGCAATACGCTGGTGTAGGGGCTTCCTAGCCTTCCTCATCCTCGGTCACAAACGCCATCGGGCCTTCGCCGGGTGGGCTCATGACGGAGCGGCCGAAGAGGCTGGCGACGAGGTCGACAAGGAGCAGGGCGCTTTTACCCGCCTCGTCTAGGAACGGATTGAGTTCGACAATATCGAGTGAGCCGACCAGACCGCAGTCGTGCAGCATTTCCATGGCCAGATGGGCTTCGCGATAGGTCAGGCCGCCGGCGACGGTGGTGCCGACCCCGGGAGCGATAGAGGGGTCCATGGCATCGACGTCGAGGCTGACATGCAGATGGCCATTGGCCTTGCGGACGCGCTCGATGATGGTGCGCATGGTGGCGACGGCGCCCAGTTCGTCGATCTTGCGCATATCGATGACCAAGACGCCACGCGACTCCAATAGACGGCGTTCCTCGCGATCGATCGAACGGGCGCCGAAGATGGCGACGTTGCGGGGATCGACAGTGCCGCGCCAGGGACCGGCGAAAGGGCCGTCGAATTCGGGCTCGCCACAGAGCAGCGCCAGGGACATGCCGTGCAGGTTGCCGGAGGGCGAGGTCGCCGGCGTGTTGTAGTCGCCATGGGCGTCGATCCAGAGCACGAAGATGGGCTTGCCGATGGCGGCGCAGTGGCGCGCGACGCCCGAGACAGTGCCCATGGAAATTGAATGATCGCCGCCGAGAAAGATCGGAAACTGACCTTCCGCCATCAGCTCGACGGCACGGTCGCTGGCGCGAGCGGAGAGGTCGAGCACATTGGCCTGCCGCTCCTCGGGCAGACGCCAACTGGCGGGCTCCGCATCGGGCGCGGGGTGAGGCCGGCGCAGGTCGCCATGATCGGTGACCGAATGGCCGAGATCGAGCAGGGCTTCGGCCAGCCCCGCCACGCGCAGGGCCTCCGGGCCCATCCCGGCGCCTCGAATTGACGCCCCGGCTGCGGTGGCGACGCCCAGGAGAGCAATCTTGTGGACAGATGCCATCGCGCAAATCCTGCCTGTTTCCATTAAAAGCTGTCGACGCGAACGAGCATCAAATCTAGCTCCATAGTGCGACCAGCCTATAAAAAGCTGTTGCTCGGAGCTCCCATACGCCTATCGGGTCATGGTTACGTCCATGTTCCTGTGGCATAGGAAACGCGGTTGATGACATTTGCAATGCGCCTAGGGCATTGGTGCTGCGCGAAGCGGAGTTAACCGTCATATTTCTGCAAAGGTTGACTTGCCGGACGCGTGGGCCAACCTATTTATTAATCAGAATCAGCCCAGCCTAATTTTTAGGGCTGTCTGTAACGGGCGCGCTTACGATCCTTCCTCCCTGCGTGCCCCGGAAAGGATTAGAGATGTCGGAATTCAATCCAAGCGGCGGCGACGCCAGCCGCGATCGGGTTTACCCAGTGCTCCCGCTGCGCGACATCGTCGTGTTTCCCGGCATGATCGTGCCGCTGTTCGTCGGCCGTGAAAAGTCGGTGAAAGCGCTTGAGGAAGTCATGCGGGACGACAAGCATATTCTTGTCGTGACCCAGAAAAATGCCCAGGACGATGACCCGGCGCCGGACCAGATCTATGCGACCGGCACCATCGCCACCGTGCTGCAACTGCTGAAGCTCCCCGACGGCACCGTCAAGGTGCTGGTGGAAGGGCTGAGCCGTGCCACCATCGATCGCTATTTGCAGACCGTCGACTACTTCGAGGCTGAGGCCACTGTGCTCGCCGAGCCCGAGGACGACGCTACGGAAGTCGAAGCGCTGTCGCGCTCGGCCACTACGGAATTCGAGAGCTATGTGAAGCTCAACAAGAAGATTTCCGCCGAGGTCGTGGCCGCTGTCGGGCAGATCGAAAACCATTCCAAGTTGGCCGATACCATTGCCAGCCACCTCGTTATCAAGATCAACGAGAAGGAAGACCTGCTCTCGACCGTTTCGGTCGCCGAGCGCTTCCAGAAGATTCTTGGCCTGATGGAAGGCGAGATCGGCGTATTGCAGGTGGAAAAGCGTATCCGTAGCCGTGTCAAACGGCAGATGGAGAAGACCCAGCGCGAGTACTACCTCAACGAGCAGATGAAGGCGATCCAGCGCGAGCTGGGCGACGGCGAGGAAGGCTCCAACGAGATCACGGAGCTGGAAGACCGCATCGCCAAGACCAAGCTGAGCAAGGAAGCTCGCGCCAAGGCCGATGCCGAGATCAAGAAGCTCAAGACCATGAGCCCGATGTCGGCTGAAGCCACGGTTGTGCGGAACTATCTCGACGTACTGCTCGGCCTGCCCTGGGGCAAGAAGAGCAAGGTCAAGCGCGACCTGACACTGGCCGAGAAGGTTCTCGACGAGGATCACTATGGCCTTGAGAAGGTCAAGGAACGCATCCTGGAATATCTGGCTGTGCAGGGCCGTGTCGGTAAGCTCAAGGGCCCGATCCTTTGCCTCGTTGGTCCTCCGGGTGTCGGCAAGACCTCGCTCGGCAAGTCGATCGCCAAGGCGACCGGCCGCGAGTTCGTGCGCATGGCTCTGGGCGGGGTTCGGGACGAAGCCGAAATCCGCGGCCATCGCCGCACCTATATCGGCTCCATGCCCGGCAAGGTGATCCAGTCGCTCAAGAAGGTGGGCAAATCCAACCCGCTTTTCCTGCTCGACGAAATCGACAAGATGGGCCAAGACTTCCGTGGCGATCCGTCGTCGGCACTGCTTGAAGTGCTCGATCCGGAGCAGAACCACACCTTCGCCGACCACTACCTCGAGGTCGATTATGACCTCAGCGACGTGATGTTCGTGACCACCTCGAACACCCTGAACATCCCCGGCCCACTGATGGACCGCATGGAGATCATCCGCCTGTCCGGTTACACCGAGCAGGAAAAGCACGGGATCGCCAAGCAGCACCTCATCCCGGAGACGCTCAAGGAGAACGGGCTGGCCCACGGCGAGTTCGTGCTGAGCGACGAAATGCTGACCGCCGTGATCCAGCGCTACACCCGTGAAGCGGGCGTGCGTAACCTCAAGCGCGAAATCAGCAAGCTGATGCGCAAGGCCGTCGCCGAGATCGTCAAGACCAAGGTCAAGACGGTGGTGATCAACGAAGAGTTGCTGACCAAGTATCTGGGCGCGGATATCTACACGCATGGCGAAATCGAAGCCGAAGCACAGGTTGGCCTGGTAACGGGCCTCGCCTGGACTTCGGTGGGCGGCGAGCTGCTGACGATCGAAGGCGTGATGACGCCGGGCAAGGGTCGCATGACCGTGACCGGCAACATCAAGGAAGTGATGAAGGAATCGCTGACCGCGGCGACCGCGTATGTGCGCTCGCGTTCGATCGATTTCGGCATCAAGCCGCCAATGTTCGACACGCGCGACATCCACGTCCACCTACCCGAAGGCGCCACCCCCAAGGATGGTCCGTCGGCTGGTATCGGCCTCGCCACCGCCATCGTGTCGGTGATGACCGGTATCGCAGTGCGCAACGATGTCGCCATGACCGGCGAGATCACGCTGCGGGGCAGGGTGCTGCCAATCGGCGGATTGAAGGAAAAGCTGCTGGCCGCGCTGCGCGGCGGCATCAAAACCGTGCTGATCCCCGAAGAGAACGTTCGCGATCTCGCCGAGATCCCAGACATCGTCAAGGACGGCATGGAGATCATCCCTGTCAGCCGCATGGACCAGGTGATCAAGCACGCGCTGGTGCGCCAGCCCGAGCCGATCGAGTGGAACTTCGATGAGAAGGTCGTCACCCCGGCGGTCGTCGATGTCGACGAAGCCACGGCCGGCCTGCCGCACTAAGCGGACACTGATTGCGAGAACGGCGCCCTTCGGGGCGCCGTTTTTGTTTGGGTGCCACTGTCGCGATACCTTCGCAACGCCTTCCTAAAAAACGGGTGGACCCGCGCCCTATCGCGGACCTCCTTAGATTTTCATGGAAGGATCGACCTATGAACCTCACCCGTACCTTAATGCTCGCCTTGAGCCTCTGCCTGCTGTCCAGCGCGACGGTCATTGCCCAAGACGTGACGGATATCATGGTTCGCGGCGCTGCCGGCGACATCACCCAGCCGGGCGGCGCCCGCCGCCTTAGTGGCGATCTGACCGAGGCGCTCAAGGTTTCGCTGGTCAACACCCCGGCTAAGAACGTTATCCTGTTCATCGGCGACGGCATGGGCGACTCGGAAATCACCGTGGCGCGCAATTACGCCGAAGGCGGCGGCGGCTTCTTCAAGGGCATCGACGCCCTGCCGGTCACCGGTCAATACACCCACTATGCGCTCGACAAGGACACCGGCAAGCCGGCCTATGTCACCGACTCAGCGGCTTCTGCTACGGCATGGTCCACCGGCGTAAAGAGTTATAACGGCGCGCTTGGCGTCGACATTAAGGAAGCGCCGCACCAGACGATTCTCGAATTGGCCAAGGCTAGTGGCCTCGCCACCGGCGACGTCTCGACCTCGGAAATCCAGGACGCCACCCCGGCGGCGCTGGTCTCGCACATCACGGCGCGCGGCTGCTACGGCCCGGTGAAGACCACGGCCGATTGCGCCAGCAACGCCCTGGAAAACGGCGGCGCCGGCTCGATCACCGAACAGTACCTCACCACCCGTGCAGACCTCGTTCTCGGCGGCGGCGCCAAGAGCTTCGCTGAAGTCGCGACCTCTGGTGAATACAAGGGCCAGACCTTGATGGACCAGGCCAAGGCCCTCGGCTTCACCATCGTCACCACAGCCGACGAAATGAAGGCGCTCACCGAAGCCAACCAGGACAAGCCGGTCATCGGCCTCTTCGCCGAAGGCAACCTGCCCGTGAGCTGGATGGGTCCGAAGGCCACCTATCACGGCAATCTCGACCAACCCGCGATCACCTGCACGCCCAATGCCGACCGTCCTGCCACCCAGCCGTCGCTGGCCGACATGACCACCAAGGCCATCGAGCTGCTCAGCACCAATGAAAAGGGCTTCTTCCTGCAGGTTGAAGGCGCTTCGATCGACAAGCAGGACCATGCGGCCAATCCGTGCGGCCAGATCGGCGAAACCGTTGACCTCGATGCCGCCGTCCAGGTCGGTCTCGCCTTCGCCAAGGAACATGGCGATACCCTGGTCATCGTCACCGCCGACCATGCCCATTCCAGCCAGATCGTCGAAGAAGGCACCGAGGCTCCGGGCCTCACCGCCCGCCTGACCACCAAAGACGGCGCGGTCATGGACATCAGCTACGGCAATTCGGAAGGCGACTCGCAGGGTCACACCGGCGCCCAGCTCCGCATCGCCGCCTTCGGCCCGCACGCCGCCAACGTCTCCGGCCTGACCGACCAGACCGACCTCTACTTCACCATGCGCAATGCGCTTGGCCTGAAGTAAGTCACGGCTCGCTGAGCTAAAGGGTTCACAGCACTGAAAACGGCGCCCCACCTGCGCCGTTTTTTACTAACGCGCCAAAAACCACTAGGAAAGCCAAGGATTTGCACGATATGAGGGTTCGCCGGAATGGCCCGGCCCCCATCATAGAAAATCCAGATGCGCACCAAATTGCTCGCCGTCGCCGCCCTCGCCTTGATGACGCTCTCGTTCCCCGCCTTTGCCGAGGACGCTGTTCCTGCAGAAGATCAGGTCAGCGATGCCGTGGATATCGCGTTCTGGTGCGGCGCCGCCTTCACCGTCGCCTCGATGTCGGACGATCTGCCTGCCGATCAGAAGGAGGCTTCTGACCACATGGCCAACCTCGCTTTCGCTCGCGCCAAGGCCGCACTGGATGCCGATGGCATCGAAGCCAGCGAATATGACCGCCTGACCGATTTCTACGTCTCGTCCGCCGTCGCTGCGCTCAGCACCGGCGAAGAAGACATGCGCTACACCTCCGACGAATGTGTGGCCGAAGCCACCGCCGAATAAGGCGACTATTTTTGCGACGAAGCGGCGCCTTGGGGCGCCGTTTCTGTTTTTGTGGATCGGCGGAAGAAAGAATAAACCGGGAACACCCTTGTAACGCATCCGTGAGGTAGTTACATCACTGTGCCTGCGGTGCTGAGGGGAAATCGGCCTGCGTTTGATCAACGAGGTCGAGATGAACAAGGCTCTTGTCGTCATTCTTGCTGCCGTGACTATTGATGCCATCGGCATCGGACTGATCTTTCCGATCCTGCCGGCGCTGCTGCGCGACGTGGCCCATACGGGCGAGGTCGCCACTCTGTTCGGCATCATGCTGGCACTCTATTCGGCCATGCAATTCCTGTTTTCGCCGGTGCTCGGCGTGCTGAGCGATCGCTTTGGCCGCCGGCCGGTGCTGCTGATTTCGCTGGCCGGTGCAGCGATCGACTACCTGATCATGGCCTTCGCGCCGCATCTGTGGATGCTGGTGCTGGGCCGCGCCATTGCCGGGCTGACCAGCGCCAATATGGCCGTTGCCACGGCCTATATCACCGACATTTCCGCCGAGGAGGAACGCGCCAAGCGCTTCGGCTATTTCCACGCCATGTTCGGCATCGGCTTCATCATCGGGCCGGTGCTGGGTGGGCTGCTGGGGGATTACTGGGTGCGCGCGCCATTCATCGCCGCAGCGCTGCTGAACGCCGTCAACTTCTCGCTGGCGCTGTTCGTGCTGCCCGAGTCGCGGCCAGGGCAGGCGGCGGCTAAATTCGATTGGGCGACGCTCAATCCCTTCATCCCGCTGAAATGGGCGCTGACTTTCAAGGCACTGATTCCCATGATGGCGATCTTCGTCATCATGAATTTCGTCGGCACCATGTACGGCACCGTCTGGGCTCTGGTGAGCGAGGACAGCTTTGGTTGGACCGGCTTGATGATCGGGCTGTCGCTGGGCGCCTTCGGGTTTTTCCACGCCGGCGCGCAGGCCTTTCTCACCGGACCAGCGGTGGAGCGGCTGGGCGAGCGCTGGGCATTGATAGCCGGGATGGCGTTCGAACTCACCGCATTGGCCATTCTCGGGTTCACCACGCAGGGTTGGGTGATGTTCGCGGTGGCGCCGCTGTTCGCGCTGGGTGGCATCGGCATGCCGGCGCTGCAATCGCTGACCACCACCCAGGTGGATGCCGACAAGCAGGGCCAGTTGCAGGGAGTGCTGGCGAGCTTGGTCAGCCTCGCCGCGGTGTTCGGTCCGCTGTTCTTCAGTTTCGTCTATTTCGCCATCCGCCCGACCTGGCCAGGGTTGATCTGGATCGTGGGGGCGGGGATTTACCTGCTGGCACTGCCCGTGATGCTCGGCATTCGCCGCAGCGTGAAAACGCCGGTCCAAGGTTAGAAACGTACGGAAAACGGGCAAAATAGCCCGGAACTCCGGGCAAAACTCCAAAACCGCCCTTGCTCGACCCACATTTCCAGTTCATTAACAGCTTTGCACCGCTTGGCGGACCAAAAAGCCCGGATATCCTTGCGTTTCTAGTCAGAATCGCAAAAAGGTTGCGGCGTTTTGGTTCGCCAGCCACGGCGGGCATTCACTGTGAGGAAAGCGCTATGAACAAGAACGATCTGGTTGGCGTCGTTGCCGACAAGGCTACGATCACCAAGGCACAGGCAGCCGAAGCTGTGGACGCAGTGTTCGAAGCCATCACGGCTTCGCTCAAGGGCGGCGATGAAGTCCGTCTCGTCGGTTTCGGCACTTTCGCCGTCTCCGCACGCAAGGCCACCACTGGCCGCAATCCCGCCACCGGCGCGGAAATCCAGATTCCGGCTTCCAACCAGGCAAAGTTCAAGCCCGGTAAAGGCCTGAAGGACGCGATCAACTAATCACCGGCAACGGTTTGATACGATCGATCGGCCCCGAGCGCAGCGCGCCGGGGCCGTTTTCTTTGCCCGATATCGCTGGCCAGTGCTGTTGGCAGTTGACGGGCAGGGGCCAGCACCCTAATAGGGCGCCACCTGACCCGGGCCTTTGGCCCCCAGGGCGATTAGCTCAGTTGGTAGAGCGCCTCGTTTACACCGAGGATGTCGGCGGTTCGAGTCCGTCATCGCCCACCAGCCTTCGCGCGATGCGCTTGCGGCTCGGCAGGCCAGCCGGATACTCCGCACGGACGCTGTCCTTGGCCATTCTGGTCATCTGACGCCGTGCCGCGGCCTGTTTCTCTACATTAGCAGATGATCAGAACCCACAGATTCGCCTTGGCTTTGTCCGAGCAGCGGGGACAAGGATGACGCGCGCCAAAGATATCCCCAAGCGATACCGAAATAGTCACGCAATCGTCTTTTCGACGCTTGACTTACCCGGTGGTGGCCCGTAAACGAACCACACGTTGCGCAGAGGAAACTTTGCCGCTGCGGGAGTAGCTCAGTTGGTTAGAGCGTCGGCCTGTCACGCCGAAGGTCGCGGGTTCGAGCCCCGTCTCTCGCGCCACTCTCTTTCTCGGAATTGTTGAGAAATCGAAGAGTGGCGCCGGGTCGAGGCAGATAAGTCCGCGTCATCCAAGCATTTCACACACTTTCAGTCGGCCAGCTTCATTTTGACGTGAGGCCACTGATCTTGCGTAACCAAACGGTCCTATAAAGCGAACTGATGAGCAGTCAGCTCTCAATGAGGATCGCTCCCATGCCCGCACAAGCCAAACCCGCAATCCGTTCAATGCTATCGCCCCGCGTGATCTGGGCTTCCCTTCTGGTAGTGCCACTGCTCGCGCTGGCATTCTGGCAGGTCAGGCCCATGGCACAGGAAGCGCCCGTGGTGATTCCGGCGCCGGCGCAGGATATCGCCGAGACCGGTCCGTCGGCCGTGACGGTGTTCGCCGGCGGCTGCTTCTGGGGCGTGCAGGGGGTGTTCCAGCACGTCAAGGGCGTGACCAAGGCCGTCTCCGGCTACACCGGCGGCGACGCCAGCACGGCTTTCTATGAAATGACCGGTTCGGGCGACACCGGCCACGCCGAATCGGTGCAGGTCACCTACGATCCCAGCGTCGTCACCTACGGCGAACTGCTGCAAATCTATTTCTCGGTGGCCCACAACCCGACCCAGTTGAACTACCAGGGGCCGGACCACGGCACCCAGTATCGCTCGACCATCTTCCCGGGAACCGATGCGCAGGCCACGCTGGCCAAGGCCTATATTGCCCAGCTCGATGCGGCCAAGGCCTATCGCGAAAAGATCGTCACCACGATCGAAACGGGCAAGATCTTTTATCCGGCCGAGCAGTATCATCAGGATTTCCTGACGCTGAACCCGACCTATCCCTACATCGTCATCAACGACCTGCCCAAGGTCGCGGCGCTGAAGGACCTGTTCCCAACCGAGTACAGCGACAAGCCGGTTCTGGTCGGCCAGCTCTAGCCAAACCCGTCTTTAGTCCGCCGATTCCGCCCGCATCTGTTCCCACAGGTGCGGGCGGCGCCGTTTGTGGCCGATTTGCAACGCTCAGGTTGTGCCTTGTTTTGGCCGCCCACGAGACCCATTTGAGTCCATAAGTCCAGCAAAACTGGGATTGTCAGGGGATATGTCGACGCCGCTGACACGCAGAAATCCGCGAAAATCGGCCGCCTGAGCGGGCCGGAACTCTCGTGGCAAATGCGGCGTTGCGACTTTGAATGAATACGGACCCAAGGAGAACGGCATGATGAGCTTGTTCAAGACATTGGCGTTGGCGGCCCTGTGCTCTGCACTGCCCGTTGGCGGCGCCATGGCGGCGGACATGATTACCGTGCCCACTTCGACTCCGGTCGAAATGCCCGTGGCCGAAGGCATGGCCTACGACTGGAGCGGTTTCTATGCCGGCGTCTATGGCGTGGGGCAGTTCAGCGGCGCCGGCGGCGATCAGTTGGGCCTGGGAATCAGCGCCGGCGTCAACGCGCAGTTCGACTTCTACCTACTGGGCGCCGAAGTGGCCGTGCACGGACTGACCGGCGGCGTCGGCGATACCAGCTACGGACAAATTTTGGGCCGAGCAGGCCTCGTCGTCACCGACGATGTCGTCGTCTACGCGGCCGGCGGTTACGGAATCGACCTGGGCGCACCCCAAGAGGACGATGTCCTCTTGGGTGGTGGCGTCGAGTTGTCGATCACCGATTCCGTATCCGTCGACGCCCAATACCTGCATGGCTTCCCCATCACGGGCGGCAATGAAAAGGACCAGTTTACCGTCGGCGCCAAGTACCACTTTTAGGCGCCGAATCGAGCCGACGGTCCCGCTTCGGTGGGGCCGCCGAAGCCTGCAGGGGACTATCCGGAGTTCGGAAAAACCCCTTATCTTCCGCCGCTTGTGCGACACCTCGTCGCCCCATCGGCGCCGCGATCTGTCGTATTTGTATCAAATTGGGCCATATCGGATGCATTCGCGCAACACCCGCCCCGAAATGGACACCAAATCTTATCCGCACCGCCAAATTTGCCTTGGTGCGGGGTTGTCATAAGGATGTCCCTGAGGCATCTATCGTCACGACTACGGTTAACTCTATGGAGTGCAAGATATGTTTGTACGTTCTCTTTCTCTCGGTGTCGCTGCTGTGGCACTTCTCTCGTCGGGCGCTATGGCGGCCGATCTGATCATCCCGACCACTCCCCAGCCCATCTATGAGTCGGCTGGCTTTTCTTGGGATGGTCTCTACGCCGGTGTTGAAGCTGGTGGCCTGTTCAACGACACCAACGACACCCGTGGCCTCATCGGCGCCGTTGTTGGCGTGAACTTCACTGTTGCTGACCCGATCGTTCTCGGCGTCGAGCTGCAGGGTGACTACGTGTTCGAAAGCGACATCGGCGGCGATGACGCCGGCCTCTTCCTGGCCCTCGGCCATGTTGGTGCTGTCGTGACCGACCAGGTCCTCGTCTATGCTGCTGGCGGCTTCGGTGCCATCACTGCAAACGGCGACTCTGCCGGCGTGTACGCTCTGGGCGCTGGCGTTGACTTCGCTGTCACCGACAATGTGTCGGTTCGTGGCGAAATCCTCGGCCTCGGCAACTTTGACGATGCCAATGACGACTTCTTCGACGCGGCTAAGGCCACCGTCGGCGTGTTCTACCACTTCTAATTGCAGGTGGTCCGGGCGGTACGCCGCCCGGCTCGCAACAGCGTCTTGCAAGTCCGATTCGGCGAACCTTCACTGGTTCGCCGTTTTGGCTTTTAAGGGGTCCGGTTTCATCCGGGCCTTTTTGCGTTCCGGAAACGTGGTATGCCCGGAAACGGGCAGGGGAATGGCCAACGGCACGCCGACTCATCGCCTCAACGCAGAGGCCGAAATCGCAGCGCGCGCCAGGCCCATCGGCGCCGGTAACGAATGATGTCCTGACAGCGATCAAGGTCGGGAAATGCCAAGCCGGCGGCCCCCACTGGCGACGCCGTCTATCCTCTCCAATCCATCGTTGGCGCGACAGGCATCCACCGAACCGGCACCGCGGCAGTTGATTGTTCTGCCAGGCCTTCGTGGCGATATATGATTATTTCGCTCATATTTTCTTTTCCTTGAAACGCATTAGCCGAAGGGCTAAGCCCTAGCCATCATCTTCTGCGTCGGTTCGCTCGCCCCAATTGCCTGCGTGACCCGCGCGGGCCCGGTCGCCCGACCGGTCTAGAACACAGGCTGCCGCATGACTGATTTGCTCAGCGACTATCTGCCGATCGTCCTCTTCATTGGCCTCGCCGCCGTTATAGCGCTGTCGCTATTGGTGGCGCCGTTCATCATCGCGGTGAAGAACCCGGACCCCGAAAAGGTCTCGGCCTTCGAGGCGGGTTTTGACGCCTTCGACGATGCGCGCATGAAGTTCGATGTCCGTTTCTACCTGGTGTCGATTCTCTTCATCATCTTCGATCTGGAAGTTGCCTTCCTCTTTCCGTGGGCCGTGGCCTTCCGGGACGTGGGCTGGTTCGGCTTCTGGTCGATGATGATCTTCCTGGGTGTCCTGACTGTCGGCTTTATCTACGAATGGAGCAAAGGGGCGCTGGAATGGGATTGAACGAGACCACTGCGATCGCTCCGCGTCCACGCGGCCTGATCGACCCGCGCACCAACAAGACTGCTGGTGCCGACGACCCGTTTTTCACCGACGTGACCGACGAGCTGGCCGACAAGGGTTTCCTGGTTGCCGCCGCCGATGAACTCATCACCTGGGCCCGGACCGGCTCGCTGATGTGGATGCAGACGGGCCTGGCCTGCTGCGCCGTCGAAATGATGCAGATGTCCATGCCGCGCTACGACATCGAGCGCTTCGGCACTGCGCCCCGCGCCTCTCCACGCCAGTCGGACGTGCTGATCGTTGCCGGCACGCTGACCAACAAGATGGCTCCGGCTTTGCGCAAGGTCTATGACCAGATGCCCGAGCCGCGCTATGTCATCTCCATGGGCTCCTGCGCCAATGGCGGCGGCTATTACCACTATTCCTATTCGGTGGTCCGCGGCTGCGATCGCGTGTTGCCAGTGGACATCTACGTGCCCGGCTGCCCGCCGACGGCCGAAGCGCTTCTGTACGGCATCTTGCTGCTGCAGAAGAAGATTCGCCGCACCGGCACCATCGAACGGTAGGACGCCATGGATACGGAAGACGTAACACCAGAGGTCCATCCGCTGCTGGCGCTCGGCAACTATGTGGGCCAGGCGATGGGTGAGGCCGTGCAATCGGTTTCGCTGAGCTTTGGCGAGCTGACGCTGACCATCGACCCCGCGAGCATCGTCGACGTCGCGACGTTCCTGCGCGATGATCCGGAATGCCGGTTCTTCGCCATCACCGACATCTGCGGTGTGGACTTTCCGGAGCGCGACCAGCGCTTCGAGGTGGTCTATCACTTCATGAGCCCGACCAAGAACCGTCGCATCCGCATCAAGCTGGCGGCCGACGACGTCACCCCGGTGCCGAGCATCGTCAGCGTGTTCCGCGGTGCCGAATGGTTCGAGCGCGAAGCCTATGACCTCTACGGCATGCTGTTTTCGGGCCATCCCGACCTGCGCCGCATCCTGACCGACTACGGCTTTGACGGCCATCCGCTGCGCAAGGACTTCCCGGTCACCGGCTTTGTGGAAGTTCGTTACGACGAAGAGCGCAAGCGCGTTGTCTATGAGCCGGTCAAGCTGATGCAGGAATTCCGCACGTTCGACTATCTGTCACCTTGGGAGGGTACGGACTACGTGCTGCCCGGTGACGAGAAGGCAAAGAACTAATGGCCGAAGCAGAAGTTCGCAATTTCACCATCAACTTTGGCCCCGTGCACCCTTCGGCGCATGGCGTGCTGCGCTTGATCCTGGAACTCGACGGTGAAATCGTCGAGCGAGTCGATCCCCATATCGGCCTGCTGCATCGCGGCACCGAAAAGCTGATCGAGAGCAAGACCTACCTGCAGGCCGTGCCGTATTTCGACCGACTCGACTATGTGGCGCCGATGAACCAGGAGCATGCTTTTGCTCTGGCCGTCGAGAAGCTGCTGGGCCTGGAAGTGCCGCGTCGCGGCCAGCTGATCCGCGTGCTCTATTCGGAAATCGGGCGCCTCTTGGCGCACCTGATGAACGTTACTACGCAGGCGATGGACGTCGGCGCGCTGACCCCGCCGCTGTGGGGCTTCGAGCAGCGCGAAAAGCTGATGGTGTTTTATGAGCGTGCCTCCGGCAGCCGCATGCATGCGGCGTATTTCCGGATCGGCGGCGTGCATCAGGACCTGCCGCCGAAACTGATCGACGATATCGAGGCCTGGTGCGATCCCTTCATCCAGGTGGTTGACGATCTCGAAACCCTGTTGACCGGCAACCGCATCTTCAAGCAGCGCAACGTCGACATCGGCGTGGTCTCGCTGGAAGACGCCTGGAAGTGGGGTTTTTCGGGCGTCATGGTGCGCGGCTCGGGCGCGGCGTGGGATCTGCGCAAGTCGCAGCCCTACGAATGCTACGCCGAGATGGATTTCGACATCCCGATCGGCAAGAACGGCGACTGCTACGACCGCTACTGCATCCGCATGGAAGAGATGCGCCAGTCGGTGCGCATCATGCGCCAGTGCATCGAGAAGCTGCGCGCGCCGGACGGGCAGGGCCCGGTGCTGGCCGAGGACCATAAGGTCACGCCGCCGCGCCGCGGCGAGATGAAGCGCTCGATGGAAGCGCTGATCCACCACTTCAAGCTCTACACCGAAGGCTTTCGCGTGCCGGAAGGCGAGGTCTATGTGGCCGTCGAGGCGCCGAAGGGCGAGTTCGGCGTCTATCTGGTCTCCGACGGCACCAACAAGCCCTACAAGTGCAAGATCCGCGCGCCGGGCTTCGCGCATCTGCAGGCGATGGACTTCCTCTGCAAGGGCCACCTGCTGTCCGACGTCTCGGCGATCCTCGGCTCGATCGATATCGTGTTCGGAGAGGTTGATCGGTGACATCCGCGCAGCCGCCCATCCAGTTCGACCGGGCCTCCGGCACTCTCCAGGGCGTCAATCCCTGGGAGCGCCTGGCCGCGTTCGCGCTGATGGCGGGCTGCAGGCTGTCGGCGCCGTTCGCGCATCGCGGCTACAACATGTGCGCCAACCTGCTGCGCACGACGCTGCCCGAACGCGACATCGTGGTGCAGCTCAACGCCGACGC
>JAQGJP010000073.1 GCA_028290545.1 Rhizobium sp. | reverse complement strand
TCTCGATGATGACGACCTATTGCGTGGGACCGGGAACGACCGTCCGGGCAGGAGCACACCGGAGGGCGTAACCTTGGTTACGGTCGAGGATTGCGACGCATCCGGCGGCCGAATCCCGGCCCACCCGAAGGGCCGGGCGCTCTTGGCTTCCGGCCTTGTCGAAAATCCTCGATGGAGGAGCAACTCCATTTGCGGTTTTCTCCTCGCCGGAAAGCCAGGATCGCTCCGGCGCAATAGGTTGCCATCATCGAGACTTGGTATTAATCCGTGGCGCCACCGGCGCCGACGCGGCTTGCGCGGCCGCCACGGCGGCCGGCCGGGGCAGACGATGCTGCGGGGGTGGGGGCTGCTGCGACGCCAGCCTCGGTGGGCTTGTAGTCGCGATAGGTCTTGATCCAGTGGGCGCAATTGGGGTCGGTGCCGTTCAGCACGTTGGCGGCGCGCACGGCTTCCATTTCCTGCGGGCGGCAGGGGTTCATGATCGCGGACGTCATGCCGGCGCCGATCACCATCGGGATGAAGCCGCCATTGATGCCATGGCGATGCGGCAGGCCGAAGGAAATGTTGGAGAGGCCGCAGGTGGTGTTGACCTTCAGTTCCTCGCGCAGGCGGCGGAGCAGCGCGAAGACCTGGCGGCCGGCGTCGCCCAGGGCGCCGATCGGCATGACGAGCGGGTCGACGACCACGTCTTCCGGCTTGATGCCGTAATCCATGGCGCGCTGAACGATCTTCTTGGCGACTGCGAAACGCACATCCGGGTCCATCGAAATGCCGGTTTCGTCATTGGAGATCGCCACCACCGGTACGTTGTACTTGGCGCACAGCGGCAGGATGGCTTCGAGCTTTTCTTCTTCACCGGTCACCGAGTTGATCAGCGGGCGGCCCTTGGCGACCTTGAGAGCGGCTTCAATCGCCGCCGTCACCGAGCTGTCGATCGATAGCGGCACATCGACGAGGCCCTGGACGATTTCCAGCGTCCGCACCAGCAGGCCCGGCTCGGTCTCGTTGGGGTTGACGGAAGTGACGCCGGCATTGACGTCGAGCATGGTCGCACCAGCGGCCACCTGTTCCAGAGCGTCCTTGATGACGGTGTCGAAATTGCCGGCGGCCATTTCGGCGGCGAGCTTCTTGCGGCCGGTGGGGTTGATACGTTCACCAATGACGCAGAACGGCTGGTCGAAGCCGATGATGATTTCCCTGGTGGCGGATGCGACGATAGTGCGGGTCATTGGTATCCCTTGAGAAGTCAAAGACAGTGCGATTGCATTATGTCTTTATTGGATGGGTGACAAGACGATGGATCGACGGTTGATCAGTGGCGTGTGGAGATCATCTGACGGATTGATCCACCAGGGCGTTGGCGGTTTCTTCCAGAACTTCGTGCATCTCGGAGCGTGGGGTGCGCTTCCAGGGCGTGCGGCCCTTGAGAACGCCGGATTCGTGGACGATCTCGGAAACATATTCCTCCTGGCGGTAGGCCATGACATGGACGCCCGAAACGCCCTCGATCTCCTTCACCTCGTTGATGATGTCGATGCAGAGCTGCTTGCCTTCCTTCTTCTGGTTTTCGGCGCCTTCCAGGCGCTTGATAACCGAATCCGGGATGTGGATGCCCGGTACATTGGAGCGGATCCATTTGGCGGTCTTGGCGGATGCCATCGGGCCGACGCCGGCGAGGATGAAGCACTTTTCGGCAAAGCCGAGATCGACGACCTTTTTCATATATTCGCGGAACATCGGTACGTCGAAGCAATACTGGCTCTGGACGAACTGCGCGCCGGCCTCGATCTTCTTGCCGAGGCGGTAGGGTCGGAAATCATAGGGCGGCGCGAACGGATTGATCGCGGCTCCCAGAAACACGTTCGGCGGGGTGCTGAGTTTGCGGCCCGAGAGGAATTTCGACTGGTCGCGCATGGTGCGGACGGTTTCGAGCAACGACATGCAATCGAGGTCGAACACCGGCTTGGCGCCCGGCTGGTCACCGGCCTGCACGCCGTCACCCGTCAGGCACATGATGTTGGCAACACCCATGGCGGCCGCCCCGAGCACGTCGCCCTGAATGGCGATGCGGTTCTTGTCGCGGCAGGCGATCTGCATGATCGGCGCATAGCCCATGCGGGTCAGCAGGGCGCAGATGCCGACGGACGACATATGGCAATTGGCGCCGGACGCATCGACGGCATTGATGCCGTCCACCCAGCCTTCGAAGATCGCCGCGCGCTCATAGACATCCTCGGGATTGGCGCTGTCGGGCGGGTTGAGTTCGGCCGTGACGGCAAACTCGCCACGGCGCAGAACGCGTTCCAGCCGGCCGAGCGAGGAATGGCCGGGCAGGGGATCGAGCGGCAGGTGCGCGCCAAGCGGATTTTCGTCGATATGCACCATGATGCTTCATACTTCCTTTTTGGCGGCTTCGCTGGCAGCGGCGGCTTGCGCGGTGACGCGCAGCCAGGCGGATGTCTCGCGGATCGACTGATCGACCGGCTTCTGCACGGTCATGATCTTGTCACCATGCACCATGTTTCGCGAGCCTTCCCAGGCCTTGACCCAGACACAGGGCATATCGGGTTCGACTTCGCAATTGCCGTTGGCGCGAACGCCGCCGCATGGTCCGTTGCGAAGCTGCTTGGGACAGTTCATCGGGCAGCTCATGCCGGTCGACGACAAGACGCACTGGCCACACATGCGACAGTCGAACATCAAGCCCTTGACGCGTTTTTCCACGAACTTGATCGGCGCTTCGACACGCGAATAGCCGATCTTATTCCAGAGCGGATGCAAAAGCAGAAAGACGTCGGCGAACTTGCCGTAGAACCATTCCAGCATCCGGGAATGGCGAATGGACCACAGGCGGATCGCGTAGCGGCGCTTCTGCCGGCCGATGGCCGACACGCCGGATGGAACATAGGCGGTCGGCGGCTTCTTGTGGATCTTCAGCTCAACCATTCTCTTTGCCGCCTGCTTTTACCAGAGCGACCAGACGTTCGCGGTCATAGGCGGTTTCGAGTTCGGCCGCGGCCTTGTCAGCTTCTGCGTCCAGATCATCGGAAACGGGCTCGGGATCGGCCTTGCGCCAGTCGGCGAGATAATCGCCGCTTTCGGCGGCCCCGGTGCGCATCGCGCACATGTCGATCGCTTCCGTGAATCGCAGGGAAAGCTCGCGCTTGGCGCTCGTCCGCCCCTTCTTGATGATCACCTGCGCCGGAATATCGCGCCAGTAGACGATGATGCGGTCTGCCATTCCCCAAACTCCCTTTGTTGCGCGCACAATGGAACGGGATGGGGTGTCGCTGCCCGGCTAGTCACGACGTCGTTTTAGCCTTATTGCGACACATATCAAATCAATTATGCGCGCGTGCAATTCTCAGGAGAAGAAGTTTATAAAGCCGTCCCAGTAATGCGGCAATTGGTGGAAGAAATAAGGAATCAGCTTGAATATCTCATAGCCGACATAGCCGACGATCACGGAGAAGATCGCGCCGATCAGCACGCCGATGCCGAGCGTGATGCCATCCCGTTCGGTAAGGCCGAGGCCCATCAGTGCCAGTGCGTAGGCCGGACCCATATTGCCGAGCGGTATCGGCAGGAAAATCACCACGGCGAGGATCAGGGCGAAGGCGCCGATAAAGCGCTCGTAGAGCCTGGTATTGCCGGACCAGAAACGTGGCCGGATGAAGCGTTCGGCCTTCTCCATATAGGGCACGAACTTGTCGAGCACCGCCGAAAAAGCCTTGTTGTTGAACGAATAGCTGTGCAGCCGTTTCGGCAGCCAGATCGTGTCGAGGCGCGAAAATGCCATCTGGAAGGCGATGAAGACCAGCGGCAGCCCGAGGATGAAAGTGGCGCCCGGCGGCAGCGGGATCAGGTTTGGAAGGCAGAATACCACAAGGAAGGCACCGAACGACCGGTCGGCCATCGCGTCGGCAATCTCGCCCAGACTGATTGTTTCTCCGGCACTTTCGGAAAGATGACGCAGTAGTTCGGAAAGTTTTTCCGCCTTTTCCTGGGTGTTTCCGACTTCCCTGCCAATTTCCATACCGAATTCCGACACGTCGTATCCTTGCTGTTCCTGGCGAAATGCCTGATGGACTATCTGTTTCCCCGATAGTCCGACAAGAAGTCCCTGCCAGGACATCGTAAACATCGTTCCTTAAGGGGCAATTATCAAGTCATTAAGACAGGAGATGGGCCGGGAGTATACTTTTGCGTAAGTTAATCCCGTCATCATTACCGCAGATCAAGCGTTGATGACCGCCGGTGCGAGATCGCCATAGCCGGTGAAGCGATATTCATAGTCAAGTTTCAGATAGTCGGCCGCCCACCTGGCCTTCTTCTCCAGATCTTCATCCCTGGTCTGGGCCAGGTAGACGATCTTGGTATAGTTTCCGAACACCATGTCGCGCAGTTCAGGGTGCTTGTCGAGCTTTAGAGGTTCTATCACGAAGGCCTCGAACTGGCGGGTGATGAGGTCGGTAAGATAGAAGGCGGTGAATTCGTTTTCGCATTCGGCCAGAAATTTCTCCGTCCCGCTGAAGAACGCATAACAGTGGGGTCCGGCAATGCGTTCGATGCCTTCTTCCAGGCAGAGCTTGTCGAGTTGCCCCTGCGTGCCGCATTCGGCATAGCCGATATAGATGCGCTTGTAGCCTTCGGCGCGCGCTTCGGCGATCTTCTCGCGCAGGCCCGGCACGATCTTATCCGGATAGACGTGCCAGATGGCGGGAAGACATTGCAGATCGACGTGATCGAGACCGTTCATCTGCTTGATGGCGATCACTTCGCGAGCGATGGCACCGCAGGCGATGATACGAAGTGGTTCAGGGGTCGTGACATCATCGTTCATTGGCGGTCCAGCGTTTCATCGTTCCACCAATATAGGAGAATTCCTTCAACATGGAATGCCGCAAGCGGCAACAGGTGTCGCCAAACGCGGCCAATCCATGCCAGGAACACAGGCCTGAGGCGCCTCTGCGCGAATATTCAGTGCGCACGCGCATTCGGCCCGCCGCCTGAATTGTGCGTCCCCAGCAGCGAATATCCGGAAATATGCCGAAAGTGTGATGAACGATTGAACATTATTTCGTGTCGCGCGTTCAATTCGCGAGTGGTGCAACGGCGGCGTTTGTCGGGTTCCGTGGGCTGCTCGCGACACGCAGGGGGCAGCTGTTGCCTCGTCAGTCAATTTCGATTTGGAGAGCAAAATGACCAGTGTTTCAACGAAGATTGTGATCGCCTTGACCGCCGTGCTTTTTCTCAGCTCTTGCGCAAATACCATACGTGGCGCGGGCAAGGATGTGTCCAACACTGCCAATGCGACGGAATCCGCGGCCAAGGACATCGCCGACTGACAAAACGCAAACTGGCCGCGCATTGCTGCAGCGGCCAGTTTTCCAGTGTGAATGCCTGTCCTGATCAGACGCCAGCGGCGAGAGAATTGTGCTTGCGCTTGATGTAGTCCTTGGCGGTCTCGACCGCGATCGCCGCATCCCGGCAATAGGCGTCGGCGCCGACAGCCTTGCCGAACTCTTCATTCAACGGTGCGCCGCCGACCAGCACGATGTAATCGTCGCGGATGCCTTTTTCCTTCATCGTGTCGATCACGACCTTCATGTATGGCATGGTCGTCGTCAACAGCGCCGACATGCCGACGATATCCGGCTTCTCGCGTTCCATGGCGTCGAGATAATTCTCGACTGGATTGTTGATGCCGAGATCGATGACATCGAAACCTGCGCCCTCCATCATCATGCCGACAAGGTTCTTGCCGATGTCGTGAATGTCACCCTTGACGGTGCCGATGACCATCTTGCCCTGCTTCGGTGCGCCGGTCGCGGCAAGCAGCGGGCGAAGAATGAACATGCCGGCTTTCATGGCGTTGGCCGACAGCAGAACTTCCGGCACGAACAGGATGCCGTCGCGGACGTCGATACCGACGATGCGCATGCCTTCGACGAGCGCCTGGGTCAGAACGTCGTAAGGCACCCAGCCGCGCCCAAGCAGGATGTTGGTGGCTTCCTCGATCTCTTCCTTGAGCCCGTCGTAAAGATCGTCATGCATCTGCTGCACAAGCTCTTCGTCCGAAAGCTCGGAAAGAATGATTTCATCGTCTGCCATTGCGATCCTCGTGAATTGATTATCGATGCGGGATTCTACCATCGCCGCCTTGCACTATAGTTAGCCGTCCCGGATTGCAAAGCGTTTTCGAAAACGACGAGTTCGGAGTGAAAAGCGACGATAGGTCCTTTCAGCGACAGGACGCTGATTAAGCGCAGCGGTTCCCAGAAAATCCCGTAGCTTTCGAATAATCCAAATTTAATAAACTTGATGTAATTCCATTGTATCCGCCTGCGGGAGATCCAAATGCGATATCTGGTACGATTATCTATTTTTACGCTGTTTTTTGCGACATTTTCAAGCGTTTCGGTTGCTTTGGCCGGTCACGTCTATTTTTTTATCAAATCCAGAAAAGATGAAAATGTACAATTCGCGGTTACTGATACGATCATTGCAAAGACGGGCATGGTCCGCATGAAGGCAATTTTGCCTGCGCTGGACGGTATGCAACATGACGTGCGCGGGCCTCTGGTTCGTGACCTGCTCAGGGCAGCCGGTGTGACCGGCGATTTTGCTTATTGCTATGCGCTCGATCGGTATGACGTCGATATCCCGGTGACGGATTTCGAGAATTATGACGTCATTGCCGCGATCGAAGTCGATGGCAGGCCGATCGGCATCCGCGAGCGCGGTCCTGCCTGGATCGTTTATCCGAATGCAGACCATCCGGAATTGCAGAACAACGCGGTCTATGAATCCCGCAGCATATGGCAACTGAAAGAGCTGACAGTAAGATGAAACCGCCGCGTATCACCCGCTCCAATTTGCTTCTGTTGCGCTTTCCAGCCGCTCTCGCGTTGTTTGCCACTTTGATGTTGATCAGCGACCAAAGCATTACCTCGATTGAGGACGGCATAAGGCTGCATCTCTTCAATGTCGACCGTTTCGAGGAAGCAACGCGCGCCGAAATGGATGTCAACGACCTGATCGGCAAGGCCTACCGCTATGCTCACGGCGACAGTTCGGTAAGGGATGCCGACGTGCAGCTCGCCTTCGACATTTTCTATTCGCGCATTGATGCGCTGAACGCCAGCAGCTACCACGAGGCACTGAAAGCCGCCGATGTGGTCGAGACGGCCATTATCGTGGATGTCGCCAAAGCACTTCCCGAGCTGGAGAAGGCAATTCAGATGCTGCATTTCGGCGTGCTGGAAACCTTCGCCGGTGTAGGGGCTTTTGCTATCCGCTATCAGGATGGCCTGATGCACTATAGCGACAAGGCCTATTCCGCGCGTCGCAATCGCATGCAGGGAACGGTTGAGAAGGCGTTGAACAGCCTTAAGAGCATCAAGGTGCTGCAACTCGAATATGGTGTTCTCGCCGGCCTTACCTTCCTGTATGTCTTGTTCGAACTTTATCTCTCGCGGCGGGGCAACCGAAAGCTCAATGCGACGGTCGAAGAAAAGCACCACCTGCTGATTTCCGATCATCTGACGGGCATCTGCAACCGCCGTCATTTCGAGACCGCGCTGCACTGCAGGTCGCGCGACGCCGATTTTGCTGTCGTATTGATCGACCTCGATAGCTTCAAGGGTGTCAACGACACGCTCGGCCATGCGGCTGGCGATCAGCTGTTGCGTTATACGGCTTTGGTTCTCAGCGAGCTCAGTGTTGAGGGAGACGTCGCATCGCGTCTCGGCGGCGATGAATTCGCGGTTCTGGTCGAGGGATCCAAGGCGCGCGCGGAGGAGTTTGCGAGACGCGCGGTCGAACGCATCAACGAAGGCGTGTTGTTCGAGGGCCAGCCGATCAAGGCGTCGGCCAGCATCGGTGTCGCTCATTCGGGTGAAGCCGGCAAGGAAGCAACCGGTGTCAGCCTGATGAAGAACGCGGATATCGCGCTCTATGCGGCAAAGGCCGCCGGCCGCAATCGCGTGCAGTTCACGACGCCCGAGATCATGATCGAGAGCAACCGCAAGCGCCGACTGCAGAAGGAGCTCAGGACAGCAATTGCCGACGGCCAGATCCATGTGGACTACCAGCCGATCGTGTCGCTCAAATGCGGGACACCCAAGGGCATCGAGGCGCTGGTGCGCTGGACGCACCCGGAGTTCGGTGCGATCTCGCCTTTCGAAATCATCGACGCCGCCGAGCAGACCAACCAGATTCTGCCGCTGACGTTGCATGTTGCCGATCGCGCTTGCGAGGTCCGGAACTGGATGTCCAAGTGTGGCTACGATCTGCTGGTAACCGTCAACGTCACACCGGGACTTCTTAATCTGCCGGGTTTCTCGGAGGCGGTGCTGGAAGTTGCAAAGAGCCATGGCATCGAGCGCGGCCAGTTGCTGCTCGAATTGACGGAAGATGCGATGATGGCGGAAAACGAGATCGTCGATCGGAATATCGAGCATTTCCGCCTGGCCGGCATCTATCTTGCAGTCGATGACTTCGGCAAGGGCTATTCAAATCTCAGCCGTCTCGCCAATCTCGAATTTCGCAAGATCAAGCTCGACAAGTCGCTGATCGACCATGTGGCGACCTCGGGCAAGAGCCTGAATATCGCCCGCAGTATCAGCCGCATGGCCTATGATCTCGGTATCAACGTCATTGCCGAGGGAGTGGAGACCGCCGAACAGAAGGCTGTGCTGCAGGAGCTCGGAATCGCGCTGGCGCAGGGCTATTTCTATGCGCGGCCAATGAATTCGCTTTCGCTGCTGTCCTACCTGCGGAAGGACGGCGAGCGGGACCTGTCGCCATTGCGTGTCGCGGGCTGACCAATCTCGCGCAAATCGCCGTCGTCGTATAAGCATATTTTTCGAGGTTTTGACCGTCGAAAACCGGTGAATTGCTTGGCTTTGCAGTTTTGACAGCTGAAATCGCCCAACCAAATCGCCCATTTCGTTTCCAGCGTACACATTGGCGCATTAAGGATTGTTCATTTTGCGGCATCCTTTAGGATCAAAGGCAACAGTGATCCGTGTGTCGCGGAATTGGTAGAGGAATGAATATGGACCAGACAAACGAACAGCCAGCCGAGCAGAGTGAAGGCGGCGGGCGCCGCGGTCGTGGTGCTGCGGCCCGACGCGCCGCGCGTACGGGTGGCGGTCCGGCTCCATCCTTGCCCTATATCACCCGCAAGATCCGCGAATATGAAGTGCTCGACGAAGAAGGCCTGCAACTGATCGAGAACAATGCCGATCGCATCCTCGAAGAAATCGGTATCGAATTTCGCGAAGATGCCGAAGCGCTTGCTCTCTGGAAGGAAGCCGGCGCCGACGTCAAGGGCGAGCGCGTGCATTTCCCCAAAGGTCTTTGCCGCGAGATCCTCAAGTCCGCCCCTTCGAGCTTCACCTGGCACGCCCGCAATCCGGAGCGCAATTGCCACATCGGCGGTAAGGCGACCGTGTTTGCGCCGGTCTACGGCCCTCCCTTCGTGCGTGACCTCGAAGGCGTCAGACGTTATGCGACGATCGAGGATTTCCGAAATTTCGTGAAGCTCGCCTATATGGCGCCGTCGATCCATTCGTCGGGCGGCACGGTCTGCGAGCCGGTCGACGTGCCGGTCAACAAGCGCCACCTCGATATGATCTACAGCCATATCAAATATTCCGACAAGCCGTTCATGGGATCGGTCACGGCACCCGAACGCGCCGAAGACACCATCGCCATGGCCAAGCTGGTGTTCGGCGATGAGTTCGTCGAGAACAATTGCGTCACGCTCAACCTGATCAATGCCAACTCGCCGATGGTGTTCGACGAGACGATGGTGGGTGCGCTGAAAGTGTACGCCCGCCACAACCAGGCGACGGTGATTTCGCCGTTCATCCTTTCCGGCGCGATGAGCCCGGTGACGGTCGCCGGTACCTTGACGCAGATCCTCGCCGAAGTTCTGGCCGGTGCATCGTTCACGCAGCTGATCCGCAAGGGTGCGCCTGTATTGTTCGGCACGTTCGCCGCCTCGATCTCGATGCAGTCGGGTGCGCCGACCTTCGGCACGCCGGAGCCGTCGCTGGTGTCCTATGGCGCGGCACAGCTCGCCCGCCGTCTGGGCTTGCCGTTCCGTACCGGTGGCTCGCTTTGCGCCTCAAAGGTTCCGGACGCCCAGGCAGCCCACGAGTCCGCGAACACACTCAACATGACGCTGCTGGCCGGCACGAATTTCGTGCTCCACGCTGCGGGCTGGCTCGAAGGCGGGCTCGTCTCGTCCTATGAGAAGTTCATGATCGACCAGGACCAGCTCGGCATGATGCAGAAGATGGCCGACGGCATCGATCTCTCGGAAAACGCCCAGGCGCTCGATGCCATTCAGGAAGTCGGGCCTGGTAGCCACTATCTCGGCTGTGCACATACCCAGGCCAACTTCCAGACGGCTTTCTACCGCTCGGCGCTGGCCGACAACAACTCCTTCGAACAGTGGGAAGTGGAAGGCGCCAAGCGCGTCGAGCAACGTGCCAACGCGCTTTGCCGCTCGTGGCTCGACCAGTATGAGGCGCCGGCGCTCGATCCAGCAATCGATGAGGCCCTCCTTGCTTACATCAAGCAGAAGAAGGATTCGATGCCCGACGCGTTCACCTGAAAGGGTCCCGAAGCCAGGGAGAATGGCGGACGGTATCAGGTAGCCGACTGGATTCAGCGGGATGTATGGCGACCGCACTACAAGCCACCTGGCCGGACATAATGGGCAATGATCAGACGACAATCGACACAATCCGTGCGGCGCTCTCGCCGCACGGAATTTTTTTGCGCGGTATCGTGCATTTCGACGGCGACGGACCGGAGATGGCGGCCGGCATTAGCGCTGGGGCTGTGGTTCTGCTCGGCAATATCGGCGGCTCGATCTGGCCGGCTTTTTCGCGCTGGCGGACCGGGAAGGAGCCGGATATCGCAAACCCTCTCGACACCTGGTCGGCCGAGGTCATCCGGCCATTGGCAGAGCGCTTGGGCGGACAGGCCTACTTCCCCTCGCAAAAACCTTGGCAGCCCTTTCAGCAGTGGGCGATGCGGGCGGAAGGGCTGAAAGCATCGCCGCTCGGCGTGTTGATCCACCCGGAATATGGGCTCTGGCATGGCTATCGAGGCGCCATCGGCTTTGCGGACAGGATCGGCATTGCCAGCGTTGTCCTCGCTGATCATCCCTGTGATCGCTGTCATGACAAGCCCTGCCTGACGCATTGTCCGGTCGATGCGGTCAAGCCGATGTCGTTCGATGTCGCCGGCTGCCGATCTCATATCCATTCGCCGGAAGGACAGGCAGACTGCATGACGTCAGGCTGTCTGGCGCGCAATGCCTGCCCGGTGGGTCCCAGCTATCGCTATCCGCCCGAACAGCTCAGGTTTCACATGGCGGCATTGGGTCGCCTCTGACTGAGATAGATGTGCAGAATCACGGCAAACAGCACCAGTAAACCGCCAATCACCGTTTGTGGGCCGGCGATTTCGTTGAATGCCAGCCACACCCAGAACGGAGCAAGCGGCGTGTCGAGTGTCGAGATCAGCGCCGTTTCGACCGCCGGCAGACGTTTCGAGCCGAGCGAAAAAAGCGTCAGGCCCGCCGATGCATTCAAAAGGCCGAACAGCACCAGATAGGTGAAATTCAGACTGGTAACGTGGGAAAGTTCGGCGAATGGCAGAGCGATGACGCCGCTGATGAAGGAGGCAATGCAGGCGCAGGCGGTGATGGCAATGGTGCGATATTTGCGTACGAGTATAATGGATGCCGCCATGCTGGCTGTGCCTGCGAATGACAGAACATCGCCAGCCACACCGCCATCGGCGCCGAATCCGACCATGATCATCACCCCGAGGATCGCGATCGCGCTCGCGCCGATCGCATGCACGGAGGGGATTTCCCGGAGAAAAAGCCATCCGAGAAGGGCCGAAATGAAGGGAATGGTGGCAAAGATCACCGAATTATGCGCAATCGACGTCAGCCCCAGCGAGGATATGTAGCAGAGCGTGCCGAAGACATAGTTCAGGATGTAGACGACATCAGGCCAGCCCATGTTGCGGAACTGGTAGGTCCAGTGACGTGGATCGAAGGCGATGATCAGGACCAGCATGCCGATCGCGCCGAATATGCCGCGACCGGCGATCATCGTTGGATAGTCCAGCGCGATCAGCCGGGTGAAGAAGCCGGCGCTGCTCCAGGTTATCGCAGCCAGTACGACGAAGATCAGGCCCAGGCGATGTTCGCGACGCGGATCCATGCTAAATTCCTGAAATATTCATTGAGCGATTATGCCGCATCGGCAATGGGCTGCGATTTCTGGCTGGCGATGATATGGCCGATGACCGCGCCAAAGACGATCAGGCCGCCGATGATCGTGTTGGTGCCCGGTATTTCACTGAAGGCGAGCCAGACCCAGAGCGGCGCCAGCGGCGTGTCGAGCGCGCCGATCAGCGCGGTCTCGACGGCCGGCAGTTTCCGTGAACCCCAGGCGAAGAAGGCGAGGCCGACGGCCGAGTTGACCAGTCCGAACAGCGCCAGATAGGCGATCTGGATACCGCTGACATCCATCGGGGTGCCGAGCGGCCAGCAGATGATCGTGCAGATGATCGCGCCGATGCAGGCGGACGGCGTCATCGACATCGTCGGGTTCATGCGCACGACGATGATCGAGAACGCCATGGACAGTGTCATGCCGAAGGCCAGCAGGTCGCCCAGCAGCCCACCATCGCTGCCGAAGCCGACCATCAGCAGCACGCCGACGATGGCGACGCCGGCGGATATGATTGCGCTTCGGCTCGGATATTCGCGCAGGAAATACCAGCCGAGGAAGGCTGCCAAGAATGGTATGGTCGCATAGATCACCGCGCCATGGGCGACCGATGTATGGCCGAGCGAAGTGATGAACATGATCATGCCGACAATCGTCAGCCCGATGTAGATCAGTTCGGGCTTGCCGACCCGGGTGAATTCGCGGAATGCGCCTTTGCCGTTCAAGGCGACAATGACCAGGATCAGGCTGAGCGATCCGAACACGCCACGCCAGGCAAGCATGGTGAAGCTGTCGAGCGGTATCAGCCGCGTGAAGAATCCGGCAGTGCTCCAGGCAATCGCCGATATCGTCACGAACAGCAGGCCGAGCTGATAATCGCTACGCGAAGACATTGAATATCCTTGAATAGAACAGCGTTTGAAATGCCGGAATCGCTTAGCTAGCAGCGTTAGAGCGGGGCGCTCGCGCTGTATACCGGTTACGGCTGGTGCGTCGGACAAAATATTCTGGGCCTACCCAAGGAAATGGCAGGGGCAAACGTCTTATCCTCAGATTGGGATTGATAGGGACGGCGGAATTGGAACCAGAACTGATCAGAAAAGCCTCTCAAGGCGACAGGATGGCCTTCGGCCAGCTTCTGGAGATGCATTATGATTTCATCCACGCGGTGGCATGGAAGTGGACGCGCAGCAGGCCGGATGCGGACGATATCGCCCAGGACGTCTGCATCCGGCTCGCCAGCGCGATCGCCGGTTTTCGTGGCGAAGGCCGGTTTCGCACCTGGCTCTATTCGCTGGTGCTGAACGCGGTCCGTGATCTGGCGCGAAAGTCGACGCGCGACAGGCGCAAGACGGAAGAATGGAGCCTCGATCCATCGACCCAGGATGGTGAGGCGCAAGAGGATGACATGCAGGAGATATGGACCGCCGTGCAGACGCTTTCGCCCAAGCAGCGCGACGCCGTCATGCTGGTCTATTCGGAAGGTCTCGACCATGCCGAGGCGGCCGATGTGCTGGGCTGCTCGGAAAGTACCGTCTCGTGGCATCTGCATGAGGCGCGCAAGCGGTTGAAGATCATTCTCGGCCGCGAAGTGGCGTAAGGATCATATGATGGAAAACGAACTCGACAAACTCAGCCGCATGACGCCGCCCAACGCTTCGGACGCTGCCCGCACGCGCGCGATGTCGCTCGCCATGCAGGCGTTCGATGAGCAGAAAGAATTTTCGGGCGCCCCCCAAGGAAGTGAAAAGGCCGATCGTCAAAGCTCCATAACAACCCGGATATGGAGTGCCATCATGAACAAGAGATTGCTTGCCGGTTCGGCCCTTGCCACATTGCTCGTGGTGCCCGCCGCCGGTTACCTCACCATAGGAATGCTCAGAGACAGGACCATCGGCCTGACCGACGTGCCGGTCCTGGTGGAGAAGGAGAAGGAGAAGGCGGAAGATGCCCGCCTTATCCGCGAGCGTGATCAAAAGGCCGGCGAGACCGATATTGCTGCTGGAAAGCCGGTGGATAAGCGGCCTGTCACGACGTCGGAGGTCAAACCCGAGCCGAAGCCTGCAGATGTTGACGAGGCCGCCAAGGCCGACCAGAGCCTTGCCGGTGCCCCCACTGCAACCGAGACCGAAACCGCGCCGATCGTCGATGGACTTGTGCAGGAAAGCGGGCGGCTGAACGAAAGCAGCAGTTTGGCCGACACCGCCGCACGGCCGATGACGGTCCAGCCCACAGGCGTGCTCCGCAACAAGATGATCGCCGGTGAGATCCAGAACGAAAGCATCATCGCCCAGCCGCCGGTCCTTCTGCCGGAAGAATCCGGCGATCGCTTCACGTCGAAGGACATCAATCCGGTCAAATCGGTGATCACCGATCCCGTCTCGACCTTCTCGATCGATGTCGACACGGCCTCCTACGCCTATGCACGCCAGTCGATCATGAACGGGCGGTTGCCGGAGGCCGACAGCGTCCGGGTCGAGGAGATGATCAATTATTTCCCCTATGACTGGAAGCCGCCGGAAAGCGCCGACCAGGCGTTCAAGGCCAATATCACCGTCATGCCGACGCCGTGGAACGCCAATACCCAGCTGATGCATATCGGCATCAAGGGCTATGAGATCCAGCAGCAGGAGCAACGACCGGCGAACCTGGTGTTCCTGATCGACGTCTCCGGCTCGATGGACGAACCCAACAGGTTGCCGCTGCTGAAGAGCGCGTTCCGGCTGCTGGTCAACAAGCTGAAGCCGACCGATACCGTGTCGATCGTCGTCTATGCCGGCAATTCCGGTGTGGTGCTCGAGCCGACCAAGGTCTCCGACAAGGCGAAAATCCTCGCCGCCATCGACAACCTGACGCCGGGCGGCTCGACTGCCGGTGCCGAGGGTATCGAGGCAGCCTACCGGCTGGCCGAGAGGGCCTTCGTCAAGGACGGCGTCAACCGCATCTTCCTGGCGACCGATGGCGATTTCAACGTCGGGCCGTCCAGCGACGACGATCTCAAGACGATGATCGAATCAAAGCGCAAGACGGGGATCTTTCTCTCCGTGCTCGGCTTCGGCACCGGCAATTACAATGACGCACTGATGCAGACGCTGGCGCAGAACGGCAATGGCGTCGCCGCCTATATCGATACGCTGGCCGAAGCCCAGAAGACGCTGGTGCAGGAAGCCACGGCCTCGCTGTTTCCGATTGCCAAGGATGTCAAGATCCAGGTTGAGTTCAATCCGGACAAGATCGCCGAGTATCGCCTGATCGGCTATGAGACCCGGGCGCTGAAACGCGAGGATTTCAACAACGACAAGATCGATGCCGGCGAGATCGGTTCAGGCCATCGGGTGACGGCAATCTATGAGATCACCCCGAAGGGCAGCCCGGCGGTGCTCAATGACGACCTGCGCTATGCCGACAAGACCAAGCAGGATGCCGCCGCTGTCGATACGAAGAATGCGCCTGGCGATGAGTTGGCCTTCGTCAAGATCCGCTACAAGAAGCCGAGCGAGGACAAGAGCAATCTGATCACCATGCCGGTCAACGCGGCGGACGCCAAGGCTAGGGTGGACGACGCATCGCCCGACGTGCGCTTCTCGGTGGCGGTTGCCGCTTTCGGCCAGAAGCTCAAGCATGAAGGACAGGTCTCGGATTACAGCTGGGACAATATCCTCAAGCTGGGCACGGACGCCAAGGGCAGCGATCCCTATGGCTATCGGGCCGAGTTCCTGAAAATGGTCGAACTTTCCAAAAGCTTGAAGGGTGAGTGACCCCGTTCCCACTCGCATTCGCCCTTCACAAGAGCCCTGATCAAGTCGCATTGACAGGGCTCGAAACCCTCTCCTCGTCCTGTCGGGGGGAGGGATTTTGCGTTCATGTCCGATGCGGATGGGCAAGCACACTGATAATGCGGCAATCGCAGATATGGCCGTGGCCGCATTGCTCGATCATCCGGGAGAGTTCCTCGCGTAGGGCTTGAAGCCGGGCGATGCGCTGATCGACGTCGCGAAGGTGATTCATGGCGATGCTGTCGGCCTGATGGCAGGAGGCCTGCGGCTCGGCCGCCATCCCCAGCAGTTCGCGGATATCCTCGACCTCGAAGCCCAGTTCCCTGGCATTGCGGATGAAGTTCAGCCGGTCGACTTCGCTCTCGGTATAGCGGCGCTGGTTTCCTTCCGTGCGTGGCGGTGCCGGCAGCAGCCCGATCTGCTCGTAGAAGCGGATCGTCGGCACCTTGACCCCGGTTTTCGTCGATAGCAGGCCAATCGAAATATTCATCATTTTGCCTCTTGAACCTCTAGTGGCTAGAGGTGTTATCACTATTTATGGAATATCGAAAGGCTGCGCCATGTCCGCTTTGCAAGACGAGAAACTCAAGTACCGCATCGGCGGCATGGATTGCGCCAGTTGCGTCCAGAAGATCGAGAATGCGGTCGGCCGCCTGCCGGGTGTCGCCGATGTCGGTATCTCGCTGGCTTCCGGCACGATGACGGTCAAAACGGATGCCGCCCTGGCAAAGGGTGCAATCGAGCAGCAAGTGAAGGCGCTCGGATATTCCATCGCGCCGGCGACCGGTGGTGCGCACAGCCATGATTACGCCGAGGAAGCCTCGAACCACGGCCATGATCACTTCGATCTCGGCGATGGTCCCTGGTGGAAAACCCGCAAGGCGGTGCTGACGCTGGCGACCGGTCTGGCACTGGTGGCGACCTATCTCGCGCATCTGGCATTGCCCTCTGTGCCCCAATGGATCTTCGTACCGGCACTGGCGATCGGCCTTGTTCCCATCGCGCGCCGTGCTTTTGCCGCCGCGATCAGCGGCACGCCGTTCTCGATCGAAACACTGATGACGATCGCCGCTGTCGGCGCGCTGTTCATCGGTGCCGCCGAGGAGGCGGTGACGGTCGTCTTCCTGTTTCTCGTCGGTGAATTGCTGGAAGGCGTAGCCTCCAGCCGGGCGCGTGCCAGCATTCGCGGACTGACCGACCTCGTGCCGAAAAGCGCGCTGTTGGAACGCAACGGTGCGACCGAGGAAGTGACGGCAGATACCCTGCAAATCGGCAGCGTGATCATGGTGCGCCCCGGCGACCGGATCGCCGCAGACGGCACGATTGTTGAGGGCTCCTCTGCCATCAACGAAGCGCCGGTGACCGGCGAGAGCGTTCCGAAAACCAAAGGCCCGGGCGACACCGTATTTGCCGGTACCATCAATTCCGATGCGGTGCTGCGGATCTCCGTCACCGCAGTGGCAGCCGACAATACCATCGCCCGCGTCGTGCGGCTGGTCGAGGAAGCACAGGAAAGCAAGGCGCCGACCGAACGCTTCATCGACAGTTTTTCACGCTACTACACGCCGGCTGTGCTGGTGGTCGGCGCACTGGTGGCTATCCTGCCGCCGCTGGCGTTCGGCCAATCGTGGTCCGAATGGGTTTACAAAGGGCTCGCCATCCTGCTGATCGGTTGCCCCTGCGCGCTGGTGATCTCGACGCCGGCGGCGATCGCGGCTGGCCTGTCGGCGGGTGCCCGGCGGGGGCTTCTGATCAAGGGTGGCGCCGTCATCGAGACGCTGCGCAAGGTGACGCTGGTGGCGCTCGACAAGACCGGCACGCTGACAGAGGGTAAGCCGCAGGTGACCGATATCGTCAGCATTGGCCGTTCCGAAAATAAGATCCTGTCGCTGGCGGCGGCCTTGGAGAATGGATCGAATCATCCGCTGGCTCTGGCTATCGTGGCGAAAGCCAAGGCCGACAAGGCGCCGGTGCCGCCCGCCATGGCCGCCAGGGCGATCCCCGGCAAGGGTGTGTCCGGATCCGTGGGAGGGGAGGAAATCCTGCTTCTGTCGCCCAAGGCGGCAGCGGAGCGCCTGACGCTGGGCGCCGACCTGTCCGCGCGTATCGAGGGTTTCAATGCCGAGGGCAAGACGGTTTCAGTGCTGATTGCCGGCGATGCCGTGGCCGGGCTGATCGCCATTCGCGACGAACCGCGTGCCGATGCGATTGCCGGCCTGAAGGCACTGACATCGAACGGCATCGGCACGATCATGCTGACCGGCGACAACGAACGTACCGCCCGGGCGATCGGCGCCGATCTCGGGATCGAGGTCCGCGCCGGCCTTTTGCCTCAGGACAAGCAGGCGATCGTCCGCGAAAAGCAGAAACAGGGCTTTGTGGTTGCCAAGGTCGGCGACGGCATCAACGATGCACCGGCACTCGCCGCTGCCGATGTCGGCATTGCCATGGGTGGCGGCACCGATATCGCGCTCGAAACCGCTGATGCCGCCGTGCTGCATGGCCGGGTCGGCGACATCGCCGCCATGATTGCGCTGTCGCGCGCCACGATGGGCAATATCTGGCAGAACATTGCCGTTGCACTCGGTCTCAAGGCCGTGTTCCTCGTCACCACCATAATCGGTGTGACGGGACTTTGGCCGGCGATCCTCGCCGATACCGGCGCCACCGTGCTGGTGACGATGAATGCGCTGAGATTGCTCGGCTGGAGGCCTGGCTGAGATTACGCCTTGGGAAATGCCCGTTCCAACCCCTTGGAGCGCGTCAGGCCTTCGCGAAATGCTGCATAGGCGGCGTGCTGGGAGGATTTGGCCAATTCGCTCAACCGGATCTGCAGCCGGGGTGGCGCGTTGTCGCCCAGCCATTCGCCGGCTTTGTCGAGCTTCAAGGAATTCAGGAACCGCGCTTCCGCCATCTGGTTGAGCCAGAGAAGCAGGCCTTCCATCAGGTTTTCGTCCTGAACCACATTCTCCATCAGCAGCTTGAGATAGGACTGGTCCGAATCGGAAAAAGCGGAGAATTTTTCGGCAACCGCGTCGCGGTCAGGGAAGGGGGCGGCATTCATGTCAGTCTCGATGTTGGTTGCGCGGCAATGCAGGCACGTCGAGGTGATAGGGATCGAGCCCTTGCCGGGCGCGGGTCGCCATCATCTCGAATGCCCGCTCCAAATGCCGCGTAAACCGCGCCGTGTCAAATAGCGGCATGGTCGTCCGGTTGGCGGCGATCTTCGCGCGAATGGCCTGGCGCGCCCTGTCGTCGGCAGCAAGCGCCCGTACAAACGCGATATAAGTTTCGGGATCCTCCGCCACGAGTTCGGGCACGCCAAGCGCTGCCAGCAGGCTTTCCGATACGCGGGAGGCAAAATGCGTGCCTTTGTAGGTCGGCACCGGCACGCCGGCCCACAGCAGGTCCGAGGTCGTCGTATGGCCGTTATAGGGGAAGGAATCGAGGGCAATGTCGATTGCCGGCAGCCTGGCGAGATGATCGGCATAATGTGCCTTCGGCGCAAAAATGATCCGCGCGGGATCGATGCCCTCGCGCGCGACCGCCGCCAGAAAATTCTGCTTCGCGAAATCGTTGAACAACAGGATCCAGAGCACTGAATTTTCACATGAATGCAGCACCCTGGTAATCAGCCGAAAGGTGTGCGGCGTGATCTTGCGCGTCGCATTGAAGAAACCGAAGACAATCCTGTCTTCCGGCAGGCCGAGGTTCTTGCGCGTGGCTGGCTCGGGCCAGGGCCGATAGAGGTTGTCATTGGCCTGATAGCTCTCCGGCAACCGGCAAAGCTTCTCGTGATAATGCGGGATCGAGCAGTCGGGCGTGACGATCCGGTCCGAGATCACATAATCGCAATCGATGCCGCTGCCGCAGCCGGGATAGCCGAGATAGGCCGCCTGCACCGGCGCCAGACCAAGATTGACGAGGTTGGGACGGCAGCCGTTGGTATGGCCCTTGAGATCGACCAGGATATCGATCTCGTGGTTGCGGATGAAGGTCGCAGCGTCCTCATCCTTCATGTGGCCGATCTGCACGAGGTTGGGATAGTGCCGCCGCATGCCATCGGGCGCGATCTTGTCGGCGCTGGTGAAGCAGAAATGCGTGATCTCGAACTTTGCTGCATCGTGGCTGGCCATCACGCCCTGGAACAGCCGCATGACGGGATGGTTTTCGTAATAGTCATCGGAGAGATAGCCGATGCGCAGCTTCTCGCCCCACTGATGCGGCCGGGATCGTCGCGTCGCCCGCATTTCGGAAGTTACCGGGTTGGCAACCGCACCGGGCCGCAGCGAGGCATTGATAGCCTCGTCCGCGCACCATGCAATATGGCTGAGGGGACTGTCCGCGCATTGTGCGAGGATCTCGCCAGTCCTGAGACGATCCAGCAAAGCGTCGTTTTCGACTTCGATCTCGTCGAACAGGCATGTTTCCCTGAGGGCCCGGTAGTAGAGATCCAGAACTTTGCGTTCGTCCGGGGCCAAGGCACGCGCACGTCTGGCCGTCTCATGGGCTTCAGCCACAGCGGAATGCCTGAGAAAGAGGTTCCCGGCGATCAGCAGATAGGCGACATTGTTGTGCCCCGGAGCTTCGCCGGCCTTGCGGTAATGGTGGGCGGCCATGAGGGTCTGGCTCGACTTGAGATAGCTCTGCGCCAGAATGACGAGAAGGTTCTGCGGGCAGCCATTGTCGTTTGCCGCCCCGCCATGATCGCGGATGACGCCTTGGAAATCCGCGGCCTTGTATTTCGTCAGAGCGCTTTCGAGCGACAGCAGCATAGGGTGATCCGGGAAATATTAAATCCGGGAGCGAGACTGCAGGATTCTGCTTGTCTCACCCTGTCGTCGGTCAGCCGCGCGCAGGGGACGGGGAATAGGAAACATCTAACAATCTGAAGTTCAGAGGAAAATCGTTGTGCTGCTTTCTGTCCTGATGCCCTCCAATCGCAATCTTGCCAACAGCCGGCGAGCGATCGAGACGGCGCTGGCATTTTGCGAAAAGCGCGATGCCCTGCTGATCGTATCCGACAATTCACGCGACCCGGAGAAGCGCGCCGCGTTGAGCAATGTATCGCCGCGCCTGCGCTACATTCAGCCGCCGGATGACACGCCGCATACCAATCTGCTGACTGTGCTGGCGGCGGCGGAAACCGCGTTCGTGCTGATGATGGGCGACGACGACGAATTGTTCGTCAGCCCGAAGGATATCCCGCTGGATCTGGCTGCGCTTGAACCCGATTGCATCGGCGTGCGCCCGCTGGTGGCGGTGGCCAGTTCCGCAGGCCGGGTGATGCGGGTCAAGGATTTCGCCCTGCTGGACGAGACGCCGGGTGCGCGCGTCATGACCTACAATTCTCATGCAAAGGGCGATAACGCCGCATATTACAGCATCTTCAGGCGGCAACCCTATATCGATCTGCTGCGCTTCTTCCTGACGCATCATCCGCTCAAGGCCGGGTTCTCCGATTGGGCGCTGACCTGCGTGCTGTTTTCCTACGGCAGATTGCCATATGACCCCGGCATCATCTTCAAGTACAATTTTCACCAGTGGGACGATGCGGGGAAACTGGAGGAGCAAACGCGATCGAGCTTCGCGGCGGTCGGGCTGCCCGAAACGGCCGAGCGCTTCAAGCTTCTGCTGCTTTATCTCGATATTCTCATCCTGGCTCTGCGCAAGGGTTCGCCGCTCGATCAAGCCGGCAAGCGCGATCTCGCCGAACATGCCGGCGGGCCGATCCTCGCCGGGTTCCTGAAGAAGGTGGCAGCCGAGCCCCAATCATATGGCAAAGACGCCAGTGCTCTGGCCGAGCGCATCTGGCGCGAGCCTGACGCCAGCCGTCAATTCGACCTGGCGCTCGACATGGCCGATTGCATCCAGCCTGGCCTGGCTGCGCGCTTTCGAGCCTTCCATCGTATAGCGATGAAAGGCTGAATTCTTGAGTTCAGGCCCGGCGGCTGCGGCGCTCGCGGGGAGGGGCCTGTTCTTCCGACGTCTTGTTGCGCAGCGGGCCGATCTTGTCGATGATCAGTTCCAGTGTCGGGCGCGGACCGGGCGTGTGGCTGTCGATCGCGATGCGGATCGCGGCCAGATGCTCGCAGGACGTACCGCAGCAACCTCCGATGATCCGGGCGCCGCCATCCAGCGCCAGATGCGCGTATTCCGCCATCAGCGGCGGCGTGCCGGAATAATAGATCTTCTCGCCACGGAATTCCGGAATGCCGCAATTGCCCTTGATGACAATGGTTGCATCGGGATTGGCTTCCGACATCGACAGCAGCGTCGCAAGGATATCGGATGCGCCGACGCCGCAATTGGCACCGACCGCGATCGGGCCATCGCCGATATCGCCGGCAACGGCGGGGAAGTCCTTGGGTGCCAGACCCATCATCGTCTTGCCGGCGGTGTCGAAAGAACCGGTATAGACATAGGGCATGCCAATCTTGACGGCGGCTTCGGCTGCGGCGCGGATTTCATCCGGCGCGGACATCGTCTCGATCCATGCGACATCGGCGCCGCCATCCTTCAAGCCTTGGATCTGCTCGGCGAAGGCGTCGACGGCGTCTTCGTAGGTCATGGCGCCCAGCGGGATCAGCAGTTCGCCTGTCGGGCCGACTGAGCCTGCCACGATCACCTTGCGCGGCGCCTTGTCGGCGACGGCGCGCGCGATCCGGGCCGCCTTGCTGTTGAGCTCGTGGACGCGATCCTGCGCATGATGGAGTTTCAGCCTGTGGCGCGTGCCGCCGAATGAATTGGTGAGGATGATGTCGGCACCGGCATCGACGAAATCCTGATGCAGCTTGGTGATGTTGTCCGGCTTGGCTTCGTTCCAGAGCTCAGGTGCTTCGCCGGCCTCAAGCCCCATGGCGAACAGTGACGTGCCGGTCGCGCCATCTGCGAGCAGAACGCCTTTTTCAGCCAGTAAATCGGAAAGCGGATTGGGGGCGACGGTCATGGAAAATCCTCGAATGGGCAATTGAACAAAGATATAAAGATATCTTTATGTGATGGCAATAGGGGCTGTGGAATTGATTGCCCAATAAGCGCTGTCCTCCGGCAAAAACAGCTTGGCAGCACTTGAACGGCCATGGTAGCACGCGGATCAGGCCGAGCCGGGAACATCCATGAAAGCACCGATTGCAATTCTATTCGCCAATCTCAAGGGCAATCTCGGGGATTTCGCGATCCTGCACGCGGTGCTGATGGACGTGAGCGTGCGCTTTCCGGGCCATCCGATGCAGGTATTTCCGCATCCGTTCGTACCGATCAACCAGACGGATCTGGCGACGTTCCGTGCCGCTGGTGCGCCCGAATTTGAGGTTGTCGGCCCGACCTATTCGATCCGGTATCCTTTCTATCTGAAATGGATGTCGCGTTACCGGATATGGCCGCACGTCCAGTCGCGTTACGTTCGGGCGCTGGTCGCAAAATCGCTGCAGGATGCCAGGCGTTTCAAGGATTACGCGGCTGTTATCGTCGCCGGTGGCGAGCAATGGGGCGGGACCAACCCCGGCACCTCGATGTTCGGAACCATCGGTGCAATCCGCGCCCATAATGATCGCATCTATGCCTACCCATTTTCCATCGGACCGGGGGCGGTTCAAAGCAATTCGAAAGCGTCACTGGCGGAGTATTTCGGCAATATTCGTCAGCCGGTGGTTGTTCGGGACATCAGCTCGAAAAAGATTCTCGAGGATGCGGGGATCAATGCCGTCTGGGGCATAGATTGTGTTTTCAGCCTTCAGGACGTCGCCCGCGATATCGCGACGCTACCCGATCGCGACGCCTCCCGCACACTGCTGATCATCACGGGACGACGCGGCAGCAATGAAGCGCCGGTGCGGTCCCTGCTGACCCGGCTGAAGAACGAGGTGGGGCCGATCGAGCTGCTCAGCACGTCACCGCCCGAGGACAAGGAACTGTTCACCCGGCTGGGCGCCGAATTCGGCGTTGCCGTGCGGATGCCGGGAAGCTGGCAGGAGGCGCTGGCTGAACTGAAGACAAGCAGCGTTATAGTCACAAATCGGTTGCATGCCCTGATCCTGGGCTCTTTCGGCGATGCGGCGCTGCTGCCGCTGACCGACCGCAAGAAGTCGGAAGCCTTTACCCGTGATGCTGGACTGCCCTATTCTGCACCGAATGCCGAAGGTGTCTCGGTGGAACTGATCAATCAGGTCAAGGCAGATCGCGGGGTCATCCTGGAAAAGGCACGGGCATACCGCGAGCGCAGCCGTGGCGAGCTCTTCCATCCGGTATTCGACATCAAGGGCACAGCTTGATTTTCTCCTATGGCGCGGTAGCTTCCGTCCATGAAGATCAGGAACTGGCGGCGCTGATCGCCGCCGCGCCGTCCGATCCGGCGGTGCTCATGGAAATCATGAGCCGTTATCGCCTGGTGCCGGTCGCACCAGGCGATAGATGTGGTTTTTACCACCTTTGATGCACGTACTGGGCGATTTTCTCGTCGTAGATTTTCTTGATCTCGGCCATCACATCCGCCGGCAGCGGTGCGAGTGCCGAAGCGGCGGCATTGTCGCCAGCCTGCTGCTTGTTCTTGGCGCCGGGGATGACGACGGTGACGGCGTCCTGCATCAGGATCCAGCGAAGTGCGAACTGCGCCATGGAGGCTCCGCCCGGCACCAGCGGCCGCAGCAGTTCGACCGCTTCCAGGCCCGCATCATAGGGCACGCCGGAGAAAGTCTCACCCATGTCGAACGCTTCGCCATTGCGGTTGAAGGCGCGATGGTCGTCGGCTGCGAACTGGCTCTTTGCCGTCATCTTGCCCGACAGCATGCCGGAGGAGAGGGGGACGCGGACAATGACTGCGACATTCTTCGCCTTGGCCTCGCGGAAGAACAATTCCTGCGGGCGCTGGCGGAAGATGTTGTAGATGATCTGGATGGAGACCACGCCCGGATACTCGATCGCCTTCAAGCCGTCCTCGACCTTTTCCACCGAGACGCCGTAATAGCGGATCTTGCCCTTGGTGGTGAGGTCGTCGAGCGTGCCGAACACTTCCGGCATGTAGAGGACTTCCCGCGCCGGGCAATGCAGTTGCACGAGATCGAGCGTATCGACGCCGAGATTGGTCAGCGAGCGGTTGATCCAGCTTTCGAGATTGGCCTTGCTGTAGCCTTCGGGAGTTTGGGCCGGCAGCCTGCGGCCTGCCTTGGTGGCAACCATCGGACGCGTGCCGCGGCGCTCCTTCAGCACGTCGCGGATAATGTTTTCCGAACGGCCGTCGCCATAGACGTCAGCCGTATCGATGAAGGTCATGCCAGCATCGAGCGCGGCATTGACGGCGCCCTTGGCATCGGCTTCCGAGACGTCGCCCCAGGCGCCGCCGATTGCCCAGGCGCCAAAGCCGACTTCGGATACGGACCAGGGTGTGCGGCTGAATTGTCTGGATTTCATGGGTTGGGTCTCCTGAGGTTTCCGGCGGAACTATTCAGCCGGCACCCGTGGAGTCAATAGTTTGCCGATGTTTTTTGGGCAGCAGGTTCCGGTAGGTGCGCATCAGCAGGGCGGTCACGACGTCCGGATCGGCGTGCGACAGACGGATCAGCACCATCGGATAATCACGGTAATGGTCGGTGAAATAATAGAGGTCCGGAGAGGCTTCCACCAGCATGGCGCGCTCTTCGGGCGGTACGCTCTTGATCAACAGGGAATCTCCGTCTTCCTTTAGGCGCGTCAACAGCTTGCCGCGCACCTTGAACGACGGCGTGCCATAGGACGTGCCGGGTTCGACCAGATCCCAGGTCAGGAGAATGGCGGTGAGGTCTTCGAAGGTCATGGGCTTCCAAAACCAGAAAGGGAAACCCGGATTATGCCGGATTTCCCCTTTGCTGCAAGAAGTCTGTCAAGCGAGATAGAAATCGCCGATATCCAGATATTCCTGGACGTCGAAATTCACCTTGGCGATCACTTCCGCCACCTTGCTTCCGGTGCCATCGACGTCGAAGGAAAGCTCGTGGTTGACGCGGTCGTAGAGGAATGCCTCATTCGAACTGCGGCCACGGCATCGTCAAACGATCTTGCGTTTGGCCAAAACATCGTCGAGCCAGTCTGTGCGCATTTCCGGAACGGAGGAAATGAGCTTTTCCGTGTAGGGATGGAAAGGCGGCGAGAAGATCGAGGTCGTTGGTCCCTCGGCCACCACTTCGCCACGCAGCATGACCGCCGTACGATGGGCGATGCGGCGAACGATGCCGAGATCATGGGTGATGAACAGGTAGCTCAGACCAAGGTCATCCTGGAGTTTTTTCAAAAGCTTGAGGATCTCCTCGGCAACCAGCTGGTCGAGCGCCGATGTCGGCTCGTCGCAGATGATCAGCTCGGGATCGGCCGCGAGTGCCCGGGCAATGCAGATGCGCTGTTTCTGGCCGCCCGAAAGCGCTGTCGACAGCCGTCCAGCATAGTTCTCCGGCAGCCCGACCTGCCGCAACAGTTCGGCGACCCGCGCTTTGACCTCCTCGCCCGACTTGTTGAAGTAGAAGGCATAGGGACGGCCGATGATCTCGCCGATCGTCTGGCGCGGATTGAGCGCCACATCCGGCAGCTGATAGATCAGCTGGATGCGGCGGAGATCGTCCTTCGAGCGGTTCTTGGTGACCGCCGTAAGTTCCTTGCCGCCGAATTTTACAGACCCTGAGCTGCGCGGCAGAAGTCCGACGATCAGGCGGGCGAGCGAACTTTTGCCGGAGCCGGATTCACCGACGACCGCGACGGTCTCTCCTTTTGACACATCGATCGAGACGTTCTTGAGCACGGTGAAATCACCATATTTGCCGACGACGTTGTCGACCTTGAGCACGGTCGGTCCGCGCACAGGTTCCTCAATGTCTTCGTCAAAATGGTCCGCCGCCTTGCGTTCGGAGACCAGCGCCTGCGTATAGGGGTTCTCCGGGCTCATCAGGATATGTTCGGTGGCGCCGAGCTCGATCATCTTGCCGCCACGCAGAACCATGATTCTGTCGGCAACCTGCGCGACAACCGCCAGGTCGTGGGTAATGTAGAGCGCTGCGGTGTTGAGTTCCTTGATCAGTTTCTTGACCAGGGCCAGCACTTCGATCTGGGTGGTGACGTCAAGCGCCGTGGTCGGCTCGTCGAACACCAGGATGTCCGGCCGGCAGGAGATCGCCATGGCGGTCATGGCGCGCTGCAACTGGCCGCCTGACACCTGGTGCGGGTATCGATTGCCGAACGTATCAGGGTTCGGCAGGCCGAGCGAGCGGAACAGATCGACGGCTGCCTTCTCGGCTTCTTCTTTCTTCATCAGTCCATGCTGGATGGGCATTTCGCACACCTGCTGCATGATGGTGTGCGAGGGATTGAAGGAGGCCGCTGCCGATTGGGCGATATAGGCGATCCGCTGGCCGCGCATGTCGCGGCGGCCCTCGTAGGACAGATCGCGGACGTTGACGCCGTCGATCTCGATCTTGCCGCCGGTGATCTTGCATCCGGCCCGGGCATAGACCATCGAGGACAAGCCGATGGTCGACTTGCCGGCGCCGGATTCGCCGATCAGGCCGACGACCTCGCCGCGTTTCAGTTCGAGGGAGACATTGTCCACGAGGACAAGGCCGCCGACGGTTTCGACCCGCAGGTCGGTGAGTTTGAGGACCGAGTCAGCCATGATTACATCTCCGCCGAGGCGCCCGACGGACGGGCATTGATGGACAGGATCCAGTCGACGACGAGGTTGACGCCGATGGTCATGAAGGCAATGGCCATGGCAGGCCAGAGCGGAGCGTAGAGTCCGAAGGAAATGGCGCGGCCGTTTTCGCGCACCATGCCGCCCCAGTCGGCATAAGGTGGCTGGATGCCAAGGCCGAGGAACGACAGGCCGGCGACGAACAGGAAGTTGAAGCAGAACCGCAGGCCGAATTCCGAGATCATCGGCGGCAATGCGTTCGGCAGGATTTCCCGCCGCATGATCCACCAGTTGCCTTCGCCGCGCAGCCTTGCAGCTTCGACATATTCCAGCACCGCGATGTTCATCGCCACGGCGCGCGAAAGCCGGAAGACACGGGTCGAATCGAGGATGGCGATGGTCAGGATCAGCGTCGGGATCGACGAGCCGAACATCGACAGCACGATCAGTGCGAAGACCAGCAGCGGAATGGACAGCATGACATCGACGAACCGAGACAATACCTGATCGACGACCGGGCCGCCGATCGAGGCGAACAGGCCGGCGATCGTGCCGATGGTGAAGGAGAGGATCGTCGTTCCGAGTGCAACCCCGATCGTCATGCGGGCGCCGTAGATGAGGCGGGACAACATATCGCGGCCGATATTGTCGGTGCCGAACCAGAATTGCGCCGAGCTGGGAGCCCAGGTGTCGCCCACCGTTTCTGCTTCGCTGTAAGGCGCGATCCACGGGCCGAACAGGGCAAGGAAGATAAAGAATGCGACAATGATGATGCCGACCCAGGCGGTGGCAGTTGGTTTATGACCAAAAATCTTCATGTCACTTCCCCATCGACGGTTTGCGCAGGCGCGGATTGACGAGGATGCTCAGTACGTCCGCCACGGTGTTGAGAATGATGAATGCTGCGGCGAAGACCAGGCCGCAGGCCTGGACCACCGGCAGGTCGCGTTTCGAAACGCCGTCGACCATGAACTGGCCGATGCCGGGATAGACGAAGACCACCTCGATCACCACCACGCCGACAATCAGATAGGCGAGATTGAGGGCGATGACGGCGATGATCGGCGCTGCCGCATTCGGCAACGCGTGATGGATGATGACCCGCGAACGGGACAGGCCCTTGAGGAAGGCCATTTCGATATAGGGCTGGGACATGATCGACAGAACCGACGACCGGGTCATGCGCATCATGTGGGCGGCAACCAGCATTGTCAGCGTGACCGCGGGGAGGGCCGCCACATAGAGCCTGGTCGTGAACGGCATGTCGTAGAACACCGTCGCCAGCGAGGGGAACCAGGCAAGCTTGACGGCGAAGAACAGGATCAGCAGGTAAGCGATGAAGAACTCCGGCACCGAGATCGCCGCAAGCGATACGATGTTGACGAGCTTGTCGATCCATTTGCCTTCATTGATGGCGGCGAGGATACCAAGACCCACGGACAGCGGCACGGCGATGACGGCGGCAAAGCCCGCCAGGAACATGGTGTTCTCGAACCTCGGCGTGATCGATTTCAGGATGTCGCGCTTGTTGGTCAGCGCCTTGCCGAAATCGCCCTGGATGGCGCCGGTGAACCATTCGAAATACCGGACATAGGCGGGACGGTCGAGGCCGAGTTCGGCGCGGAAGACCTTCAGCGAATCGGGTGTGGCGCCTTGGCCAAGAACGGCGGATGCAACATCGCCGGGAAGGACTTCGGTTGCCGTAAAAATCAAAACACTGACTGCGAAGAGAGTCAGAATCGCCAGGACGATCCGGATGAGTAACAAGCGTAGCATCTAGCCGCCCCCTTTGTTTTCTTTATGGGCAAGTGCCTTACCGGTCCGCATCCATTCCCCGTGGACCCGGCAGCAGAGGCTGAAACGGGCCGGAATGACCGGCCCGTTTCGGATGGATCAGGCGAACCAAGCCTTTTCGGCGATACGGTTGTCGTCCAGGTCATAACGGGCATGCGGGCGGATGCCCTGTACCTTTGGTGAATAGCCGTCGAGATAATCGGTGATCGCAAAGCAGATCTGGCCACCGTCCTCGGAGATCATCTCCTGGCACTTGAAGTAGATTTCCTTGCGCTTGGCATCATCGAGTTCGACGCGGGCTTCCTTGACCAACGCATCGAATTCCGGAACGCGCCAATCGGAATCGTTCCAGGACGAGTCCGAACCGAAGACTTCGGTGAAGTAGACATCGGCGGTCAGACGGCGGCCCCAATAGACGGCGCAGAACGGAGACTTGAGCCAGACATTGTCCCAGTAGCCGTCAGCGGAAACCTTGGTGACCGTGAGGTCGATGCCGGCCTTCTTGATCGATTCCTGGTAGATCTGGGCGCAATCGACAGCCGAACCCCAGGCGCCTTCCGACGTCTGCAGCTCGACCTTGGTTCCAGGTGCGAGACCAGCCTTCTTGAAGTGGAATGCGGCCTTGTCCGGATCATAGGTACGCTGCGGCATTGCGGTATTGTAGTATGGATTGAGCGCATCGAGCGTGTGGTCGTTGCCCGGCGTCGCATAGCCGTTATAGACCTGCTTGATGATCTTTTCGCGGTCGATGCCCCACTTGAGAGCCAGGCGCAGGTCCTTGTTTGTGAAAGGATCCATGGTGACACGCGAGACGAAGCAGAAGCGGTTGCCGGTGCCCTTGGTGCGGACGATGGCGAGGTTCGGATCCTTCATCAGCAGGTCGACCGTGCGGGCGTCGAGGCGGTTGACGGCATCAACTTCGCCGGACTGCAGGGCGGCCGTACGAGCAGCCGGGTCCTGGATGTTGCGGATTTCGACCTGGTCGAAGTTACCGCGGCCGGGCTTCCAATAATCGCCGCGATTCTTGAACACCAGGCGGACGCCCGGTTCGAAGCTCTCAAGCGTGTAGGCGCCGGTGCCGATCGGCACATCCCAATCGGTATGATCCTTCGGAACCATCACGAGATGGTAGTCACCGAGAATGGCTGGGAAGTCGGCGTTGCCGCTCTTCAGTACGATGCTGACCTGGCTGGGCGACAGTGCCGTCATTTCGGCGATCTGCTCGAGATTGCCCTTGGCCGGCGACTTGGTTTCGCCGCGGTGCAGATTGATCGAGTAGATGATGTCATCGGCGTCGAGCGTCTTGCCATTCGAAAACTTGATGCCCTGGCGGACGTTGAATGTCCAATCCTGGGCGCCCGGCTGCACATCCCAGCTTTCGAACAGTTCGCCGGTCGGGTTGCCGTCGGCGTCGAACTCGACGAGGTTGTTCATGATGCAGAGCGACGCAGCGATCATAACGGAGTCGGAATAGGTGCGCGGGTCGAGCGAATCCGAAGCGGAGCCGCCTTCCATGCCGATGCGCAGTGTGCCGCCCTTTTTGGGTTCAGCGGCCTGGGTTTCCGAGAACATGCTGGCGGCTGCCGGAATGGCGATACCGGCGGCAAGCGCGAGCTGCATGAAATCGCGGCGCGACAGACTTCCCTTGCGGGCCATCGTTTCGGCTGCCTTCAGCTTATTTTCGAAGTCATTCATGGTAGTCTCCCTTGTTTGATTACTTATTCCCGTGCCCCAGATTGTCGTTCCCCAAGGCGTTGATCGAAGATTTCACTTTCCGTACCGAGCGTCAACATTCCGGCCCAATACAATTGCGTGAAACAGCAGGGCCCCGGACGAAAATACACGGCGTCAATTCAGCGGTCGGTTCGAAATGGAAGACAGCGACAAAGCCCGGCGCGCGGCCACGGCGATCGTGTTGTTGCTCACAATGCATGCAGAGCCAAGTCTCCCAGTTCACGAGGGCGCATAACTGCGTTATCGGTTCAGCAGTCCGTTTGGTGCCCCGGTTGCCGGATGGAGATCTCGGGTCCAGGGTCGGTCAAACGGGAGTATTATATTCCCGCGCCAAGGTGATTTTTATTGTCGATCCGATGGTGGAACCCTGTCACCGCCGAATGTCTTCTTCCTTGCACTAATTGAATGTACGGGTTTGAAGAAAGAAATCAACTGTCTTTGTCAGAGCATCTGCCAACAGGCTGGGCAAAACCTCGGATTCGCGTGCGCGAAGGCCGGTCTTGTCCTTATCTTGGATTGTACGTCTTGGTCTCTCTTAGAGCGATGGTTGATTAAATATGGTATGTTTCAAACAACCGTGGAAGCCACGGTTCGGCCAGAGACGTTTACTGTCTCACATGCGTCGCGATCGGCATGTCGTAAATATTTGTGGTTTTCACAGAAAAACGCTCAAATTCACCATTGCTTAAGCTCTCAATAACGGTCCGGTAAGGATGTGGCGCTAATTGTGATGGCGCAGCAGGCGATGAGCCCTGCATCTCCGGATCAGGTAGTGCGTACCGGAGATTGCACCAGTCAGCGTTCCGTACTGGTGGCCATGCGTGATTTGGCGAACCGTGCTTTGCTCGAGAGGGGGCAGCACGGTTTTCGCCGTCTCCTGTTACTCCTCGCGCTCGACAAAAGCACGCAATCTTCCCAGAGCATCCTCCCATTGCTGCGACACGCCATCGAGATAGCCGCGGGCAGCGGTGATCGGCTCCGGGCGAAGCACATATTGGCTCTCGCGACCGATATGGTTGACGGCAACGAGACCGGCATCCTCCAGCACGCGCAGATGTTTGGTGACTGCCTGGCGGGTCAGGTCGAAGTCGGCCGACAACCGGGCGATCGACCGGCTCTCGCCACCGTTCAACTTCCTGAGCAGGGACAGCCGCGTATGGTCCCCCAACGCCGCGAAGACGAGGGCGGCGTTGAAGGACGCAGGATGCGAGTCAGGATTCAACATGGGCTTTGATATTCTTGACCTGCTGCGTCCAGCCACCGTCATTCATGCGGTAGGCTTCGGGCCTGCGGTTTGCAGGGATCTTGTCGAAGCCCGTTTCGGTCACGGTCAGCCGGGTGCCCGCTGATGTCGGCTTCAGGCGGAATTCGACCAGCGTCGGGGTCTCCTGGCTGTAATCGACATCTGCAGCCACCGCGTAGGGATTCCAGGTGAACGAGAACAGCTCAGGCGCCTTCATTTCCTTGATCGTCACGCTCCAGACGACATGTTCGAAACCCGGATGGGTGATCATGCCGCGCGCTGGCCTGCCTGCCTCGAATGGCGCCTCGATGTTGACGCAGAACCATTTGCCGAATTCACGATGGTCGGTCAGGGCGCGCCACACACGTTCGATTGGTGCCTTGAGTTCTATGGTCTTTTCAATGGTATCGGTGTTCTCGATGACGTTTGACATATAAGCAACCTCCTGGTTGCCTATTTAATCCCACACTTCAGTTTGAATGGCAACCAAAAAGTTGCCGTTTCCTTTTTGCGGCATGCGAAGGCGAATTGCCGGCTTGCGCCCCGCATCGGCAAATGCCATGGCCGGAGATAGGTTTTCATCGGAGTTCCAATGGCCAAGGCAATCATGCTGCAGGGCACCGGATCGGATGTCGGCAAGACCGTGCTGGTCGCCGGCCTCTGCCGCCTTGCAGCCAATCGCGGGCTGAACGTGCGGCCGTTCAAGCCCCAGAACATGTCCAACAATGCCGCCGTCAGCGACGACGGCGGCGAGATTGGCCGGGCGCAGTGGCTGCAGGCGCTGGCCTGCCGCGTGCCGTCCTCGGTGCACATGAATCCCGTGCTGCTTAAGCCGCAAAGCGACAACGGCAGCCAGATCATCGTCCAGGGTAAGGTCTATGGGCAGGCGAAGGCGCGCGATTATCAGGGTCTGAAGCCGGCTTTGCTGGAAAAGGTGCTGGAGAGCTTTCGGATCGTCGGCGAGGGTGCCGATCTGGTGATCGTCGAGGGTGCCGGATCGCCTGCCGAAATCAATCTCCGCAAGGGCGATATCGCCAATATGGGTTTTGCGCGGGCGGCAGATGTGCCCGTGGTACTGGTCGGCGATATTGACCGGGGCGGAGTCATCGCGTCGATTGTCGGCACGCACCTCATCCTGCCGCCGGAAGACCGGGCGATGGTATCCGGCTACATCATCAACAAGTTCCGGGGTGACGTCAGCCTGTTCGACGACGGGATCGAGGCGATCGAGCGCTTCACGCAATGGTCCTGTTTCGGTGTCGTGCCGTGGCTGAAATCGGCCGGACGTCTGCCGGCGGAGGATTCCGTCACTCTTGAGAAACTGGTCAAAGGCGAGGCTAGGCCTTTGAAGATCGCGGTGCCGGTCACGCCACGGATCGCCAATTTCGACGATTTTGATGCGCTGCGGTTCGAGGACAGCGTCGATCTGGTATTCGTCAGGCCGGGCGAGCCTATGCCCGGGGATGCGGGGCTTGTGGTGCTGCCGGGGTCGAAATCGACGATCGGTGATCTCAAGGCACTGCGCGAAAACGGTTGGGACCGCGATATCATTGCGCATGCGCGGCGCGGCGGCCGTGTGCTCGGTATCTGCGGCGGCTACCAGATGCTTGGAACGCAGATCCGCGATCCGCTTGGCATCGAAGGACTGGAGACCGAAATCGAGGGTCTGGGCCTGCTCGAGGTCGAAACCGTCATGGCGCCCGAAAAGCGGCTCGCCAACAGCGAGTCGCATTCGCTCGCCTATGACGTCGCGCTTTCCGGCTATGAGATTCATCTCGGCAAGACCGAGGGTGCCGATTGCGCGCGGCCCTATGTTTCCATCGCCGGCAGACCGGACGGTGCGAGGTCGTCCGATGGCCGGATCGCGGGCACCTATCTGCACCGGATTTTCGACAGCGATGCCTTCCGGAGAAGTTTGCTCGCCGAATTTGGCGTGTCCGGCGGCGCCGGCAACCACCGCGCCGAGGTTGACCGGGCTTTGGATGAGATTGCCCGCGAGCTTGAAACGGTGCTGGAACGCCAATGGCTGGGCGACGTTCTGAAGCGATCGTTACAGAACAAACTATAGTTTTATTCGCTACTGCAAAAAAGCCATCGTTGTTTCGAATAAACCAAAACCTATAGACGTCCTTAACCTTGAAGGTGAGCTTAAGCCTCTTTTTGAGTGCTTTTGCTTCTCAGTTCGAGTATGTTCGTCAATATACGGGATACTGGCACTGAAAAGATCATTTCAGGCGAAACTTGGGGGAAGATCATGAATCTGTCTAGACATTTCAAGACGTTGATGGCGTCCGCCGTCAGCTTTTCACTTGCAGCCACGCCGATGTTGGGCGTTGGCGTGGCACATGCCCAGAATGCACCTGCTGCCGAAGCGCCGGGTGATGCGGGCTGGCAGAAGGAATTCGAGGTCTGGCGTTCCGCTTCCAAGGCAGGCAAGGCCGCCGATTACGAAATGTATCTGAAATCCTATCCGACCGGCAAGTTTGCCAGTGTCGCCAAGAAGCGTATCGATGAATTGAGCGGTGCAAAACCGGCCGATACGGCAAAGATCGACGCGCAGAAGACCGCCGATGTCGCACAGGCCGATACGGCCGCCGTCCGGTCGACTGATGTCGCCGCTGATGATGCAGAAAAGAAGCGCGATCTTGAATTGTGGCGTCAGGTTTCCAAGACCGGCACGCAGGCTGACTATGAGAAGTACCTGAAAGCCTTCCCCAAGGGCAAGTTTGCCAAAGTGGCCAAAACCCGCATCGAGACGATGGTAGCCAAGGCCGGGGAACCCGTTGTCGACGAGCAGAACCAGGCGCAGGCCGACGATCAGCAGAACCAGGCCGAAGACAGCGCCCAGGTGACGGAGCAGCCGGCGACGGATGACCAGGCGGATCAGACGAGCGTTCAGGCCGACAATGTTGGACAGAACGATCAGACCAAGGTCCAGTCCAGCGATTGGGAGCAGGAATATGCACTGTGGAAGGCCGCTTCCGATGGCAATAACATCGGCGAGTATGAGGCCTATCTGAGCACCTATCCGAAAGGCAAGTTTGCCGCCATCGCCCAGGCCCGCATCGTTCAACTCGCCGCTGCCGAACAGCCGGTCGCCAATGTCGATGAAGGCGACACGGCGCAGAGCGAAGACAAGAACAAGGTAGACCAGACGGTCAAGAACACCCAGGCCGATGATCAGCAACAGGTGGATCAGGCCCAGAACCAGGACCCGAACCAGGCTGATCAGGGGCATATGAACCAGCAGCCTGATGACCAGCAGATGGCCAACAACCAGCAGGATGATCAGTCCGAGCAGGACAAGATGGGCCAGAATACCCAGGATCAGAATATCCAGTACAGCGAGGGTACGCCGGAAACCGAGGATCAGTTCCTCAACCGTGAAGGTCGCCATGAGATACAGGGCCGCCTGACATCGCTGGGTTACGACACCAACGGTTCCGACGGTGCGTTCGGCCAGAACAGTCGCACGGCAATCAGCAACTGGCAGCAGGACAACGGCGCGCCGGCGACCGGTTACCTCTCGGGTGATCAGATCGCCCAGATCCGCAAGCTCTCGCAGGTGTCCTATGCCGAATGGCTGAATTCCCAGCCCGTCGTGGTCGAGCAGAAAGTCGTTCGTCCGCGCCGCGAAAAGGTCGTCGTGATCGAGGAAAGAACCAATCCGGGTCTTGATGCGGCGATCGCCGTCGGCGTGCTCGGTGCGGTCATCGGCGCCCAGAAGTTCGGCAAGCATAACAAGTTCGGCAAGATGCGCCCCGGCAAGGTCAAGGTCATCGGCAAGTTCAAGATGGGCAAGATGAACAAGTTTAATTTTGGCGGCTGCAAGAAGAAGCGCCGGTGCTGAACTGATCGCCCGATACGGTTTTGATGACAGCGGGCCGCGTTTGCGGCTCGTTCTCGTTTACGGCCAGCCAACGTCGCAAACGCGATTGACTTGTATCACTGGAATCCTCTATCCTTCGGTGATGTTTGGTTCCCAGCGGGCGCAAAGCCCAAGGGATCAAAAGGGAACGAGACGGATGGACCCATATTGGGCATTCCTATCTCGGCCGACCCCGCGACTGTAGAGCGGCTGAGGCATTCTCGGGGATCGTTCGAGCGGATCTCTTGACTTCAGGCATGGCGCCTGTGTTGGGGAGAGATGCGAGAATGGTTTCAAAGCCACTGAGACGGCTTATGCGACAACACGGGCGGGACGCCTCCTTTCTACGAATCGTCCCCTCGCGTAGCGGCCAGAAGTTTCGGGAAGGCGAGGGAGTGTCGGTGCGCAAGAGTGACAGCTTTTGCGTGGCAACCGCGAGCCAGGAGACCTGCCAGACAAAGCGCGAGACGCGTTCAGCGTCTATTTTTGTATTCTGCCAGCAGCACGGAGGTTGTTATGGCTCAGTCTTCAGTTTCTACTTCTACCCAGGTCGTTTCCATTTCGGATCGCATGACGGCAGGCATTCTTGCCCTGCTCGTCGGCTCTTTCCTGATCTTCGGGGCCGGTTTTGCGCATTCGAACGTGTTGCATGACACGGCGCATGACGTTCGCCACGCCAATGGTTTTCCCTGCCACTAAGGGGCTCCTGAAATGGTTGTAAAATATCTTCTGGCTGCGCTGGTGGCCGGGTTGATTGCTGGTGGGCTGGTGACAGTCGCCCAGCAGGCCAAAGTCGTGCCGCTTATTCTCGAAGCGGAGAAATATGAGAATGCCCCGACCCAGTTGCACGACCATATGTCCGGGCTGAACATTTCGTTCGCGACCCAGGCACTGGCGCACGAGCATGAGGCGACGACGGCGGACGGTGCCGAGGACGGCGGCGGCATGCTGTTCGGCGTCAACCGCATCACCGGCACGATCATGGCCAATCTGGTCACCGGATGCGGTTTCGCGCTGATCCTGCTGGCGGTCAGCCTGTTCACCGGGCGTACGGTGACAGTCGCCAACGGCGCGCTCTGGGGTGCTGCCGCATGGCTGAGCTTCCAGCTGCTGCCGTCTATCGGCCTGCCGCCGGAACTGCCCGGCTTTCCGGCCGGCGACCTGTTCGACCGCCAGATTTGGTGGACGGGTACGGTGATCGCATCTGCCGCAGGTCTTTACCTGATCATCCTTCGGCCGGAAATCTGGGCGAAGATCGGTGGCCTGGTCCTGCTGCTGGTGCCCCAAGTGATCGGTGCACCGCAGCCGGCTGATATCACCACCAGTGTGCCGGCGATCCTGGCTGCAGAATATGCGGTTGCGGCGCTCGCCACCGGTCTGTTCTTCTGGGTGGTGATCGGGCTGCTGCTCGGTACGTTCAACGCCCGGTTCGCAAAGACGGCCTGATGACAACGACCTCGCCCGGCGCTGTGCTGGTTCTGGGCGGGGCGCGCTCCGGCAAGTCGGCTTTTGCCGAACGTGTGGTTACGGAGAGTGGTCTCGCACGGCATTATATCGCCACCGGCCGCGCCTGGGACGATGAGATGGCGGCGCGTATTGCGCACCATCGCGAGAGCCGTGGTAAGGGCTGGACGACGCATGAGGTTCCGCTCGATCTCGTCGGAACTTTGCGGCAGATCGACAGCGCGGAAAACACTGTCCTCATCGACTGCATGACTTTGTGGGTCACCAATCTGATGATGGAAGAGCGCGACATGGCGCACGAATTCGCAACTCTTGGCGCTCATATCGAGACGGCGGTGGCGAGACTGATATTGGTTTCCAACGAGGTAGGCCTTGGCATCGTGCCGGAGAACCGCATGGCGCGGGATTTCCGCGATCATGCCGGCCGGCTCCATCAGTTGATCGCGGCCAAGGCCGGCGAAGTTTATTTCATAGCGGCCGGATTGCCGCTGAAGATGAAGGGTTGAAGAGATGCAGAAAATACCGGCAACGGTGATCACGGGCTTTCTCGGCGCTGGCAAGACGACGATGATCCGCAATATGCTGATGAACGCGGACGGCCGCAAGATCGCTCTGATCATCAACGAATTCGGCGATCTCGGCGTCGATGGCGACGTGCTCAAGGGCTGCGGCGCGGAAGCCTGCACCGAGGACGACATCATCGAACTCAACAATGGCTGCATCTGCTGCACGGTCGCCGACGATTTCATTCCGACCATGGAAAAGCTGCTGGCGCGGGATGTCCGTCCCGATCACATCATTATCGAAACGTCGGGCCTTGCCTTGCCGCAGCCGTTGGTCGCGGCCTTCAACTGGCCAGGCATCAAGACGGCCGTGACCGTCGATGGCGTCATCACCGTTGTCGACAGTGCAGCCGTCGCTGCCGGGCGGTTCGCCGACGATCATGACGCGCTCGATGCGCAACGAGTCGAGGACCAGGGTCTGGATCACGAGAGCCCGATCGAGGAACTGTTCGAGGACCAGCTGATCGCCGCCGACCTTATCATCCTCAACAAGGCCGATCTGCTTGATGCCAAGGGGCTGCAATCCGTCCGCGACATCGTCAGCGCAGCCACCTCCCGCAAGCCGCGGATGATCGAGGCGCGCAACGGCGATGTTCCGGCTTCCGTGCTGCTGGGTCTCGGCGTCGGCACCGAGAGCGATATCGAGAACCGCAAGTCGCATCATGAACTCGAGCATGAGGGCGCGCCGCATGACCATGATCACGACGAGTTCGAAAGCTTCGTCGTTGAGCTCGGCGCCATCGACGAGCAGGCCGCATTCATCGATCAGCTCAAGCCGCTGATCGACCGCCACGATATCCTGCGTCTCAAGGGCTTTGCCGAGATCAAGGGCAAGCCGATGCGGTTGGTGATCCAGGCCGTCGGTTCGCGTATCGACAGCTACTTCGATCGCCCCTGGGCGCCGGGCGAAACGCGCGGCACCCGTCTGGTGGTCATCGGCCTGCATGACGAGATGGATGATGCGGCGATCATCTCCGAGATCAAGGGGCTGGGTTGAATTGTGTATCGTGTGATGATACATTTGAGCAGTCTTGAGATGGGACGGGCACTTTGTTGAGGAGGCGGAATTGATCGTCTCCTATCGCGACAAGCGGAGCGCCGAGATTGCTGAAGGCGGAGCGCCCAAGGGGTTTCCGCCGGATGCGCTTCAATCGGCGCGACGCAAGCTGACCATACTGAACTATGCCACGTCCGTGGAGGATTTACGAATTCCGCCGGGAAACAGGCTGGAGAAACTCAAGGCTGATCGGGACGGCCAGTATTCCATCCGGATCAATGCGCACTGGCGCATCTGTTTCAGATGGACGGACAATGGCCCGGATGACGTCGAGATTGTGGATTATCACTGATGGAAAACAAAAAGCATTACGCTGAACTGCCAGCGATTCATCCCGGTGAAATACTTCGGGAAGAATACCTGGCGCCGCTCGGGCTAAGTGCCGGCGGATTGGCAAAGCGTCTGGGTGTTCCCCGCACTCGCATCGAAAGGCTAGTCGCCGAGGAGACATCCGTGACCGTCGATACCGCACTGCGTCTGGCTAGATTTTTCGGCACCAGCCCGGACCTCTGGATGTCGATGCAGACGGGGTATGATTTCAAGATCGCGCAAGTCGAGAAGGCGGAAGCACTGAAGGCCATTGTTCCGCTCGAAGCCGTCTGATGCATCTCCTCCTCGCCCAGAAAGGCTCGATCTCCGACAGCGAAGAGGCGTTCGATCTCGGTCAGACGGCGGGCGATATCCTGTTCCTGTCAGCCGCCGACACCGAGATCGCCAGCGTTGCTGCCCATGCCAACAGCACTGCGGTGAACTGGCGGCTGGTCAATCTTGCGAGCCTCAAGCATCCGATGTCGATCGACATGTGGATCGACAAGACCGCGCGGCATTCGAGACTTGTCGTTCTACGTGCGCTCGGTGGCATCAGCTATTTTTCCTATCTGATCGAGGCGCTGATGGCGGGCGCCGTCGCGCATGGATATGCACTGGCGGTGCTGCCCGGCGACGACCGGCCAGATGCGGGACTGGACCCCTGGTCGACAGGTGTGAAAGAGGATTGTGCCGCGCTCTGGGCCTATCTGGTCGAGGGTGGCGTGGAGAACATTCGGGGCTTTACGAGCTATGCCGAGGCAATGATCTCGGGTGCTGTGAAGCCGCAGCCGGCCGGACCATTGGCCAAGGCCGGCATCTGGTGGCCGGGCGCGGGCGTGATCGAGGTCGATGCGTGGAGCGAAATCACGACACGGTTGACAGCTTCGCCACCCCCCTCTGTCCCCGCGGGACATCTCCCCCTCAAGGGGGGAGAGGGGCAACTCGCGGACGGTTTGCCGCCTCAGACATCAAATCTGCAAGTGGTTGGCGATGCCGCCGCACGTCTACTCTCCCCCCTTGAGGGGGAGATGTCGGCGAAGCCGACAGAGGGGGGTAGGCGCCGCGGTCTGATCGTTATCACCTTCTACCGCGCCCTCGTGCAGAGTGGCCAGACGGAAGCCGTCGAAGCGCTGATCGACGCGCTGTCAGGACGCGGACTGCGTGTCCTGCCGGTCTTCGTTTCCAGCCTCAAGGATCCCTTTTCGGCGAAACTGATCCGCACGCTGTTCGCCGATCTGACGCCGGATGTCGTGCTGAACGCCACCAGCTTCGCGGTCGTCTCCCCCGGCTCGGCAAAGACCGGAACTGTGCTGGATGAGACTGGCGCGCAGGTGCTGCAGGTGATATTTTCCAGTTCTTCGCGCGAAAACTGGCAGGGGTCATCGATGGGGCTTTCGGCCCGCGATCTCGCCATGAACGTGGCGCTGCCCGAAGTCGATGGCAGGATATTGACGCGCGCCGCGTCCTTCAAGCGCGCCACGAATTTCGACGAACGTGCCGAGGTCAACATCGTCACGCCGGTGCCGGAGCCGGGCAGGATAGAATTCGTCGCCGAGCAGGCGGTCCGCTGGGCGCGGCTCCGCAATACCAAAAATTGCGACAAGCGCATTGCGCTGATCATGGCCAACTATCCGAACCGTGACGGGCGGCTGGGCAATGGCGTCGGGCTCGATACGCCGGCCGGCTCGATGGAAGTGCTGAAAGCAATGCGCGAGGCCGGCTACCAGACCGGCGATCTGCCCGCCGACGGCGACGGCTTGATCAACCACCTGATGGAAGGCCCGACCAATGCCGCCACCGACGGAAGGGTGATCCGCGAGACGCTTTCCTTGAATCAATACAAGGCTTTCCTCGGGAAACTGCCAGCTCCGATTCAGGATGAGGTGGCCGCCCGGTGGGGCGCGCCGGAGGACGATCCATTCTTCCTGAATGGCGCGTTCGCGCTGCCTCTGGCGCGGTTTGGCAATGTCCTGACCGGCATCCAGCCGGCGCGTGGCTATAATCTCAATCCGAAAGATACCTATCATTCACCGGATCTTGTGCCGCCGCATGGCTATTTCGCATTTTACGCCTTTATTCGTGAGGCGTTCGGCGCCGATGCGGTGATCCATATGGGCAAGCATGGCAACATGGAATGGCTGCCCGGCAAGGCGATGGCGCTGTCGGAAAGCTGTTACCCTGAGGCGGTGTTCGGGCCGATGCCGCATCTCTACCCGTTCATCGTCAACGATCCCGGCGAGGGCACGCAGGCCAAGCGCCGGTCTTCGGCGGTGATCATCGATCATCTGACGCCGCCACTGACGCGGGCGGAAAGTTATGGCTACCTCAGGGATCTCGAAGCGCTGGTCGATGAATATTACCAGGCGCAGGGCACCGATCCGCGCCGGCTGAGACTGCTCAAGAAGCAGATACTCGATCTCGCCGGCGATACCGGCCTGCGCCACGATGCCGGCATCGAAGGCCTCGACGAGGACATGGCGTTGCAAAAGCTCGATGCCTGGCTTTGCGATCTCAAGGAAATGCAGATTCGTGACGGGCTGCATGTGTTCGGCGTATCTCCCGAGGACCGTTTGCTCACCGATCTCACCGTGGCGCTGGCGCGGGTGCCGCGCGGGTCCGGCGAGGGCGGCGGGCAGAGCCTGCAGAGAGCGATTGCAAAGGATTTGTTTAAGACCCCTTCTCCAACTTATCGGCTCGAGCCACCGGTCTCGACCCGTCTTTCAGACCCCCACAAGGGGAAGGGGTCTTCCCACTTTTTCGATCCGCTCGATTGCGATATGGCTGCTGTGTGGACCGGTCCCAGGCCTGAAACATTGGCAAATCTCACCAATGACCCCTGGCGCACCGCTGGCGACACGGTCGAGCGGATTGAGTTGCTTGCGGCGATGCTGGTGTCAGGCGAATTTGCCTGCCCAGACGACTGGAGCGAAACGCGACTGGTCATGGGTGAGGTCGAAAAGCGACTGAAGCCATCGATCATCGCCTGTGGCCCGTCCGAAATCGCTGCGCTGATGACCGGTCTTTCAGGCCGTTTCGTATCGCCTGGACCATCCGGCGCGCCGACGCGCGGCCGCCCGGATGTGCTGCCGACCGGCAAGAACTTTTACTCGGTCGATACCCGTTCGGTGCCGACGCCGACCGCCTGGGAACTGGGAAAGAAATCCGCCGAACTGCTGGTCACGCGCTATGTTCAGGATCATGGCGACTGGCCGAATTCGTTCGGCATCACCGCCTGGGGTACTTCCAACATGCGCACCGGCGGCGATGACATTGCCCAGGCCCTAGCGCTGATCGGGGCAAAACCCGTCTGGGACATGAGTTCGGCACGGGTGACCGGCTATGAGATTATAACGATGGCGGTGCTTGGCCGGCCGCGCGTCGATGTCACGCTCAGGGTTTCCGGGTTCTTCCGCGATGCGTTTCCCGAGCAGATCGCGCTGTTCGACAAGGCGGTGCGGGCGATCGGAGCGCTGGACGAGGACGAGGCGGACAACCCGATTGCCGCGCGCATGAAGCGCGAAGCTATTGAATCTGATAGGCACCGCGCCGGCTATCGCGTGTTCGGCTCCAAGCCCGGCACCTATGGCGCCGGCCTTCAGGCGCTGATGGACGAGGGAATCTGGGACGATAAGGCCGAGCTGGCCGAGAGTTTCCTCACCTGGGGCGGCTTTGCCTATGGCGCCGAGGAAGAGGGCCGCGATGCGCGGGAGCTGTTCGAGACCCGGCTGGCGACCGTGCAAGCGGTGATCCAGAACCAGGACAATCGCGAGCACGACCTGCTTGATTCCGATGACTATTACCAGTTCGAAGGCGGTATGGCCGCCGCTGCCGCCCATCTGTCCGGCACGCAGCCGGCCATCTATCACAACGACCATTCGCGGCCCGAAAAGCCCGTCGTGCGGTCACTGGAGGAAGAAATCTCCCGCGTGGTGCGTGGCCGTGTCGTCAATCCGAAATGGATCGAGGGCGCCATGCGTCACGGCTATAAAGGCGCAGCCGAGATCGCCGCGACGGTTGATTTCATGTTCGCCTTCGCGGCTACGACCGGCGCTGTGAAGGATCATCATTTCGAAGCGGCGTATCAGGCCTATCTGATGGATGATCGCGTGCGCGAATTCATGGTCGAGAAGAACCCGGCGGCGCTCAGGGAATTGGCGGAGAAGTTCCTGGCGGCGCTCGACAGGACAATGTGGACGCCGAAATCCAATTCGGCGCGGTTCGAGTTGGAGCGAATGTCTGGCATCATCACCCCGGTCGGGTCTTGAATTTTTCGCAGAATATTGTACATATTCATGTACAAAAGGAAATCGACATGACCCACATCAATGTATCTGATTTTCGCCAGAACCTTGCGGCGCATCTTGACGAAGTAGAGAAAAGCCGCGCACCGCTTTTCGTGACGCGCAGCAAGGGCAAGGCGTTCGTCGTCCTCTCCGAAGAAGAATACGAGAGCATGGCCGAAACGTTGCATCTGATGTCCAATCCGCACAATGCCGAACATATCCGGGCGTCGATCGCGGAACTGGACACCGGCAAAGTTGTGATCAAGGACGCTTCGGACTACGGTGAATGAAGAGCGTCCACTGGTCGGAGCGAGCGTGGAGCGACTACATTTTCTGGCAACAGAGCGATCCGCAGCTTGTCGAAAAGATAAATGCTTTGATAATAGAGTGCCTCCGCACGCCATTTGTCGGAATTGGAAAGCCGGAACCCCTCAGGGGTGAGCTTTCCGGATATTGGGCACGGCGCATAAATTCCGAGCATCGCTTCATTTATCAGATAAGCGGTAAAACGGACCATCAAGTCCTTTCGATTGTCGCTTGCAGGTTTCACTATCAGGATTCCGGAAAGAAGAAGATCAATTGACCGAAGAGACATTGGAAACATCTGCCCACGACGATGCCCGCCATGCAGAAAAGATGGCCAAGAAAAAGGCCGCCCGTGACAAGATCATGGCCACCAAGACCGGTGAGAAAGGGCTGGTCATCGTTCACACCGGCAAGGGCAAGGGCAAGTCGACTGCAGGCTTCGGCATGATCTTCCGCCATATTGCTCATGGCATGCCTTGCGCGGTCGTGCAGTTCATCAAGGGGGCAATGGTCACCGGCGAACGCGAACTGATCGACAAGCACTTCTCCGATATCTGCGAGTTTCATACGATGGGCGAGGGCTTCACCTGGGAGACGCAGGACCGCGCCCGGGATGTCGCCACCGCCCAGGCGGCATGGGAAAAGGCCAAGGAACTGATCCGCGCCGGCAAATCGATGGTGCTGCTCGATGAGATCAATATCGCGCTGCGCTACGATTATATCGATGTTGCCGAGGTGGTAGCCTTCCTGCAGGACGAGAAGCCGCCGATGACGCATGTGGTTCTGACAGGGCGCAATGCCAAGGACGAGTTGATCGAGATTGCCGACCTGGTGACCGAGATGGAACTGATCAAGCATCCGTTCCGATCGGGGATCAAGGGCCAGCAGGGCGTGGAGTTCTGATGCCGGCTTGAGAGAGCGTTCAACTGGAGATTGCGAATGTGGGAGTTCCTGCAATTTTAGATTATTTGCACAGGCTTATATGTCGTTATTGAAAAGCCGTTGATATCCATCTATCCGATGCGGATGGACGGCCGTGGTGACTCGGAGACGGTTACCGCATGCGTCCGGTTTCGGAAATCGGCTGGCACAGCGCGCCTGCCACATATGCACCATCGAGGCGTCATGGAAAAAATTCAGTATCATTTCCACACGGAGATGTTTCGCCAGACCAGCCAGCTCGTGACGGCGCGTGCAAGGTTGCGCGCCACCAGGCCTGGCAAGCCGCTGAGGATATTGTCCTTCGGCAGTTCGATTGGCGAGGAGGTCGCGACGCTGCGCTTCCTGTTTCCGAACGACGAGATATATGGCTGCGAGATCGACGACCGCGTGCTGGAGATCTGCCAGCGGTCCGTCGGCTCATTGGCGACGATATTCAAATCATCCAGCGAAGCGATTGCTGCCAACGGCCCCTATGATCTGATCCTGGCCTCCGCGGTGCTTTGTCTCAATCCGGCGCCGGAAGACTTCAAGGATCGGTTTCCGGTTTCGAAATTCGACGACCTCGTCGCCATGCTGGATGCAAACCTGAACCCGGGCGGGATCTTCATCGTCACCAACGCCTCGTACCGCTTTACGGAAAGCCCGGTCGCCCGGGGCTACGATACCATTCGCTCGGATATCGTCCACAGCGCCGGCTTCATCAATGTCTTCACCCGCAAATCGAGACCCTATCTCCAGCCGGTCGCTTCGTCGGGCGGGTCGATCTACAAAAGGCGCGGTAATTTCGTGCCGCGGGACGACGAAGACCTCGCCGATAGCGTGTTCGAGAAGCGGGCTGGCGCAGGGGCCGCAGCCGTGCATGAACTTGAACTCGCCGCGCCGCCGGCGTCCCTCATCGTGTTGAGCCAACACAAGCGGCTCAACACGGACTGGGCAAACAAGAACATTCCAGAGCGGACCGTCGTCGTCGAATACGCCTATAAGTTCTGCCGGGTCGAAGGCACCGAAGACCATGGCTATGTGCAGGAAATCGGCTGGACGTCACTGGTGGGCGAGGGCTTCCACCGCCGCAAGCCGACATGGAATCCGGTGCCGTAGCCGCCTCAGAATCCCAGCCAGACCCGCACCGGATTGACCGGATCGGCAAGCAGCCTGATCGCCAGCGCGATGCAGGTCACGACCAGCAACGGCCGAATGATTTTCGCGCCGTTCCTCATGGCGAACCGTGATCCGGCCTGGGCGCCGAGAAACTGGCCGACGCCCATCACCAATCCGGTTTTCCAGAGAATGACGCCGGAAAAGGCGAAGATGCAGAATGCGCCGATATTTGAGGCGAAGTTCAGCATCTTGGTATGAGCGGTGGCCTTGAGCAGACCAAAACCTGCCAGCATCACGAAGGCCAGCATGAAAAACGAGCCGGTCCCGGGACCAAAGACACCATCGTAGAAGCCGATCAATGGCACGATCGTCAGTCCGAACAAAAATGGCGTCAGCCGTTGGTGCCGGTCGGAATCGCTGATCGCCGGCTTGAAGCCGAAATAGAGCGCGATCGCGATCAGCAGCAGTGGCATCAATGCCTGCAGGACATAGCCGGGCACATACGTTGTGATCGCCGCGCCGAGTGCAGATCCCAGCGCCGACATGGCGGCCATCGGCAATTGCGTGCCGAGCGAGACATGGCCGCCGCGCGAATAAGCAAGCGTTGCCGAACCGGAACCAAAAAGTGATTGCAGTTTGTTGGTCCCGAGCGTCTGGATCGGCGAGAAGCCGGCGATCAGCATCGCGGGAACGGTGATCATACCGCCGCCGCCGGCGATGGAGTCGATAAAGCCGGCAACGAATGCCGCGAAAAACAACATGAGAAGGAGGTAGACGGTGATTTCAGGCAAGGCGGGCTCGATTCATTCGGTATCATCATTGCAAAAGTGGCCATGACAGGCAAGCGGATGCTGCAATTATCCGTCGACAGAGGCCTGAAAAGCCGGAGGTCTTGACCCAGCCATCATTTGAGTGGCAAGCTTTTGCGGAATGACGGACCAGCCGGATATGACATCATGAAGCCGAAAATCATCCTGCATTGCGGGGCGCCGAAGACCGGCTCGACCAGCTTTCAGCATCTGCTTTACAACAATAGCGAGATCCTTGCGAAGGCCGGCTTCTACTTCCCCTCGGTATCCAGGAAAAAGCGGATGAAGGACGATATCCGCATTCTGCTCCGTGAGATCCTGCGTCCGGAAAACCACAATCAGGCTTTTCTCTACCGCATCCATGAAGTTCTGCAGGTAATATACGCGGAGACAGGCGCGCACACGCTGATCATTTCCAACGAGGACATGCTTGGAAGACCATTTTCGCGGAAATATCGGACCTTCTATCAACGTGCCGATGAAATGGCTGATCGCATCAAGCTGGTGCTGGAGGATTACGATGTGGAAGCGCGCTTCGTCATCCGCGATTATTCCGGCTTTTTGCCATCGTGGTATGTTCAGTCGGTGCGGATGGGAAGCAAATTGACCTTGGAACAGTTTCTCCGGGTTTATGATTTCCATTCCGTGACATGGAAGACGCCCGTCCAGGCATTGCGAACGCATTTTGGCACCGCCAAGGTCGGCATCTATGACCATGCCGATCTGGTCAAGGACCCGCATGCCTTTCTATCGGCGATGTTTCCGGATGTGATGGCCGCTCTCGGCGAAAAGGGCAGGGAATTACCCAGCAAGAATATCTCGATCGGCAGCGGCATGGTCAATCTATATCGCCGCTGGAATGAGATTTCCGACCGCCTCACTCCCAATTCCTCGGCTCGCAGGACCGTTCAATATCTGGGCCGGCGTTATGCTCTGCTGCCGTTCGAGCGCTTTTCAAAGTCGGAAAAACTCAGGCTGCCGCAGCCGATGGCAGAGGCGCTGTCGGCCCGCTATCGGGATGACGCGCTGATGATCAATCCGCGGCGCATTCGTCCGAACGAAGACGACGCGTTCAGATATGCCGCACAATAGCGGCGGCGGGTTTGTTCTCGGCATCGGGCTTTCCGAAAACGCCGGGCTTGCCGATGCCATGGCGTTGGCCGAGGACGTGATCGCGCGGTCGGGATTCCAGCGTGAGCAGATCGGTTGCATTGCCACGCTCAGCAGCAGGAGCGATCACCCGATCCTTCGGCACTTGGCCAGTCGTTTGAATACAGCTGTTACGACATTCGATCCCATCGCTCTGGAGGCGGAAACGCCGCGCCTCGCAAATCCGTCCGAGGCACTCTTCGCCCGCATGGGCTGCCATGGTGTCGCGGAAGCGGCAGCGCTTGCCGCAGCAGGCAAAGCGGCGCGCCTGATTGTAGCGAAGGTGAAGGCGGGGCGCGTGACGATGGCGATCGCGGCTTGATCAAATTAATTTTTGGTGCAGCGGTAGAAACCGCTGGTGTTTTTAAGGCTGCTTCGCCATTGCTCGCGGCAATAGTTACGAAAGAAAAGGCATAGGCAGATGTACAAGGTGATATTCGATACCGATCCCGGCGTTGACGATGCTATGGCATTGCTTTTTCTGGCTCGCCACCCCGACATTGATCTGATCGGCATCACCACCACCTTCGGCAATGCCTCCATCGAGATGACGACGCGCAATGCGCTGTTCCTGAAACGCGAATGGAACATCGAGGCACCCGTTGCCAAGGGTAATGGACAGAAATACCTGGCGAATGGCGAAATCTATCGCTATCCGGACTATGTTCACGGCGACGACGGGCTTGGAAATATCGGTGTGCCCGAGACAATCGATATCCCGGTCGATCCTCGCACGGCGCATCAGTTCATTATCGACACGGTGAAGGCCAATCCGGGCGAGGTGACGATCGTTGCCGTTGGCCGCATGACCAACCTCGCCAATGCGCTGAAGGATGCGCCGGAGATTGCCGGCATGGTCAAGGAAGTGGTGATCATGGGCGGCGCTTTCGACGTGCCCGGCAACGTGACGCCGGCTGCCGAAGCCAATATCCATGGCGATGCGCTTGCCGCCGACGTGGTGATGACCGCTCCCTGGAAAGTGGTTGCCATCGGCCTCGATGTGACGCTGAAGACGACGATGTCGCGGCCGGCGCTTGCGGAACTCGCCAGGAAGGGCGGTCCGGCGGTCGAACTGCTCGATCGCATCTCGCAATTCTACATCGATTTTTATGACGGCGAGGTCGCCAACAGCATGGTCGTGCACGACACCTGCGCCTGCGTCTATGTCGTCGCCCGTGAACTCTTCACCACGCGTTCCGGTCCGATCCGCGTGCAGGTGGAAGGCGTCGGCGTGGGAAAGACCTTCCACAGGCCAGATGATATGCGCTTTGGCCCGAGCGTCTGGGACGATGCGCCGAGCCAGCTCGTCTGCACGGATATAGATGCATTGAAAGCAATGGCATTGGTGGAACAAACCCTCGTGCGCAGCTGAGTCTGGCGGGATGACAAGCGCAACGAATTGATGAAAATCAATGGTTTGCGCTTGCCGTTTATCAATTTGAGTCCGCCCGGTGAGAAACCGATTCAACGTTCGTGGCTGGATCAGGCGATGCCGCTGGCAGACAGGGTTTACGGCTGGGGAAGGTCTAGCTTCATGAGATCCAGTTGATTGCATTTTTCCGTTTCGCAGCATAGGAAAGCAGGGATGGACGACGTATTTTCCAATCTCCCGGCATTCCTGCCCGGAACCGTTTGGCTGACCGGCGCGGGCCCCGGCGATCCCGGTCTGCTGACCTTGCTCGCCGTCAAGGCGCTGCGCGAAGCCGACATTATCGTCTACGATGCGCTGGTCGATGAATCCTGCCTGAAGATGGCCCGCGACGGCGCCGTGTTCGAATATGCCGGCAAGCGGGGCGGCAAGCCATCGTCAAAGCAGCGCGATATCTCGCTCCGGCTGGTGGAACTGGCACGGTCCGGCAAACGCGTGCTGAGGCTGAAGGGTGGCGATCCGCTGGTGTTCGGACGTGGCGGCGAAGAAGCCCTGACCCTGGTCGATCACGGAATTCCGTTCCGTATCGTGCCGGGCATCACCGCCGGCATCGGCGGGTTGGCCTATGCCGGCATTCCGGTTACGCATCGCGAGATCAACCACACCGTGACATTCCTCACCGGCCATGATTCCTCCGGCCTGGTGCCCGACAGGATCGACTGGGACGCCATCAGCCGCGGCTCGCCGGTGATTGTCATGTATATGGCGATGAAGCATATGGGCGAGATTGCGCGCCAGCTGATCGCGGCGGGGCGGCATCCGTCCGAGCCCGTCGCCTTCGTCTGCAATGCCGCAACCGAGGCGCAGCAGGTGCTCGAAACGACACTTGCGGATGCGGAGCAGGATATCGCCAGCGCACGGCTGGAGCCACCGGCGATCGTGGTGGTCGGCGAGGTGGTGCGGCTGCGGGACGGGCTCGATTGGCTCGGCGCGCTCAACGGCAAAGTGCTGATCGGTGACCCAATGGGCTCGCGCGGCCTGAAGGATCACGCATGAGCGGCCTGCTGATCGCGGCGCCGACATCGGGCTCCGGCAAGACCACGGTGACACTGGGGCTTTTGCGCGCGCTTCGCAATCAGGGCATCGCGGTCAAGCCTGGCAAGGCCGGGCCCGACTATATCGATCCGGCTTTCCACAAGATCGCCTGCGGTCGCGAATGCCTGAATTTCGATCCCTGGGCGATGCGGCCGGAATTGCTCGCAGCGCAGGGCGTAGTGCAGGGCCTATTGGTCATCGAAGCGATGATGGGGCTTTACGATGGTGCGGCTGACCATACCGGGTCGCCCGCCAGCCTTGCCAGGATGCTCGGGCTTTCGGTCGTGCTGGTGGTCGATTGCGCCCGCATGTCGCATTCGGTCGGCGCTCTGGTGCGCGGTTATGCGGCCTACGATCCCCACGTGACCATCGCCGGGCTGATCCTGAACCGGGTCGGCAGCGCCCGGCACGAATCGATGCTGAGGGCAGGGCTTGCCGGCTCGGGTATTCCTATTGTCGGCGTGATCCCGCAGGACAGGCAACTGGGTCTGCCCGAACGGCATCTGGGGCTGGTGCAGGCCGGCGAGATCGATGGCATCGAGGCCTTTATGGAACATGCGGCGGATATGGTGGCGCGCTGCTGCGACATCGAAAGTCTGACGACACTGGCGGAGCGCGATGTCGCAGATCCCCAAAATCTGCTCTGCCGCATTCCGCCGCTCGGCAGCCGGATCGCGGTGGCCCGCGACGAGGCCTTTGCCTTCACCTACCCGCATCTCGTCGATGGCTGGCGGGCGGATGGCGCCGAGATTTCCTGGTTTTCGCCGCTCGCGGATGAAGCGCCTGATGCTTCGGCTGACGCGGTTTTTCTGCCCGGTGGCTATCCGGAATTGCATGCCGGCCGATTGAGCCAGGCGGGGACCTTCCGTCACGGCATGAAGGAGCGCGCTGCATCAGGCGCGACGATCTATGGCGAGTGCGGCGGCTACATGACTCTGGGGGAGGACCTTGTCGATGCGTCAGGCACCAGCCATCCGATGCTTGGCCTTCTGCCCCTCAGCACCTCGTTCGCAGCCCGCAAACGGCATCTCGGCTATCGTCGCGTGAAAGCGCTTGCCGGACCATATACGGGCATGGATCTGACCGCGCATGAATTCCACTATTCGACCATCGTTCGCGAAGGCCAGGCCGAACGACTGTTCGATGCCTTCGATGCGGCCGGCGAAATGGTGGGTCCGGCAGGACTTTGCCGGGGCAATGTGTCCGGTTCCTATATGCATATGATCGATCTCGCCGGGGCAGCGGCCTGATGGCTGGCATCGCGCATGGCGGCGGGCTGTCTGTGGCCATCGCCGCCTATGGTGGCGGATCGGACGAATGGCTCGATCTGTCGACCGGCATCAATCCCAACACACCTGAATTACCGGAGATACCGGCGGAAATCTGGAACCGGTTGCCGGATCGTGGGCTGGTCGATGCGGCGCGGGCGGCAGCACGGGACTGGTATTTCTGTTGTGGCTCGAAAGTTTCATCCTCCTCTGCCGATGTTGTTCTTCCTCTCCCGGTTCCAGGCACCCAATCCTTCATCCAGATCCTGCCGAAGCTGGTGCCGCAAGGCCGCCCTGTGGCCATTCTGTCACCGACCTACGGCGAATATGCGCATTGCTTCCGAAAGGCCGGGCTCCAGGTCGATGCGATCCGCTCGGTTGAGGATATCCGCCCTGATCACGGCACGCTGGTCCTCGTCAATCCGAACAATCCCGACGGAAGAACGTTCTCGCGCGCAGACCTTCTTGCCATCCATGCCCGCATGAAGGCGCAAAGCGGTCACCTCCACGTCGATGAAGCCTTTGGCGATGCCCGGCCGGAACTGAGTGTCGCGCGCCAAGCTGCCGAAATGCCGGGCCTAACCGTCAGCCGTTCCTTCGGCAAGTTCTTCGGCATGGCGGGTCTGCGGCTGGGCTTTGTCTTTGCGCCCGCTGCAGTTCTAGAAACCATCGAAACGGAACTCGGCCCTTGGGCAGTCTCTGGCCCGGCACTGTATCTGGCCACGGAATTGATGCGATCGGACCGGACGCCGATACTGGCGGCTATCAAAGCGCGGCGCGCCGCATTGCAAACGGTACTGACGGTTGGCGGACTGACCGTCGCCGGCGGCACGGAACTTTTCGCGCTCGTCGCGCATGAAAAAGCCGCCGGCCTCTTTGAACATCTGGCCCGCGCTCATATACTGGTCCGGAAATTCGACTATGCGCCCGATTGGCTGAGGGTCGGGCTGGTAGCGGATGAACAGGGGGACCGGAAGCTGGCTTCGGCATTGGCTTCTTTCGGATCATAATGCTGACACTGCTCAATCTGTCCATCGCGCTGCTGATCGATCGGGTCGTCGGCGATCCGAACTGGTTATGGGCGAAAGTCCCGCATCCAGTGGTGCTGTTCGGCAAGGCGATCGCCTTTTTCGACAAGCAGTTCAACGGCAAGGGTCTGGGCGACAAGGACCGTCGCGCCTATGGCATAATGACCATCCTGGCATTGTTGATCGCCAGCGTGCTCGCCGGCTGGATGATCCATCGCGCGCTTTCCTATGCCGGGCATTTCGGGACGCTCGTCGAAATCCTGATCGTTGCGGTTCTGCTGGCACAGAAGAGCTTGTCCGACCATGTCGCTGCGGTCGCCACTGGCTTGCGGAAAGGGGGACTCGACGGCGGACGGCGTGCCGTGTCGATGGTCGTGGGCCGCGATCCCGATGTGCTCGACCAGCCGGCCATCTGCCGTGCGGCGATCGAGACGCTGGCCGAGAACTTCTCCGACGGCGTCATCGCTCCAGCCCTGTTCTATGCGGTGTTCGGGCTGCCGGGCCTGTTTGCTTACAAGATGCTGAATACCGCTGATTCCATGATCGGCCACAAGACGCACCGCTATCTGCATTTCGGCTGGGCATCCGCAAGGCTCGACGATATCGCCAACTGGCCCGCGGCGCGATTGTCGGCTGTGCTGATTGCGGCCGGGGCCTGGATTGAACGCGGCAGGCGGGCCGCAGGCCGCTCGCTGCACGTGGCATTCACCGATCACGGACTGCATCGTTCGCCCAATTCCGGCTGGCCCGAATCGGCAATGGCGGGCGCGATCGACGTGGCGCTCGCCGGTCCGCGGATCTATGCCGGCGAGAGGGTTCAGGAGCCGATGCAGAATGGTGCGGGGCGAAGGGATATCGGTGCTCAAGATATTGATCAGGCGATTTCGGTATATGGCTCCGCCTGCACAGTATTCAACCTCGCAGTGCCGCTTACAGTTTTGTTACTCCTGCCTTTTTGTTAAGGTCTCTCGAAACACGGGCTGATATTCTAGCTCGGACACGATTTAGCCTTATTTTACCACGCTTTTTAAGTCGATCTATTGAAGTATAGACTAAGCATGTCTTCTCAAACGGAGGCGCAGGGGATGTCGCGCCAGTAAAAGGGGAAGAATGATATGCGGAAATTGCTTGTGGCCGTCATGGCCCTTTTTTCGTTTTGCATCATGGCGCAGGTCGGTGAAGCCGGAACGATTGTAGCACGGATCAATATATCCAAACAAACCATGACGGTCACCGAAAACGGCTGGGTCAAGTATCGGTGGAAGGTATCGACGGCGCGCAAGGGCTATGTGACGCCGACAGGTGCCTGGCGCGCCTATCTTGCGTCGCGGCATCATCGCTCGCGCAAGTATGACAATGCGCCGATGCCCTATGCGATCTTCTTCAATGGCGGCTATGCCGTTCACGCCACCTTTGACCTGAAGCGCCTGGGACGTCCGGCTTCGCATGGCTGCATCCGCCTGCATCCCGACAACGCTGCGATTTTCTTCGGCCTGGCGCAGAAGAATGGGCTTGGCAACACCAAGGTTATCGTCAGCCGCTAATTCTGTTGGCATTGACACCGCCGCCGACAGGCATCTCGGCGGCTGTTTCCATTTGGGCGCAACACGCACCAGCATGGCTGCCATCCGGCTATCGCTCTTCTTCGTCGGCCAGAATCCCGCTAAGACTGCGGTAATCGAACATGGAGCCTGCCCGTGCAACTGGATGAATTGCTCGCTTCTGTGCATGCGGACATCGAACCCTTCATCGGCGAAGGCAAGGTCGCCAATTACATTCCGGCGCTTGCCAAGATCGATCCGAAGAAATTCGGCATGGCGGTCGTCACCGTTGACGGCGACGTCCATATGATCGGCGACGCCACCGAAGCCTTCTCCATCCAGAGTATTTCCAAGGTTTTCACGCTGACACTGGCCTTGGGCCGGATCGGCGAGGGGCTCTGGAAACGGGTCGGGCGAGAGCCCTCCGGGACGCCGTTCAACTCTATCGTCCAGCTGGAAAACGAGCATGGCATACCGCGCAATCCGTTCATCAATGCCGGGGCGATCGTCGTCGCCGATACGCTGCTTTCCGGGCATCAACCCAAGGAGACCCTTGGCGAAATCCTGAGCTTCATCCGCTACCTCACCGACGATGACAGCATCACCATCGACGCTGAGGTCGCACGTTCCGAACAGCTGACAGGATTTCGCAATGCGGCGCTCGCCAATTACATGCTTGCCTTCTCCAATATCCACAATCCGGTCGAGAAGACGCTCGGGGTTTATTTCCATCAATGCGCCCTGTCGATGAACTGCGTGCAACTCGCCAAGGCGGGGCTTTTCCTTGCCAATAACGGCCGATTGTCACGAAGTGGCCATGGCGCGGTCTCCGCGGAACGCGCCCGCCGCATCAATGCCCTGATGCTGACCTGCGGCCACTACGACGCCTCGGGCGACTTCGCGTTTCGCGTCGGGCTGCCGGGGAAAAGCGGTGTCGGTGGCGGGATTCTGGCCATTGCGCCCGGCAAGGCGGCGATCGCCGTCTGGTCGCCCGGATTGAATGCCAACGGCAATTCCGCGACAGGCACCCGAGCGTTGGAAAGCCTTGCAAAGCGGACAGGATGGTCAATTTTTGGTGCCGGTCGCAATTAAGTCAATTGTTTAGACTTATTCTAAGTTAATGGAACATATGACTCTTTTATGACGCTTGATAAAAATAGCAATAAAATCAATGTTCAAAAAGATATTTCATGAAATCGTGAAGTTTTTTTCAGGCAGAACCTTGAAGGGCGCATTTCGAGATCCTAATTGTCAATGGTCAGAACGATTGATGTTTCTGATTGTCAACAAATATTGAACAATAGGAGTCTACAATGCGTCACAATATTTTCGGTGCTGCCGCTCTCGCCGTAGCCGTTCTTGTCTCTGGCTCGGCCTTTGCCGCCGATCATGGCCCGTCGCTCCAGGAGCGCGAAAAGGCTCAGAATGCTTTCCGGCACGAGGTCTCCTTCGGCTATCAGGGTGCGAACTCGACCTATTCCCGTCCTGATTCGTTCACCATCGTCCGCCTTGGCGAGATCAGCAGGGGTGCTGCCGGAACCATCAAGGCTGCCGCCACCCGGGATGCCCTTGAAGCCCTCCGGGCTTCGATAAACAGCAATCCCGACCTGGCTTCGGAGCTTCGCCAGCACGGCGTGCAGATCCAGAATATCATCGGCAGCGCCACGGCATTCAACGGCCGTACCGTTTTTTATCTCAAGTAATCGCGGACCGGCGAATTTCTGCACACAGATAAAAATTCACGGAGTTTTTCATGCGATGAAATATGTTCCGCTGGATCAGTTCCCCATGCCTGACGACATGGGGAACGACGACAGGCGGATACAGGGAAAGCGAGACTGAAGCATGCGATAGTTCTGATGGAGATGTCCGGACGATGCGCCGGGCACCGTCACCGAACCGGCCTTGACGCAGAGCGTTCGTCGCCCCGTTAACAATCACTTTTCCAGTAATTCTTTCAGGGTTGCCAGATCTTTTTCGACATGGCGCGCATCGGCGGCAAAGGCTGTGTCGTCCATGCCCGATTGCCGGAGCAACGTGAACATCACTTCCGCCCCATCGCCATTCGGTACGACACGCAGGGCATTCTGCACCTTCACCCCATTCTGCAGGCTGACTTCATGATCGATGACGCCCAGATCGTTCGGCGGCGTGAAGTGAACGCGAACCTCCCCGACCGGCCCGCCATCGGCGATCCAGTCCTCGCCATCTGCTTTCAGGCCCGATGCGAGCCCGGATGCCCAAATCGGCATATTCTCGGGTTGTGACGCGTAGGCATAAACTTCGCGCCAGTCTCGTGCGATCGAAATGTGAATAATTTTTGCAGCCATTACAGCCATTTGATATCCTCCATGAGCCGTCAGTCGATCTTGTTGCGTTTGCCGCGGGCGATTTCTGTCGCCAGTGCTTCGAGCCGTTGACCCCAGAAGCGTCGGAACTGATCGAGCCAAAGGTCGACCTCCTGCAGCGGCCTGACATCCAGCGAGTAGATACGTCTTGTCCCTGAGGGGCGGACGAATGCGAAACCGTTCTCTCGTAGCACACGCAGATGCTGGGAAACGGCAGCCTGGGTAATGCCGAATTCTCGCTGGATAACCTCGACGACATCCCCGGAGGAGCGCTCGGCCTCGCCGATAAGTTCAAGGATGCGGCGGCGGACAGGATCACCGAGGATGTCGAAAGCGTGCATTATCCGGGTTCCTCCGGGCCTTCGCCGCTGTAGAACTGTCGCGTGCGTTCGGCCGCGGCGCGCGCCCATGCGCCATCCTCGCCATCCTCTATCGACGCAACGCACCAGTGATCGCTGCTGAGCCGCATGAAATTCCTCCCGTCCTCGGAGGCCATCCAGGCGGCGTTTTCTTCCGGTGGCGTCGTTGCTCGCTTCTCGATGTGCAGGGCGAGGCCCATCAGACCGAGGTCCCATCCCACACCCGTGGCACCCGCACCGAATTTCTCCCAGAAATCATCCGGCACATGTGCGGCATGTTCGAGCGTCAACATCGTGCGGCTGTCGGTTTCGGCTTGGAGTGTCACCGTGACCCAGCTGATATTGCCGCCGTATTCCCAGGTCAGAGCCAGATGCTTCGGTGGTTGGCATTCGGTGATCTCGCCGCCGGCATTGCCTTCGAGCTGGTAGCGGCCGCCGAGCCTCAGCTCGCCCGAGATCGGCAGGAACCAGCGGGGAATTCGCCCGATATTCGTCAGCGCATCCCAAAGATCGGCAATGTCGGTGGGATAGGTGCGCGTCGCCAGCACCACGCGTGCCAACTGGCCGTCGCGATCGACCTTCCTGACCGTCCGCACGACGGCGCCGAGATAGTGCGTGAGATCGTCCATCTGCGTCCTCCCGGATGTTGCCATGGCCGAAATATAAGTACGCATTTATATAAGTCAATACCTGTATTTCCGACGACAGACCGGCTTGAAGCGAGACCCGCATATTTGTCGACCTTCGCGCCAGGCTCGATGGTCTGAGATGCCGACGCCTTGTAGTGACTTGACCCGGCTGTCGTGTCGGTTCGGGCGCAAAGCCGCTAGGTTCCCGGAGGGCGTCTTTGCCCACATGAATGCAGACTTCGGTGACACGACAACGGGGGCTTTTTTCGCGGAACTCGATGTCGATCAAGGCGCCAGGCAATGTCGAAATAACAGGCGGTTTCTGTTTGGGAACAAAGACAAATGGCCTTGCTTCGCGGGCTTGCCCCCGCCTATAGTCCCGGCCAACAACGACCGAAAATATGCAAGGGAGACCGGCATGGAACAAGCGGAAATCGGACTGATAGGGCTCGCGGTCATGGGCTCGAATCTCGCGCTCAACATCGCCGAGAAGGGCAATCGCATCGCGGTTTTCAACCGTACGCCAGATAAGACAGACACGTTCTTCGCGGACGCTGGCGTGCTTAAGGATCGCATCGTTCCTTCCAAGACGCTCGAGGAATTCGTCGCTTCGATTCGTCCACCGCGGCCGGTGATCATCATGGTCAAGGCCGGCGAACCGGTTGACGAACTGATAGCAACGTTGCGGAACTATCTGTCGGCTGGCGATATCATCATCGATGCCGGCAATGCCAATTTCCGTGATACGATCCGCCGCTTCGAGGGCCTCAAGGATTCGGGCCTGACCTTCATCGGCATGGGCGTCTCGGGTGGCGAAGAGGGCGCCCGCCACGGCCCGTCGATCATGGTCGGTGGCACGGAAGCCTCCTACAAGCGTGTCGAGAAGGTGTTGACGTCGATTTCCGCCAAATTCAAGGGCGAGGATTGCTGCGCATGGCTCGGCGAGAATGGCGCCGGCCATTTCGTCAAGACCATCCACAACGGCATCGAATATGCCGATATGCAGATGATCGCCGAAGTCTATGGCATCATGCGCGATGGGCTGGGACTGGCTGCCGCCGACATGGCCAAGATCTTTGCCGATTGGAACACGCGCGGGCTGTCGTCCTATCTGATCGAGATCAGCGCCGCCGTTCTGGCCGAGCCCGATCCGGCGACGGGCAAGGCCATGGTCGATGTGATCATCGACGAAGCGGGCCAGAAGGGCACCGGGCGCTGGTCCGTCATCGAAGCTCAAAAGCTGGGCATCGGCGCCACCACGCTGGAAGCCGCGGTTGCCGCGCGCGGCGTTTCCTCCCTGCGCCAGGAGCGCAAGGACGCCGAAGCGGTGT
>JAQGJP010000069.1 GCA_028290545.1 Rhizobium sp. | reverse complement strand
GCCATCTTGTTGGTCAGGGTGCCGGCAACGATCATCACGTCCGACTGACGCGGCGATGCGCGCGGAGCAACGCCGAAGCGTTCCATGTCGTAGCGCGGGCCGGACACCTGCATCAGGCCTTCGACGGCGCAACAGGCCAGGCCAAACTGCATCCACATCAGCGAGCCCGTGCGGGCCCAGGTGATGAGCGCTTCGGTCGAGGTGACGATGAAGCCCTTGTCGGCCAGCTCGTTGTTCACCTCACCGAAGAAGGGATCATTGCTGCCGACGGGGCGGCCGGTTGCCGGATCGAGAACGCCCTTCGGCTGCTGCGACACGAGTGTCGTATTGCCCTGTGCTACTCCCATTCCAGGGCTCCCTTCTTCCACTCATAAACGAAACCGATGGTCAGCACGGCAAGAAAGACCATCATCGACCAGAGACCGAACCAGCCGATGGCGCTGAACGAGACAGCCCACGGAAACAGGAAGGCGACTTCGAGGTCGAAAATGATGAAGAGAATCGATACCAGATAGAATCGGATATCGAATTTCATGCGGGCGTCGTCAAAGGCGTTGAAGCCGCATTCAAAGGCGGAAAGCTTTTCCGGATCCGGCGCCTTGAAGGCTACGGCAAACGGCGTGATCAGCAGCGCAATGCCGATAATCAGAGCAATACCAATGAAGATCGCGATCGGAATATAGGAGCTCAGAAGTCCTGTCATGATGCCTATCCCTGCCTGCGGGGGGAGCGCCAGAGCGGCACTACGGGGCGATTGCCCAGCAAGCGAAAGAGCGTGTTACACGCCGTGGTTATCGCAGCCTGAGCGCCTGCGCAAGACCTTTGAATAATCGATTTAAGACACGGAATGGGCGAAAACAGTCGTATGCGGCACCATCAGCTGGGCAAATGCTGCAAAACGTCCACAGCAAATTTGCCGATGCCGGTAGCCAGCACGCTATATTCTGCTAAATTACAGTTTTATAACAATATCTTACAGGTGGTTCATCATCTCGTTACACAGGATTGCGGGCCGACTTTGGACGACTATCGATGCGTCAGAGGTTTCCCTGTATGCCGAACGAAAAGATAAATTGCGCCTCAATATGAGACACTTTGCTACATCACTGGGGAGAGGTTCTTGATGTTAACGGGCGCGAGTGACGGGGCTCGAACCCGCGACCTCCGGCGTGACAGGCCGGCACTCTAACCAACTGAGCTACACCCGCGCATTTCTTTCAAAGCAGCGTTTCCGCTGCCGGCGGGCAGTTGTTTCGCTGCCCGTGAGCGGCTAACTAAGGGGTCAGGCCCAAAGTGTCAAGCAGCTTTTGTGACAAATTATCAGACCGCACCAACTTTAGTGCTGTATTCTTCCTATCTATTTGATTTAAAACGACTATTCTTCACATGAAAGTAGCGCGAAACGGCGTCGAAAACCGGCTTTGGCGCCGCCCGAAGCGTCCGGAAATGCCGCTGGCCGGAATCACAATGACGGCGATTCCGGCAAACCCGCTGCGTTTCACCGGTTGCCGAGTTCGGCGATGATTTCCGCCGAATGCGCCCCCAGCGTCGGCGCTCCCTTGGCCAGTGCGAGCTCGGAATCGGAGAAGCGGATCGGCGTGCGAATTCCGGGAATCCCTTCGGGCGCGATCTGCATCTTGCGAAACAGGAACTGCGGGTCGGCGAACACATCGGCAACGCTGTTGATCGGCCCGGCCGGCACACCCTGTTTTTCCATCGCCGCCAGCAGATCGTCGCGCAGCCATTGGCGCGTTTTCGCCTCCATCATTGCGGTCAGCGCCGCACGATTTTCGACACGCGCAGAATTGGTCTTGAAGCGGGAATCATCGGCGAGCTCCGGCAGGCCGACAATCGCCACAAGCCGCGAAAACTGCCCGTCATTGCCGCAGGCGACGATCAGATGGCCGTCGGCGACCGGGAATGTCTGGTAGGGCGCGATATTGGGATGGGCGTTGCCCAGACGTTTCGGCACCTTGCCGGACGCGAGGAAATTCATCGCCTGGTTGGCGAGTACGCCGGTCATGCAATCAAACAGCGCCATGTCGATCTGCTGGCCGAGCCCGGTCTTTTCGCGGGCGATCAAAGCCGACTGGATGGCGATGACGGAATAGAGGCCGGTGAAGATGTCGGCGAAGGCGACGCCGATCTTTTGTGGTTCGCCATCCGGTTCACCGGTCAGGTCCATGATGCCGCCCATGCCCTGGATCATGAAATCGTAGCCGGCGCGGGGCGCATAGGGACCATCCTGTCCAAAACCGGTGATCGAGCAATAGATCAGTCGCGGATTGACTTTCTTGAGGCTGTCATAGTCAAGGCCGTATTTCCGGAGGCCGCCGAGCTTGAAATTCTCGATCAGCACGTCGGATTGCGCGGCGATCTTCAATACGAGAGCCCTGCCCTCCTCCGTCGTGAAATCGGCGATCACCGAGCGCTTGCCACGATTGGCGGCGTGAAAATAGGCGGCGGATTTTTCGTCGTCCTTGTCGATATAGGGAGGGCCCCACTTGCGCGTGTCGTCACCCTCGGGACTCTCGACCTTGATCACATCGGCGCCGAGATCGGCGAGAGTCTGGCCACACCAGGGACCGGCGAGAATGCGGGCGAGTTCCAGGACCTTGATGCCCGAGAGCGGACTTTTGTCTGACATGATCTATTCCCAACTGAATGCTGTGGCCGCGAAGATGGCGCGCGCCGGCAGGCGAAGCAAACCATATTTGCTGGCGCGGCTATCAGTTCCGGGAATATCCGCGCGTCAGACCGAGGCGGTATCGAGTTTCAGGGAAATCTTGTCGGCGGCGAACACCGACCGGGAATACTGAATGCGGCGGCCTTCGAGATCGGCGTTGACCGACAGCGCAACGAGCACGACGCTGCCCGGTGAGAGCTTGAGATAGGCTTCCTCTTCCACCGCCGCCGTCCGGCCGGTCACCTCGGTGGAGACACGCACGTAATCGTCAACGCCCTGGGCCGCAAACGCTTTCGTCACGGAATGGTGTCGCCCGACAAGCTCGGCCATTCGGGGGAACCGCGCCTTGTCGAAATGCGAGGTCGCGGTGGAAACGGGCTGGCCATCGGCGGACCCGACCGTCCGCAGCCGCAGAATCCTGGCACCCGGTGGCAAGGCAAGCGCGTCGGCGATATCCTGCGTCGCCTCGAGCTCCTCGTATGAAATCAGCCGAGTCGACATTTCCGCACCTTGCTTGCCGAGGCCTTCGGAGAACCGGGTTCGCCGCGTGATCGGGAAGATCAGCCGTTCCCGCTTCTCGATCAGGGTGCCCCTTCCCTGCACACGTTTCAACAGCCCCTCTTCGGCCAGCGAGGCGATGGCGCTGCGCACCGTATGCCGGTTCACGCCGAATTTTTCCGCCAGCACCATTTCTGGCGGCACCATGCCGGTATCGTCGAATTCGCCGGAGGAAATCGACCGGCTGATCTGGTCGGCAATCTGCTTCCAGGCGGAAATGCCGCTGTGTCGAGCGATGGTGGAAAACTGACTCATGTCACATGCCTGTCACTTTTCATCTTTAACAGATGGGATATGTCTAGTTATATAGACAAATAGACATCTGGAGTAAAGACCATGCCGATCGAAAGACCTGCAGACGACGGCCAGGAAAAGCGCCGCCGGACCATGGAACTGCTGTCGAAAGCCGACGATGCCGTGCTGATCGCGGCCTGGGAAGCGCTGGCAGACAAGCCTGAAGTATCGCGAGTGCGCGGCCCGGAAACCGGGCTGATCATGCTGCGCGGCCGGATCGGTGGCGGCGGATCACCCTTCAATCTCGGCGAGGCCACGGTCAGCCGCGCGACAATCCGGCTCGGTACGGGCGAGATCGGCCATGGCCAGACGCTCGGCCTGTCACGCCGCAAGGCGGAACTGGCGGCGATCTTCGACGCAATGGCTCAGCGCGTCGAACACCATGGGCATATTGAAGCGCTGGTGGCGGACATCGAAGGCACGATCGCCGAGCGTGACGCCGAACGCGAGCGGCAGACGGCGGCGACAAAAGTCGATTTCTTCACGATGGTGCGGGGAGAAGACTGATGGCAAGTGACAACATGATCTATACCGGCGGATTTGAGACGCCGGTTTTCCAGTCCCAATCCGTATTCAAGGCGCTGATGGATGGCATGGCCCGTCCGGGCTCCATACAGGAGCTCGACGCGGGTGCAGCCCCGCCGTCGGCGATGGGAGCCGGCGCGGGCGCAATCGCGCTTACGCTCTGCGATCACGACACGCCCGTATTTCTCGCAAAGCCGTTGGTCGAAGCAGGCCTGTCCGGCTGGCTGGCTTTCCAGACCGGTGCCCTCATCACCGAAGACCGGACCGAGGCGCAATTCGCTTTCCTCGACACAAAAACGCTGCTGCCGCCTCTATCGACCTTCGCAGCCGGTACGCAGGAATATCCCGACCGGTCCACCACGATCATTCTCGAGGTCTCGGCCTTCTCGGATGGCCAGGGTTTTGTGCTGAGCGGCCCGGGCATCGATGGCTCGACATCGATCAATGTCGATGCCCTGCCCGCGCCGTTCGAGGAACTCTGGCGGGAAAACAACGGGCTTTATCCGCGTGGCATCGACCTGGTCCTGGTCGCCGGCCTCAAGATGATCTGCCTGCCGCGCACGGTGCGCATCCGCAAGGGAGGAAACTGACATGTATGTTTCTGTCAAGGGCGGCGAAACGGCGATTGCCAATGCCCATCAGTTGCTCGCCGACAAACGGCGCGGCGACCGCAGCCTGCCCGCCATCACCATCGAACAGATCATGGAACAGCTGGCGCTCGGCATCGACCGCGTGATGGCCGAGGGCTCGCTCTATGACCGCGATCTGGCGGCGATTGCGCTGAAGCAGGCGCGGGGCGACATGATCGAGGCTATCTTCATCCTCCGCGCCCATCGCACGACCCTTCCGCGATTCGGCTATTCCCGGCCGATCGATACCGGAAAGATGCTGATCGCGCGCCGGGTCTCGGCCACCTACAAGGACCTGCCCGGTGGCCAGTTGCTTGGCCCGACCTTCGATTATACCCATCGCCTGATCGATCCGTCGCTTGCCGGCGACACCGAGCCGGAGCAGCCGGTCGAAAAGGATGCAACCGGCGAACATGTTCTGCGGGTCTCGGAAATCCTCGCGCATGAGAACCTGATCGAGCAGGATGGCCAGATGCCGGCGGGACACCTGACCGGCGACATCACCCGCACGCCGCTTGAATTCCCCATGGAACGCGACTCGCGGCTGCAGGCGCTCGCCCGCGGCGACGAGGGCTTCCTGCTGGCGCTCGGCTATTCCACCCAGCGCGGCTATGCCCGTACCCATCCGTTCGCCGGCGAAATCCGCATCGGCGAAGTCGAGGTCGAGATCGATGTGCCGGAACTCGGCTTCTCACTCTCGGTCGGACGCATCCAGGTTACCGAATGCCAGATGGTCAACCAGTTCAAGGGTTCGACGAAGAAGCCGCCGCAATTCACGCGCGGCTACGGGCTGGTCTTCGGCCAGAGCGAGCGCAAGGCCATGGCCATGGCGCTGGTGGACCGGGCGCTGCGTGCCCGCGAATTCGAGGAGGATATCGTGGCTGCCGCGCAGGACGAGGAATTCGTCATTTCGCATTCCGACAATGTCCAGGCGACCGGCTTCGTCGAACATCTGAAACTGCCGCATTACGTCGACTTTCAGGCGGAACTCGATCTCGTCCGGCGTATGCGCGGCGACTATGAGGCGGCCCGGAGTGGGACATCGGAAAAGCGCAAGGAGGCTGCGGAATGACACGCGCGTTGGCCCTTCCTGTCATTCAGCGATTAATCGCCCCCGCCGTCCCCTCCTCCGTCGCCGTCACCCCAATCGCCATCGTCTCCGGCATCATTGCCGGAACGACTGGATTGGCTGTAGCGGATCATGACCAACAGCACCATTGCAAACAGCCCCAAAATAACGGCGAAGACGCCCTCCGCGCCGCTGCTTCCTTCCATGCATCCCGTCCACTTTTGTTTTCCTCTTACAGGTAAACGCACATGCAACAGCTTGTCACATACAATTTCGCCTATCTCGACGAACAGACCAAACGGATGATCCGACGCGCGATCCTCAAGGCGATCGCCATTCCAGGTTATCAGGTGCCGTTTGATTCCCGCGAAATGCCGATGCCGTAT
>JAQGJP010000055.1 GCA_028290545.1 Rhizobium sp. | reverse complement strand
TCTGGCTTTTCCGCTCGCTCTCCTTATTGGCGCGAAGCATCGAAGCCAGTGTGCTGATCAGTTGGTTCGAACTGCTATTCAGACTTCCGATGGTATAAACCTCTTCCTCATCGAACTCGCCCAGTGCCACGACGGTGACACCGGTTTTGAGGATTTCTCTGAACAAATCGAGTGCATCAAGGGCATGCATGCGGGACAGACGATCGAGGTTTTCGACCAGCAAATAACTATTCGCTGGTATTGACCCTTCTTTCACTAGGTCAATGAAGACGCCGAGCCTTCCGTCCGTGCGGTTTTTGCCCTTCCACGCAGACACTCCAATATCTCGGAACGAACGGTCTTGAAGATCAAGGTTATGACGGAGAGCATAAGATTTGCTCCATTCAATCTGGCGACGCAAGCTATCGCCCTTAATCTGTTTTTCAGTAGACATGCGGATATATGAGTATGCGATAGGTTTTTGCATTTGCGATCCTCTGACAAACAGGATATCGCAATAGTAGTGTAAACCTCACTAACAGTTAGGGTTTTGCTGAATAAGGATCACGCAGCACCCGCACGCCGGTGCGATCGACGACGAGATAGCCGGCGCGGAAATCGCCGACCGCGATCGCATGGGCGTTCGCCGCGATATCCGGCATGTCTTCGGCTTCCGTCACCGGAAAGCCCATCAGCGAGGCCGGCTGTCCAGGCGTCGCCGGCGGCTGCCAGAGATAATTGCCGTCGGCGTCCTTGAATTTGCGGATCGCCGCCTGCGTCGTGCGGTTCATCAGGTAATGCGCATTCTGCCGGTGGCCGGCCTTCAGCGCATAGGCCGCGTCGATCAGCACGTCGCCCGGACCGGTAGACGCGAAGGCGCCCGCCGAGCCTGTGGCGATATAGCCGATATTGCCCCAGCTCCAGCTCGAATTGGCGACATTGGTGTAGCCGAGAAAGCCCTTCGGCTTGTTTGTGCCGTTGCCCGAGACGAAGGCGGTGCCTTCCTGTTCGGCGAAGGCGATATCGACTTCCGAGGCGATCCAGGTCTCGATATCGACCGCCGCATCATCCAGCAACCCTTGCGTTGCCGCCGGCATGGCATAGAGTTCCATGGTCTCGAAGGAGAGTTCGGCCAGCGATGGCGTCGCCGTCTCGGTGCGGGCGCCGGTTTCCGACACCCAGCCGGTTGTCAGCCCGGCAAGCGCGAAAGGCTTTTTCAGCACATGGCCGGAAACCTGGCGCACGGTGGCCAGCGCTCGGATCGGCGACGCCACCGAAAGCCTGCGGCCGATCTCGGTATCGGTTTCATTCGGCACCAGATAACCGCCATCGGAAGACGTACCGGTCGAGAAGGCCTTGCTTTCGATGCCGCGCAATCCGCTCTCGTCGCCGTGGCGGACATAAGCTTCGAACGCCGCCTTGTGTTCCATCTGGTCGGCGGTGAGGATTTCGCCGCGCCCCAGCATCGGCCTCGCGTTCTTGATCGTCAGCTGGTCGAGCATCTTCTTCTGCTCGTCCACGGCCTTGTTGATGCGGTCGACCTTGTCGCGGCTGACGACGTCGGCCGAAAGCTTGCGCTCGATCTCGCCGAGCCTGGTATCGTTGGCCTCCTTGAAGGCTTCGAATGCGCCCATGAAGCCATCGAAGGCATCGGCGATCGTATCCGGCACCGCCTTGATTTCCGGTGCCGCCGTCAGATTGTTGCTATTCATTTCTTGAAAATCCTTTCAGCAATAAAAAAGGGGCCAGATGGCCCCATGGAAAATGCCGGTATGTCCGGCACAAAATTAATTTGGGCTGTTATTGTATCGCTTCGATGCCCCGCTTGCGGATCAGGTTGAGCAATACCAGTGCCGGTCCGCTCGGTCGCTTGATGCCCCGTTCGAGTTGGGAAACATAGCCAGTCGAAAGATTGAGTTTGCGGGCAAAGACCGCCTGGCTGAGATTGGCCTTTTCCCGCATCGCCCTGATATCTTCACCGGTTGGAACGGGGATTTCGATGGCCTTCTCCTCGTCGGGGAGATGGCGGAGGGTGATCCGGTGATAAGATTCTTCATCGAGGATTCCCGATTTGAACATACCGTCCGCCGTTTCTCGGATTGCCTCGGACAGGCTGCTTGTACCTTTAGTTTTCGCCATGTCCAATCTCCTCGATCTCACCTATTTCAAGTGCCTTGGCGATCCCGGCCTTGCCTGTGGAGAGCCATTTGCCGGCCAGTTCCCGCAGATCTTCCAGATCATCGTGCCCGATATTATCCCGCACATTTTTTTGGCGAAGGCAAACACGAACACGGCTCGCTCTCCCGAACGAAAAGCTATCATCGTCCGATAGCCGCCCGATCTGACCTGACCTTCGCGGCCGACGCGCTGCTTGATGACGCCACCCCCGAGATCAGCATCAATCAAACCCTTTTCGGCTCTCCGGATGGCTTCGACAAGCAACGCATCCGCGATTCTTGATTTACGGGCAAAGCGCGCCATCCATCTTGTCTTGAATATGCGCAACGCTGCCCCCATCGTCCTATGAACTATAGTTCACAGTCGCATAATTTCAAGTCATGCTTTTTGCCGCCTGCCGTATTGCCGCGAGGATACGCCGATCGCTGGAGGACGATCTTACCTCCTTCACCTCGCCGATCCGTGCGCCCGGCAGCATCGGAAAAGTCACCACCGAGATCTCCCATAGGTCGGCTTCGAGAATCCGGCGGATGCCGGTCTTGGGATCGGATTTCGCCCTGACGGTCTGGAAGCCGATCGACAACCCGTCCAGCGCATGCGCCTTCATCAGCTGATGCACTTCGCGCGACCGGGCCACACCGTCGGACAGCGCGCCTTCGACATAGAGGCCGCGGCCATCCTCGCGGATCACTTTCCAGGCGCCGATCGGCTCGGCCGGATCATGCTGGAACAGCATCCGGACGCCTGCGGCACCGCGCCGCGCCAGCGATTTCAGGAAGGCGCCGCGCTCGACCCTGTCCTTGCCGAGATCCACCTCGTCGAACAGGCTGGCATAGCCTGTAAAGATGCCCGCCTCGGTCAGCGTCTTGAGCTCCAGGCCGGCGAATTTCTTTTCGCGGCCTGCGATGATCGCGTCTGCGGTCATGAAAATATTCCTTTATCGAATTGCTGCTGATAAATTTCCACCGACCGCAAGAACGATCAAGCGGCCGCCGTCTGGCCCCTTTAGAAGGGTCTTCGTCGGAACACGAAAGTCAGCGAATGAACATCATCGAGAATGCGATCTGGCAGGTCGAAAGCAATCTCCGCAGGAACATCAGCCTCGAGGATATTGCCGGTCTATCGGGCGTGACACCGCCCTACCTCACCCGTGCCTTCGCCTCGGTGACCGGCCATTCTCTGATGCGCTATGCGCGGGCAAGACGGCTCTCGGAAGCTGCCCGCATCCTGGCGCTCGGCGTTCCCGACATCCTCAGCCTTGCCTTGGATATTGGCTATGGATCGCATGAAGCCTTCACCCGGGCCTTCCGCGAGCATTTCGGCGTGACGCCGGAAAGTGTCCGTGACGCCCGCCGCCTTGCAAACCTCGAGCTCACGGAGCCTTTGATCATGGACGCCTCCCCCGAACTTACACTTGCCGAGCCCAGCATCGAAAAGCGCAAGCCGATGCTGCTTGCCGGCCTCATCCAAACCTACGCGATGAAGGATATCGGCGGCATTCCCTCGCAATGGGAAAAATTCAACGCCTGGCGCGGCCAGATTCCTAATACGGTCGGCAACAGCCATTACGGCGCCTCGCTCTCCTTCACCGAGGAAAAAGGCTGCGAATATATCTGCGCCGTCGAGGTCTCGGACGCCTCCGGCCTGCCGAAGGAACTTTCGACTGCCGCCATACCCGCCGCCACGTATGCCATCTTCCGCCAGCCCGGCCACATCACGCTGATGCGCCCGACCATCGGTACGGCCTGGGGTAAGTGGCTGCCGCAATCGGGCTACATAGCCGACGAGACCCCGCTGATCGAATATTACGGGCCGGAATTCGATCAAAAGACGGGAAATGGCGGGTTCGAGATCTGGCTGCCGGTGAAGACGAGTTGACTGCGCTGGAATGCAAGGTCGATTTCGGCCTCGCATTTCAACGTCAGTCGTTGAAACATATTACACCACGTATTACATTGTCATTCACACGAGGAGAATGACAATGGTTGCGAACGCGCTTGTACAGACAAGGATCGACAGCAAAATCAAGGATGAGGCAGCAGCCGTGCTGGCGTCCATGGGGCTTTCGGTATCTGACGCCGTTCGGCTGATGCTGACCAGGGTTGCCCATGACAAAGCCCTTCCTTTTGAACCGCTTATTCCGAATGCCGAGACCATCGAGGCCATGCGCGAGGCACGCGCCGGTAAATTGAAGAGCTTCAACTCCGTCGAAGATTTGATGGCTGACTTGAATGCGGACGATTGAACGAACCAGCCAGTTCAAGCGCGATTTCAAGCGGGAACTTGGAGGCCGCCATCAGACGATACTTCAATTGGAATTACCGGCGCTGCTCCTTGCCTTGGCACAAGACGTCGCACCCACGTCAAGTTCCGCGACCATGCGCTGACCGGCGAATGGAAGAATCACCGGGATTGCCACCTTCGGCCGGATCTGGTTTCTGTCTATCGCAAGCCTGATCCGGACATCCTGCAATTGGTGCGTCTCGGCTCGCATTCGGAGCTTGGTCTTTAGCCCGGAGTTTCCTTCTCCCGCCCCCATCGTTTCGCCATCCTCTCCAGCAGTCCCAGCCCCCACCAGGAGCACAGGCTGATCGCTGCCGCCCCCGAAAGCATGGTCTCGGAGGCGGACAGATATCCGGCAATCCCCAGTCGGGCCGCGAGCCATGCCCCAGTAGGGCCGCCGAAGATCAGCCCGGAGATCACGCCGGTGATGAATCGGCTGATCGCCTCGCGCTTGCCATTCGGCAGCATGTAGACCAGCGAGATCGCCGCACCTGCCGAAGCGCCGATCGTCCTCTCTATCCAGAAACCGGAGGTGTTGCCGATGTCAGTCATTTGTTAAGACCTTGCTACTATAGTGAATTCGTTGAGAACCGGCGGCGAGCGGCGAATGCAACCGAAAAGTTGCGGCTGTCACCACATCCCAGGCAAGCCGGATTTCTGAACCGCCCTGGTGCCTTGCACGCAGATCTTCGAAAGTTGAGTCAGGTGCTTCACAAGTTGAATCCTGACAATCCGATTCAGAGTCGCGCCTTCCCGACATTCCATTGATATCGCTCGAAAAAACCTGACTTTAAAAGCGACGGATCATCGCCCCGCGCCGAATCGCTCGGAACATGATTCATTGCGGCTGGACAAGCCATTGGAAACTTTGCACATTCGCGGCTCATTGCGCCGTCCGGAGTAACCCATGTCCGCATTTTTTCCAGTCATCGATCTCGCAGCCTTCGAACAGGCAGATGGCGAGAAAAAGCGGCAGATGGGGCGGGAGGTGGACCTCATCTGCCGCACGTCCGGTTTTCTCGCGGTCAGGAACCACGGCATACCGGACGAAGTGATCGACCCTGTCTGGTCCGAGGCGCATGCCTTCTTCGATCTTCCCCATGCCGACAAGGACAGGTCGCGTGCGCCCTATCCCGGCTATCCCTACGGCTATCTCGGACCGGGCGCCGAAGCTCTGGCCCGGTCGAAGGGCGTCGATTCCCCGCCCGATCTCAAGGAGAGCTTCAACGGCGGCCCGCTTGCCGTGCCGGCCGGGTTGTCGGACACGGAAGCGCTGGCTTTTTGCTACGCCGCCACCATCTGGCCGGATCAGCCATCGGGATTCCGCCCGGCCTGGGAGGCCTATTACACCGCCGTCACTGATCTCGCCGCCCGCATCATGGGCGTGTTTGCGGTGGCGCTCGAACTGCCGGAGGACTATTTCCAGTCCTTCATCGGCCAGCCGATCTCGGCGCTCCGGGCACTCAACTACCCCGCGCTCGATGCCCCGCCGCCCGAAGGCCAGTTGCGCGCCGGCGCCCATACCGACTATGGCAGCCTGACGATCCTGTTGCCGCAGCCGGGTTCCAAGGGCCTCGAAATCATGACGCCGGAAGGTGCCTGGCGGGAAGTGCCGCCGGTCGATGGCGCCTTCGTCATCAATATCGGCGATCTCATGGCCCGCTGGACCAATGACCGCTGGGTCTCGACCCTGCATCGGGTCGTCAATGTCGCGCCGGAAGACGGCGGCCTCGATCGCCGACAGTCGCTGGCCTTCTTCCACCAGCCGGACTGGTTCGCCTCGATCGAGACGCTGCCATCATGCTTGGCCGAGGGCGAAGCGTCGGCATACGCGCCGGTGCTGTCGGGGCCCTACCTGATGGGCAAGTTCAAGAAAACGGTCATGTAGCCTCGCCTAAAATTTATTTGCCAAAACGCAATTTTGTGTTAGCCTCCAAATCACGCCGGCACCTGAACGTTGTCGTGCGTGTTTACTTTCTCCCCTGCGGGGAGAAGATGGCGTCCAACGCCGGATGAGGGGCCCTCATGGTTGAATCCATCGCCCCTCATCGCGTTTTCAGGGACCATAGCCCACAGCTTCCCGCTTCTCCTCGTCACGCAGAAAGGCCGCTGTGCCGATCCGCGCCCAGAGCGCATCGCGCTCCAGCGACAATCCCGGCACCTGGTCGAGATCGTGGCTGAGCACCAGCCTCTCGCCATGGATCCCCGACAGCCAGCTCGACAGCGACGCCGCCGTCCGGGAGATCAGCGGCAACACGGTCAGCCGCCAGAAGGCGCGATTGGCCTCGGCATAGTTGGCATATGTGTTATCGCCCGGCAGACCGATCAGCAGCGGCGGCACGCCGAGGGCCAGCGCGATGTCGCGCGCCGCGCCGTTCTTGGCCTCGAAGAAATCCATCTCCTTCGGCGACAGCGCCATCGCCTTCCAGTCCAGCCCGCCTTCCAGCAGCATCGGCCGGCCGGCCTTGGCGGGTCCGGAATAGCCCTCGGCCAGTTCCGCCTTCAGCCGTTCATACTGATCCGGCGTCAGGTTGCCGCCCTCCTTCGGCTGGTAGACCAGCGCCCCGGATGGCCGGGCCGAATTGTCGATCAGCGCCTTGTTCCACTCGGTCGCGCGGTTGGAGAGGTCGAGCGCGGTCAGCGCCGCCGAAAGCGGTCCGAAGCCGCCGTGATCGTCGAGCGGGTGGAAGAGCTTCAGGTGCAGCAGCGCCGCCTCGCCCAGCGCCGGATAGCGCCTGATGCGACCGCCGGCACGGTATTCATAGACCTCCGGCCAGCCGTCAGCCCCTTCGATGATGCTGATCCTGTCGGGCCGGAGCAGGTGCAATTCCGCAAGCCGCGTACCGGCCTTGACCGGCAGGATGAACCCATTGCCCGAGATCAGCATCTGGCCGTAGAGCGCTTCGAAGAATTCTGCGCCGCTCTGCCGTCCATTCGGCGCCGCCAGCAAGCCAAGTGCCGCGTGATCGGCCTCTTCCCGCCCGTCGATCATCAGCAGCCACGGCACCGAGGCCGCCGCCTCGGCGATCAGCCGGATGGAGCGATGCGCGACGGGGTTCTTCATGAATCCCTCGCGGGCCAGTGCCGCATAGCCCTTCTCGCGCCATTCACTCCTGCCCTCGCCGGAGAAGGCGACAAGGCTGCTCGTGAAAGCCTTGCGCTCGGGCATGGCTTTTTCTTCCGCCGCAGCGTCTCGCCACGGCAGCCGGAATGGAAATTTCATCATTATCATCCTTATACTGCGGCGCCCGAATGGCTCCACGGGAAGGCGTTATCCCCAAGGTAACAATCGATCTATATCGAGGCTTTATTCAAGATTTGCCACAGGCTACACTTGTGCCGGCAAAGGAGGGGATCGATGGCAGAGTTCATTCACGCGCGCCAACGCTTGGCGAAGGGCGATGTGGTCATTGTTCAATGCTCGCACCAGTGCAATGTGTTTGTGATGGACGACGAGAATTTTGTTTCCTATCGCAAGCGACAGAAGTTCACCTTCTTCGGCGGTCATTTTACCCACTTCCCGGCAAAGGTGGCGGTGCCGGGCGATGGCAACTGGAATACGGTGCTCGATCTTGGCGGCAGGAGTGCCGCCATTCAGCACACGATCAGCTATTTCCGACCCTGACTCTTCGGGTCGGCCGGCGCCGCAGCGCCATGGGCTGTTGCCTCAGGCGCCCGGACGGGCTTTCACCGGTGCATTCGCGGCATCGGAGACCTCGTAGTCCGCGGCCATGCGGATTTCCCTCAGCGGCCGGACGATGTCGATCGAGCGCTGGTAGAGCGGATGGGCCTTGTAGGCGGCCAGCGCCGCAGCGTCCTCGAACTCGCCATAGACGATCAGATCGACATCGCTGCCCAGCTGGTCGGTCTTGAGATTGCTGCCGATCTCCAGGTGCAGCGCATGCGGAATTTCGGTCAGCAGCGACAATCCGGCGCGCACCGTCTCGATATCCTCGGGATCACGGGCGGAGAAAAACACGATATGGCGGATCACGACTGTACCTCGGGCGAATGATTTTCCGCCCGCGACTAGCATGCCGCGGCACCTGCAATCAATGATCCACGGTGTTATACCAAATCTCGACGATGACGACCTATTGCGTGGGACCGGGCGCTTTTGGCTTCCGGCCTTGTCGAAAATCCTCGATGGAGGAGCAACTCCATCTGCGGTTTTCTCCGCGCCGGAAAGCCAGGATCGCTTCGGCGCGATAGGTTGTCATCGTCGAGACTTGGTATTACCCTTCGGCGCAGGGGCGCGCCCCGCTGGCCGTCATCACGTCGTGTAGCTGATCGCCGCGTAGAAGGATCGGCCATAACTGGCGACATCGTCAGCCCGGTCAAGACCGTTGATGATCCGGCGCGCGTTCACCCAGTCCTCAACGGCCCCGTTGAAATAGTCGGACAGCTTCTTGCCGGCGAAAAGCCCCTGCTCCATGCCGGCAAACATGATATCGAGCGCGACATCCATCTTCAGCGCCTCGTCCGGATCCGTGGCCAGGCCTTTATGCCCGGTCGCGGTGGCGAGCTTTGTGTAATTGGCCTTGTGCGTGATCTGCACGAGGCCGCGGCCGAACCATGCATCGCCATTGGCGTCCTTGCGCCAGTAGGGCTTCGAGACCCAGGACAGCTTGCCCTTGTTCCAGGCATTGTCGAGGCGGGCGATCGCCTGGTCATTGGTGTTTGCCAGCGTTTCGCGCACCGGCTGCATCGTCCGGGCGCTTTCATGATAGGCGGTGGCGAGCATATAGGCCAACCATCGGTCGTCCTTGGCCGCGGACTTGCTCTCCCATTCGTTGAGAATGGCATCGATACCGTCCACCTGATGCTGCTGCAGTCCGCTCGGAAAAAGCTTTTCGCGAATTTCGTTAAAGAGAAACTTTCGATTGATCGGCATATCACACTCCCTCTCCCGATAAGAGTTCCGCGCGCGCGAATCCGGCCGTCGCGATCGTAAAGGCGACGTTTGCGGATATATCGAGTTCTTGTTTGCGAATAGGCCCGGCATCACCCATGCCGGGCACCGTGATAGTAACAATTCTACTCTTAATTACAATATATTTTTCTACCTACGAGTTCAACTTCAAGCATGATCACGCGGATGCGGGTCACACGCCCCGCACTCTCGGCTCCCCGGCCCCGCTCAGCATCAGCGCCGTCAGCGCCCAGACCAGCGCGTCGAGCCGGTCGGGAGAGCCGCCACCCGACAAGCCATCCGGGCCGAAATCACACATCTGGTCCTCGAGCGCTGCGAATGCGGCGGCATGCGCCACGCGGCCCTGCTCGTAGAGTGCGGCGACGGGTTCGGCGCGCAGGTATTTGCCGCGCGTCGCCCGGACATTGGTCACCGGCAGGTTCTGGTCGATCGACCGCAGGATGGCGGCCACCATGTCGCCGCCCTGGTTGACCTCGGCCACCACGCGGTCGGCCTGGAAGCGCCGGAAGGCCCGCACCACGGCATTGCCCCATTCGGCCGGCGAGGCATTGGCGACCGAAACGTCGGCCAGGACCACCGCCCGGCCGGTTGCCTCGATCCCCGCCACGACAATGCCGCAGCAGGAGCCGGAAGCCTTCTCGGCCGCCGGGCGGGTCGACCGCCACGACGATGCGGCCCAGCGGACCCGGATTGCGCAGCCGCAGGCGTTCGAGCATCGCCCGGTTCCACAGTGCGTCCTCGCGGTCCTCGATCAGCTCGCCGTCGAGTTCCTGGCGGCCCAGCCGCGTGCCGCCATAGCGCTTGTCGATCGCCTGCAGAAAGCCGGCGGCGAGGTTTTGCGCATTGGCGCGGGTCGAGATCCGCGTCACCACCGTGCCGGGATCGTCGATCAGCGCCCGGATCAGCGGCACCGGCCGTGGCGTCGTCGTCACCATCTGGCGCGGATGGCGGCCGAGCCGCAGACCGAATTGCAGCATATCCCAGGTTTCCTGGCCATGCTTCCATTTGGCAAGTTCGTCGCACCAGGCATAATCGAATTGCGGACCGCGCAGGCTGTCTGGATCCTCCGACGAAAAGATCTGCGCCACCGATCCGTTCGGCCAGACCAGCCGCCGCCGGGTGATCTCGAAGTCCGGCCGCCGGAAGCGGGCGATCCGCCAGATGCCGGAAATGCCGTCGATCATCACTTCGCGGGCGTCGGCCAGCGTCTCGGCGATCAGCGCGAACCGCACCGGTTCGCGGGCATTCGATGCGACATCGTGCACCCATTCGGCGCCGGCCCGGGTCTTGCCCGAGCCGCGCCCGCCCATCATCAGCCAGGTCCGCCAGTCGCCATCAGGCGGCTGCTGCTCCGGCCGGCGGTTGAGACGCCAACCATCATGCACACATTCGCGCAGGCGGAATGCCGATCGTGTCAAGCCGTCGCCGGGTAACGCCGGTCCCCGCTCAATCCCCCGTTGGGGGAGATTGTCCGGCAAACCGGAATTGGATGAACCATCATCGACCGGACCGGCGGCTTCGTCCGGACCGGACCGGGACATCGCATTCCACGCCATCTCGTAGGCGCCGCTGAGCTTGGATACCGGATCGGTGACCGTCTTCTTCATCGCATCCGCGTATTGGTCGCTGATCATATCCGCCTGCTGCAAGACTTTACCCGACAGCTTTTCACGCGCCCTTCTCAATTTCCGTTGGGACTTCGGTTGCGGGTTGACGTCCGGGCGGCCCTGCGCCTGTGCCGGGCGCGGCACCCTGAAGCCCGAGCCTCTGCTCGGCGAGTTCTCTGGCCCGGTCCTCGATCTTGCGATTGATCCCGACCAGCAACGCTTCATAGCTCGCCTCGTCAAAGTCCCGTTCGACGGCGATTTCGCGATCATGGGCAAGGCTCCGTTGCAGGCTGTCGATCTTCTCGATGGTGCGGACGATCAGCGACAGTGCGTCATTGGCCGATTTGATATCCGCCTTGGCGAGCTTCACCTCGCCGTCGTCGCCCGTCACCAGCTTGGCCTCGGCATCGACGCGGATCTTGCGGAATGCCTCGAATTGCTGCCGCAGTTCCACCGTCATCTCATTGAGCAGTTGCTGCGACTGTTCGGCCGGCGGGGGCTCGGACGCCGCCTTGGTTTCCAGCCAGACCGCATGGACTTTTGCATCGAGATCCGGCTCGCGGCCTGTGCCATAGGCTTCCAGCCTGGCCGTGCCCGTCGGCCACAGGCCAGCGGTCGCCGGATCGAAATCGATCGGATCGAACATGGAATATATTCCTGTTGGGTGAAACTGTTTTCTGGACCCCGTGCGAGCGCCATGCGCTGGATCAGCGCCGCTGCGTCATTCGCAATTATCGGATCATGGCATAACCCTACCAAAGCACCGTCACGCCGTCAAGGATTATTTTCCTAATTATATACTTGACGTACCAGAACCTTGATGATAGGAATTTAATCAAGGAGATACGCTCATGTTCAATTTGACCCACGAGATTTACAACGACGCAGACAAAGCCCGTGAGCACCTTGAAGCCATTCATTGGCCCAATGGCCCGGTCTGCCCGACGTGCGGCAATTGCGACCCTGAGCGCATTACAAAGCTGATGGGTAAATCCACTCGCCCCGGCGTCTACAAGTGCAAGGAATGCCGCAGCCCGTTTACCGTGACTGTCGGCACCGTGTTCGAACGCTCCAAGATTGCCTTGAACAAATGGGTGCTGGCTGCGCACCTCATGGCCGCTTCGAAGAAGGGCATGAGCGCCCACCAGCTACATCGTATGCTTGGCGTCACCTATAAGACCGCTTGGTTCATGGCCCATCGCATCCGTGAAGCCATGAAGGAAAACCACGCTACCCCGATGGGCGGCGACGGTAAGACGGTCGAGGCAGACGAAACCTACATTGGCAAGCGCGAAACACCTCCAGTTCTTTCTCGTGGCCGCATTGCCAAGCCCACCAAAAGCGGCAAGGCTGGCGGCGCTCACAAGCGTGTTGTCGTCGGTCTGGTTGAACGTGGCGGCCAAGTCCGCACGTTCCACATAAACCACGCCACCAAGGAAACCGTGAAAGAGGTTCTGGACGCCAACGTCTCGAAGGAAACCAACCTCTACACCGACGAAAGCCGTCTCTATAAGGCTACTGGCAAGGAATACGCAGACCACCAGACCACAAAGCATTCTGGCGGCGAATACGTGCGCTATGACGGCGATAAAGTCATTCACACCAACACGATCGAAAACGTTTTCTCAGTCTTCAAGCGTGGCATGATCGGTGTCTATCAACATTGCGGCGAAGCTCATCTTCACCGTTACCTTGTCGAGTTCGATTTCCGCTATAATCGCCGCGCTGCACTCAAAGTTTCCGATGCAGAACGCGCCGAAGATATTCTTCGTATGGCCCGCGACAAGCGCTTGACCTATCGGCGGTTTAGTCCAGCCGTTAACGCCTAAACAAAAAGCGCGTAAGCTTCTTCTGATTCGTAAGAGGGGTGATAGATGACTGAGATTGTCTCCGGCGGCCTGCTTTCAGGAGTTATGCCTGCCCAAAAAGAAACGTGGGTTCTATTCGCTGGCGTTGTCACACAAGACACGCTCCGCAGTTTCTTCACCATGTTTTCGAACGCCACCCAACAAGGTTACACGCTCGTTCACTGCCTATTTCAAAGTACAGGAGGTACGGTGAGCGACGGGATCGCGCTGTATAACTTCTTCCGCAATCTGCCAATTGAGGTTCGCCTCTATAATGTGGGGGCGATATGCTCCGCTGGCGTCATAGCATATCTCGGGGCTCAGCGCCGAATTGCGGCGGAGAATTCGGCATTCATGATCCATCGGACGCAATCTGCCCCGCTCTCCCTGACATCCGAGCGGATGTCGGCAGCGGCAAACAGCCTCATTCTCGATGATGCCCGCACTGAGGCCATTTTGAAGGCTGAAACAACATTGGCTACTAAACATTGGGAAACCCACAAAGTGGCCGACCTATGGTTTGACGCGAGCGAGGCCAAGACGGTTGGGATTGTAACGGAGATTGCAACGTTTGCCCCTCGGAAGGGGGAGCCAATATTTTTTATTTAGAGACAGGCTGGCTCTTGTCCTTCCCAGGTTTCGGCTTGGGAGGGGTTTTCGGATCAGGCGGCATATTGAGCATCCGCTTCAGGATGTCGTCGCCTTTGTCTTCCTCGTTCTTTTTGGTGTCTGTCATGGCCAACCCCATTGAATCCGATTTCAAACTTGCTCTCGCACTTGGAAGGCTAGCTGGCCGCTGGGGCCAAGCCGAGCTTATGGTGGAGCTAATATACATAGCCCTATCCGAAATGCCCGCACGAAAGGCGACAATCTCTTTTTCATTTCATAAAGCGGTAGCTACGCAGAACGATATCATTAGCCTTCTGGCAGATGAAACGGACTGGCTAACCGACGACGAACGAACTGAGATCAAGGGTGCGGTCAAGGACTTCTCAAGTAAATCAGGGCAGCGCAACGGCTGGGTTCATTACCCGTTCGGCATCGACAGCAATTCGCCCGATGCCGCAATCTACAAGGCAAAACGCAGCAGAAAAGGAGATAGCCTTTACTCCAAAGAACCTGCTAGCGCCGAACTAATACGCGCATTCGCCGATCAGATTAGCACGTTGGTAGCGCGTCTGAGTGCCGCTCATTCAACTGCGCAGCAAGCATCCGCTCGAAAACTAAAACTACAGCCTCTCGGTCCCACTCCGTTAACGTGGTCCTTGAGCATTCCGAGTTCCCAAGGACTTCTCGGAGGGCTGCTATCCCAACATCTATCATCTGATCCGTAATTTCGGCTGCCGGCCTGTCACGCTCATCAGTCATAGGCTTTTATTCCTCGGTACGTCAAGTATATAATTAGGATTATTTTCCTATCCGGCGATTTTTTTTGCCACCGGCCTCAGCCTGAGTTGATATCCCTCTCCCCACGGAGAACCCTCGATGACCCCGTCCGACTTTGCCGCGCTCGCGCTGTCCCTACCCGATGCCGTCGAAAGCGCTCATTTCGGCAAGCGCGATTTCCGCGCGGCGGGCAGGATTTTCGCCACCCTGCCGACCGAGACGAAGGCTGCACTCAAGCTGACGCCGGACCAGCAGCTGATGATGATGGAACTGTATCCCGGCCTGTTCGAACCCATTGCCAATGCCTGGGGCGCCAGGGGCTGGACGCATATGGATGTTGCTGCGGCGACACCGGAGATTGCTGCATCCGCACTGCGCATGGCCTGGGGAAACGTCATGTCGAAGTAGCTATGAGATCATGTCTGGGAGAGACTCTGCCCCTCCACGAGTCACCCTCGGGCTTGACCCGAGGGTCCACACACAAACCAACGTGAACCGCAATTCTGGGTCCTCGGGTCAAGCCCGAGGATGACGCGTGGGGGAGATCTGTACGCCAAGACGCCCGATTGTCCAACGAATCCGACGATCAGGCGTCAATGGTCTTAAGCCAGTTCCGGCCCGATCAGCGGCGTCATGTCCTCGTCGTCGCGATAATAGCCGGCGGTGGAAAGGATATAGGCGCGGACGTCGTCCGGCAGGTCGCGGCCACGGCCGGTAATGCCCTGGTTGAGGCGCTTGGATTTGCCGGCGCTGCGGTCCTCGAGGGCTGTTTCGATCGCCGCCGCGTCCGCATAGCGGCTGCCGACCAAGTCGGCGATGCGCGCGGCGAGCACGCTCTTGCTGCCGAGAAAATCCTGCTCGTAGGAAATCCACAGCGGCTTGACGAGGCCGAGCCGCTCGCAGCGCTTCCAGGTGATATAGAATTGCACCAGCCAGGCCGTATGACGATGGGCGAGGATCATCAACCGGTCGACGCGGTCGAGATGCTGGTAGTTCGACGGCAGTCCGTCGCCGAAAAAGCCGTGGTCGATGGAAGCCGGATTGGCGCGCCATTCCATGCACATGTCGTCCATGCTGACGACAGTGTCGAAAATATTGCGATGGGTGACGATCGGCCGGATATTATAGATCGTCAGCAGCCGGGCCAGGTAGGGCGAGCAGCGCGTATGATGCTGGGCGACATAGCCCCGCCCGTTCAGGCCGTTGCGGATCAGCGACAGTTCGTCCGGTTCCTGTTCGCGAAGGTTCGAGCCGTGGATGGCCGCCGAGCCCCAGTCGAGCGTGGCGGCAAACAGGCAGGCGGTCGGCAGCCTGAGTGCCTTCATCAGGGCGGCATTGATGAAGGTCGAGGCGGATTTCGGCGCGCAGGCCAGCAGGATGTTGGGCTGGTCGGCGCGCTTGGCCGTCATCTTGGCGCGCATCGTGAATTCGGCGAACTGCTCCATCGAAAGCCGCAGCGTGCGGGCCGCCTCGTCCGGCATGTCGGGCATGAAGAACGGGTTGGCATAGGAGAGCTTGGCGGCAATCTTCAGCGCCCGTTCCGGCGGAAACTGCTGGATGAAGGCATTGCCCTTGGCGCTCGCATCGTCGCCGTTCGGGTTTCGCGATATCCACTGCATCACCGGCTGGACCATGTTGTCCAGCTCTTCCATCGCCTGCATGCCGTCAGCCCTTTCTTCGGAGGCCCGGGATCGGCGTCACTCGCCGATCAGGGCGGAGACGTCTTCTTCCTCGCGGTAGTATCCGGCAATCCTGAGGATCTGGTCGCGCACAGCGTCCGGCAGTTCCTTGCCTCGGCCCGCAACGCCCTTGTTGAGCCGCTTGGCGCCGGCATTGGACGTGTCCTCGAAGGCGTTTTCGAGCCTGATGGCCGACAATCCGTCCAGCCCGAGGAAATCGACCACGCGTCTGGCCAGAACCTGCTTGTCGCCAAGGAAATCCTGCTCGTAGGAAATCCACAGTGGCTTGGTCAGACCAAGCTTTTCGCACTTCTTCCAGGTGATGTAGAACTGAACCAGCCAGGCCGTGTGGCGCTGGGCGAGGATCATCAGCCGGTCGGCGCGGTCGAGATGCTTGAAATTGCTCGGCATGCCGTCGCTGAAATAATGCGCGTCGGCCGGGGCATTTTGGCTGCGCCATTCCATCAGCATGTCGTCCATGCTGACGACGGTGTCGAGGATGTTGCGATGGGTGATGATCGGCCGGACATTGTAGAAGGACAGCAGCCGCGCCATGTAGGGCGAGCAGCGCGCATGGTGCTGGGCCACATAACCCCGGAGATTGAGACCGGCGCGGAGCAGCGCCAGTTCGTCGGGCTCCTGCTCGCGCAGATTGGCGCCCAGCGCCGATCCGGAACCGGCATCGAGCGTCGCGGTGAACAGCCCCGTGCCCGGCAGGCCAAGACCCTTCTGCAGCGCATCCTGAATGAAGGTGGAGGCGGATTTCGGCGCGCAGGCAACGAGAATATTGGTCTGCGCCGCGCGCGATGCCGTCAGCTTCGCCCGCATCATGATCTCGGCGAACAGATCGAGATTGATCGCCAGGTCCTTGGCGTTCTGGTCCGGAATATCCGCCATGAAAAACGGATTGGCCCAGGTCAGGGCCGAGGCAATCTCCAGCCCGCGCTGCGGCGGAAAGCGGAACAGGAATTCCAGGCACATGTCGGCAAGCGCCTTCGGGTCGGACACCATTGCAATCTTGCGCATGAAAGGCCCGATTTCCCGATCCAGATCCTCTTTTCTTGCAAGATTGTCCATTCCAATGCTCCAATGGTTTTTTTGATTTCAACCAAAACTAGCCATTCAAGCTTTCGCGGAACTGGTCTTGGGCTCTCCAGGCCCATGGCACAGTCTGACGGCGGTCACGCCGCCGGGACATCCTTCAGGACATGCGCCAGCACGGGCTGGTCGATACCCTTGAGGGTGAGTTGGCGGATGGTGGCGGCTGCCATCTGCTCGGGCGCGGCCTCTGCTGCGGCGGACGATACCAGGATCTCACCGGCGGCGGCCTGGGCTTCGAGCCGTGAGGTCAGATTGACGGTTCCTCCGATGGCGGTAAAATCACTGCGGAACGTCGAGAATTCACCAATTTCCACTTCTCCGGCGTGAATGCCGACACCGACGCCGGGCAACGTATCCAGTTGCGGACCGCCGGGCACGGAAAGCCCACGGTGCGCCCGTTTGCAGCGCCGCTGGATGTCGATCGCCGCCCTAATCGCCGCTTCGGCATGCCGGTCGTTCTTGATCGGAAAGTTGAAGATCGCCATCAAGCCATCGCCCATCTGCTTGTTGACGATACCGCCCTCCGACCAGATCGCCTGTGCGCATTGATCGTGAAACTGGCTGACGACACGGGTCAGCGCATTGGGGTCGAGCTGGCCGGATAAATGGGTGAAGCCCCTGATATCGGCAAACAGGATCGTGGCATCGGCCGTGATATGCCGCTGCTTCTTGACGTAGGTGAAAGACCGTTCGCAGATCGTGCAGATATTGGGATTCATCTTGCTCCGGGTAATGCCGAAGGCACGGAACGGCAGCGCCAGCAAACCCCTGAGCGGGATGGGCATGTGCATCTGGTCCCAGCACCCAAGGCATATGCGGGCCTGTTCGGGGGCAATCGAACGCATGATTCAAGTCCACTTCGATCTGCAGCCGACATCACGTCACAAAGAATGACAGCCGGCTGCTGCAACCCGACGCCAGAATGCCGCTTTCGGTGCACTTTGGCAATGCTGTTTCAGCCGCGGCGATCCGATAGCGAGGGTTCTTCGTCGATCTCCCCGTCGCCGTCTGCCGGCCAGTCGACCTCGTAATCCTCGTAATCGTCCCAGGAGACATCCTCCTCGTTGACCGTGCGTCCGCGCGCCGAAATACCCGCCTGGTGGACGGTCTCGGGGTCGCCGGAGAGCAGCGGGTGCCACCAGTAGAGGTCACGGCCCTCCTTGACGATCCGGTAGCCGCAGGTCGGCGGCAGCCAGGTCAGCGTCTCCACCTCCTCGACCGTCAGCCGGATGCAATCGGGCACGTGTTGCTGGCGGTTGGGATAATCGGAGCAGCGGCAGGTCTCGGGATCGAGCATCTTGCAGCGGATATTGGTAAAGACGATCTCGCCGGTATCCTCATATTCCAGCTTGTTGAGGCAACAGCGCCCGCAGCCGTCGCAGAGGCTCTCCCATTCCGTATCGTTCATTTCACGGAGGGTCTTGGTTTTCCAGAACGGCGCTGCATTTTCCATTTTTGTGTTGTTCATTCCGATGTTATAGAAGCTCGAAGCGGTTTTAGAAACGACGAATTTTCGGCCATGGCCTTCAACCCGATTCTGCAGGTGGACGTTTAATCTATGGCCGACGAACCGCAAAACCAGAAAGAGCCGCGCCTGAAAAGACATTTTTTCCTGCGGCTGGACGCTTGGCTCGATTCCACCCTCTGGAATGCCGGCTTTCGCTTCGTCGATATCTGGGAAGACGTTACCATTTTCTTCCGCAAGTTCCGCGTCCGGGGCTGGAAGCGCATTCCGTTCGAGCTTGCCGGCGAAGCCCTGACCTGGGGTTCGGTCGGTATGGTGGTCATGCTGGCGCTGGCCAAGCCGGCGTTCGAAATCGCCAAGAGCGACTGGCGCAAGCGGCAGGATTATGCCGTCACCTTCCTCGATCGCTACGGCAACACCATCGGCCATCGCGGCATCATCCATGAGGATTCGGTGCCGATCGACCAGTTGCCGGATCATCTGGTGAAAGCCGTGCTGGCGACCGAGGACCGGCGCTTCTTCGATCATTTCGGCATCGACGTGCTCGGCCTGTTCCGGGCGGTCAGCGAGAATGCGCGCGCCGGCGGCGTCGTCCAGGGCGGCTCGACGCTGACCCAGCAGTTGGCCAAGAACCTGTTCCTGTCCAACGAACGCTCCTTCGACCGCAAGATCAAGGAAGCCTTCCTGGCGATGTGGATCGAGTGCAATTTCACCAAGAAGGAAATCCTGTCGCTCTATCTCGACCGTGCCTATATGGGCGGCGGCACGTTCGGTGCGGCGGCGGCGGCGCGCTTCTATTTCGGCAAGGAGATCACCGATCTGTCGCTGGCGGAATCGGCGATGCTGGCCGGCCTGTTCAAGGCGCCGGCGAAATATGCGCCGCATGTCAATCTGCCGGCGGCGCGGGCGCGCGCCAACGAGGTGCTGACCAATCTCGTCCAGGGCGGATTGATGACCGAGGGCGAGGTGATCGATGCGCGCCGCCATCCGGCGACCGTGGTCGATCGCAGCACCCGCGAGGCCCCCGATTTCTTCCTCGACTGGGCCTATGACGAAACACTGAAGCTCGCCAAGAACTACCCGACCCATTCCCTCGTCGTCCGCACCACCATCGACATGGGCCTGCAGCATGCCGCCGAGGAGGCAGTCGAGACCGGCCTGCGCCAATATGGCGAAAGCTACCATGTCAAGCAGGGCGCGCTGGTGATGATCGAGAATGGCCCAGACAATGGTGGTGCCGTGCGCGCCATGGTCGGCGGCCGCGATTATGGCGAAACGCAGTTCAATCGCGCCACCAAGGCGTTGCGCCAGCCAGGTTCGTCCTTCAAGGTCTATACCTATGCGCTGGCCATGGAAAAGGGCCTGACGCCGACATCGATCGTGGTCGATGGCCCTGTCAGCTGGCGAGGCTGGTCGCCTCAGAATTACGGGCGTTCCTATTCGGGCCGGATCACGATCACCACGGCGATCGCCAAATCGATCAACTCCATTCCGGTGAAACTCGCCAAGGACCTGATCGGAACCGAAGCGATTTCCAAAGTCGCCAAGGACATGGGCGTCGAGACGCCGATCCGCACCGACAAGACCATCCCGCTCGGCACATCGGAACTGACGGTCATGGACCAGGCCACCGCCTATGCCGTCTTTCCGGCGGAAGGCATGCAATCGCGCCGCCACGGGGTCACCCAGATCATGGATTACGACGGCAAGGTTCTCTATGATTTCAACAAGGATGCCCCGCCGGCCAAGCGTGTGCTGACCAAGCAAGCCGCCGACTATATGAACCAGATGCTGAGCCAGATTCCCTATATCGGCACGGCCCGCAAGGCCGCACTCGACAACGGCATCGTCACCGCCGGCAAGACGGGAACGACGCAAGCCTATCGCGACGCCTGGTTCGCCGGCTTCACCGGCAATTACACCGCCGCCGTCTGGTTCGGCAATGACGACTATACCTCGACCAACAACATGACGGGCGGCTCGCTGCCGGCGATGACCTTCAAGCTGTTGATGGATTATGCCCATCAGGGCATCGAGCTGAAACCGATCCCCGGCATCGAAAACCCGTTGCCGCAGGTCGATCCGAAGCTGGCGGAGGCCGAGGCAAAGCGGCGGGCGGAAGTGGCGAAAGCCAATAACGAGCCTGAATTCATCCGTCCACGCATGCTGACAGTGTCATCGACCAGGCTTTTGCGCCAGATCGGCGAAGCGCTGAAGGCAGCACCACCGATCAAGAAGCAGGAAAATGTGGCGGAAGCCGGATAGCGGTCGCCGTTCGGGACCGAGGGCGGCGTTGCACCCGGCGCCGGGCGTCGAGGAGAACACGCTCGACCGGCCGGTGCTGCTCGATTGCCATCTCATGGGTTGGCAATATTGCCGCTGATATTCGGCAGCCGCGTCAGGCCCGAAAGCAGTACGGCGAGTTCGGCCTGGCGGCGCGTGCCGGTCTTGGCCATCACCCGTTTCATATAGGTTCGCACGGTTTCGAGCGAAAGCCCGAGATTGACGGCGGCAGCCTCCATCGAAACACCCGTCGCCACTTCGCGGGCAAGCCTGGCTTCGGCCGGCGTCAGGTCGAACAGGCCGCAGAGAACGCGCATGTCCGGCGAGCCCACCTCGCCGACCGGCGTGGCGATGACCAGCGCCATGGAGCGGCCGAACACATCGCGCGCCATGCCCCGCACCGGCAGGACATGCAGGATCGTCGCCGGAAACGCGTCGGATGCCGCGACCGGGATGGATTGGACCGCAGGCACATCGCCGCGGCCGAACCGTTGCAGCGCTTCATCGAACATCTGCTTGGAAGACGGCCGGTTGATAATGAAACTGTTGCCCGCCCCGGTGGTGATCAACGGCGCCTGGGCTTCCATTTCGGCGTTCATGGCAATCACCATGCCGCTGTCACCGATAACGGCGGCAGGCAGGCCGACCATGGACAGAGCCGAGGTGACCGACTGGGCTTCGCGGAAGGCGAGGCGCGATGTCATGAAGGCGGCCCTGGCGAGATCCGATTTCAGATCGTTGAGCCGGGCGATGTCGTCGTCGGAAAATGGACTTCCTGTATTCTTGCGCATCAGGTCAAAAACGATCGAATGACCGGACGGTTCCTGAATGACGCACCCAACGGTCCATTTTAACCCTTGCGGATAGATGAACTCACGAAAAATCGCGTCCGTTTCAAGTTCTTCCGAAGTCATTATGTCGGTATCGCGAGTAAAAGCCCCCGGCCTTTGCTCCAGCGCCCGCAGCGGCCGCACGTTCTGGAAACGTGTTTCGCTCACCGCAAAGCTTGCCATCATTTCCTGTATGTTCGGTGTCGATATCCAGCGGTAGGTCGCGTCCGGACTGATCGAAATGACGGACGCCGAATAAGATTCAAGCTGATCCGCGATCGCCAGACAGGCATCCCGCCACAGTTCGGGTATCACTGCAGCTTCATAGATGCGATCGACAAGCGGGTTGGCAGATGGCATTTTCTTATCGTTAAAAGAGTATGTCAGCCAGGATTATCGTTGTAGGCGCACTATAAGTCAATGTATTTGCAACCAGTTTCAGTCGTCAGGAATATATGACGACGGGATTTGACATTAATCATTTATAGCCGAATCCTAGCTGCAGTATAGATTATGCCGGAACAGGGTCTGGCCCCGGCAATGCCTTGAACGCGGCGATGTTCTGCCGATGGACGGATTCGTAAGGCGGAAAATAGGAAATCGCCCCTGATGCCAGGTCGTCGGCGATGGCATCCTCAAGAGTGCTGGCCGCAAAACCTTCCCGCTCGCCGGGATCGATGATGCGTTCGAGATAGTGCCGGTTGGCATCGATGAGCCCGGCATCATAGCCTCCGGCCGCGATCCGCTCTGGATCGCCGTGATTGGGCAGGATACGCCGGATCGGCCATTTCCGCATGCGCTTCAGTTCTTCGATATGCTGCGCGGTGTTTTGCGCCTCCGAGATGAAGGTGATCGTATCTTCCAGCGTGTCGCCGGCGAACAGTATCCGCTCGTCGGGCAGCCACAGGACGGCGCCGTCGGCGCTATGGATATTGAAGTGATGCAACTGGATACGACGAGCACCGACAGCCAGGTCCAGCCTGTCCCTGAACAGACTGTTGGGCATGACCAGCGGCTTGATCGGCGGATCGAGATTTTCCATCGCATCGCGGTTTTCAGCCAGCATCGCGGCAGTCAGTTCGAGCGCGATGATCTCGCAATCGCAAAACACCTCGTTGCCGGCGACGTGGTCGTCATGGTGATGGCTGAGCACGACCCGAATGGAAGTGGCGCCAAGCCTTTTGAGATGGTCTCGGACCGCCCTGGCATGTGCGAGCGATATATGGGTGTCATAGACCAGCGCCTCACGACCGTCGACGATGGCGTAGGATGCGATCCCCAGGCTGTAGGCGCCGTCGTCGAGCCAATTCGGGCGGCCGGAATGCAACCGCTTTCCAAGGATCCGGCCATCGTAATAGGCATAGATGCCTGGAAAAGGCTGGAGAATTCGAAGCGTCGAGGTGAGTTTCGGCAAGTCCGCTCCCGCTGTCTTCTGATCGATTGTATCGGCCTGTTGCACTACCATGGATACTTGCAATTCGTCAAAATCCATCACAAGCCCCGCGAAATAATCGCACGTTAACCTTTTAGTGGAAGATTCGTTGACCATCGGGGTTCAGCGCCAGGACGGGGACTTTAATACATGCCGGTTATTACGATAGCCAACACCAAGGGCGGAGCCGGCAAGACCACGGCCGCCGTGTTGCTCGCGGTCGAGCTTGCGCAGTGCGGATACAAGGTTACGGTGTTCGACAGCGACTCCCAGGGCTGGTTCAGCCAATGGTATGAATCGGCGCGCCCCCGCGGCACGATATCGCTGGTGGAGCACGTGACCCCGGCCTCGCTGGAGGTGCAGGTCCGCCAGATGAACCCCCAGGCCGATTATTTCATCATCGACCTGGCCGGCGAGCGCAATCAACTGACAGCCACTGCGCTGGCCTTCTCGTCGCACGTGCTGATTCCGGTGCAGGGCTCCGGCATGGACGCCAAGGGCGCGGTCAAGATCCTCGACCTCATTGCCCAGATCAAGGCCGAGACGGGTTACGAAGTGCCGCATTCGGTGCTCCTGTCGCGCGTCAATCCCATGGTTACCACCCATTCCCTTCTGAAGATCAAGGGCCTGCTCGCCCAGCGCGGCGTCGATACATTGGCGACCCCTATCGTCGAACGCGGTGCCTCTCGCGAAATGTTCGATCTCGGCGTGACACTTTACGATCTCGACCCGCAAAAAGTCTCCAACCTCGATCGCGCCCAGGCCAATGCGCGCGAATTCGCCGCCGAGATCATGCGTATCCTGCCTGCCCGGGTGATTTCCTCGCCCCGACGCAAGGGTCCGTTCGGCTGGGGCAGAGCGGCGTAACTCTGGCCTTCCCGATCATAAATCTGTAAAGCAGCGCTCACCTCAACGTTTTCGAAAGCGCTGCCTGATGCTCCCATGGGAATTGCTCGACACGGCCAGGATACCCGGTAGCGACGAGGCCCTTCGGCTGAAGCGGCGGGGACGCGAATATTCGATCATGCTCGGCACCAACGAGCTTATGAACAGCCGCCTCAGCGGCTCGGAGCAAGCGCTCGCCACCCTCGCCTTCGAGAAAATCCGTGATCGTCAACAGAAGCGCATCCTGATCGGCGGCCTCGGCATGGGCTTCACCTTGCGGGCGGCGCTGGCAGCACTCGACGGGACCGCGAAGGTGACGGTGGCCGAACTGGTGCCGGCGGTGGTGGCCTGGGCGAAAGGGCCGATGGCCGATCTCCATGCCGGGTCGCTGACCGATCCCCGCGTCGATATCGTCGAGGGTGATGTCGGCGCGCTGATCCGTTCGTCCCGCGCCGGATATGACGCGATCCTGCTCGATGTCGACAATGGTCCTGAAGGGCTCAGCCGCCAGTCCAACGACAGCCTTTATGATCACCGGGGGATCGGCGAATCCTACCAGGCACTGTCGCCGGGCGGCGTTCTGTCGGTCTGGTCGTCCGGCCCCGATCCGCAATTCACCCGCCGGCTGCAGCGCGCCGGCTTCACCACCGAGGAAAAGCCGGTGCGCGCCAATGGCAAATCCGGCGCCCGACACATGATATGGCTGGGGGTGAAGGCTGACCGGGCATCATAAGACGTCGTTGGCTGATCACAAGCGTGGGAAAACATCGGCTGAATGACGTACTTTACACCCGTTCATCGGGCCACTCGCGGGCACCGTGCTGGACGAACAGAACCTCGATCTGGCTTTCGCCGACCCGATAGGCGACAATCCGCGCAGCAGCGCGGGGATCACGCTCGGCGATATAGTCGCCAATATCAGCCAGCTCGCGCAAATAGCGCCTCGTCCAGACGATTCTCACGGCGATTACGTCGAACTATACTTATTCAAAACGATGGCGATTTCCTCCTCCGTAACAAAATCGCCTCGATCGGCATCGGCAATACCTTGCTGGACGCCTTCCAGCCACTTCTCCTGCCATGCAAGCGAACGGCCATGAGCGAGAGCATCCTCGATGATCTGCTCCCTCGTCAGGGTCGAACGGGCAGTCAACTGGTCAATACGCCGGTTCAGGTCTTCCGAAATATCGTTCTTTGTGTCCATAAGTTAAATTCTGCCATATTCGGAAAGACGGGGCCATGACATTTTACATCATACCTTCCGGCAACTCGCTCTATATATCGAAATTGTCCTTGGTCACATTGCCCAGGAACTCCGGCCCGTAGGGCGTGTCGTCACCGCATTTGACCACGAACCAGCTGTTGGTGTCGTTGTTATAGGTCTTGATCTCTTCGCCGCCGTCCATCAGGTGGATCTTGGCATCCGGCGCCATCAGGTAAAAGCCCTTGTCGCTGGAGATATCGAGATCGTTGGCGACGATCTTCTTGATGCCGATCGATGTCAGGTCGATCGTGTCGTTGGCCGAAAGATCGGCAAAATCGAACCGCGCCGTCAGTCCCTTGTGATCGAGCACCTGCGACGGATCGATGCCCGGCGCGAGGTCGATGCGAATGGTGTCGGCGCCGCCGCCGGTGACGATATCGATCGCCTCCTTCTGTAGCTTGTTGATGGTCAAGGTCAGGGTATCGGCCTTGTCGGTCAGCGTGAAAATATCGAACTGGTTGAGCGTCACCGAGACATTGCCGCTGATATCGCCGGTCAGTCTCAGCTTCTCGACATTCCTGATGTCGAAATTGCCGGCGATGCCGATGACCACGGTATCGGTCCCGGCGTTTTTCTCCTCGACAATCTCATCGGTGTTGTTGCCGCCGGCGAGCGACGGATTGCCGGTCGGATCGGGGTCGGGATCAGGACCCGGATCAGGATCTGGGTTGGTATGGACATCCGGGTCGGGATGGGTGTTGGCGGCGTTGTTGGTCAGCAACACATAGGTGTCATCGCCCTCCCCGCCACGCAACATATCGATACCGCCCGCGCCTTCCAGCCGGTCGTTGCCCAGGCCGCCGGTCAGGATATCGGCGTCATTGCCGCCATTGAGGTCGTCATTGCCCTTGCCGCCATCCAGCCTGTCGTCGCCGTCAAAGCCAATCAGACGGTCGTTGCCGTCGCCGCCATCGACGATATCGTTGCCATAGCCGGCATCGAGCCTGTCATCGCCGGCACCGCCGACCAGCGTATCCCTGTCATTGCCGCCGTCGAGCAGATCATTGCCGCTGCCGCCATCCAGCCTGTCGAGGCCAGCGCCGCCGAACAGCTTGTCTTTGCCCGCAGCGCCGATCAGGATGTCATCGTCGTTGCCGCCATCGAGGCGGTCATCGTCGGCGCCACCATCCAGCCTGTCGTTGCCATCGAGGCCGGTCAGATTATCCCTGCCGTCGTCGCCATCGACGATATCGTTGCCATAGCCGGCATCGAGCCTGTCATCGCCGGCACCGCCGACCAGCGTATCCCTGTCATTGCCGCCGTCGAGCGTGTCGTTGCCAATGCCGCCGTCAAGCCGGTCCGAGCCGGAACTGCCGAACAGCCTGTCATTGCCGTCGCCGCCCAGCAGCCTGTCGTTATCGGCGCCGCCGTCGAGCATGTCGTTGCCGAGTGCGCCATTCAGGATATCCCTGCCGCTGTAGCCGAACACACGGTCGTTATCCAGGCCGCCGGTCAGGTTGTCGTCGCCGCCGAGCCCAAGGATCACATCATTGCCCTGGCCACCGACGATTGTGTTGTCCTCGCCGTCACCGATCAAAAGGTCGTCGTCGTTTTTCTTGCTGTCGAAGCCGGTGACATCCCCGACCAGGTTGGGCGAACCGTTGCGCGCGTAAAGAACGTCCTCGACGTGAACGCCGGAAATGTTGAAATGCTCGAGGATGGCGGCGATTGCCGGCTGCAGCGCATCGTTGATATTGCCGCCCCGGCCGCCGGCGGCTGCGGCGCCCGCGCCATTGCCCGCCGCTTCGGGATCGTACTTGGCTTCATAGGCGAGAATGGCGTTGCGATTGTTCTGGTAACCCCGGGCGACGTCGAACGCCTCGTCGTAGTCGACATTGTTCGGATTGTTGTAGAGTTCGAAAAAATCCGACTGTTCGTAGCGCCGCGCGGCGGTTTCGCGCTTCTCGGCGGCACCGGCGCCCGACGCGTCGTTGCTGTCGTAGCGGAGTTCGAACCAGGCGCGGAAGCGATCGTCATTCTCGATCATCGCCTGCAGGATGTTGCTGACATCGACGCCTTCGAAGGCGACGGAGAAAACCGCAGCGCGTTCCTGCGAGTATGGCAGGTCCTGGTCCGACCAACTGAGGCTGCTTTCGGCAAACAGGCCGAGCGTTTCGAGCGCCGTCTGCATCTGCCCCTGATTGGCGAAGACGAAATGGCCGCCGATGCCGTGCTCGGCGAGCACAGCCTTCAGGTCATTGCGCAATGCGCCGTTCTGGCCGGCAGTGTAGGGCGTATTGGAAACGACATCCCAGAGGTCCGGTATCAGCGTCGTATCGCGGGGATCAACAGTGCCAAATATCGCTTCATAGATGACCTGAAGTTCGCCCTCGGAGGAGGCCATGTTGAAGCCGGTGCCGATCCAGGGAACCTCGTTGATGTTGAGATAGGGGTTTTTCTCCGGACTCCAGACCGTCTTCATGACGTCGAAGCGGAAGTTGTCATACTGAGCGCCCTCGGCCAGCTCATCATAGACTATCGACGTCATCCAAAAACTCCGGTCAAGTTACCACCGGACCCACGCCGGCACGAATTCACGCACTCCATCAAATGCTGCCACTGCTACCGAAATGGCAGGCAATTTGAAAGCGTCTTTCATGTCCCCGTCACGTAAATTCCAGCGCCGACGATGAGAGACCGCTGCTGAACCGAGTATGAACGAAGTCTTAGTGGCATTTTTTTGGCTCAGCGATCGCCGGGATACTGGTTCTCGCTCAAAAGCCTTGCGAGGTGTGCAGTATTGCGGGCCAGCATCGCGACGCTTTCCGTCACGACATCCGGCACCTGGCGCAGATCGACGAAATTGATCGAGCCCATCGCCTCACCCACCCAGTAGGCCACCGCATTGGCCGGGATGGTGAAGCCGACATCGTTGAGCGCCTGGTAGACCTCGGCGGAGACATGATGGGCGCCATCCTCGTTGCCGACGACGGCAACGGCGGCGACCGTTCCATAGGAGACCATCCGGCCCTGATCGTCCTTCTCCTCGAGGAAGGCGTCCATGCGCTCCAGCGCCCGCTTGCAGACGCTGCTCGGCTGCCCCATCCAGATCGGCGTGCCCATGATCAGGATGTCGGCGTCGAGGACCTTCGTCCGGATCTCCGGCCATTCGTCGCCCTCACCCTCATCCGAAGTGACGCCGGGCTTGATATTGTAATCGGCGAGCCTGAGCACGTCCGTCTCGATGCCGTAGTCCTTGAGTTGCCGGGCGATCAGTTCGATCATCGCATCGGTCGAGGAATTTTCCTGCGATGTGCTGCTCTTCAGTGTGGCGTTGAGGGCGAGGGCTTTAAGCGGCATGGAAAACTCCTTGTCAGCCGTGGGAAACAGGAGTCTTAACAGTTTGCCGATGATGGAGTTCCTGTCCCGACATGCAAATACCGCGGTGGCCATTCCCCCCATCCGAAATCAATGCTAACGCTCCTTGCCGTAGAGAGTCAGAAAGTTTTTGTCCCGCCGATGTTTCGCCTGCCCTTTCTTGTCGCGCTTGCGCTGATCACCGCTTTCGGCCTCGGCATCGGCTCGACGGTGATGATGCTCGACGCCTCGTCCGGGTTTGGCGCGATCCGCCTCGGGCCGTGGGCGGCTTTCCCCGAGGCGCAGATGGCGGATGCCGATCCCTATGCCAAATCGCATCGCGCCCGCGCCGGCCGGCTGCTGTTCGGAACAGCGGAAGGACTGATATTCCAGGCCGACGCCGATCAGGACGGCAAGCGCCTGTCGCCGGCCTGCACCTACGAGATAACCGGCCAGACCCCGCCCGCCCGCTTCTGGACGCTCTATGCCGCCGACAGCCTCAACGAGCCGCTGGATCCGGGGCCTGAGCGGCCTGCCGCATTCAACTCCTGGAATGTGTTGCGCCAGCCCGATGGCGCGTTCACCGTGCGGATTTCCGCATCGGCCCAGCCCGGCAACTGGCTGGCGGTGAGCCGCAGCCGGCCCTACCGGCTGGTCCTGTCGCTGCTGGATACGCCGACCGCCGGCTCCTCCGGCGTGCTTGAAATCCAGATGCCCGCCCTCACGAAAGTGAGTTGCTCATGATCCGTTCGGTGCTGCTTTCCATCGTGACCGGGCTTGCGGGTGCCGCCGTGCTGCACATCCTGATCATCCTGGCGCTGCCTTCCTATACCGGCCTGGACGCCTATACGAGGATGCTCTACTACGCTTCCGAGAACCGCTTCGTGATCTTTGGCGCCGAAAAGGACGATATCGGCTTTTCCAACGGCGATCCCTATCTGCGCACCGCCGCATGCCTGTTTTCGGTCGAAACACAGCCGGTGCACCTGATTGCCTCCGGCTCGGTGCCGTTCTGGTCCTTCGCGGTCTACGATTCCTCGTCCAACGAGGTGTTCAGCATGAACGACCGCTCGGCGGCCGGCGGCGAACTCGATGCCATCATCGCCTCGCCGCAACAGCTCGCCGCAATCCGCAAATCGGATCCGGACGTGATATCCCAGAGCGTGCTGATCGAGATGCCGCGCCCCGATGGCTATATCGTGCTGCGCACGCTTTCCCCTGCCCCCAGCTTCGACGACGCTGCGAAGAACTTCCTCAGCGAAGCGGAGTGCGAGCCCTATGACGGGCAGTAGCGATCACGGCTTGGCCGAGTTTTCACGAAAACCCCTGAAATGCTTGTTGGCCGCATTGTCGACGTCTTCGCATTTCTTTCCTTGCGAATCGAGCTCCTTGAAGCGATCACCGTCATCGCTCAACACATAGACATCGTCGGCATCCTGGCTATCGATGAGAGCAAAGACTGATTCAGGCTTCAGGTTATCGCCAGAGGGAAAATCCCTGATCTTTTTCAATTTCATGGCCGCGTCTGACTTGCCGTTCCAGCGATAGAGACTGAATGCACCTTCATTGCCGGCCGGGCCAGCAATCACGAGATAGTGGTCGCCCACCTTTTCCAGGCTGCGGATGCCCCTTCCCCCAAGCTCCAGATAAATCGGAGCGTCGAGCTTCAGTTTCTTTCCCTTCAGCACATTCTCGGGCTTGAGAATGGGGATAATCATCGCACCTCTGGCGCCGACCGGGCTGCGCAGGCCGAGATAAAGACCGTTGTCCGGCGCTTCCGCCAGCCCTTCGATGTTGATCCCGCCCTCTTCGGGTTTGCTCGGTTCCGCCTCCTCAAGGCCGGCCTTCTTATAGAGCTCACGCCTGAGTATCATCTCCATCAACTCCGAATAGGCCGTGCCAACGGGCTCGAACGTGTATTGGCCCCCGCTTTCGGAGACATCGGTCGCAAACAGCCGGAACCGCTCCTTTTTCACATTGCCCTTGTTGTTGCGGCCATGCGAGGTGATCCACCAGATCCGCTTGCCGATCGCCGCCGCCGCCTCGATATCGGCCTCTTTCACCTTGCCGTCGTCGTCACGCTCGATGCCAAGATAATTTTCCAGATCGAACGGCGGCTGCGAAACCTTGCCGCCTTTGAACCCATAGACCCGCAAGGCATTGGTGTTGTTGTCGGCCATGACGAAATGCGTGTCGTCCAAGGCGACGCCAGCCGACGCGTCGCAAACGCCGTCATAGGTAACGACATCCTGTGCGGCTGCCACCCCGGCCATACAGAGCATGCCAAACGCTGCCCTCACGATCATCGACCAAGCTGATGCACGTCCCATCGCAGCCTCCCCGATTGCAGTTGCCGGCGCCAGCATAACACCAGTTGCAGCAGCGGCAAAATCAACAATTCAGGCGGGCTGAGCCGTTCAGATGTCGTAGCTGTGTGTGGCGCTGAGCGAGGAGATGAACTTCTTGGTTCGCTCCCGCTCCGGCGCCGAGAACATCTGCTTGGGCGCGCCGCTTTCGACGATCACGCCGCCATCGAGGAAGATCACCTGATCGGCAACGCGCGAGGCGAGGCGCAGGTCATGGGTCGCCATGATCATCGTCGTTCCTTCGCGCGCCAGACGGCTCAGGACCTCCACCACTTCATCCGCCAGTTCCGGATCGAGCGCCGAGGTCGGTTCGTCACAGAGCAGGACACGCGGCGAAGGGGCGAGCGCGCGGGCAATCGCCACCCGCTGCTGCTGGCCGCCGGACAGCGTCGACGGCCAGGCGTCGGCCTTGTGCGCCATGCCGACCTTATCCAGCAGCGCCATGGCATGCGCCCGCGCCTTGGTCTCGGGCCATTTCAGCACGGTCACCAGACCTTCCATGACATTGCCGATCGCCGTCTGGTGCGGGAAAAGCTGGAAGTTCTGGAACACCATGCCTGTCTGGCGGCGCAACCGCTGGATTTCCGGCCAGCCGACCTTGCGCCCGGGCGAAAACGACAGGTTCGCCTCGCCGATGCGAATGGTGCCCGATGTCGGGATTTCCAAGAGGTTGACGCAACGCAGCAACGTGCTCTTGCCGCCGCCGGAGGGTCCGACCAGACCGGTAACCGAACCCTCGGCCAGCGTCAGGCTGATTCCATTGAGCACGAGATTGTCGCCGAAGCGCTTGACGATAGTGCCGAGCTCGATCATGCCCGCGCCTCCAGATAGCCGCCATAGCGCGCAAACCGCGCCTCCAGCCGCACCTGCAGCTGCGACAGGACCGAACTCATCGCCAGGTAGATCAGCGCCGCCTCGATATAGAGGATCAGCGGTTCATAGCTGGTGGCGACGATACGCTGGGCAGTCTGGAAAAGTTCGGGAACGGTGATGGCGGCGGCCAGCGACGTGTCCTTGACCAGCGAGATGAAGGTGTTGGACAGCGGCGGCACCGACACCCGCGTCGCTTGCGGCAGGATCGTCCGCCGCATCACCTGGCTCCAGCTCATGCCGATCGAATAACCGGCCTCCCACTGGCCGCGCGGCACCGACTGGATGGCGGCGCGAATGATTTCCGACGTATAGGCGCCAACATTCAGCGTGAAGCCGATCAGCGCGGCCGGAAAGGCATCGAGCAGGATGCCGAGGCTCGGCAGCCCGTAGAAGATCACGAACAACTGTACCAGAAGCGGCGTGCCACGGATGATCCAGACATAGAACCGGGCGATCATTACCAGCGGTTTTGCCGCAAACAGCCGTGTCACCGCCGTCACCAGCCCCAGCGACAGGCCGAGCACGAAGGACAGCAAGGTCAGCGGAATGGTGAAGATCAGGCCGGCCCAAAGCAGTGGGCCAAGCGAATCCAGCATGAGTTGAAGCCAAGGCGGCACGGGCGTTCTTTCGATGGATAGACATTACGGGCGATTCCGCAATGGCCAGAGTTGTATCACTCTGCTTGGGCCAGAGAAATGCCCCTCATCCGGCCTTTGGCCACCTCCTCGCCCGCTGGTGGGAAAGGTGTCGCGATACCCCCAATGGGTAGAAAGTGGCGCGGTACCCACAATGGTGTCATCCTCGGGCTTGACCCGAGGATCCATTCGCAAGCCGAGAAGGTTCTCCGCGGCGAGGCGCTTGGGTGTGGATCCTCGGGTCAAGCCCGAGGATGACGCCCGGAGGTGGGCGAGCCCGGTGATCGGGTCAAGCCCGAGACACCGGCAGGGTCCCTTCCCCCTTGTAGGGAGGGGTTTGGGGCGGGGTCTTAAATACTACTTCGACACGTCCTGGCCGAAATATTTGTCGGCGATCTTCTGATAGGTGCCGTCGGCCTTGATGTCGGCGAGCGCCTTGTTGATCGCGTCGAGAAGTTCCGGCTCGCCCTTGCGGATGATGATGCCCGAATAGTCGGCATTTTCCTGCTCGGCGGCGATCTTCACGTTTGCATCCGGCTTGTGCTTCTTGAAATCGAGGAAGGACAGGCTGTCATTGATCGTCGCGTCGGCACGGCCGGTCAGCACCAGCTGGATCGACTGGTCGAAGCCGTCGGTGCCGACCAGTTCGGCGCCGGACTGTTCGGCCAGCTTGCCGAAATTGCTGGTCAGCGACTGTGCTGCCTTCTTGCCCTTGAGGTCGGCGAACGTCTTGATGCTGTCGTCATCGGCGCGGGCGATCAGCACCGCCTTGGAGGCGATATAGGGCTCGGAGAAATCGTATTTCTGCTTGCGGGCCTCGGTAATGCCGACCTGGTTGATGACCGTATCGTAGCGGTTGGCGTCGATGCCGGCGATCAGCCCGTCCCACTTGCCTTCGAGGAATTCCGCCTTGACCCCGAGCTTCTGGGCAACCGCCTCGCCGATCTCGACATCGAAACCGACCAGCTTGCTGTTTTCGTCATGGTAGGTGAAGGGAGGATAGGTGCCCTCGGTGCCGATCTTCAGCACGCCCGCGGTTTTGATGGCATTGAGGTTTTCACCCGCCTGCACCGGAAGCAGCATGGCCGCCTGGATCAGGACCGCGCCAGCGACGATTTTCAACCAGTTCATTTTTCATTCTCCACTATGTCCGGAATGCCGGTCGGCAATCAATAACAAACGCGGCTGGGGAATGTGGCGTCAAAAACTGCGCAGAAATTCGGCAAATGCGAATATTTTTCTCATTTCTCGCGCATTACGCGAAAGCGGACCGCCCCCGATCGCAGCAAAGACGGTAGGAGTGCCTTTATCGCGACAGTTCGTGGGGAACGTTGGTGGCGGTCCATGACAGGAAACCGGTGAACCGCCGACAAGTTCCCTTTCGGCAGATCACCTTCACCGCGAGATCGATACGGAATATCGAAGCTTTTGACAGCCCGCTCAATCCTCCAGGCCGCCGCCCGGCTTTCTCGGCGTGCGCGACAACTCCCGGCTGGCGATCTTCATCAGGTTGTCGGTCGGGCGAACGAAACGGTGCTGGACCCGGGTGACGATGTCACCATCGACCGGCGAGGCGATCACCACGTCGCGGGAGGGATCGCCGGGGACGTTGACGATCACCGCCAGCCGCTCGCCGCTCTTGACCTTCTCACCGACATCCTTTTCGAACAGCACGGTGCCGCCCACCGGCGCATTGACCATCTGCACATAATCGAGTCCGGCAACAGCGCCGCTGAATGGCTCGTTGCGCGAAGGCGCGCCTGCAACCACGCCACGGCGGCGGAGGAAGGACATGATGCCCTCGGCATCCGTCTTCGCCATGTCGGCATGGACGTCGCGCTGGCCGCGGAATTCCATGGTCAGCGAAATGCGATCGTCATACCAGTTCTTGCGGTGCCCGAGATCGGCGTTCCTCCACGCATGAGTGACCGCGTCCTCGAAAGCCGAACTCGTGCCGTCGGACAGAAATACGGAATGCAGGCCGAAGCTTTCGGCAAGATCGGTCGCGGCCGGCCAGAAGTCCTGGTGGAGATAAGCGTAGATCACCGATTCATCGTCGCAATGCAGGTCGAGGACCACATCGGCCGCGATCGCCATGGACAGCAGGTGGCGCTTGAGCTGATCGGTGGCGAGACGGGTATGCGGTTGGCTGGTCAGCGCTTCGCGTTCTGAAAGCGGCGCCAGCGGAAAGTCGCGGTTGAAGTTGACACGCCCGCCCTGCTCGAAGCGGCCCTGCAATGCACCGTAGAGATATTGCGCCGCACCGATCGGATTGGCCTTGGGGACGATGGTGATATCGCCGAGAATCTCGCCGTTGCCTTCCGCTTGCTCGAGCACCGGAATGAAGAAATGCAACGCCGCGACGCCCGGCAATTCGCCGGCATGCAGCGCCGCCTGAATATAGGTCTTCGGGGCGGACGGATCCTTGCCCGCAAAGCGCAGGACCGGCAGGCGCCATTCGATGCCGGGCGTATCGCCGGCGATGACGATTTCGGTTTTCTGCATGGATATCTCCCCTATCGACTTGTTGTTGATTGGAATTGATCGCGGATCGGTGCATCGCCACCTGTCTGGCGACACACTCTCCACGAGTCATCCTCGGGCTCCGACCCGAGGATCCAGATTCAAAACCAACCAGATCATCCAATTGCGGTCGCTCATGAATGGATCCTCGGGTCGGAGCCCGAGGATGACCCGTGGATAGGCCAGAGGCCAAACAAGATCAGCCGTGCGGCTGTGCAATCAGTGCTCCGACCACACTTCCTAGCGCAATTCCGGGGAACGCGTCCATGCGGATTTGCGACAAATTCTACATTTGTGCAATCTGGCGGAAAGTCGGGAATCGTGCGAGCTTGGGGGATGGTATATATCGTCTATTCCGCCGCTGCGCTGGCCGAGATTGCCGGCTGCTTCAGCTTCTGGGCCTGGCTCAAGCTGGGAAAGTCATTCTGGTGGATCGCGCCGGGCATGCTGGCGCTGGCGCTGTTTGCGTGGCTGCTGACGCTGATCCCGAGCGAGGCGGCAGGGCGCGCCTATGCGGCTTATGGCGGCATTTACATAGCAGCATCGATTGCGTGGCTTTGGGCTATCGAGGGACAGCGACCGGATCGATGGGATCTGACCGGAGCGTTGGTCTGCCTTGTCGGCAGCGCGATCATTCTGTTCCCAGCGCGGAACTGACAGAAACCTTGTCCATCGGCCGCGAACGACACTATCAGCCTGCCGGCGGAGGGCAGCTGATCAATGTAGTCTGTAGTCTAGTGCTTCTTGCGCTTGCCGCCGGTCGACCGCTTCTGCGGCTGATCGCCGATTGTCGACCAGCGTTCATAGCGTACGCCAGTAAACAGCAAGATCGTTGCTTCATATGGCTTGCTTGGCCGTTTGGGCTGTTTTGCGAGCCTTTCTTCCAGTCTAATCACTTCTGCCATTCTCATCTCCATTGAGCTGGATTGAGACGGATGATCTTGAGATTGATCTCATCCTGCCGTTTCCGGCAGACGCCTCCCTAAACCACGAAGGTTGCGGGACACTTGCGCCTTTCTCCTTTCATCAGCCGTCCCGAGAGTTCTACACCTCGTATGCCGGCAGGTCTGTTACGCATGGTACAAGGTGGATCGTTAAAGTTAACGACGCCTTATGATTTGTGATGACATCATGTCATAGTTAACACCTCCTAAAGATTTTGCATATAATTTTTGAGAATGAGATGTTTCGCGTATTCAGGTGGCCCGTGTCTGACCGATTTCGAGAATTGGAAACCCCGCAGATGGTGCGGACGAAAGATGTGGTGCTGATGGCGACGGTGTCGAGCTTTGAAGGCATGAGCCAGCCGGGGCGCAACGAACTGAAGCAATTTTCCGAGCTTTTTGAGCCGGTTTTCAGGGCATCGAGCCTGGAAGCGCGACGCAATGCGGTGGCTGCCCTGTCGCGCTGCCCGGTGCTCCCACAATCCGTCGCCTGGTTCCTGGCAAGCCAGCCGATCGATCTTGCCGCGATTTTCCTCACCCGTTCGACTGCCATCGACGACGACACCCTGATCGCCATTGCCCGCACGCAGGGTCCCGCCCATGCAAGGGCGATCGCGGCGCGAGACAATCTATCCGTCAAGGTCGTGGATGCGCTCGTGGCGTTGCATCAGGGCCAGGAGATCGGCCGCCAGACACCTGCACCGCTTGAGGCTCGTTCGGAGGCAGACCAGAGGTCGTCCGAGCGCGAGGAACAGTTGCGGCTGCAGCTTAAATCGCTGGTCTATCGCGACGCGCTGGTGCGCAGCGAGGACCATCCCGACAGTGGCGATGCCGTGGAGCAGGCGCTGCTCGTCCGCTTTGCCCGCTTGCGCCAGGCACGCGATTTCTCCGCGCTGCTTTCGAAGATCCTCGGCTCCAGCCTGTGGCTGAGCAATCGCATCATGCTCGATCTGTCCGGCCAGCAGCTCGCGACTGCATTGATCGCCGTCGACACGGCCCAGGAGGATGGCATTTTCATCCTCAGGCAGTTCTACCCGCATCTCGGGGCAACCGACGGCGAGACCGGTCGCGCGGCGCTGTTGTGGTGGGATCTTGATATCGAGCAATGCCGGGACCGCTTACGCATGTGGATCCGCGCCGACGACTACACGCAGGGCAAACAGCCGGAAGACGATACGACCACCAATGCCAATGAGAACATGCCGGCGCAGCGTCCGGCCTTCGGACATGCGCGGGGCGCAGTTCGCAGGTAATCAGGCAAAATCAGTCATTCGCCGAGATCGGTGAGCGCGAAGTCGTTTCCCTTGTAGAGTAGCCCGACGCCAAGCGACTTTGCAGCGGCATAGGAAAAGCAGTCGCCGAAATTGAGAGCGGCCTTATGGCCTGCGGTCTTGCCGTAACGCCTTGCCGCCACCAACGCGCCACGACCGATCTGCGGGGTAATATTGACCTCCGAGGAGCCAAGGTCACTCATGAATGCATCGAATAGTTGCTCTGCCCCTTCCACCAACTCTGTGTTGGATCTTGGATTGGCCGCAACCTGTCCGATTATTGCCAAGGCAATGGATGCTTCAAACCGAACCATGGGTGAATGAAACAACCTTCCGCGATGTTGCGCGAGCCTGGCTGACTGCATTTCCCAATCATCCTCCTGCGCCAGTATCGCGACGACAATCGATGCATCAAGGAACATCAGATCTCGCCCCACTGCTCGTCCATGAACGCCTTCATGTCGATATCGGGATTGTGGACGAAGCCCAGACGCGCTGCCCGCTCTTGCAGAGCCTTGATACGCTCCGCCAACGGCAATTCGGCCTCGGCCGCCGCGATTTCCTTCTTCAGGGCATTCTTGACGGCTTCGGTCTTGGTCGCGGTTCCGGTCAGCCGCTGCACTTCCGCGACGAGCAGGTCCACTTCGGGATCACGGATATAGAGCGCCATTTGTATATCTCCATGTGGCAGAGAGTATATACTACCGGGCGGCACACCCGACAAGCAGGCTAGTGCGAACAGTAAACGCCCTGATCGAACGGCGCTTGTGATCTGGCTGCTGGCGGAAAAAACAAAAGAAAAAACCGGCAATGACGCAGGGGAGAGTCATTGCCGGTTCCTGGCTGGAGGCCTTGGAGAAAACTTAGAAAACGCGGTAGCGGCGATTTTGATCTTCGTGCGCTTCGCGGCTCGACACGATGATCGAGGATGCAAATGTGGCAATGAACATTGCCGAAATCAATGTGGCGAACAGGCCGAGTACAAAAGTCATGGTCTCATCCTCAATCCGGGAGAGCGCCTTGCTGCTTGGAGCCGCGCTCATTGCTTGTTGTCTCGTTAACGATTCGGGCGAGGGTTTTATTCGCCGGCGGAAGCGGTCTGCCTTTCCGATGCCCTGATTATCGCACCGGTTTGTTTCTCGCTGGTGTCTATTCTTGGTAAAGAATGTTTCAATTCGGCGTTTGGTTCCATCGGTACCCCCGCCTGCCGTTGCGAGGAGGATTGAGTCTGCAATCTCTGGAGAGAAAAAACTTCGCCCCGGCGGGGAGGCTCTCCCGCCGGGGGCGTCGCATCGACGGAATGAACAGGTTGGAACCGCTCGTTCATCTCGCCGCTCGGCAGTACGGGGACGTTGCTGCTCGGATATGTTATCGCGCCCCGATGTTTCAGAGGGATTTCCTGATGGCGGCGATGGTGTTCAATTGTTTCCGCGGCAGCGCGAATGCGAACGCCCGGACCTCGCGAGGACCGGGCGTTGCAAGATAAATGACGACTGGATGGGAACCGCCAGGCTCAGGCCGGGAAGAGGAAATCACCGGCATTCAGGTCGGACTTCAACATATCCCTGATGATCAGCTGATCGCTGCCGTCGGTGATGAACAGATCCCCGTTCGAAGCGGTGAGATGCTGTTTCACCTCGCTGAAATTCTCGATCGCGGTCCATTCGAGCAGGCCAATCTTGTCGACGCCGTTCTCGAAATCCATGATCGTGTCATGGCCATTGCCGGTCCTGAAGAAGAACGTATCGAAATTGCCGCCGCCGGTCATCTGATCATTGCCCCTGCCGCCATCCAGCGTATCGACGCCATCCAGCGCAAACAGCTTGTTGTTGCCGGCGCCGCCGAACAGATCGTTGCCATCATCCGTGCCCGTGCCTCTGGTATTGCCGGTGCCGAACAGGATCAGCTTCTCGACATTTTCCGAAAGCGTGTAATTGACGGTGGATTTGACGATGTCGTAACCCTCGCTGCCGCCGTTCTCCTTCAGCTTGGTGCCGCTGTTGTCGGTGATCAGGGTGTCGTCGCCCGCGCCGCCCTCGATCCTGTGGTCGACCGAGCCGCCGCGGTTGTCGAAAACGTCGTTGCCGCTGCCAAGGTAGATCCTGCCAATGATCTCGCCGCTGTTGACGACGACCTCCTTGCTGTCCTGCGTCTCGATGGCATAGCCGCCGCCGGCGTCGATCAGCCCGCGATTGATGATATTGAGTGTGTCGGCGGTCTCGGTGCTTTCGGAGAAGATACCCTGTGTACCCGTCACCGAGCCGCCCACCTCGATGCGGAACGTCATGTCCATTCCGTCGGTCTTGATGGCGGCAAAGCCGGCTCCGGTCTGGGTGATGTCGCCCCGGATTATGACAGTGTCGTCGTGAATGGTCTCGTCTACGAAGATTCCGTAGCTTCCAGTAACAGTCAGCGTGGAACCTGCATCCAGGACATAGGTCCTGCCTGAACTCAGGATGTCGTACTGCGTCGTGCCAGAAGGTATCTTGGTCGTTGCCATCATCGTCTCCAGTTTATGCCGGTTGACATAAAGTCCGGCCGGCGCCGGATCATGCTGTCATTCACTGCGATAACTCTGGTACGTCACGTCCCAGGCCTTGCGCTTATTCGCGGCCACAACCCTTTCCGTTATCGGGTCTGGATAATCCATCTATTTGAATGTTGAAAATTGCCCCTTCGGATGCGATCGGATCGCCCCGCAAAGCGAGGGCGACGGAAACTCAACTGCCGCGATAGGTCGAGTAACCGAACGGCGAGAGCAGAAGCGGCACATGATAATGGGCCGAGGTGTCGGCGATCCCGAAACGGATCGGGATGATATCGAGAAACAGCACGTCCGGCAGCTTCTGGCAGGTGAATTTCAGGTAGGCGCCGGTGTGGAACACCATCTCATATGTCCCCTTGCGCAGCGCCTCGCCAGCGAGGATCGGCCCGCCGTCGATGCGGCCGTCGGCATTGGTGCGAACCGTCTTCACGTACTCCCGCACTTCCTCATTGATGCGGAAAACATCGATCATGACGCCTTTGGCGGGCATTCCGAGGGCGGCATCAAGAACATGTGTTGTCAGACCCGTCATATCGAAGCCTCCGCGATGAAAAAAGGCGCAGGGTAAAAGTATTCCTCAAGATTATGCTCTTGTCCGAGGCGATCGACAACCAGAAAATCACTTGTCTCCGCAAGTGCGATTAGTGGATGGTGCCAGACATTCGCGCGATAATTGATCCCCTGATCTCCGCTCGCAAGGAAGACATGCGGCCGACCTGGCCGACCACCCTGATCTTTGGCAACGACAACCAGCCAGGGACGGCCGTTCAGGGGATGAAAACTCTGGCTGCCATAGGGATGCCGCTCCATCATGTCGATCTTGTAGGGGAAATTACGAGGCTGGCCGCGAAACAGGTTGATGACCACCTGAGCCCCTTCACCCAGCGCCTCTGTCCGCCCGAGGGCGTGATACCGCTCGGTCGTGCCGGAATTGATCATCCGTATCGTGGCCGGATCGGGCTCGATCACCTGGCCGAAGGACGCGAAGGCCGATTGGGTGAGCGGCGCGATGGAAAGTGTCTGGGTCATTCAAATCTATCCGGCGGGTCAGTAGCGCGCCAATGATCTAATCGATCCCGGATAGCTGTCAATTCTCATATTCGCGTTGACGGCACGGAATAATGTATCATATGATACAGACGAAGAAATCCGAGGTCGATGTAATGCTCGCACTCAGGGAATTCCAGAAGCACTCGCCGGAAGAGGTGGCTGTCATCGTCGAAGCCGTCGCGCGCGCGGCCGAGCACTGGCATATCACCAACATTCAGGCAGCCGCGCTGTTCGACGTGCCGATCGCCACCTGGAACCGCATCAGGGCCGGCCAGTTCCGGGGCATTCTCGATCACGACAAGACGATGCGCGCCAGCCTGATCGTCGGCATTTTCAAGGGGCTGCGGCTGCTCTTCAACGGTCCCCTGCAGAACGACTGGCCACGCCTGCCCAACAAGGGCAATCCCTATCTGGGACAATCACCGCTGGACTACATGATATCGGGCGGCATTCCGGCCATGATGAAAGTCCGCATGCATATCGATGCGCTCCGGAGCGGCATGTGACTGCAGTCACCGAGACCATCGAGCCTGCCGCCATCCGGCTCATTCCGACGGCCCACATCACCGAGCCGGCGCTGAGGCCGCTCGCGGACAATGACCAGGATCGCGCCCTTCTGGCCGAACTCGAAGGCCTGACCTCCTCGCGCCTGTCGATGCCGATGATGCCTGCGGGCGTGGTTGCGTCGGAACTGCTGACCGAAGCCGCCGGTCATGGTCATAGCTATGTCAACGCCGCCTTCTGCTACGTCAGGCCGGACGGGAACCGCTTCAATGGTGGCGATCGCGGCGCCTGGTCCTGCACCATCGGCGAGAACGCCGCCCGCACCGCGCAGGCCGAAGTCGTCTTTCGTCTGACGCGCGAACTCGACAATGTCGGCGTTTATGACAACGTCACATCCTACCGCGAAGTGTTTGCCGGCTTCATGGGGCCGTTCAACGACATCAGGGGCGAGATCGGTGCTGTCTATCTCGATCCCGATCCGGCGATCGCCTATCCCGCCGGCCAGGCGCTTGCAGCCGGGCTCTTCAATCAAGGCAGCAACGGCATCCTCTATTCCTCGGTGCGGGCGGCTGGCGGCACCTGCCTCGTCGCCTTCCGGCCAAATCTCGTGCAGAACATCCGTCTGGGCGCGATGCTGACGTTCCGGTGGGCGGGATCGAGGCAGCCGGAGATCTTGTAAGCTACGGTTTGTGGCGCTTTGCAAGGCAGTCAATGGCCCACGCAGCAGGGAGGGCATGGACAGTCATATCCGCTGGCTGCGTGACAATGACTGAATTCATGTCGGGCATCTACCCCTTGACGCCCAGCAACCTGAGCCGCATCGTGCCGCCATCGGGGAACATGCCGTAGCGGATATGCGTGACCGGTCCGATGTCGGCGACATCGCCGCCGGCGTAGTCGTGGATATGATCGGCCTGCAGTTTCTGACGCGACAGGATCGGTTTCCAGCTTTCCGACGCAGCAATTTCGGCCTCTGTCAGCGTATCGCCGAGCCCCGGAAGATTGGCGCCCAGCAATTCGCAGGTATCGGGGAAATTGCCCTTGTAGAACTGCGTATCGACGCTGATGCGGCGGATGGTGCCGGGATGACCGAGCCGGATGATCGCCCAGTCATGCCCCGGCCCGCGGCGGCGCTTGGTTTCCCAGCCGTCGCCCATGTTCGTTCCCCTGCCCGGGCCGAGGATCTTGTCGGGATGGCCGTAATGGGCATCGGACCAGGCCAGTGACTTGGCGCCGTGGAAGATGTAGCCGAGGTCGATCTCCTCCGCCGCGCCGACCTTGGACCAGTCGAAGAAAGCCGTGCCATAGACGCGCAGACGCGCCACCCCGCCATCGGGATAGATATGCAGCCTGAGATGCGTCCAGACTTTCTGCTTGTCGGCATTCTCGAAGAAGTGGTGGGCCGAGGATCCGAGCGGCGATTTCGCCAGGATCGCGGTCCAGGCGGCGTCATTGGCAGGGTCGGGATCGCCATCCGGGCTGAAGGCGGCATCGACCGAGGTGAAGGGCGGATAATTGCCGGTGAACCAGTGCGTATCGATATCCAGTCCGTGGATGCGGCCGGGCATGGCGAGCCGGATCACCGCGTAATCGTGGCCGGGCACGCGTTTGCGGCGGCTTTCCCAGCCATCCATCCATTTGCCGTTGTCGTCGTAGAGAGCGGCATCCCAAAGCGGCAGTTCGTCCGACAGCATGCGGGACAAGGGAGCGAAAAACTCATCCGTCGAAAATATGCCCTTGGCACCCAGCCGGGCAGAGGCAAGATTGACGGTTCCGGCGGCAAACGCCGGCCGTTCTTCAGTTCCAAGCATGCGGTTCTCCCACTATTCTGCAAAGCTCATGGAATTCAGCCTGAGGCGGGCGATCTTTTCGACCTCGTAGCAGGCGGTTTCGAACTCCACCTGACGGCTGTTGTGGATACGGTTTTCAAACGCATGCAGGATTTCCTCCTTTGTCAGGCCCTTGACGGCGATGATGAAGGGAAAGCCGAACTTCGCGTGATAGCGGGTGTTGAGATCGGTGAAGCGCGCGAACTCGGTCTCGGTCAGGCGATCGAGCCCCGCGCCCGTCTGCTCCTGCCGGCTGTCGATGGTGAGATTTCCCGCGATCGCCAGTTTACCCGCGAGATCGGGATGCGCGCGCAGCACCTTCTTCCGCTCCTCCTCGGAAGCGGCGCGAAAAGCACCGGACAGGACATGGTGCAGCCATTCGGCCGACAGATGTCCGGGGATTTCATGAGCCTCGAACGCACGCTGGGCAATCCAGGCGGAGTGTTCGAAAACGCCTCCGAAGCGGGAAACAAAGTCGGCTCTATCCATGGCGGCCTCCTGATCCACGGCTGGATGCTGATTTTTACGAGAAACGCGCGTGAAGATAACGAGAATTAGCCGCCGTCAGGCGAAATGTCGAGGTGAATTCGGACCGCTCAGATGGCAGATGTCATGACGCATCCCGAATCGGTACAACGGCCTGTGGTCTCCACCGATCGAAAATATCGCTAATATGCACAGTTAATAAGCAGTTTCGCAATGAAAACCAGACGATTCAGAGTTTAGGCGACCGGTCAATACTATATCTGACAGACTATAAATGACGGTCACCGCTTACCAAACATTAAGCTTGAACCGTCAATTCTGTGGGCAAATTCAACTTGGAGTATTGCCCCCGTGAAAAACATTTCCATCCTTCAACGCATTTTCATCCTGGCCGCGCTGGCCATCGCCGTGATGACCGGGGCGCTGGTCTACAGCACCTATAAAGGCACCAACGGCATCGTCGCCGAACGAAAGGCGATGCTGATTTCCATGAACGAGGTGGCGATATCGGTGCTCAATCGTTACCATGGCCTGGAAACCGCCGGCACGATGACCAAGGCTGAAGCACAGAAGGCCGCCATGACCGAGATCATGGCGATGCGCTACGGCAAATACGGCTATTTCTGGATCAACGACTATGAAGGCATGATGCTGGCGCATCCGAACCCGAAACTGGTCGGCATCAACCGGTCGAACATTCCCGACAAGAACGGCAAGTACCAGACGCGCGAATTCACCGAGCTCGCCAAGGGACCGGGCTCGGGCTTCGTCGATTATTTCACCACCAAGCCGGGCGAAATGGAAGAGGTGCAGAAATATTCGCATGTCATCGGCTTTGCGCCCTGGAACTGGGTGGTCGGCAACGGCGTCTATGGCGACGACATCGTCACCATCCAGTCAGCCAACGCGATCGAGGCCGGCCTGGTCATCGGCCTGGCGCTGATCATCAATATCGGTTGCGCCATATTCGTCGGCCGCTCGATCTCCAACCCGATCAACCACCTGAAAACGGTGATGGGCAAGATCGCCGCCAACGACACGACCGAGGAAGTACCGCATACCGGCCGCCGCGACGAGATCGGCCATATCGCCGATGCGCTGGTGCTGATCCGCAACTCGGTGATCGAGCGCAACGCGCTGGAACATGCCAAGGCCGAACAGCAATCCCAGATCGATGCCAGCCGCACCGCATCTGTCGAGGCCGAGCGCCGCAACCGCGAACAGCAGGAAGCCGTCGTCAGCCGCTTCGGCCAGGTATTCGAAGCGCTCTCCAGGGGCGACCTGACCGTGCGGATCGACAACCTGCCCGGCGAATATACCAAGCTCGGCGTCGACTTCAACGAAGCGATCGGAACGTTGCGCGAAGCGATGGTGAAGATCTCGACATCCACCGAAACCGTCGCAAACTCGATCGAAGAGATCAACGCCGCCGTCGGCCAGCTTTCGTCCCGCACCGAAAGCCAGGCCGCCAGTCTTGAGCAGACGTCGGCCGCGATTGCCGAGATCGGCAAGACCATCCGCGATTCAGACACCAATATCAGTCAGGCGCGCAGCATGGCAGGCGAGGCAAAGAAAGATGCCGCCGCCTCCAGCGGCATCGTCGGCAAGGCAATCGACGCCATGGGCCGGATCGAGGAATCGTCGTCCAAGATCAACGAAATCATCGGCGTCATCGATGACATCGCCTTCCAGACCAACCTGCTGGCGCTGAATGCCGGTGTTGAGGCCGCCCGCGCCGGGGAAGCCGGCAAGGGCTTCGCCGTCGTCGCCCAGGAAGTACGCGAACTCGCCCAGCGTTCCGCCACCGCCGCCAAGGAGATCAAGAACCTGATCCATGCCTCGGCCACGCAGGTCGGAGCCGGTGTCGAACTGGTGGAAGCCACCGGCAAGGCGCTGTCCGGCATCGATGGTCGCGTCATCTCGATCAATGACAGCATTGCCGCGGTCGCGGCCCTTGCGCAGGAGCAGTCGGCCAGCATCCAGCAGATCTCGACGGCGATCAACCAGATCGACCAGTCGACGCAGCACAACGCCGCGATGGTGGAGGAAACCACTGCCGCGACCACGACGCTCGCCAGCGAGGCCGGGCAACTGACGCAGCTCCTCAGCCTGTTCAAGGTCTCACAGCCAACCGGATACAACAGCTATCAGGTAAATCGCGCCCACGCCGCCTGATCGATAGATTCAGCACTCACTGCAGCGCGGCCCGAAGGGGCCGCGTTTTTTTGTGCCTAGCGGTCGCAGCGTGGCGGATTTCGGTGCTGCACCGCCGGCGCAAAATTCCGTAGCCACGGCTGCGATAGACGCGGTGGCGTGGAACTACACCGATTTCACATGATGCGGACCGCGGTTCCCGATCCGCATCGATTGTCGGCCTCAGTAGGAGAAAACAAATCCCGTCGGATCCTGAAGGCCGACGCCGATGTCGTGATACTCTCCGTCAATACGGTATGTCACGACCCATCCCAGGTCGCCACTCTGCCAGACGCCGTAGTGACCCTCTACAGGGGTGCTTGTGTTGCCATCATTAACATTGATCCCCCTCAGTCGAATTCTATCCCCGTCGGCGCCATCAAAATCGGTGATCGAATCGGACAAATTCAGTGTGAAGTCGCCCGTCTCAGCGCCCTTAAAATAGAAATGATCCGCACCACTGCCACCTGTCAGCGTATCGAGGCCTAAGCCGCCAATGATCTTATCGTTTCCGTTGGCGCCGTTAAGAATGTCATCACCAGCGCCGCCGTTGACTGAATCGTCGTCGGCACCACCGATCAGGTTGTCGTTGCCGTCTTGGCCGTAAATCTTGTCGTTACCCGTTCCGCCCAAGATCTTGTCGTCGTCGGCGCCGCCATACAGTTTGTCATTGCCGTTTGCGCCCAAGATCCTATCGTTGCCGGCGTCGCCATACAGGTTGTCATTGCCGTTTTTACCGTCAATCTTGTCATCGCCACCGAGGCCATGGTACTCGTCGCTGGCGTTGGTGCCGTTGAAAATGTCGGGACCATTGGTTCCCTGCTTCTTCTTCGCCATGAATCATTCTCCTCTTCGTGATTACATGCATGTGAAGACTGCCACAGCGGGTGTCGCCCGCCAATTTTCGAAAGCTCAAACCAGTGGTGGTCCTCTATTGCTCTCGGGGTCTCAGGAATTGCGTAAGACTGTGCTTGTATGTCTCATATGTCAACTCTAAACATGCTGCTTTCACTTCGCCGCCAAGCGCACAAGTTCCCAACCTGATCGTTCATGCAGACGTAGGACGTGCGAGAAGCTTCTGGAAAGGTGAACCCGCGCCGTTTGCCGAAAGCTTCATGTGTAGAAGCCCCGTTTCAGACAAGTGGTTTTGAACATCGTGTTCACCAGAAGAACATAATCGCTATTTCGCCGCCGCCGGCGGTTTAACAATGGCTGGCAATATCAATTGCTTATCAACAGTCCATGGCAGCTTGGCCGCGCCATGGACTGTCAACCTGAAACCATACCGTAGGCAGTCGCTGCAATAGCGCCGCGTCAGAGCCCGTAGACGAATATCGAATCCGCGGACAGATCGAGATTCTCGCCGAGATCGGCAATCTCCCCCAGCCCACCGGATTTGCTGCCATTGGCGTCGTAATAGAGAATGCCGTCGCTTGCATCGTAGATGACCCGGATATCGGCATTTGCAGCCACATGTCCCTGGCCCGACTGGAACTGATCCGCGTCCAGCGTCCGGTAATCTATGTCGCGGAAATGCGATGTCTTGCCGGCGCCATCGACATCGAAAATAGTGCCGTTGAACCCTACGCGATCCGTACCGGCGGTGAAATCCATCACCTGGTCGAAATTCTTCCTGCCGTCAGGCTCATGGCCAAAAAGGAAGGCGTCCTTCCCCGCCCCGCCAATCAGCACGTCCTTGCCATTGCCGCCGGATATGAAATCATCGTCCCCGAGGCCCAGAATCCGGTCATTGCCATCCTCACCCCGCAGCAGGTTCTGCTTTCCGTCTCCGGTAAGCTTGTCATTATGACTGGAGCCGTAGACCGCCTCGATACCGGTGTAAGCCACCTGATACGTCTTCGAACCGATGGTGAAGTTGGTGACGTCTTCGGCAAGATCGATGGTGATGCCCTTGGTCGTATAGTAGAAATCGATGAAATCGATGCCGCCGCCGCCATCGAACACTTCATTGCCTTTGAAAAGCGTCAGGATGTCGTTGCCGCTGCCGCCATATAAACTGTCGTTGCCTAAGCCGGCCCGCAATGTATCGTTGCCGTCGCCGCCATAAATCTGGTCATCGCCGTTCGCGCCGAAAATCGAATCATCGCCGCCGAGACCGTAGATGACATCATCATTGTTCGAGCCGACGTAAGTATTATCGCCATTGTTCAGCGTCTTGTTGACCATTGCATGTTCCTCCCATGTCGGACCATCATGGCCCTGACCTGAAGGAATCGCAAAAAATTTCAATATTAGCAAGTACAACCATACGACATATCATCTATCCAACGGTAGCGACAATCGTCTGTGACAACTTTACTTCACCCATTTGTGGATGGCCGATAGCAGGAGCCGTTCGGTGCATCGCGTCAGGTCCAGTCCGGCTTGTGATGCTCGTGCCAGTGGCGGGCAATGTCCAGGCGCCGGGGGATCCAGACCTTGTCGTGCTTGAGCACGTAATCGACGAAGCGGCGCAGGCCGGCGATACGGCCCGGGCGGCCGACAAGCCGGCAGTGAAGGCCGACCGACATCATCTTCGCCGCCCCTTCCTTGCCTTCCCGATAGAGCGTGTCGAACGCATCCTTGAGATAGGCGAAGAACTGGTCGCCGGAATTGAACCCCTGCGGCGTGGCAAAGCGCATGTCGTTGGTATCGAGCGTGTAGGGCACGATCAGGAACGGCTTGCCGTTGTGGTCGGGAACCCAGAACGGCAGGTCGTCGGAATAATTGTCGGAAGAATAGAGAAAGCCGCCCTCCTCCATCACCAGCTTCAACGTATTGATCGACGGCTTGCCCTGATACATGCCGAGCGGCCGCGTGCCGGCGACCTCGGTGTGGACGCGGACGGCATCGAGAATGTGGCGGCGTTCGACATCCTCGGCAAAATCCTTGTATTCCAGCCAGCGGTAGCCGTGGCTGGCGATTTCCCAGCCCGCCTCGTTCATCGCCACCACAGCATCCGGATTGCGGGCCATGGCCAGCGTCACGCCATAGACGGTGACCGGCACGTCGAGCGCGGTGAAAAGCCGGTGCAGCCGCCAGAATCCGGCGCGCGCGCCATATTCGTAGATGCTTTCCATGTTGAGATTGCGCTGGCCGGGCCAGGCTGCGGCGCCGACGATCTCGGACAGCAGGTTCTCCGACGCCGGATCGCCATCGAGGATGCAGCTTTCGCCGCCCTCCTCATAGTTCAACACGAATTGCACCGCGATCTGGGCGCCGCCGGGCCATTTCGGATCGGGGATATTGCGGCCGTAGCCAACAAGATCGCGGGGATAGGATTTGTCCGGCATGCGTTCCACCATCACAACTGCGTTCTGCAGAAAACTAGAAGCGGGAGAAGGGTTTGTCGAGGGGAGGAGAAGAATCCGATTCTGTGAAACTGCGATTACTGTGCCTATTGCCAGCGACGTGGACTATCGCTATTCAGACACGAACATCACGACTCTAAACTATAAACGAGTACCGGGACGCCCGCCTGTTTGAATGAAAATTCATTTGGCGTATTGAGAAAAAGAGGGGACGCAGAACAACCTATCCTGGCGCATCCCTGATCGAAACGCATTGGTCTCGAAAAAACAAGACACGGCTCCTGCGTCCCCGCCCCAAATTCTAATGTTCGGCAGCATTGCCATGCGCCGGCTTCCCAAACTCATAAACACAACAGCATTTTAATCGCGTGCTGCATATCCGAGGATTAGCAAGTGAGAGACAACATAGGATTGATTATTCAAGGCAATGACAATGCCAACAGACTGAGAGCGCACACAGCCTACAACGGCAGAGGCTCCGATGTTTATAATATCATTCATGCTGGCGGCGGTGATGATAAGCTTTTGGTCGAAAGCTTTCGCCTTTCAGAATATGGCGTCGAACTCTACGGTGAAGACGGAAACGATACTCTGTATGACTCCGAGGGTCGGGACACACTGAGCGGAGGCGCGGGCGATGACGAAATCCGCCGGTTCAAAGGCGCCGACGTTATCGACGGTGGAGAAGGCATCGATACACTCTACACCGAAAACGACCTGGACAGATTGAGCATTACGGGTATCGAGCGACTGGCAGTCTTGGGGCGGGTCGATGTGGGGAACTTCGACCTCACCTCACTGGACGAAGTGGTGAGTTGGTCTCACTACGGAAGCTTGAGATTTTCAAGCCAGGCGACATTGACGGATATTAATTTCGTCAAGGGCAAGGCCGAGGGGTTTGCTATATTCGGCTCGGAATTCGACGACACCCTGGATGTTTCCGGAAACGATTTGCGGTTCGGCATCAATGGCAACGCCGGCAATGATGTAATTACTCTCGGCACGAGCAGAGGGACAGTAACCGGAGGATCGGGCGACGACATCGTGACCGGTAGCGGCGAAACCGATAGTCTGGATGGCGGAGCCGGCAACGATACCATTTACGGCGGCGACGGAAATGACCTGATTATCGCGGAGATCGGCAATGACGAGATCACGGGTGGCGCCGGCAACGACAAGATCAGCGGCGAAACGATCTATGATTACGACAACTATCCGATCAGGTGCAGTGGCGACAAAGTTTTTAACGGCGGGACGGGCAACGATCTGTTTGTAAACCTCCACAACCTGACAGACTTCAACGTGACGGTGACGGGCGGCCAGGGTGATGACACGCTGGAGTTCCACGGCGACGCCTCCAACATGAGTGTCACGGGCATAGAAACCCTTGTTTTCACCGTCAAGGCAAGCAGACCTAACTTCTTTCTCACTCAACCGCTGATGGCGAGCGCCGAATTTCTTGAGAGTTTCAAACATATTGTCAGCGGCACCAAGGATCCAGATCTCGAACCGACGATCCAGCTCACATCTGCAGACCGTTTCCAGTGGCGGGATGCCGAGACCAGACTGTCGGGTCATATGATGGGCACCAACGGCGACGATGAAATCGACATGTCGGAGGCGCGCATGTCCTGGACCATTACCGGCGGCAACGGCGACGACGTCCTGGCCGCCGGAACGGGAAATGACGAATTGTTCGGCGGCAACGGCTCCGACACGTTTGCCTTTGAGGACGGCAGTGGAAAGGACTTCATCGGCAGCTTTCATACCAAAGGTGGGGAGCATGACAGGATCGACCTTTCGGGCGTCAAAGCCATTCGCGACTACGAAGACCTCATCAACAACCACGTCAGCGCGGGAGGCTCCTCGATCACATTCCATCTCGGCGCAGAAGACACGGTGGAAGTTTTTGGAGATATCTGGTCGGTCGGCCAGCTCGATAAATCATTGTTCATTTTCTAGACAGCAGCAGCGGGCGGCGACAAGCCGCCCGACCATCACAACTGCGTTCTGCAGAAAACTAGAAGCGGGAGAAGGGTTTGTCGAGGGGCGACCCTCACCCCTGCGGCAGCAGCGGCAGCACAAGCGATGCAGCCAAGCCGCCTTGCTGCCGGTTGGCGAGTTCCAGGCGGCCGCCATGGCTGAGGGCGACGCTGTCGGAGATCGCCAGCCCCAGTCCGGTGCCGCCGGTATCGCGGTTGCGGGACGTCTCGATCCGGTAGAACGGCTTGACGACATTGGCGAGCTGGTCCTCCGGAATGCCCCTGCCATTGTCCTCGACGACCACCGAGACCCATTCGGGTGCGGTGGCTACGACGGAGACCTGCGCCGAACCGCCATGACGCACCGCATTTTCGACCAGGTTGGTGATGGCGCGCGACAGGAACGTCGCATTCGCCATCACCACCACCGAGCGGCCGGCGGCATGCCCAGGGTCGAAATGCACGCCATCGGCAAACTGATCGCAGACGTCCTGAACCAGCGAGGTCAGTTCGATCTTTTCCTTCGGGCCGCTGGCGACGCCGGCCCGCGAGAATTCCAGCACCGAATTGACGATGCGCTCGATCTCGCGAATGTCCTGCCCCAGCAGTTGGACCGTCGGGCTGCGTGAAAGTTCGCAGCGGATCTTCATCCGCGTCAGCGGTGTCCTGAGGTCATGGGCAAGCGCCGCCGCGAGATGTTCGCGCTCGGCCATATGATCGTTCAGCCGCTTCTGCATGGTGTTGATGGCGCGGATCACGGCGCGAACTTCATAGCCTCCGCGTTCGGGAATTTCCGGGCGCCTGAGATTCTCGCCCAGCCTGCGGACCGCCCTTTCGAGCCGGCGATAGGGCCACACCAGCTGGTAGACTGCCCAGACGCAGATCACCAGCGGCACCGCCGCCAGCAGGACATAGATGGCGAGATTGCTGCCGGTCAGCGGCATCGTATCCGGCGATTTCTTCACCACGAAATTGATCCAGCCGGAATCTTCGGTTTTCATCGATGCAGCGAAATAGCCGGATGTCCCGAAATTCTGCGCCTCGCGCGCCAGATCCGCCGCAATGCCATCATTGCTGCCATCGCGATGCAGCGTGAGACCCTGCGCGCTGGTGCCGCTGTTGGCGTCGTATTCGGCGATCCTGAGATCGGTGACGCCATCGGTCGCCAGCTTGGCGGTCAGGATATCCTCAAGCTCGGCCATTTCGTCGTCGCCGGCGATGATGCTGGAGACCGTCGGCACCTTGTCTATGGTCACAGCCAGAAAAGCCGATTGCAGGCCCGACACCAGTTCGAGCCGCTTCTCGTGCGTCTGGCCGGAAAGCGCGCGCGCCACGCCCGCAATCCGTTCCGCAAGCCGGAAGAGATCGGCCGTCCTGAGATTGTCGGCCACCGAATAGTCGGCGACCAGCAAGGTCACCGCCTGGAACGAGATGACGACCACGACGAGGATGAACAGCACCCAGGCAGGCAGCGACCGCGGCAGGAAACTGCTCATCGCCGCTCGACCTGCGCCTGCAGGGCATAGCCGATATTGCGGATGCTGATGATTGCCAGCGGGCAGCCGGCATTTTCGAGCTTGCGGCGGAGACGGCTTACCAGAACGTCGACGCTGCGGTCATAGACATCGGCGCCTATGCCGGAGATCAGTTCGAGGATATGGCCCCGCGCCAGCGGTCGGTTCGCATGGCGCGCCAGTATCGACAGGAGCTCGAATTCCGCGAATGTCAGGCTGATCAGCACCTCGCCGGGACTGGCGAACCGATGGCGCTCGATATCCAGCATCCAGCCATCCAGCAGATAGCATTCCGCCGTCTTCTGATTTTCCGCCGGCCGCGATTCGGCCCGCCGCCGGATGACGGCGCGCACGCGTGCCAGCAGTTCGCGCGGCTCGAAAGGTTTGGCGACATAATCATCGGCGCCGATCTCCAGCCCGGCGACGCGATCGGCCAGATCGCTGACCGCCGTCAGCATGATGACGGGAACGCCGGTGGTCTGGCGGATTTCCCGGCAGAGATCCAGTCCGTTGGCATCCGGCAGCATGATATCGAGCAGGATCAGGTCGATACTCTCGCGCGCCAGCATCCTGCGCATATCGCTGGCGGAATAGGCCGTCGCGACCTGGAAGCCATGCTTTTCGAAATACTGGACGACGAGCGAACAGATCTCGTGGTCATCGTCCACGATCAGCAATCTGGATTGCGAACCGGCCATTGGCACACCCGTTTTTGCCGGGAAATAGAACCGATATCGGGGAAAATGCAAGTGTTACATGCAGAAACATTCCTGCAACAAATCAACGAAAACCGGAAACGGGGCTGAGACTTTGCGGGCGTAAAACCACTGCCAACAGCGGTTCAAAACGGATTCGGACAATGTCAGGCGTAGACAAGAAATTCGGTTTTATCGCTGTTTGCCTGGCGTCGATGCTGATCGCCTCATCGTCTCTCGCGGGAACGATCGGCCAGAAACGGTGTGCGGTGCTGGACAAGCAATTGTCCGGCATCACACACGCAGCAAAGACCCCGCCGCCCCGGAGCGTCGACGAGCTGGCAGACAAGGCACGCGGCCTTTGCGCCAAGGGCAAGACAGCCCAGGGGCTACGTGCCTTTGCCAGGGCTTTGACGATCATGGGCAGCCAGCCGGTCTTCCCTTCCGAACAACAACCCAATCCAAGGATAAAGTCATGAACAAGATCTCCGCACTCGCAATCGCCCTTTCCGTCGCTCTCGGCTCCAGCTTCGCCATCGCCCCGATGGCCGATGCCGCCACGACCGCGAACAAGCCCGCCGCCGCCTGCGCCGCCACCAAGGCCAAGCCCTGCCCCGTCAAGCATGTCGCCCACAAGAAGCCGATGCATCACAAGGTCGCCGTCAAGAAGCACGTCGGGAAAAAGGCGGATGCCGCGATGCCGGCAAAGGGTGACAAGAAGGCCGTCAACAAGTCCTGATCGCTACAATCTTCACCGCGGCGGCGTGGCCCGGCCACGCCGCCGTTGCCGATATGGCGCGCTGCTGATGTAGCGTCTCTACGCCTGCATCTCGCGCGCGACCTGTCCCGCGAGCGTGAAATTCTCCGGCAGGCCCTGTGGCTCGCGGCCGAGCGCATAGTCAACCGCGCAGGCGGCCAGCCGATGGGCCATGCCGAACGAGATCTTGAAACCGCCGGTCAGTGAAATGACGTTGGGGTGGCCGGTCACCGGCCCGACCAGCGGATCGCGGCCGATTGCCTTCGGGCGCATGCCGGCCCAGCGCTCGATCACCGGCGCATCACGAAGGGCGGGCACCAGCGCGCGGGCCCTCTGGAGAACCGTATCCAGCAGCGTGTCGGTCGCACAGGGATCGGCAAAGCTGTTTTCGCTGGTCGAGCCGACCGCGACATGCCCGTCCTCGTGCGGCACGACATAGAGCCCATCGAGGAATGCGACAGGCAGCGATGGATCGAGATCGGCCTTCAGCAAGGCCGCCTGTCCCTTGACACCCTGGCCGAGCGGCCTGGGCATGGGCGGCATCAGGCCTTCGAGGATCGGGAAACTCTCGACACCGGCGGCGATCAAGGCGTGGGAGAAGGAGATTTCCATTCGTCCCTCGGGACTGGAAGAAACCGCCGCCCTGCCCCTGGCGGCATCCAGCGACACAAGGCTCGCCTGCTCCAGCACCCGCACGTTCGGCTGCATGACCAGCCAAGCCTTGAGCAGAGCCGACAGCGCGCGCGGTTCAAGGCGTGCCGCCATCGTGTCGTGCACGTAGCCGCCGGCGGCGCATTCCGGAGCCAGATAACCGGCGACCGGCGGCGCATCCGAGACATGCCAGAAGAAGCGGTGCTCGCCCTGATGCCAGTTGTCCAGCGCATCGGCCTGATGGCGGAGGGCGATGACCTTCAGATGCGGCTTCGGCAGCGGGATGATCCGGCCCGAGCGCCGGAACCGGGCGCAGAGACCTGTATCGGCCTCGAGAACCGCCAGTTCATCCGGCAGGCTGGTCAGCGCCTCATACTGGAACTGCTTCTTCTCGTCCCAGCGATCCGGCATCCAGGGAAACATCGCTCCCATGACGCCGCCGCTCGCCCCGCCGGCGATCTTGGCCGCATCGACAAGAACAACCGAGAGCCCGGCCTGGGCGGCTTTCACCGCGCCCCAGAGCCCCATGACGCCGCCGCCGACGACAAGGATGTCTGCGGACAATTGACCCGGCGCGGAAAGCAAATTATCGCCTGACGACATGGACAAGGATTTGAACGAACCCGGCACGCTGAACCTCGAATGGATGGAGGGCGATATGCCCTATTCCACCGCGTTTGGCGATCATTTTTATTGCCGCACCGACGGCCGCGCCGAATGCGGCCATGTGTTTCTCGCGGGCAATGGCCTGCCGGAGCGCTGGCATCAGGGCGGCACATTCACGATCGGTGAACTGGGCTTCGGCACCGGCCTGAATTTCTGCGAGACATGGCGGGTGTGGAAATCACGGGATGCACAGCTGAAATCGCTGCAGGCAAACCTGCATTTCATCTCCTTCGAACTCTATCCGATGGACCGCGACAGCATCGGCAAGGCAATCGGCCGCTGGCCGGAAATCGCCGCCGAGCGCCAGGCATTGCTCGACCAGTGGCCGGACCGACCGTCCGGCATTGTCGATCTCCAGATGGACGACAGCGTCCGGCTGACGGTGGTTTGCGGAGAGGCTCTGGAGAATGTCAGGGCCAGCGAGGAGATGTTCGACGCCTGGTATCTCGACGGCTTCGCGCCGTCGCGCAACGGCGCCATGTGGTCGCCGGAGCTGATGAAGGCGGTGTTCGACCACACGAAGGATGACGGCACGTTCGCGACCTATGCCGCCGCCGGATTCGTCCGCCGCAATCTGGTCGCGGCGGGTTTCAGGGTCGAGCGCCGGCCGGGCTTTGCCGGCAAGCGCGAAATGCTGGCGGGTACAAAGGTCTGAGCCGGCCTAAACGGGAACTGCGGTCAATGACAACGGTCAGATCCCGAAATTGAAATCGTTCATGTCGATATCGACAAAATCGACGTTTTTCAGCACAAGACGATCGTGACTGTCGTCGAAGCTGATCCAGACATCCTTGCCGTGATCGGTGATATGGGACTGGAGTTCCGAATAGTTGTCACCGTCGGCAAAGTTGAAAAGCGTCAGCCGGTCGGCGCCGTCCTCGAAATCCATGATCGTGTCCCTGCCGCCACCCTTGCTGAACACAAAAGTGTCGGCCCCGGCGCCACCGCGCAACTCGTCATTTCCCCTGCCGCCGACCAGCATGTCAACACCGCCGAGACCGCGCAGCACATTGTCGCCGCCATTACCCTGGATGTCGTTGTCGTTGGCGTTGCCGACCCCGGCAATATCGGCCTTGCCAATGAGAAACAGTCTCTCGACATTGTCGGTCAGCGTGACATTGACCGTCGATTTTACCGTGTCGTCGCCCTCATTAGCCTCTTCGACAATAACCGCTGCGCCCTTGCCGATGATGTAGAGGTCATGACCGTCGCCGCCATGGATCTCGCCGTTGACAACGCCCTTGCGCGTATCGATGAAATCCTCGCCATTTCCGAACCGGATCGAACCGTCGATGCTGCCGCGATTGACGATATGCAGCGTGCCGTCATAATTTCCGACCGCCGCGTCGCCGGCGCTGCTGATCAATCCGTCATTGACGAGCCTCTGGTCGCCATTGCCGGCAAAATAGACGCCGATCTGCCCGCCCATGATCTCGCCGCCCTTTTGGTTGACGACCCTGTTTTCGAAATCGGCAACCTCGCCGGCCGCCTGCTGGCTGAAATCGCCACCACCGACTGTGATGCCCATCATGCCGGTGATCTCACCGCTATTGGTGACATGCCCGGCCTCTGTCAGATAGACGCCGTAATAGCTGGAATGGATATCGCCCTTGATATTGACCGTGGTGTCGATGCCGTACCCATAGACGCCGGCGGCGGCGTCTATCTCGGCGTCCGCACCGATCTTCAACGTGTTGTTGGCGCCCTGGACAAAAACGCCGTAGGATTCCATTCCCGTGTTGAGCACCCGGCCGTCGATATTGACGATGTTGTTGTCGGCGCCCTGGGTCAGTCTGATCGCAGGCCCGCCGACGACATGAAGCTGCGTGTCGGCGCTCAGCGTCCAGCTTTCGTCGCTGTCTTTGATCTTCCATTGCGTGGTGCGGTCGGAATTGATTGTATGCATGGCCATGTGAGCATCCGTGGAGAATGAGGGGAAAAGAAATCAGGAGGAGGAACAAACAAAAACTCCGGCGGCGAGGCTCTTCCGCCGGGGCATGCCAATAGCCTCCTTCGCAAAGGAGACAGGCTATCGGAGATCAGAAATCGAAATCGAAGAAATCCAGCGCCGATTTCTTGGTGTCTTCGATGATCAGGCGGTCGGCGCCATCGGCGATGATCAGGTCGTTGTCCGACACGGTCAGGTGGTGCTTCTTGAGATCGATGAAATCAGAAACGCCCGACAGGTCCGAGAGATCGATGATGTCGATGCCATTGGTGAAGTCCGTGATCGTATCCTTGCCGTAGCCGCTCGAGAAATGGAACGTGTCGGCGCCGAAACCGCCGGTCAGCACATCGCCGCCCCTGCCTCCGTCGAGATCGTCGTCGCCGCCAAGACCAGAGAGCTTGTTGCCCTTGTTGTTGCCGGCAATCTCGTTTCCAAGCTCGTTGCCCTTGCCATTTATGGTAGAGGAGCCGAGCAGCTTCAGCGTCTCGAACTCCTTGCCGAGCGTCCAGCTGACTTTCGACTGGACCGTATCGGTGCCTTCGTTGGCTTTCTCGAACAGGAAGATATTGGCGGCATCGATGATGTAGCTGTCATCCCCGTAGCCACCCATCACCGCGCCCTGCGCCGAACCGCCGACGCCGTCAAACGTATCGTTGCCGCCGCCCATCTGGACATCGCCTTCCATGAAGCCGCGGTTAACGAGCTTGTCATTGCCGGCCCAGCCGTAGAAGGCGAGATTGCCGGCGATCACCGAGCCGAAATTATGGACCTCGGTCACCTCATCGCCGACGCTCTGCACGGTGATGCCATTGCCGGTAACGTCGATCCAGCCCGACGCGCTGTTGAGCACCGTGTTCTGACCATCGGCGACGATGCCGTCGACATCGTCCTCGGCAGACGACGGATGCACGGTGATGATGCCGTTATTGGTGACAAAGTTGTCGGGGCCTTGCGAATAGACACCGGTGCCGAGGACATTGAGAATACCGTTGTTGACCACGCCCTGCTCATTGCCGAACAGCTCGACGCCGTGCCATGCGTCAATCGTCGCGTTCTCACCGACGATGACGGAAGAGCCCGTGCCCTGCAGCGCGACGCCGGCGCTGGCCATGGATATCGCAGTGATCTGGCCATCCACCTTGACCAGATTGTCGTGATACTGCGCGGCCTCGCTGATGCCATGGCCTGCGGGTGCGGTGTGCGTGGCACCTTCGGCAAGCGTCCATGTCTCGTTGGAGGCGTTGAGATCATACTGGGCGTTATAGTTTTCAGGGATGGATTTCGACATTGCAATCAGCCTCTTGTTGTATGTTTCGTGATATTGTTTTGCGTGCCGGTTGTTTCAGGATAACTCCCTCAACGGCGATAAATGTTTCAATTGTTTCAGACGAATTCACGACAGGGAAAAGCCCGGCAGGAGAGCGCCCGCCGGCTTCATTCGTTGTTGTTGTTCAGAAATCGAAACCGGCTTCGGACAGGTCGGCCTTGACGACATTCTTCAGCAGGATCTCGTCGCTGCCGGAGACGATGGTCAGATCGCCATCCGATACTTTCACATGGTTTTTCATCAGGTCGTCATAGGTCTTGATATCATTCATGCCGGCAAGGTCGATGCGATCCTGCAGACCATCGAAATCCAGCACCACGTCATGGCCGTCACCGGACGAGAACACGAATGTGTCGCTGTCGCCACCGCCGCGCAGGCGATCGTTGCCCTTGCCGCCGTCGAGAAGATCCTCGCCCGCAAGGCCCGAGAGCTGGTTCCTGCCGCCATTGCCGAACAGCTTGTCGGCGGAGATGGTGCCCGTGCCGTCGATGTCGGCGCCGCCGATCAGGTAGAATTTCTCGACATTGTCGACCAGTGTGAAATCGACCATCGACCGGATGGCATCGCTGCCGTTCAGGATGCTTTCGTGGATGACGATATCGGAAGTGTCGACGATATAGGTGTCCGACCCGTCGCCGCCGGTGATCTCGCCGATCAGCTTGCCGCCCCGCGTGTCGAAGCGGTCGTCGCCGGCGCCGAGAACGACATTGCCCTTTATGATCCCGGTATTGGTAATGTCGGCGTCGCCGTCGCCGTCGGTGATCGCGTTGACGCTGGCCTTGATCAGGCCAGCATTTTCGATTTTCAGATCCTGGCTGGAAAAATAATAGATGCCGTTGTAAGTGCCCTTGATGTCGCCGTCGACAGCATTGACGATATGAAGACCGTACTGATAGCCGCTGACGGCCTGATAGCCCTTGATCAGGCCGGAATTGATGATCTCCCCGCTGTTGCTGCTGGTCTCGACACCATAATCGTCGCCGATCAGCTTGCCCTCGTTGACCAGCGTCTCGTTGCCGCCGCGCATGACCACGGCGGTGTCGCCGGCAACCTTGGCCGAGGCATTGACCTCGATGCGGGTGTTGGTGCCGTAGGTGCTGATGCCATAGGTCGGGGTGATCTGGATCGGGTTATCGGACTGGATATCGCCGTCGATGACGATCCGGTTGTCGCTCCGGGTGTCATCTTCGTAGACCGCCGTCTGCATCGAGACAGTGATCGTCGCATCCTTGGCGAGGATCCAGGTATCGCTGCTGTCGTCGATATGCCACTGCGTCGTCTGGTCCTGCTTGATGATATGCTTTGTCACAGCCAATTTCCTCTCTTGATCCGGCGGAAACTGTCCGCTTCAGTTGATGTGCGTATAGGCGGATCGGCGGGCGCTGGCTGTTCCTTCGGGAACTTCGGACCAGCGCATTGAAAAACCCGGAGCAAGGCCGGGTTTATGATGCGATTTCATGATGTTATGAATCAGGCGAAGATGAAGTCTGACTTATCGATCTCGCTCATCTTGGTGTCATGCAGGGTGATCCTGTCCATGCCGGCGTCGATGACGACATCGTCGCCGCTGACGATCATCAAATCCTTGACGTCCTGGTAATTGTCGATGTCCAGCCAGTCGGAAAGGTCGATCCTGTCGATGCCGTTCTGGAAATCCCTGATCTCGTCCTGCTGGGAAGAACCCTCGAAAACGAACACGTCGGCACCGGCGCCGCCACGCAACATATCGCCGCCCTCGCCGCCGTTGATATAATTGTCACCGGCGTTGCCGATGATGCGGTTGTCGAGTTCGTTGCCGTCTATATTGGAATCGCGCTTACCGAGCAGGACGACATTTTCCATCTCGCCGTAGCGATCCAGCGCGAGCGAGACGCTGACGGTGGACTTGATCGTATCGACGCCCTCGCCGGCATTCTCATGGATGTTCAGATCGTTGTTGCTGAAGAAGAAGACATCGTCACCGGCACCGCCATACAGCGTACCGGTGAGCGTCCCGCCGCGCAGGTCGGCGATGTCATTGCCATCATCGAGATAGACATCGTCGAGCGTCTTGCCGCTGTTGATGAAGCGGTCATTGCCGTCACCGAGGGAAGCCTCATTCTTCAGGACGCCCTTGCCGGTGTTTTCCAGGCGGTCGTTGCCATCGCCGCCGATGATCTCGCCGACGATCTTTCCCATATTGTGGATTTCATGGTCGCCGACGCTGACAAGCTCGATGGACACCTTGTCGCCGATGATCCTGCCCGAATTCTCGACGATGACCTTGGCGGAGCCGCCATTGTCATAGGACGGCGCCCAGATGGCGCCTTCGCTGACGATCTTGCCGGTGTTGACGATCGTCGCAGTGCCATTCTCGATGACGATGCCGCCATTGGATGCCTTGATCAGGCCGTTGTTGGTGATGAGCGATTGGTCGCCGCTGGAGTAGATGCCCTCCATTCCGCCGATCGTGCCATTGTTGGTGGTGATCTGGCCATCGCCATGGGTGAAGATGGCGGTATCATCCGAAGAGACGGTGCCGCTGTTGCCGATGACGAGTTCGCCACCGCCCTTGCCAGCCATATTGCCGAACTCGATGCCGTAGTTCAGGCCATAGACACTGCCGTTGACGATGATCTCACGGTTCGCCGCGCCGTTGCTCGCATCGATACCGGTGCTCGGCGTGGTGATCTCGCCGGTCTTGGTGATGATCCATGTATCGCCGGCAATATCGGCATGCAGCGTCGTGTTGCGGACGTTGTCGATCGTATGGGTGGTCACGGGTCTGGCCTCTTGTTTCAGGTTTCTGCGCGGATAACGGCTCAGGCAAAAAAACCATCCAAACTAAAAAATATTTGTTTCAACTATAGGTTCACCATCATCTTTTTTGTTTCAATTGTTTCAGCCAACAGATCCCGCGAAATAGATTTCCATTGCAATCCGTCATGCAGGAGAAAATAGCCAAGGCGCGCGCGGAACAATTGCGGTAAGCCAGTATCGGGGCAGGCCGCCGAACAGGAGCAACAGACGTGGCGGAAATGGGCGATAGGGCGGAAATCATCGTCGTCGATGACGAGGAACATCTGCGCGACATGGTTGCTGAATATCTGACGGGACAGGGTTTTTCGGCCCGCGCCGCATCCGGCGGCCGTGCGCTCGACGCCATGCTGGCGGAGAAAAGCGCCGATCTGATCCTGCTCGATGTCAACATGCCTGGAGAGGATGGTTTCTCGATTGCCCGCCGCCTGCGTGCCCAGGGGCAGATGCCGGTGATCATGGTCACCGCCGCCGATGAGATCATCGACAGGATCGTCGGCCTGGAAGTCGGCGCCGACGACTATCTCACCAAGCCGTTCGACCTCCGCGAACTGAAGGCGCGGATCCGCGCCGTGCTGCGCCGTGGCCGGATCGTGGTGTCTGGCGCTGTGGTTGTTGCGGCCCCGGTGACCGAGTCTGTATCCGCCACCGAGGCGCTCGTGCCATTCGGCAGATTGCTGGTCGACCTCGACGGGCGGCGGCTGCTTCACCCCGGTGGCCGGGAGGAAGCCGTGACATCGATGGAATTCGATCTCGTCGAGGTTTTCCTGCAGAACCCCTATCGGGTACTGTCGCGCGACCGGCTGCTCGATCTCGCCCACAGGAAGAATGACGATCCTTTCGACCGGTCGATCGATATCAGGGTCACGCGGCTGCGCAAGAAGATCGAGGAGGATCCTTCCAAGCCGCAGACGATCAAGACCGTGCGCGGCGCCGGCTATATCTTCTCTCCGGGAAAGAAATCCGCATGACATCAGGCCGCGACGATGCAGTGAAGCGCCATGAGCCCGGCGCCGGTGGGCAACCGCCGGGTGACAAGGCTTTTGCCGGGTCCAGGCGGCAGCATGCCGAAAGCATGGCGCTGCACCAGTCGATCATCGCGACCTCGCTCGATTGCATCATCATCGTCGACGGCGACGGCCGCGTCGTCGATTTCAATCCGGCCTCGGAACTGCTGTTCGGCTATAGTCGAGCGGACGCTGTCGGCCGTGAAATCGGCTCGCTGATCATTCCCGACAAATACCGCGCCGCCCACCACGAAGGCATGAGCCGCTATATGTCGACCGGGGTTTCCAGGGTGATCGGCAAGCGGGTGGAACTCGAAGCGCTCGGCAACGAGGGGCAGCTGATCCCGGTCGAGCTGTCGCTGGCCGATGTCAGCGTCGGCGACCAGCGCTTTTTCACCGCCCATATCCGCGACCTCACTGCCGCCAAGGCCGCCCAGTTCGAGATCGAGCGCCAGCGTGACGCGCTCTACCAGAAGGAAAAGCTGGCAGCACTCGGCTCGCTGCTGTCAGGCGTCGCCCATGAACTCAACAATCCGCTGTCGATCGTGCTCGGACAGGCGATGATGCTGCGCGACAGGATCAGCCGCGAAGGCGCAACCCTGCCCATCAGCCGGGATCTCACCGAACGCGCGCTGCGCATCGAGAATGCCGCCAATCGCTGCGCCCGCATCGTCCGGACTTTCCTGGCGATGGCCCGCCAGCGAAAGGCCGAACGTGCCTATGTGGCGATCGGCACGATCATCGGCGATGCCGTCGATCTGCTGTCCTACAGCCTGAAAACCAGCGACGTGGCCGTCGATGTGCGGATCGATGACGATCTGCCCGTTACGTTCGCGGACGCCGACCTGCTCCACCAGGTGCTCGTCAACCTGATCGTCAACGCACGTCAGGCGCTGGAGGAAAAGGGCGGCCCCCATCGCGGGATCACGCTGGGTGCAACACATGACTCAGGGTCAGGCGTGATCCTGCTGACCATACGGGATAACGGACCGGGCATTCCGGCCGGCATCCGCAACCGCATTTTCGATCCGTTCTTCACCACCAAGCCGCAGGACCACGGCACCGGCATCGGGCTCGCCGTGTCGCGCGGGCTGATCGAAGCCCATAACGGCTCGCTGGAACTCGCAGAGCCGCAACCGGCTGTCGGCGCGGAATTCGTCATCCGCCTGCCGGTGACCGGGCGCGACATCGCCGAGGCCGCCGGGGACGAGATCGTCACCGGATCCTACGCCGCTGCCAAACGGCAGGCCACCGTGCTGATCGTCGACGACGAGCCCGATCTGGCCGAGCTCATTGCGGACATCGCCGCCGGCCATGGCTACAAGACCCTGATCGCCCATAGCGGCCATGCCGCCGAACGACTGCTCGCCGCCGACCGGAACGAGATTGAAATGATCCTCTGCGATATCCGCATGCCGGATGGCGATGGGCCGGGTCTCTACGACTGGCTGTCAGCCAACCGCCCGGCGCTGGTCCACCGCATCGGCTTCGTGACCGGCGATACGCTCGGACCCTCGGCGGGCCGGTTTCTGGCGCGCAGCGGCTGTCCGGTGATCGAAAAACCCTTCACGCCGGATGATATCGGCGCGGTGTTGAAGGCGCTCGCGGGTTATGCCAAATCCCGATGATGACGACCTACTGTGTGGGAACGTCCGTCCGGGCAGCAGCACACCGGATGGCGCAACCTTGGTTAGGGTCGAGGATTGCGACGCATCCGGCGGCCGAATCCCGGCCCACCCGAAGGGCCGGTGGAAACAATTGAAACATTAGCCATTGCCTTGGGAACTCGGGAAGAAACATCGGCCTGTCAGGAAGGATCATCAAGCAATTACAAAGAAGGAATTGATGATGGATGATCAGACTATCAGGATGCTGGAGACCACATTCGTGGAATTTGCCCGCGGCAAGGAGGAGTCCGCCTCCCTCTTTTACGAGCGACTGTTCGCGCTCGACCCGTCGTTGCGCCGGCTGTTCGTCAACGTCGAAATGAAATCGCTGGCGACCAAGCTGATGGCGGCGCTCGGACTCGTGGTCGGCGGCCTTCGCGATCTTTCCAAGGTCGTGCCGGTGCTCGAGAGCCTTGGCGCCCGCCATGTCGGCTACGGGGTCGAGGAAGCGCATTACCAGACGGTCGGCACAGCCCTGATCCAGACGCTGGCGCTCAGCTTCGGCGATCGATTCACGCCGGATATCCGCGCCGCATGGACCGGTGCCTATGGCGTGGTCAGCGGCGTCATGATCGATGCTGCGCGGCGCGCCCTGGCGGGCAACCAGGCCGCTGAGTAATACCAAGCCTCGATGATGGCAACCTATCACGCCGGAGCGATAGGTTGCCATCATCGAGACTTGATATAACAGCATACCCGGAATGAGGAACAGGAGCCGGCGCTCGGCATATGCATTGCAAGAGCGCCGACCGTAAGTTTTCAGTCACCAATTTTTACGTTCTGTTACAAAATATTCTACCATTGATGGGCGTTGTTTGATGCACATCAATTACGGTCGCGGCGAACAGGACTAGAACCATTCTCGACACGCAGATCAAGACGAAATCGCTTTCAGCTTCGGTACTCTGGTGAGAATCAGGGTGGCGGCCCGAAGTTGAACCTCTCCTCCCAAGCGACCGATAAGATCCAAGCTGTCCAGCGCAACCGGTTGGCGGAACCGGTTGCGCACTTTTCAAGAGCGGGGCGATGGCCGGTGTGCAGCAATGCACGCCGGCCGTTCTGCCTGTGCCGCACGCCCGGACAGCATCAGCCCTTTCCCGAGTTGTAAAACTGTTTTCGCCTTAAATACCAAATCTCGATGATGACGCCCTATTGCGTGGGACCGGGAACGACCGTCCGGGCAGGAGCACACCGGAGAGCGTAACCTTGGTTACGGTCGAGGATTGCGACGCATCCGGCGGCCGAATCCCGGCCCACCCGAAGGGCCGGGCGCTTTTGG